>NZ_BAAANF010000050.1:0-1238 GCF_039529655.1 Kribbella yunnanensis | reverse complement strand
GCGGGTTTGTGAATAGTAGTCAGCCTCGGCTTCGGCGGGTGGGCGTCGGTCGAGGCGGTGCATGAGCCGGCTGGTGTTGTACCAATGCACCCAGTCGGCGGTGATGGTCTCGACACTGGCCAGGCCGGTGAGTGGTCCGCGGCGAAAAGGTGAGTCGTCGCGGATGCATTCGGTTTTGTAGAGCCCGATGGTGGTCTCGGCCAGGGCGTTGTCGTAAGCGTCGCCGACCGTGCCGATCGACGGGCTGAGCCCGTGTAGCTGCAAGGTCTCGGTGAGGTGCACCGAGGTGTATTGGGATCCGGCGTCGGAATGGTGAATCGTCTTGTTCTGCAAGGGATTACCTTGTCGTCTCCGTATCGCGGCGGCCTGGGCGATGGCCCGTTCGACGAATGCGGTGTGCTTGGACGTGGAGCATTCCCAGCCCACGATCCGTCCGGCGAAGGCGTCGATGACGAACGCGGTGTAGGCGAACGTGCCGGTCGCCAGGCGCACGTAGGTGAAGTCCGCGACCAGCAGCCGGTTGGGTGCCGGCACCCGGAACTGGCGGTTGACCAGGTCCGGTGCCCGGGTCGCGGCCGGGTCCGCGATCGTGGTGCGGACCTTCTTGGCCCGGGTCACGCCGCGCCAGCCGTTGACCTTCATCAGCCGCTCCACCGTGCAGCGCGCGACCTGAACACCTTCGCGGTTGAGGTGGGCCCACATTTTCAATGACCCGTACAACGCCTCCGGTGGGCGCCTGCCGTGCTCGTCGGGCTCGTAGTAGCCGGCCAGTACCCCGGTCACCGTGGTGTCCCACAGCGCCCGCTTGGACGGCGCCCGGACCGCCCAGGCGTAATAGGTCCTCGGGGCGATCTGGCAGCCCTGCGCGGACAGCGCACGGCAGATCGAAGCGACCCCGAACCGAGCCTCGTGCTCGGCGATGAACCGGCAGATCAGCGCTGTCGCGGGTCGCTCTCCCGCGCGAAGAAACTTGTCGCGGCTTTCAAGATCTCGACCGTGCGTTCCAGTTCGGCGTTCTTCCGCTTCAACTCCCGGATCTCCCGCGCGGACTCAGACGACACCCCGTCGGCCTGGCCGGCATCGATCTCGGCCTGGCGAACCCAGCGGCGCAGCGTCTCGGCCGTCATACCCAACCGGGCCGCCACCGCCTTGATCGCAGCAAACTCAGACGGATAGTCCTGAACATGATCAATGACCAGCCGGACCGCCTTAGCGCGGGTCTGCTCGTCGTACTTACT
>NZ_BAAANF010000049.1:0-855 GCF_039529655.1 Kribbella yunnanensis | reverse complement strand
GCTTGGTGGACCGAGGGCGTTCTCGCGGGTGGTGCAGCGTGAGTTTTGGTCGCGGGTGCGGTCCGGGGCCGATTACGAGACCGCGGCTGCTGGAGCGGGTGTGGCGGTGACTTTGGCTCGGCGGTGGGTCCGCGATGGTGGCGGTATGCCGATGGTTGATTTGCAGGCTCCGAAGGGTCGCTATCTGTCGCTGGCCGAGCGGGAGGAGATCATGGTCGGGCTGGCCGAGAATCTGTCCTATCGTGAGATCGGGCGCCGGCTGGGGCGTGAGGCGTCCACGATCAGCCGGGAAGTCGAGCGGAACAAGGCCAGTTCCCGGCACCGACACAACCGCACTGACGGACGGCCGATCACGCGGTATCGCGCGTCGCTGGCACAGGTGAAGGCCGAGGAACGCGCCCGACGGCCGAAGCCGGCCAAGCTGGCGATGGATCACCGGTTGCGGTGGCGGGTGCAGGCAAGATTACGGTTGCGGTGGAGCCCGGAGCAGATCGCTCGTAGTCTGCGCCGTGACTTCCCGAACCGACCGGAGCTGTGGGTGTCGCACGAGACGATCTACCAATCGCTGTATGTGCAGGGCCGCGGCGCGCTGCGCCGGGAGCTGGCCCGCTGCCTGCGCACGGGCCGCGCGGTCCGCAGACCTCAGCGCCGCCCTGACCAGCCCCGTTCCAAGATCCCCGCCATGCTCAACGTGTCCGAGCGCCCGGCCGAGGCCGACGACCGGGCGGTGCCCGGGCACTGGGAAGGCGACTTGATCTGTGGCACCCAGAACAAGTCAGCGATCGGCACCCTGGTCGAACGCTCGACCCGGTACGTGATGTTGCTCCATCTGCCACACGGCCACACCGCCGAGCT
>NZ_BAAANF010000048.1:0-887 GCF_039529655.1 Kribbella yunnanensis | reverse complement strand
CCCGGGATCTGGCCGACTACGACCGCGCATTCGGGCTCGCGGGCGAGGAAGGAACCCACTGATGGCCACCACCAAGCCGACGAGGAACCCCGCCGCGACCACTGAGGCGGTCAAGCAGATCACCTATCTGGCCGCCGCACTGAAAGCACCCCGGATCACCGAGGCCGCCACCCGGCTGGCCGACCAAGCCCGAGACGCCGGCTGGACCCACGAGGACTACCTGGCCGCGGTTCTCGAACGCGAAGTCGCCGCCCGCAACTCATCCGGCGCCCGACTACGGATCCGTGCCGCCGGGTTCGGTGCCGTCAAGACCCTCGAGGACTTCGACTTCGACGCCCAACCAGCAGCACGCCAACAGATCGCCGCACTCGCATCAGGCGGGTTCCTCACCGAGGCCCGCAACGTCGTACTCCTCGGACCACCCGGCACCGGCAAAACCCACCTAGCCACCGCCCTCGGAGTCGCAGCGGCACGACACGGACACCGCGTCCTGTTCGCCACCGCGACCGACTGGGTCACCCGCCTCACCGACGCCCACCGCGCCGGCAAGCTTCCCAACGAGCTCGCCAGGCTGCGCCGCTACGGGCTGATCATCGTCGACGAGGTCGGCTACCTCCCGTTCGAGCAAGACGCCGCGAACCTGTTCTTCCAGCTCGTCTCGTCCCGCTATGAACACGCCTCCCTGATCCTCACCTCGAACCTGCCGTTCTCCGGCTGGGGCGGCGTGTTCGGAGACCAAGCCGTCGCCGCCGCGATGATCGACCGCATCGTCCACCACGCCGACGTCCTCACCCTCAAAGGCGCCAGCTACCGACTCCGCGGACGCGGCATCGACAGCCTCCCCAGCATCCGCACCACCACCGGCCAAACCGAGTCCTAGACTGCCA
>NZ_BAAANF010000047.1:0-538 GCF_039529655.1 Kribbella yunnanensis | reverse complement strand
ATGCTTCCACTTCTGGCCTATCAACCCAGTGGTCTACTGGGGGCCTTACCCGGTTAACCCGGTGGGAGACCTCATCTTGAAGCGTGCTTCCCGCTTAGATGCTTTCAGCGGTTATCACTCCCGAACGTAGCCAACCAGCCGTGCTCCTGGCGGAACAACTGGCACACCAGAGGTTCGTCCACCCCGGTCCTCTCGTACTAGGGGCAGCCCTTCTCAAGTCTCCTGCGCGCGCAGCGGATAGGGACCGAACTGTCTCACGACGTTCTAAACCCAGCTCGCGTGCCGCTTTAATGGGCGAACAGCCCAACCCTTGGGACCTACTCCAGCCCCAGGATGCGACGAGCCGACATCGAGGTGCCAAACCATCCCGTCGATATGGACTCTTGGGGAAGATCAGCCTGTTATCCCCGGGGTACCTTTTATCCGTTGAGCGACGGTGCTCCCACATGCCACCGCCGGATCACTAGTTCCGACTTTCGTCCCTGCTCGACATGTCTGTCTCACAGTCAAGCTCCCTTGTGCACTTACACTCGACACC
>NZ_BAAANF010000046.1:0-9301 GCF_039529655.1 Kribbella yunnanensis | reverse complement strand
TCCTCGCGCACGGCCACGTCGTACGACGGTGAATGGACCCGCTGGAGCACCTGTTCCTGGAAGGTCGCGTCGGTGATCATCGCGAACACTTCTTCGGGAGTGGCGTCGTATGACGCCGACAGGCTCAGGTCCATGATCACATCCTGACGCTAGAAGATGTAGAAGCCGGTGAGAGCCGTGGGCAGGGCGCCGAGGACGATCCACGGCGTGAATGGCGTGCGCTGGAAGATCAGCCGGACCCCGGCGACCGTCAGGAGACCGATCACCGCGGACATGATCCACAGGCCGACTCCCTTCCCGTGATCGGTCTTGGCGATGCCGATGCTGTAGACGGCGAGCGAGACCGCGGGGACGCTGCCGATGTGGACCACGATGACCGAGGCGACCCAGCGCTGGACGGTCTCGATCTTCATGCGCTGGGCGGGACGTTGGCGAGGTTTCACAGATCATTCCCTGCGTAGGACTGGTTGAAGCTCTTGTTGGTCAAGGGGAAGTCGGGAACGATCGTGTCGGCCAGGGCGACCGGCAGGGCCGGCCAGTTGAAGAAGGACGGGTCGACGATCTTCCACCGCGACACGGAGCTGTCGGGGCCGAACTCGATCCGGTGGGCGATGGTCCCGCGCCAGCCCTCGACCAGGCCGACCCCGGAGGTGTTTCCCGCGGTGAGCCAGGTGGGTTTCGTGGTCTCCGCACTGAGCGGTGGCTGGGTTGCGATGAGGTGCGTGAGCAGGGCGACGGAGTGCTTGATCTCGTCGGCTCGGGTGAGGAACCGGGCCAGGACGTCTCCCTCGCTCCGGACCGCAGAGGCGACCTCAGTAGTCAACGGCGTGAACGGGTGATCGCGTCGGGCATCGGGATCGCACCCGCTCGCGCGGGCGACGTACCCGAGGGTGCCGAGATCGCGGGCCTGAGCCGTGCCGAGGACAGCGGTGCCGGTCATGCGGTCCAGTACGACGCTGTTACCGAGCGCGATGTCGACGATCTGCTGGACCTCGGCACGGATCGCGCCCAGTACGCCGGGATCGGGGAGAGCCCGGAGGCGAGTGGCACCTGGCGTGATCGCGCCGCGGAGCAGGCGGTGGCCGGTCACCTGCTTGTTGAGCCGAAGCAGCTGTTCGCGGATCCGCTGCGCGTGCGTGTTGGCGATGCCGTACCCGACGTCGTTGCAGAGAGCCCCGATATCGGTAACGTGGTTGTACAGTCGCTCGAGCTCGAGCAGGATCGCCCGCAGGACCTGGGCCGGTGCGGAGACCGGCCAGTCGCGGGCTTCCTCGACGGCCAGGCAGAACGCGAGCGTGTGCCCGACTGTCGTGTCGCCGGAAACTCGCTCGGCCAGTGGGAGGACGTCGGCGATCAGTTTGCCTTCGGCAAGTTTCTCGATGCCCTTGTGGACGAACCACAGCCTTGCCTTGAGTTTGAGAATGGTCTCGCCGACGACGGAGAACCGGAAGTGGCCCGGCTCGATCAGCCCGGCGTGGATCGGTCCGACCGGGATCTCGTAGACGCCCTTCCCGGCGACCGTGAGGAACGGGTACGGCTCGTCGATGTCGCCGAAGGCCGGTGGCGGCCCGGCGTCTCGCCGCATGGGGTACCAATCGGATGGCCAGTGCTGGTGGAGCACGAGCCGACGCTGATTGGGATGGCCGACTATCTCGATGCCGAAGAGATCTTGCAGCTCGCGTTCGAAGCGGCCCGCCGGGAAAGATAATGCGGCGAGGCTGGGGATCTGCGGCGCGGACCGGCTGGTGCTGAGGATCAGCTCGACGCGCCGGTCGGGCCGGGCGGCGACGAACAGGTAGACGACGCGGAACGCGTCCCGGTCGTCGTGCCCGGCGATGAGTGCGAGGCGGTATCCGCTGCCGAGCAGTGTGGCGGCGTGGTCGGCCAGAGAATCCGCGGTGACCTTGGATTGGCGCCGATTGGGGTAGGTCCTCGGATCCGGGCTCATCGCGACGTCCCCACAATCAAGCTCGCAGTGTGCAGCAGCGATCCGAGCGGCCAATCGACGAGCCCCAGAACGCCGACGATCACGAGCCCGGCGAGCAGCGGGGTCGCGGTCGATGTTCGGAGTGCGGGTGCCGGTGGCTCGGTGGAAGCGCCGAAGAGCATGCCGGCGGCTTTGGCGCTGATGGCAACAAAGACGACCAAGAGCAGGACGAGTACGGCGGCCATCACCCAGCTGAGTCCGGCCGCGAACCCGGCGCGGAGCAGGCCGATCTCGCTGACGAACAGGCTGAACGGCGGCAACCCCAGAAGCGCGACCAAGCCAGCAGCGAACACACCCGCCAGCATCGGCGCGCGAACGAACAACCCGCGCACCTCGTCGATCCGGGTGCTGCCTTCGCGGGCGAGGATCTCCCCCGCTCCGCAGAACAGCACAGCCTTGCCGAGCCCATGCCCGACGATGTGCAGCACCACCGCCGCGATCGCCAGCGGCGTACCAATCGCGACCCCGATCGCTGCCAGCGCCATGTGCTCGATACTCGAATAGGCCAGCAACCGTTTGTAGTCGCGTTGGGACACCAGCAGGCCGGCGGCCAGCGCGAGAGACGCCAGCGCGACGGTGATCATGAGACCGCGGACGAATCCCTGTCCCACGCTCTCGACCGCGATCACGCGGTAGCGGGCCAAGGCATAGATCGCGACCGGGAGTAGCACTCCGGACATCAACGCCGAGACGGGTGCGGGCGCTTGGCTGTGGGCATCCGGCAACCAGCTGTGCAACGGCACCAGACCAGCCTTCGCACCGAACCCCAGCACCAGCAGCGCGAACGCAAGCCGCATCACACCCCGATCGAGCTCGCCGGCATGTAAAGCGAGCTCGCTCCAATCAAGCGATTCGATCCCCGCCTGCTGGGCGGCGTAGTTCACCAGGACGGTACCGAGGTAGGCGAGCGCGATGCCGACCGAGCAGATGACGACGTACTTCCACGTCGCCTCCAGCGACTGCCTGGTACGGCGATGCCCGACCAGGAAGGCGGTGACGATGGTGGTGGCCTCCACCGCCGCCCACAGCAGCCCGAGGTTGTTCGCCAGGACCGCGAGCACCATGGCCGCGATGAACAGCGGCACGAGTACGCCGTACCGTCGGGCGCCGGGCGCGTCGGTGTGGCCGGCCTTGAGTTCGTCGTCGATGTAGCCCAGACCGGACCACGTTGCGATGACACCGACCGCTCCGATGACGATCAGCATCAGACCGGACAACGCATCGATCCGCAACCAATTGCCCGCAGCAACGACTCCGCCGCCTGCCGTCCAGGCCGTCGTACCGGCACCAGCCGCCAGGACTGCCGTGGCTGCGGCGATCGCGCCCACTGCGATCGAGCGCCGCCAGCCCATCAGGACGGCTGCGCCTGCAGCTGCCAGCGGCGCGGCCAGCGGCACAGCCGTCAGCAGCAGTGCAGGACCACCGGTCAGATCGCTCATCAGTCGTGCAGCTCCCGGAGCTCGTCAATGTCGGTCGCGCCGAAGGTCGCCCGCAACCGGGCGGTGAGCACCTGCAACACCAGCACGACCAGCAACACGTCGAGGGATACGGCGAGCTCGACGATGCCGGGCACACCGCCGGTGATCAGGAAGGCCGTGGTCGCGATGCCGTTGTCGAGCAGGAGGAACCCGACGATCTGCGACAGCGCACGCCGACGGCTGACGAGAACGAAGAACCCGAGCAGCACCATCGCCAGCCCCACTGGGACCGCCTGTGTCTCGGCTGACGGCGCAAGCCGGACGATGGGGCGGCTTGCTGCGTAGGCGAGCAGGATCAGCAGGGCGGCGGCAACGATCGACGCCGTCATGTTGATCAGCGGCTCGGTCTCCCGCGCCTCGCCGCTGTCGCGCAGGACCCGGCGGAGAATGCCAGGCACCACGATCGCCTTGAGGACCAGTACGCCGATCGCGACCGCGCCCAGCTCGATGCTGTCCAGCCGAACGGCGAGGGTTCCTGCCAGTGCTCCGAGCAGTATGCCCTGCACGGCCAGCAGACGAACGATCGCGGCGAGCTCACGACGCCACAGCACCAGAACCGACGACAGCAGCAGGCCGCCACAGACCAGATAGAGCCATTGAGTCATCGAGATCACGCCAGGAAGAAGGAGGACGAGACGGCCAGGACGCCGAACAGGAACGAACCCGCGAGCAGCTCCGGAACCCGGAACAACCGCAGCTTGGCCATGAACACCTCTCCAGCTGCCAGCACCGCCCCGAGGATCGCGACCTTCGCCGCGAACGCGCCCGCTCCGATCAGCAGCGCGAGCGGTGACGCAGTCGTGGCGACGCCCCACGGCACAAACAGATTCGCCCACAGGCCCAGCAGGACGGTCAGCCGCAGCGCCGAGGCGAACTCGATCAGGGCAAGGTCGCGACCGGCGTACTCGAGGACCATCGCCTCGTGGATCATCGTCAGCTCGAGGTGCGTCGACGGGTTGTCCACCGGCAGCCGACCCGCCTCCGCCACCACGACCACGGCGAGGGCAACGGCGGCGAGCAAGGTCGCGGGCGACAGCACGGTGGCCGGGGATTCCTGGCCACGTTCCACGATCGCCGACAGGTTGGTCGACCCGACCCGCACCGACAGCGCGAACCCGGCGAGCAGGATGGTCGGCTCGGCCAGCGCTGCCACCGTGATCTCGCGACTCGCGCCCATGCCACCGAACGCCGTACCGGTATCCAGGCCGGCCAGGGCCAGCGCAACCGTGCCGAGCAGCAGCAGCGCAACCACCGCGAACAGATCCGCAATGCCGCTCAGCGGAGAGACCGTGGCGACGAACGGCGCTATCGCGGCGATCACAACCGTAGTTGCCAGCAGCACAGCCGGCGCTGCAGCGAAGACCCAACTGGACCCCTCCGGGGAGATCGGCTCCTTGCGGAACTGCTTGCGCAGATCCCGCCACGGCTGCCCGATCCCCGCACCGGCCCGCCCCTCCAGCCGAGCCCGGACCTGCCGCATCACACCGACCAGGTACGGCGCGATGACGATCAGCAGGACGACCTGTACCACCACTCCGGCCGTCTTCATGTGGTCATCCCCACGACGACCAGGACGACGATCAGACCGAGCAGTCCGAATGCGAGGTACCTGTGCACGCTGCCGTTCTGCAGGCGGCTCAGGACACTACCCGCCTTCGCGGTCCCGGCGAGCACCGGCGGATACAACGAGGCTTCGAGCCGGTCGTCGACTCGTTGCCGGTACTCGACGCTCGCAACCAGGTACTGCGACTCCTCGTGATGAGTCACGTTGACGTCGTACTGGGGCCGCAGCACGTCGTCGAAGACCCGCGTCAGCGGCTCGGCGAAGGACGTTGCCGTGTACTCCATCCGCGGATCCAACCGAGTGCCACCGCATCCCCAGACCAGTGACCGGCGCCGCGGCAACCCACGGCGAATCAACGCGACAGCAAGCAGAGCCACGATGACGAGACCCGCCAGAAGCAGCAGCGGCGACATCTGGCCCTGCACACCCACCAGGTGCAGCGTCACTCCCCCACGCAGCGGCACCCCGTCGTCCACCGTCGGCAAGACACCGAGGACCCTGGCCAACGCCGGCCCGATCGACGCAGGCACTAGCGCCAGCACCGCGCATCCCACGGCCGCAAGGACCATCGCCAATCGCATCACCAGCGGCGACTCGTAGGCAGCCGCCGCCGATGCCGACCGTGGCCGCGCCAAGAAGCCCACACCGAACGCCTTCACGAACGTCGCCACTCCGAGCCCAGCCGTCAACGCGACCGTCCCGACCGCCAGCGGCATCGCCACCGCAACCACCGTGTCCGCTCCCGGCAGCCCGTGAATCAGGCCCTGCAGCAGCAGCCACTCAGACACGAACCCATTGCCGGGCGGAAGCGCTGCCGCCGCCAGCGCGCCGATCCCGAACAGGGCGGCCGTTGTGGGCATCCGCGGCACCAGTCCGCCGAGACCGTCGAGATCTCGGATTCCCGTCGACCGCAGGACCGAGCCGGCGCCCAGGAACAGCAGCGTCTTGAAGCCGGCATGGTTCAACGCGTGCAGAAGAGCCGCCGCGATCAGCAGGCTCGCCAAGGCCCGGTTGCCGTCCGCCGCGAACATGCCGCCGGCTCCGACACCGATGAACACCAACCCCATGTTCTCCGTCGTCGAGTAGCCCAGGAGCCGCTTCAGATCCGTCGCGACCACCGCCTGCAGTACGCCGTACAGAGCAGACAGCGCGCCGAGGATCAGGGCGAGCAGCCACCACCAGCGGGGGCCGCCGCCGAGGAGGTCGCACCCTACCCGCAAGATCCCGTACAGCCCGAGCTTCACCATGGCCGCCGACATCAACGCCGACACCTGACTCGGCGCCTCCGGGTGGGCCTTGGGCAGCCATACATGCAACGGCACCAGGCCCGCCTTCGAGCCAAAGCCGATGAGCGCCAGCACGAAGATCACCGACTTGGTTGTCGCCGACAGTTCGGCCGCTCGCAACGCGTCGAACGACTCGTCTCCGGCCTGCGCCGCGAACAGCACGAGCCCGAGCAGGATCGCGATCAGGCCCGCATGCGTCATCCCGCCGTACCAGATCCCCGCGTCACGCACGGCCGGCCGGAGCCCGTGCTCGACGAGAACCAGCACCAGCGAGGTCAGCGCCATCAACTCCCACAGCACCAGGAACGTCGTCACGTTGCCGGCCGCAGGAACCAGGATCATCGCGGCGACGAACAACGGCAGCAACGCCTGCGCCGTCCGCGAACCGGCCCCGGTCCCGTCCGCGTGATCGCCACCGGTGTAGCCGATGCTGTAGAGCCCGGCCACGACAGCCACACCGCCGACAAGCGCACAGAAGATGCCCGACAAGGCATCGACATCGAGGACCGCTGCACTCATCGGGAGCAACTGCCGCACCGTCGCGGTGAAGGTCTGCCCGGTGATCGCCAGAACGCCGGCCACCACGCCGAACACCCCGGCCACGCTCGCGGCCAGACCAGCCACTACGGCTCGAGTACGCGGACCTGTGAGTACGGCGATCAGTGCGCCTGCGCCGGCGGCCACCAGTACGCCGAGCAGCGCCCCACCAATGGTCATCGGCCGGTGAGGTCCCGCAATGCGTCAATGATCTGCGGCGGCTCCGGTGGGCAACCCCGCACGACGACATCGACCGGGATCACATCGCCGACCGCGCCCTCGACGCCGTACCCACCGGCGAAGACGCCACAGTTGTCGGCACAGTCTCCAATGGCGACCACTCGCTTCGGCGCCGGCGTCGCGCCGTATGCCTTCCGCAGCGGTTCGGCCATGTTCCGCGTCACCGGCCCGGTCACGAGCAGTACGTCGGCATGGCGCGGCGAGGCGACCAGACGGGCACCGTACCGCTCCCCGTCGTACACGGGACCGAACGCCGAACCGATCTCCACCTCGCAGCCGTTGCACGACCCGGCATCCACATGCCGCACCTGCACCGAGCCACGCAGCGCGTGGTCACCCGCACCATCGCGTTTCGGTGCCGGCTCCGCGACACGGCCGGTCTCGCGGATCTTCCGCAGCAGCGCTCTCACCGCGCCGCCCGCTTCACGCGTGACCGCCCGGTGGCGACCGCGTCCGCGCGGAGACCGTCAAGCAGCTCCGCCTGCTCCGTCAGCACCGACGTCAGGATCACCCGGGCGACCTTCAGCAGCTCGGCGACGTGCGGGCTCGTCAACGAGTAGTAGACCTGCGAGCCCTCCTTGCGGGTGGTAACCAGGCCGGCCCGGCGAAGGACCGCGAGCTGCTGCGACATGTTCGAGGCCTCCAGGCGAACCTCCGGCAGCAACTCACCGACCGCCATCTCCCGCTCGCTCAAGAGCTCGAGCACCCGGATCCGGGCCGGATGCCCAAGAGTCTTGAAGAACTCGGCCTTCAACTGGTGCAGCGGTGTGGTCATCCTCTGACTTCCATCCCTTCCCAAGTCATGCGCAATACATGCGATCATGAATTGAAAACTTCTGCAACTCTTGTGTACTGTACAGCGACAGCTCGCCGGCCGAACGGGAGATCATGGAGACGTTCACCGCGGAACTGCAACAGCGGATCACCGCCGCCCGGCACGCGCTCCGCACCGCTCACGAGGCGGGTGACCTCGACGCCGAACGCATCTATTCAGGCGAACTCGACAGCCTCCTCCGCCTCGCGATGGAGAACGGCGTACCGGTTCCGGCCGACGAGCCCCGGGACCAGACCTGAGCCGTCACGATCCGGCCAAGCAAGCGGAGATCGTGCTCTACGAGGTCACCTACACCTCAACCAAGCACGACGCACCGAACCGCACGGTGACAGACGCCGCCGGAGTCACCGACCTCGTCCGCCAGGCCGCCGCCACCGGCTCGCGCGTCCACATCCGGCCGCTGTCAGAAACCGGTGACCATCATGTCGTCGATGTCGTAGGTGAGGTTGTTCCGGACGGCGACGACACCCGCCACCCGTGAGGTCGCGACCGCCGCGTGCTCGACCTGGCTGCGGTAGACAAGCGTGCCGCCGAGCTCAACGATGCCACCACAAACCTCAACACTCAGATCCGCACTCTCCCGCGTCGGCCGCGACCGGTCGAGATCGACCACGACCCGCACCTCGGCGGCGATCTCGTCATCGGAACGCCGATAAGCAGCCAGCAGATCGCGCCTCGTCAGCAGACCGGTCAGCCATCGCTGATCGTCAACAACACACAGCGCCGGCACTGTCGCGGCCACCAGCCGGCGGGCGGCCGCACTGACCGAGGCACCGGCCGAGATGGTCGGCGGCGGCGAAGTCATCAGCTCGGCGGCCGTGACCGCCCGGGCCTTGCGACGCCGGCGACGCGCAGCACCGCCGCCGAGCACGGGAATCGGATCCAGACCGCCGTGGAACTCGAGATTCGCCAGTACGTCGAGCTCGGTGATCAGACCGACCGGCATCCCGCCGGACACCACCGGGACCGCACCGACATCGGCCGCGAACAGCGCACAAGCGACCTGCTTGAACGGGGCATCCGGACGAACGCTGACCGGCGACCTGGTCATCACCGCCCCGACAACAGGCTCAGCCATCTCGCACCTCGCCGCAGACTTGCTAAGATTAGCAACTACTCAACTAATAGCCATGATGCCTCAAGGGAGCAGCCCGTGCACAGGCCCCTGTACGAGCGGAAGGCCGAGTTCTTCAAGACGCTCTCCCACCCCGCACGGATCCGCGTCCTGGAACTACTCAGCGAACGCGACCACTCCGTCGCAGAGATGCTGCCCGACGTCGGAATCGAAGCCTCCAACCTCTCCCAACACCTCGCCGTCCTCCGCCGAGCCGGACTCGTCACCACCCGCAAGTCCGGCGCAACCGTCATCTACTC
>NZ_BAAANF010000045.1:0-798 GCF_039529655.1 Kribbella yunnanensis | reverse complement strand
GCCTGTCGGCCTCGCCTTAGGTCCCGACTTACCCAGGGCAGATTAGCTTGACCCTGGAACCCTTGATCATCCGGCGGACGGGTTTCTCACCCGTCATTCGCTACTCATGCCTGCATTCTCACTCGTGCAGCATCCACAACTCCATCACTAGGCTGCTTCACACGCTGCACGACGCTCCCCTACCCATCCACACACCTGGATGTCTTACGACACCGGGTACTTGTGTGAATGCCACAGCTTCGGCGGATTGCTTGAGCCCCGCTACATTGTCGGCGCGGAATCACTTGACCAGTGAGCTATTACGCACTCTTTCAAGGGTGGCTGCTTCTAAGCCAACCTCCTGGTTGTCTGGGCAACTCCACATCCTTTTCCACTTAGCAATCGCTTAGGGGCCTTAGCTGGTGATCTGGGCTGTTTCCCTCTCGACTACGGAGCTTATCCCCCGCAGTCTCACTGCCGCGCTCTCACTTACCGGCATTCGGAGTTTGGCTGATTTCGGTAAGCCGGTAAGCCCCCTAGACCATCCAGTGCTCTACCTCCGGTAAGAAACACGCGACGCTGCACCTATATGCATTTCGGGGAGAACCAGCTATCACGGAGTTTGATTGGCCTTTCACCCCTATCCACAGGTCATCCCCCAGGTTTTCAACCCTGGTGGGTTCGGTCCTCCACGCGGTCTTACCCGCGCTTCAACCTGCCCATGGATAGATCACTCCGCTTCGGGTCTAGAGCATGCGACTATTTCGCCCTATTCAGACTCGCTTTCGCTACGGCTACCCCACACGGGTTAACCTCGCC
>NZ_BAAANF010000044.1:0-591 GCF_039529655.1 Kribbella yunnanensis | reverse complement strand
GGGGTACTTTTCATCTTTCCCTCACGGTACTAGTCCGCTATCGGTCACCAAGAAGTATTTAGGCTTAGCGGGTGGTCCCGCCAGATTCACACGGGATTTCAAGAGTCCCGTGCTACTTGGGAAAACACTCGGAAGTCACTGTCTTACGCCTACAGGGCTATAACCCACTACGGCTCAACATTCCAGAAGATTCGACTTCAACAGTAATTTATAACTCCCCGACCTCACAGCGTTGAGATCTGAATGCTCCCACAACCCCACATGCGCAACACACGCCGGCTATCACACGCACATGGTTTAGCCTCATCCGCTTTCGCTCGCCACTACTCACGGAATCACTATTGTTTTCTCTTCCTGCGGGTACTGAGATGTTTCACTTCCCCGCGTTCCCTCCAGAACCCTATGTGTTCAGGCACTGGTAACTGGCTTTAGAATGCCAGCTGGGTTTCCCCATTCGGACACCCCCGGATCACAGCTCGGTTGCCAACTCCCCGGGGCTTATCGCAGGCTCCAACGTCCTTCATCGGCTCTTGGTGCCAAGACATCCACCGATTGCCCTTAGTAGCTTGTCACAACAACAACAAAAACATT
>NZ_BAAANF010000043.1:0-1337 GCF_039529655.1 Kribbella yunnanensis | reverse complement strand
GTTACGACTTCGTCCTAATCGCCAGCCCCACCTTCGACGGCTCCCTCCCACAAGGGGTTAGGCCACCGGCTTCGGGTGTTGCCGACTTTCATGACGTGACGGGCGGTGTGTACAAGGCCCGGGAACGTATTCACCGCAGCGTTGCTGATCTGCGATTACTAGCGACTCCGACTTCATGGGGTCGAGTTGCAGACCCCAATCCGAACTGAGACCGGCTTTTTGGGATTCGCTCCACCTTGCGGTTTCGCAGCCCTTTGTACCGGCCATTGTAGCATGCGTGAAGCCCTGGACATAAGGGGCATGATGACTTGACGTCATCCCCACCTTCCTCCGAGTTGACCCCGGCAGTCTCCTATGAGTCCCCACCATAACGTGCTGGCAACATAGGACGAGGGTTGCGCTCGTTGCGGGACTTAACCCAACATCTCACGACACGAGCTGACGACAGCCATGCACCACCTGTATAGGACCCTTACGGACCCCCCATCTCTGGAGGATTTCCCTATATGTCAAACCCAGGTAAGGTTCTTCGCGTTGCATCGAATTAATCCGCATGCTCCGCCGCTTGTGCGGGCCCCCGTCAATTCCTTTGAGTTTTAGCCTTGCGGCCGTACTCCCCAGGCGGGGCGCTTAATGCGTTAGCTGCGGCACGGAGGACGTGGAATGTCCCCCACACCTAGCGCCCAACGTTTACGGCGTGGACTACCAGGGTATCTAATCCTGTTCGCTACCCACGCTTTCGCTCCTCAGCGTCAGGTAAGGCCCAGAGAGCCGCCTTCGCCACCGGTGTTCTTCCTGATATCTGCGCATTCCACCGCTACACCAGGAGTTCCGCTCTCCCCTGCCTACCTCTAGTCTGCCCGTATCGGAAGCAGGCTCGGAGTTAAGCTCCGAGTTTTCACTCCCGACGCGACGAACCGCCTACGAGCCCTTTACGCCCAATAATTCCGGACAACGCTCGGACCCTACGTATTACCGCGGCTGCTGGCACGTAGTTGGCCGGTCCTTCTTCTGCAGGTACCGTCACTTTCGCTTCGTCCCTGCTGAAAGAGGTTTACAACCCGAAGGCCGTCATCCCTCACGCGGCGTTGCTGCGTCAGACTTTCGTCCATTGCGCAATATTCCCCACTGCTGCCTCCCGTAGGAGTCTGGGCCGTGTCTCAGTCCCAGTGTGGCCGGTCGCCCTCTCAGGCCGGCTACCCGTCGACGCCTTGGTAGGCCATTACCCCACCAACAAGCTGATAGGCCGCGAGCCCATCCCCAACCGCCAGAACTTTCAACCCCACACCATGAAGCGCGAGATGATATCCGGTATTAGACCCCGTTTCCGAGGCTTA
>NZ_BAAANF010000042.1:48209-120526 GCF_039529655.1 Kribbella yunnanensis | reverse complement strand
CACATCCGCCAAGCACTCCAACCACAAACCACCACTTGACAGCTATAGGAGCATCCCGTCAACCACCGTTCGGCCGCGCACGTGGTTGAACCGTGCTCAACGTCGTACCGGATCGGGTGGGGCTCTCGACTCACCGGCTTGGGGGTTGGAATGGATACCCCATGGGGGTATGGTGCGGGTATGGATGAGCATGTGGGACACGTCGATCAGGCTGGTCATGCCGGGCACTCGGGGGCGATGGAGCACGGTGGGCACTCCGGGCACGGGGATCATGCGGCGCAGTTCAAGGACCGGTTCTGGATCAGCCTGGCGCTGGCGGTGCCGGTGGTGTTCTTCAGCGAGATGTTCGCCGACCTGCTCGGGTACATGCGGCCCGACTTCCTCGGCGCGAGCTGGATCGCCCCGGTGCTCGGGACCGTCATCTTCCTGTACGGCGGGCGCCCGTTCCTGACCGGTGGTTGGGGCGAACTGAAGTCGCGGCGGCCGGGGATGATGCTGCTGATCTCGATGGCGATCACCGTGGCGTTCGTGGCCTCGTGGATCACCACCTTGGAGATCGGTGGTTTCGACCTCGACTTCTGGTGGGAGCTCGCGCTGCTGATCGTGATCATGCTGCTCGGGCATTGGCTGGAGATGCGTGCACTCGGTGCCGCCTCGGGAGCGCTCGATGCGCTGGCCGCGCTACTGCCGGACGAGGCCGAGAAGGTGACCGCCGACGGGGTGGTCGCGGTGTCGCTGCACGAGCTGCAGACGGGCGACGTCGTACTGGTTCGGTCCGGTGGGCGGGTACCGGCGGACGGAACCGTGGTCGAGGGGCAGGCCGAGGTCGACGAGTCGATGATCACGGGGGAGTCGCGGCCGGTGTCGCGGGCGGTCGGCGATTCGGTGGTGGCGGGGACTGTGGCGACCGACAACGCGCTGCGGGTCGAGATCACCGCGGTTGGTGAGGATACGGCGCTGGCGGGGATTCAGCGGTTGGTCGCTGAAGCGCAGGCCTCGTCGTCGCGGGCGCAGGCGTTGGCCGATCGGGCTGCCGCCTTTCTGTTCTACTTCGCGTCGATCGCCGGGCTGATCACGTTCGTGGTGTGGGCATTGCTCGGTGAACTCGATCAGGCCGTCACTCGGACGGTGACTGTGCTGGTGATCGCCTGCCCGCACGCCCTCGGGCTGGCGATTCCGCTGGTGATCGCGATTTCCACCGAGCGGGCCGCGAAGGCCGGCGTACTGGTGAAGAACCGGCTGGCGCTGGAGCGGATGCGGACTGTCGATGTCGTCCTGTTCGACAAGACCGGCACCCTGACCAAGGGTGAGCCCGCGGTGGTCGGCGTTGCCCCGGCGAACGGGGTGACGGAGGACGAGCTGCTGGAGTTGGCCGCTGCGGTTGAGGCGGACAGCGAACACCCGTTGGCGAAGGCGATCGTCCGTGCGGCGAGTGCCAGGGTGGTGAGCGGCGGGACGGCCAGTGACGGCGGTGCGGCGGCGCGCGTCGTCGCGTCGGAATTCCGGTCGCTGACAGGTCGCGGCGTACAAGCTGTTGTCGATGGCAACGAAGTTGCAGTCGGTGGGCCGGCGTTGCTGCGTGAGTACGGCGTGGCCGAGCCGACTGAGCTCGAGTCGCACGTGGCGGAGTGGAAGTCGCAGGGTGCGGCGGTTCTGCAGGTACTGCGGGATCGGCAGGTCGTCGGCGCGATCGCGCTGGCGGATGCGGTTCGCGAGGAGTCGCGCCAGGCGGTGGATGCCCTGCACAAGCGGGGTGTTCGGGTCGCCATGATCACCGGCGACGCACATCAGGTGGCCGAGGCGGTAGCGAGCGAACTCGGCATCGACGAGGTGTTCGCCGAGGTCCTGCCCGGCGACAAGGACGCCAAGGTCAGCGAACTACAAGCCCGCGGCCTCAAGGTAGCCATGGTCGGCGACGGCGTGAACGACGCCCCCGCACTGGCCCGAGCCGAAGTCGGCATCGCAATCGGCGCAGGCACCGACGTAGCAATCGAGTCAGCCGGCGTCGTCCTAGCCGCCGACGACCCACGCGCCGTCCTGTCGGTCATCGACCTGTCCCGCGCCAGCTACCGCAAAATGTGGCAAAACCTCGTCTGGGCCACCGGCTACAACATCATCACCGTCCCACTAGCCGCCGGCGTCCTAGCCTTCGCCGGCATCCTCGTCTCACCCGCCGTAGGCGCCCTCCTCATGTCCATCTCCACCATCGTGGTCGCCCTCAACGCCCAACTCCTCCGCCGCCTAGACCTCCGCCCCGACCGTTTCGTCGCCAAGAACACGTAGTAGTCCTCCCCGCCACCCCTCCGCCCGCTCACCCAGCCGCCCGAACCGCAGCCCACGCCCACCACTACGTGTCCTTCCCGACGCCCAACCCCGACCTAGTCTTGGGGTCAGGGGTGGTCGGGGGCGTTGGCGAGGGTGGCGAATTGGGTGGGGTCGTGGGCGGAGAAGATGGTTAGGTCGGACTGGTGGTGGAGTTCGGCTAGGCGGGCGTGGTTGACGCGGACCTGGGTGAGGTTGAAGGCGACGGCTCGTTCGTTGAAGCGCAGTGGCCAGGGGATTGGGCGGTGGTCGAGGGTGCTGTGGTGGAAGAAGGCGTCTCCTGCATGGACGAGCCAATTGCGGCCGTTGTCTACGGCGACGGCGGCGTGGCCTCGGGTGTGGCCGGGCAGGGGGATCAGGACGACTCCCGGCAGGATCTCCCGGGCGGCTGCGAAGCCGTGCCAGGCGTCGCCGTCCGCGGGGTGCTCGACGAGGTGAGGGCCGTGGGACCACTGGGCGGCTCGGTAGCGCCGCCGCTCTTGCCATGACGGGGCGTGGACCGCCGCCCGGGCCTCGACCGCACTCACGTGTACGGCGGCCTCCGGGAAGTCCGCTAGCCCACCGACATGGTCGAGGTCGAAGTGCGTGAGAACCACATCCCGTACGTCGGTCGCCGCGAACCCCAGTTGCTCGACCTGCCGGATCGCGGTCTCGGCCGGATCGAGCGCCGGCCGGATCAGCCGCCGTACCGGACCTAGCCGGGACGGATCCGCGATATCCGCCAGCCCGAAACCCGTGTCCACCAGAACCAGCTCGTCGGCCGACTCGACCAGCAGCACGTGGCAGACGAGCGGCGCACCGGGGAAGCGGAGGGAACCGCAGTTGAGGTGGTGGACCCGCATCAGCGGGGCGCGGTCAGCAGCTCGGGTCGGCCGATCTGGAGGACCAACGACGCGGTGTCGAAGTAGACGCGTTCGAGGGTGATGCGGTCGCCGGTGAAGAAGAAGACCGCGATCACCGGCACCCGGAATGACTTCCCTGTCGGCGGGAGGCCGTAGAACTCGCCGAGGTTGGTGCCGAGGAGGTCGAACTCGACGATCACCGAGTCGGCCGCTGCATGGAACCGCGCGTTGTCGTGCCGCTGGTCGGGGAACGCCGTACGGGTCAGCGTGTAGTACGCCATCACCTGCTCGGCGCCGTCGAACCGCTGCCCGGTCGGCACGATCTCGTACAGCGGATGACCGTCGAATGTCGCCAGCGTCAGGTCGAACTCCTGCGTCACCTCGGTGTCCATGTGCTCCTGGATCACCGCGATCCGCCGGGCCGCCAGGTCGGCATCCACATTCAGCTCCATGACCGGCAAACCTATGTCAAAAAGCGCGACCGGGCTCCGACGTACCGCGTGAAGGCCTTCGCCGAAGGCTCCGGGCAAGGAGAACAACCATGGAAGCTCTGAGCGTGTTGATCGCCACCAAGCAGGTCGCCGACGACATCCGTGACTCGAACGCCGCGCACCCGCACCACCACATCCCGACGCGCCGCCGGTCGCGGACGTCGGCGGCGCGAAGGTGGTTCCGTCAGTTGGTCGGAGCGTCGGCGCGCAGCAACCCGGTCGACTTCAAATCGGACCACAAGCCGGCCGGGATCTCCGCCTGATCCAGCGCAGCATTCACCCGCACCTCGTCAGCGTTCCGGCACCCGACCGCGATACCGGCGACGGCGGGGTGGAAGCGGGGAAAGGCCAGCGCGGCCGCGGGCAGGGTGACGCCGTGCGACTCGCACACGTCCGCCAACTGGTTCGCCTTGGCGATGAGTGCCGCGTCGGCCGGCGCGTAGTTGAACGTGGCGTCCACCGCGGGCCGAGGCTGCGACAGCAGGCCGGAGTTGAACACGCCGACAGCAACCACCTGTACGTCGTTCGCCAGGCAGGCCGGCAGTACGTCGTCCAGTCCGTCGGGATCGATGAGCGAATAGCGACCGGCCAGCATGATCACGTCGATGTCGATTTCGGTGACGAACCGGGTGAGCATCGCGCTCTGGTTCATCCCGGAACCGATCGCCCCGATCACACCCTGCTCACGCAGTTCGATCAAAGCAGGGAACGCGGTCCCGACGGCCTCGTCGTAGTGGTCGTCCGGGTCGTGCACGAAGACGACGTCGAGCCGGTCGGTACCGATCCGGCGCAGTGAGTCCTCGATACTCCGCAGAACCCCGTCTCGGCTGTAGTCGAAGCGACGGCGGCGCTTGCTGACGACAGCGAAACCTTCGCCGTCCGGCTCCTCCGTGTCGGCCTCATAGATGATCCGGCCGACCTTCGAAGACAGCACGTACTCATCACGGGGCTTCCCTGCGAGCCCGAGGCCGAGTCGCTCCTCGGCCAGCCCGAGCCCATAGTGCGGTGCGGTGTCGAAGAACCTCCACCCCGCATCCCACGCCGCATTCACGGTAGCGACCGCATCGGCCTCGGTGACCTCGGTCCGCAACCCGGCCAGCGGTGCCCCACCGAGCCCGATCTTGGAGTCGCCGAAGATCTTCACGACCGCACCGCCGGGAGCCGCAGGTTCTGCATGCCGCCGTCGACAGCGATCGCCGTACCGGTGGTTGATCCGGCCAGCGGGCTGGCCAGGTACGCGATCGCCTGCGCAACCTCGTCGGCCGACACCAGGCGGCCCATCGGCTGCCGAGCCTCGAGTGCGGCCCGCTCGGCCTCCGGGTCAGTGGCCGCGTCCAGCAGCCGTCCGACCCACGGGGTGTCCGCGGTGCCCGGGTTCACGCAGTTCACCCGGATGCCTTCGCGGACGTGGTCGGCCGCCATCGCCATCGTCAGGGCCAGTACGGCGCCCTTGCTCGCGGAGTACAGGGCGCGGTTCGGCAGACCGGCGGTGGCGGCGATCGAGCAGGTGTTGACGATCGCGGCCGCGGACGACTTCCGCAGGTACGGCAGGGCTGCGCGGGTGACCCGGGCGATGCCGACCACGTTGACGTCCAGCACGCGGTGCCACTCGTCGTCGTCGTTCGCCGCGACGTTGCCCGCGGCGCCGATCCCGGCGTTGTTCACCACGATGTCGATCCCGCCGAGCTTCAGCGCGGCCGCGGCGACCGCGGAGCGGACCGAGGCGTCGTCGGTGACATCGGCGGCGATCCCGGTCAGCGGCTCGGGGACATCGGGCTTCAGGTCGAACACGGCCACCCGCGCGCCGCGAGCGGCCAACAACGTCGCGGCCGCGAGCCCGAGGCCCGACGCGCCGCCGGTGACGACAGCCCGCAGGCCGGCAAAATCCGTATCTACTGGAAGGGCGCTCACTGGTTCTCCTTCGTCAAGTCGTTCCAGATCTTGCCACCCGGGAACCGGAAGTCGGTCAGCGTCTCGGCATCCATCTCGGCGCCGAACCCCGGCTTCACCGGTGCCACGTAGTGCCCGGCCCGGATCACGACCGGGTCCAGGAAGTGCTCGTGCAGGTGGTCGACGTACTCGATCACGCGGTCCTCGACCGACCCGCTGACCGCCACGTAGTCGAACATCGACAGGTGCTGGACCAGCTCACACAGTCCTACCCCGCCTGCGTGCGGGCACACCGGTACGCCGAACTTCGCGGCCAGCAGCAGGATGGCGATGTTCTCGTTCACCCCGGCGACCCGGGCGCTGTCGAGCTGCAGCACGGCCAGTGATCCGGCCTGCAGCATCTGCTTGAACACCACCCGGTTCTGGACGTGTTCGCCGGTGGCGACCCGGGTCGGCGCGATCGCCTTCGCGATGGCCGCGTGGCCGAGGATGTCGTCCGGACTGGTCGGCTCCTCGACCCACCAGACGTCGTACGGCGCGAGGGCCTCGATCCAGCGGATCGCGTCGGAAACGTCCCACCGCTGGTTGGCGTCGATCGCGATCCGGATGTCCGGGCCGACGGCCTCGCGGGCCAGCCGCATCCGGCGGATGTCGTCGTCGAGGTTCGCGCCGACCTTGAGCTTGATCTGGGTGAACCCGTCGGCCACCGCTTCGCGACAGAGCCGGACCAGCTTGGCGTCGTCGTACCCGAGCCAGCCGGGCGTCGTCGTGTACGCCGGGTAGCCGCGCTCACGCAGTTGCGCCTCGCGCTCGCCCCGCCCGGCCTGGGCCTTGCGCAGGATCTCCAGCGCCTCGTCGGGTGTGAGCGCGTCGGTCAGGTAGCGGAAGTCGACCAGGTCGACGATCTGCTCGGGTGTCAGGTCGGACAGCAGCTTCCAGAGCGGTACGCCGGCCCGCTTCGCGGCGAGGTCCCAGACCGCGTTCACGACCGCGCCGATCGCCATGTGCATGACGCCCTTCTCCGGGCCCAGCCAGCGCAGCTGCGAGTCGTGCACGAGCGACGTCCAGAAGGCGCCGAGGTCGTTCAGCGTCGCGTCCAGGTCGAGTCCGACGACGTGGTCCCGCAGCGCCTCGATGGCGGCGGTCTGGACGTCGTTCCCGCGGCCGATCGTGAACGCGAACCCGTGCCCTTCGAGCCCGTCACCGGCATCGGTGCGCAGGATCAGGTACGCCGCCGAGTAGTCCGGATCGGTGTTCATCGCGTCGGAGCCGTCCAGGTCCAGCGAGGTGGGGAAGCGGACGTCGTACGTCTCTAACTCGGTGAAACGTGCCATGGAGTGACCCGATCTGCTGCGGAGGGCGGACTGTCGCTAGAGATCCTATAGGATATGGGCTTGGTCGGCGAGGGGTATGGATCGCCACCACCCACTAAGTGGGCGGCCAGTGTGGGGCGCACGCTCAGCCACCGTGCGAGGGGCACGTCGGTGGTGGGTTGGACGGTGCTGGCGGTCCGCCGACTACAGTCGTCCCCATGACCGCGCTCCGCCTCGGCCAACGCACCTTCCACCCGGGTGAGTTCGCCGTGATGGCGATCGTGAACCGGACTCCGGACTCGTTCTTCGACCGAGGCGCGACGTACGCGACCGACGCGGCGTACGCGGCGATCGACCAAGCAGTCGCGGACGGCGCCGATCTGGTCGACATCGGTGGCGTGAAGGCCGGGTACGGCGAACCGGTCAGCGAGGACGAGGAGTTGCGGCGGACGGTCGATTTCGTGGCCGGGATCCGCGAGCGGCACCCGTCGTTGGTGATCAGCGTGGACACGTACCGCAGCGGTGTCGCACGCCGCGTGGTCGAGGCCGGAGCCGACCTCCTCAATGACACGTGGTCCGGGTCCGATCCCGATCTCGTGTACGCCGCGGCCGAGTTCGGCGCGGGCCTCGTCTGCAGTCACGTCGGCGGACTCTCGCCGCGTACCGACCCACACCGGATGGCGTACGACGACGTGGTCGCGGACGTCATCCGTACGACGACCGGTCTGGCCGATCGCGCGGTTGCCGCCGGGGTGCGGCCGGACGGGATTCTCATCGATCCGACTCACGACTTCGGCAAGAACACCCTGCAATCGCTCGAGCTGACGCGCCGGCTGGACGAGTTGGCCGCGACCGGTTGGCCGGTGCTCGTCGCCGTGTCGAACAAGGACTTCATCGGCGAAACGCTCGAACTGCCACCGGGTCAGCGCGGGAACGGGACGCTGGCCGCGTTGAGCATCTCGGCGTGGCTTGGTGCCCGGGTGTTCCGGGTACACGACGTACCGGCCGCGCGGCAAGCGCTCGACCTGATCGCCGTACTGCGCGGAACCGCTCAGCCCGCGGGAACCCGAAGGAGCCTGGCCTGATGCACCAGCTGGACGAACTGTCCGACGACGACCTGATCGACGTCTACCAGATCGAGGACCGATCGGTACCGCATCTCCGGGCGAACTTCGTCAGCAGCCTCGACGGCGCAGTCGAGATCGACGGCCAGTCCAAGGCCTTGTCGAGTGACTCCGACAGCCGCGTCTTCAGCATGATCCGCCGCCTCGCCGACGTCGTCCTGGTCGGCGCCGGCACGATCCGCGACGAGGGCTACAGCCCCCTCCGCCTCTCCGCCGCGAGCCGCGCCTGGCGAACCACCCAGGGCCTGCCTGGGAACCCGACCCTCGCGGTCGTTTCCTCCCGCCTGGAACTGAGCCCGGTCAACCCGATCTTCCAGTCCGCCGTGCGCCCCATCATCGTCACCCACGAAGCCTCCCCGACCGACCGTCGCAAGGCGCTGGCCGAGGTCGCCGACCTGATCGTCCTAGGCGCCGCCGAGGTAGACCTAGCCGCCGTGCTCAAGGAGCTAGCCGCCCGTGGCCTGCCCCAAGTCCTCAGCGAAGGCGGCCCGCACCTCCTAGGCGCCCTAACCAGCGCCGACCTGGTAGACGAACTCTGCCTAGCCCTGGCCCCCCTCCTAGCCGGCCCCGGCTCCGGCCGCATCACCGCCGGCGTCCCCACCACCCTCACCCGCAAGCTCAAACTCGCCACCATGGTCGCCGCCCCCGACGACTACCTCTTCTTCCGCTACCTCCGGGAGTCCTGACGTGCCCGTAGTAAGCGCCGCAGTCTGCCCCCACCCACCCCTCCTCGTCCCCGAAGTAGCCACCGGCGCCGCCCCCGACCTAGACGAACTACGAGCCGTCTGCCTAGCAGCCGTCAACCACCTAGCGGCCGCGGACGGGATCCTCGTCATCGGCGCCGCGCCCCCGGCGCCCGCCCAGGGAGCTGGCTCTGGGCTCGTCTCCTCCCCGGACACCCCCGGCCTGGCGCTCGGTGGGGGGCGGGGTGTCTGGTACGACGGTTCGGCGGGTGGTGGGTTCGGCGCGTACGGCGCTCCGTCCGTCCGGTTCGGGGATGGGCCTGCGGTGCTGCCGCTCTCGCTGGCGATCGGCGGCTGGCTACTTGAGCAGTCGAAGGCTGCCGGCCTGCCACGCACCTACCGGGCGATCGACCCCGCGACTCCACCTGCCGACTGCCTCGAGCTGGGGAGGAGCATTGCCCAGGGCAACCACCGCATCGGGTTGCTGGTGATGGGCGACGGCGCTCCCCGACGCAGCGAGCACTCGCCGGTGCACCTGCATCCCCGCGCCGAGATCTTCGACCAGACAGTGGCTGCAGCACTCGCCGCCGCGGATGCCGACGTACTGGCCGCTCTCGACCCCGACCTCGCAACAGAGCTACAAGCTGCCGGCCGCGCGCCGTGGCAGGTGCTGGCGGGTGCGCTCGGCGACCTGCAGGGTGACCTCCGGTACGACGCAGCGCCGTACGGAGTCGGGTACTTCGTGGCCAGCTTCAGCTGACGGGCACAGCCGGCCAGCGCGGTGCGGTCGCAGCAAGGTCCTCACGACCAACTGCGATGAGCTGCTCCACCAGCTCAGCCCGAGCAGCCTGTACGGCGGCTACTGCGGCCTCGACTGTTTCGTGGGGCCCGGACCACCTGCAGGCCGCGTCGCCGGCATACCAGTCGCCGGCGGCAGAACGCCGTACATGCGAGGCGGCCAGCCGCGCGGCCGGGAGGTACTGGCCGGCCAGCTGGATGACGGCGTCGACGGCCACGACCGGAGCGGTCAGATCCAGCAGCGGACGCAGCTCAACCGCGTCCGTGCGGATGAACTCATACCCTGCAGGCGCCTGCGAGGCCAGCCAAGCCAGGGCCTCGTCGGCGGTCTGTCGAAGCGACTCCGGCTCCGCAAGCGTGTGGACTCCGCACTGCCGCGTGTGCGTCGGCCGGAGCTCGTTCTGCCAGAGGCGGACCTGCAGCTCGTCCCGTCCGGACAACCGCCGCCCCAGGATGCGAGCCAGTCCGACGATGTCGAAGTTCAGCTCGTCCGGGGTGCGCCTCCGCCCTGGCTCGAATGGCATGCCCGGCAGTGTCCCCCGAGTGGTCCACGGCCCGACATGCCACCGAGTCAGAACAGTCACGCCCATGACCCTACCGAGTCAGGCCTTGACCGGTGCATCCACACCGAACGTCTTGGCGAGGTCGGTGAGGATCACCCAGGCGCCCTGCAGACCGACGGCGGTCATCCAGGTCAGGTCCGGAACCTCGTGCACCTTCGGCGCGAGCGGCTTCCACAGCGGGTTGGCCTTGAACTCCGCCGCGGTCTTGGCGCCAACGCCCTTGTCATCCGCGAACGTGGTGACGAAGATCGCGTCCGCGTCGGCGTCCTTGATCCGCTCCGGGCCGATCTCCAGGGCGAACCCGTCGACGGCCTGGGACTTCGGCCGGGCCAGGCCGGCGTCCTTCAGCACGATGCCGGAGAAGGTGGACTGCTGGTAGAGCCGGGTCGGTCCGTCGAGGAACCGGACCACCGAGATCGTCGGGTTCTTCGCCTTCGCGTTGATCGCAGCGCCGACGGTCTTGGCCGCGGTCTCGTACGACGAGATCTCCTTCTCGGCCAGGGCTTCCTCACCGAGCGCCTTGCCCTCGAGCCGGATGTTGTCCTTCCAGGTCGGCCCGGTGGTCGCCGACATGATCGTCGGCGCGATCTTCGACAGCTGCTCGTAGAGCTTCTCGTGCCGGACCTTGGCGGTGATGATCAGGTCCGGGTCGAGGTCGGCGATCTTCTCCAGGTTCGGCTCGGCCAGCGTGCCGACCGCCTGCGCGTCCTTACCGAGCGTGTCGCGGTCGGCACCCAGGTACTCCGGCAGCTTGTCCTTGATGCTGCGGTAGTCGGTGTAGCCGACCACCGGGGTGTCCAGGATCAGCGTGGCGTCGACGAAGCTGGCGTCCAGGGCGACGACCCGCTTCGGCTTGGCGGGGATCTCGGTCTTGCCCATCGCGTGCTCGATGGTCCGCGGGAAGCCGGTCGACGACGAACCGGATGCCTCCGGGGTTTTGCCTTCGTCGGACGAGCCACAGCCGGTGAGGGCCAATGCGGTGACAGCGAACAGAGCGGTGATGCGGTGCAGGCGCACGGATCTCTCCAGGTAGGGTGTTCGACGACCTCTGACTAGTAAGGCAACCCTAACCTATGTCGCCCTCGGCTCGACGCGCCGCATCCCTTGTGACGTTGGCGATCGTCCTCGTTGTGGTCTTCGTGGCCAGCCTGGCGTTCGGGTCTCGTTGGCTCGGCCCGGGCGCGCTCTGGCACGCCATGACGGCGAACGACGGCTCCGACCCGGACGTGATCATCCGGAGTCTGCGGGCGCCCCGCACGATCGTTGCCGTGCTCATCGGTCTCTGTCTCGGTGTCGCCGGCGCTCTGATGCAAGGCCACACGCGCAATGCGCTCGCCGAGCCCGGCATCTTCGGTGTGAGCGCCGGCGCTGCCTTCGCTGTAGTCCTCGGACTACAGCTCGGAGTCGTCGAGTCAGTCGGGGAAACAGTCTGGGTAGCACTCGCAGGCGCGCTACTGGCTACGTACGGCGTGCAGCGGCTGGCGTCGCGGGGGAGTGGCGCTACTCCGGTCGGGCTGGCGCTGACGGGTGCTGCGGTCGCCGCACTGCTCGGTGCGATGACCTCGGCGATCGTGCTGCTGGACAGCACCACGCTGGACAGTTATCGCTTCTGGGCGGTCGGATCGGTGGCAGGACGCGGTCTGGACGTCGCTGGCCAGGTGCTGCCGTTCGCAGTAGTCGGTCTGGCGCTCGCTGCGGTCAACGCACGTGATCTCGACCTGCTGGCTCTCGGTGACGACGTGGCTGCGGGACTCGGTCTTTCGATCCCCCGAGCCCGTCTGATCGGGCTAGGCGCAATCGGCTTGCTCACTGCGGCCGGAGTGGCGGCCTGCGGCCCGATCGGCTTCCTGGGCTTGCTGTCCGGCCATGTGGCTCGGCAGATCTTCGGTTCTCGCAACACCTGGCTGATCCCAGGCGCCGGACTGGTCGGTGCGAGCACCATGGTGCTCGCCGACCTCGTCGGCCGGTTGATCGGCGGTGCTGGTGAAGTGCAGGCCGGTGTGGTGCTCGGCATCGTCGGTGCGCCCCTGTTCGTGCTGGTGGTACGTCGCCGGGCGGTGGTGCTGTGAAGTCCCGCACCGTCGTGCTGAGCCTGGTCCTCGCCGCACTCGCAGTCGCGGTAGCCCTGCTGTCGTTGAGCATCGGTACGTCGAAGGTCCCGCTCGCCGACGTGATCGACGTACTGCTCGGTGGTGGTCGCCGTGGGCAACGACTGATCGTGCTGGACCTGCGACTGCCCCGAGTCGCCACCGGACTGCTGGTCGGGATCGCCTTCGCTGTGTCCGGTGCACTCCTGCAAACCCTGTCCCGCAACGCGTTGGCCAGTCCAGACATCGTCGGTGTGAACTCAGGTGCCTCTGCCGGAGCAGTGGCAGTGATCGTGCTGGCCGGGAGCGGTGGCGGCAACATCTCCGGCTTCGCAGGCCAGGTCGGGATCCCACTGGCCGCCGTACTCGGCGGACTGCTGGCCACCGTGATTGTCGGCGCCCTGTCGATCCAGCGCGGTCAGGTCGACGGTGGCCGGGTTGTGCTGATCGGTGTGGGTGTTGCGGCTGCTGCGAACTCTCTGGTCGCCTGGATGCTGGTCATCGGGGACGTGAATGACGCGGGTCGCGCAGCGGCCTGGCTGGCCGGTTCGCTCAACTCACGCGAGTGGAGCGACGCCGTCCCGGTGCTGATTGCCGTGGTGGTGCTGTTGCCGGTAGCAATCATGTTCAACCGCGACTTGTCGGCCATGGTGCTCGGTGACGACGTGGCGTCCTCACTCGGTGTTCGCGTGGCTCGCATCCGGCTGCTCCTGCTGATTGTGGCGACGGTGCTGGCCGCGATGGCGACTGCAGGGGCCGGGCCGATCGCTTTCGTCGCTCTGGTGGCTCCGCAGGTCGCACTGAGACTGACCCGGATGGAACGGCCGCCGCTGGTGACATCCGCGTTGCTGGGCGCAGTGTTCGTCGTACTGGCTGATCTGCTCGCACGAAACGGCCTGGGCTGGCTCCACTTCGGACCGTATGAGTTGCCCGTTGGCGTGCTCACCGCCGCAGCCGGAGCGCCGTACCTGCTTCATTTGATCGGCCGTCAGCAGAAGGGACGCTGAAGTGCACGTCGAGAACCTCACCCTCGCGTACGGCGCAGATGCGCCGGTCGTGACCGGTCTGACGCTGGAGGTGCCGGCCGGGCGGTTGACGACGATCGTCGGACCGAACGGGTCCGGCAAGTCCACACTGCTGCGTGGCATGAGCAGACTGATGCCTCCGCAGAGCGGTCAGGTGTTGCTGGACGGAGAGGACATCCACAAGCTGCCCGCCCGTGAGCTGGCGCGGCGACTCGGTGTGCTGCCGCAGGGCCCGGTAACACCGGAAGGCATCACAGCTGCCGAGCTGGTGTCGCGTGGTCGGCATCCGCACCGCGGTCTCTTCGGACGGCTGACTCCTGAAGATGACGCAGCGATCGAGGAGGCCTTGGCTGCGGTCGAACTCACTGAGCTGCGGGATCGTCCGGTTGATCAGCTGTCCGGTGGGCAGCGGCAGCGGGTCTGGATTGCCATGGTGCTGGCCCAGGGGACCGCGCACCTGCTGCTGGACGAGCCCACGACGTACCTCGATCTGGCGCACGCCGTGGACGTGATGAACGTCGTCCACGCTGCAGCGCACACCTCCGGTCGCACTGTCGTGGTCGTGCTGCACGACCTCACGCTGGCCGCGCAGTACGCCGATCACCTGGTGGTGATGGGCGCCGGTGCGATTGCCGCTCAGGGGCGACCGGCCGACGTACTGACCGAAGAGTTGCTGGATGAGGTGTTCGGGCTGAAGGCCTCGGTGGTGGAGGTCGGTGGAGCACCTGTGGTGGTGCCGGATCGTAGGCTTGCTGGGTGACCCACTCCGTTCGTTCCCTCGTGGACACCCTGGCCGACTCGGTCGAGTGGTTGTCCGTGCGGACAGCGGACGCCGTACCGGGACCGGAGTGGGTGTCCTGCGCACAGGTCGTCGCTGAGCAACAGGCGGGCGGGGATCCGACTCTTGGCTGGCGTAGTCGGGTAGCGGCCGACTATGCGCGTGATTACGGCATTGATCCGCCGGTTCAGGTCGCGGCGATGTTCACGCTGATGTGGTACGTCCAAGTGCCGGCCCTGGTTGCCGGAGTGCTCGGTGCGGCCGTGGGCGTCACCCCAGAGGTTTCCCCCGACACGCTGGCGTTTCGGGTGCATCCGACGGCGCACTACCCAGTCGAGGTTGCTCTGCTGTCCGACCGCGTCGTACCGGTGCAGACGGCGGCAATGCAGCTTCAGCAGCATGCCAAGGCGTTCCTGGACTCGTACCGGCCCGGGGTGAAGATCAGCTCGCTGCAACGGTTCGGAGCAGTGGACGACGAAGTACGGTCCGCGCTGAGGTTGCCGGACAGTGCGCCGTACGCCGATGAAGCGGCTGCTGCGTTCGGCGTCTCGCTGGAGCAGAAGCTGCGGACGTCGTGCTGCTACTTCTACGTCCTGCCGAAAGTGAACGCCTGCACCACTTGTCCCAGGTTCCGCCGAATGGTCTATACCAACACCATCTAAAGGATTGCCCGGCTCCGGATCGGCGCTGAGGCTGTTCCGCATGCGGTGGATACGTGCAGTGCTGACAGGCGCACTCCTGGTGACTTCGGCGGCCCTGGCGCCGATGGCACAGGCAAGGGAGGCGGCCGGTGCTCTTCCGGGTATGTGGACCGAGACGGCGTACAACTCGGTCTTCAAGGACAGTGGGCGCTCTCCCGAGGCCCGCGACGACATCCGTCTCGACACGGCGAAGAACGACTACGAGGGTGCGCAGATCGTGCTGCGGGGGTCCGCCGCGTTCACGGTGAACAGCATCGAGTTCACGTCGCTGACTGGGCCCTCGGACGCCATACCGGCCAGCGAGATCGGCTACAACCCGGTCGGGTACGAGTACCTGAACCACAACTCGGTCCTTGGCTGGGACGCCAACAGCTTCGTGACCCCGACAGTCCGCAAGGGCGCCGGTGACTATCCGGACCGCCTGCTGAACGCGCAGTCCATCGCCGTACCGGCCAACCAGACCCAGTCGATCTGGGTCCGCGTGCACGTGCCCGCCACGGCCGCAGGTGGTGTCTACACCGGCCGGGCCACCGTGAAGACGACGAACGGCGACCTGTCGGTTCCGATCACCGTCAACGCCCGCAACGTGGTGATCCCGCCGGCCAACCAGAGCGAGTTCACCAACGTGATGTGGACGAACTTCCTTGGCCTGACGTCCTGGGACCCGGGCAAGGGCGACACGGTCGAGCTGTTCTACGGGTACAAGCGCTACTCGGCGGACTGGTGGCAGCTGATCGACAACTGGGCCGAGTACATGAAGCGGTACCGGCAGAACAACCTGCAGCTGCCGCTGCTCAGTCTGCTCCGCGACGGCGGCAGCACGGTCGATGCCAATGGCAAGTACACCTTCAACTGGAGCAGGTTCGACGAGGTGGCGCAGCGCTTCCTGGACAAGGATGTCGTGCACACGCTTGAGCTCTTCACCGGCGCCGGCCCGAAGGACAAGGACCACAATCCGGAGTACCCGCGGTACATGACCGAGGTGATCCCGAAGAACCCGAGCCAGGCGGTCCCGGACTACCCGTACTGGAACACGCCTCAGGCCGACAACTGGTACGCGCAGTTCTACCCGGCGGTGCGGCAGCACATGATCGACAAGGGCTGGCAGGACAAGTCCTGGATCCACGTGGGTGACGAGCCCAACCCGGGCATCGAGGGCTGGGACGGCATCTACGCGAAGCTGAAGCAGTACTGGCCGGAGGCGAAGGTCGGTGACGCGGTGGTCAACGCGCAGGCCGAGCATGTGGCCGACCAGACCGACATCGTGATCCCTAACCTGCACACCTACACCGCTGTCACCCAGCCCGACGGCGGCAACCTGTTCGACGACGACCGGCGCGGCGGGAAGCCGTTGTGGTTCTACAACTGCAACATCCCGGCCGGCAACCACCTGAACAGGTTCATCGACCAGCCGCAGTGGAGTCAGCGCCAGACCATGTGGCTGGCCTACAACAAGGGCGCCACCGGCTACCTGCACTGGGCCTACGGCAACTGGCAGTTCGACATGAACGCCCAGGACGTCAAGGGCGACGGCTACATCGTGCGGCCCGATAAGGCCAACCACACCATTGAGTCGTCGACGCGCTACGAGTCGCTGCGGGACGGCATGGAGGACTGGGAGGTCCTCAACAAGCTCGGCAAGACCAATCCGGGGCTGGCACACGACCTGGCCAACGCTGTGGTGCAGGCGAGCGACACCTACACGCCGGACGTCGACTACATGCAGCGGGTACGGCGGATTGCTCTCGACGCTGCCGGTGGTTTGCCGGTGATCGCCAAGGACCTGGCGCGGAATCGCGTCTCGACCGCCTCCAGCGGTGACTCCAACAAGGCCGTCGACGGCGACAGTACGACGGCGTGGCAGCCCACCTCGGGTACTGGGACCAACTGGGTCCAGGTCGACCTCGGTCGGCAGGCACAGGTGGACGGTGTCCGACTGCAGTGGGGTGCGACCTGGGCGAGCAAGTACCGGGTGCTGACGTCGTTCGACGGCACCAAGTGGACTGAGGCCGGCACGCGCGCCGACAACCCGAAGGACGACAAGGCGAAACCCGGTGGGGATGACTTCGTCGGTCTCAATGCGAAGGCGCGGTACCTCCGGGTCGAGGCAACCGCCTCCAGCGGCGGTGCGACGCCGTACCAGTTGCTCTCGCTTGAGGTGGCCGGCAACCTGCTGCTGCAGCAGGACATCGCAGCTGGCAAGGCGACGACCCACACTGCGCCCTCGGGGCGGTTCCCGGACTCGGGGAACGAGGCGACCGACGGTGTGCTGAGTGACAACTGGGGTGACGGCAAGAGCTTCGGCTACGAGCTGTCGACGATCGGCAGTGCGATCCGGCCGACGGTCACCATCGACCTGGGCTACTCGCAGGCTGTCGGCACCGTGCGGTTCCATGCCTACCAGGAGTACCCGGACTACCGGCCGGACATGATCACTGTCGAGACCAGTGGTGACGGAACGACCTACACCGAGCGGGGGCGGCTGAGCTTCGTCAATGGGGCCTCGAGCATCTGGTACGACCTCGGGTTCGCACCGGCGAACGCACGCTTCATCCGGGTGTCCTTGGACAAGAAGATGAACAACAAGTACCAGAGCGGTGTTTTCGTCGACGAGATCGAGGCGTACGGCGCCGGTCAGCCGGGTGACGTGATTCCGGGGTCGACGGCGTACAAGTACAACGACCACCAGGTGATCTTCGCGCCGACTGCCACCGCGACGATGGGGCGCTTCGACTGGAGTCCCACGGCAGGTCTTAAGCGCGACGACCTCGGCGGCGGTCCGATCTCGGGGAAGACCAGTGGGTACGCCTGGAACAACCAGCAGCACGCGGTGGCTCGCGGTCTGAACGGGAAGCTGCAGCACTGGTGGTGGATCGACGGCGAGTCGGCGCCGCACTACGCGGACTGGGGTGGCGATGCGGCCAGCGACCCCACAGCGGTCGTCTGGTCCGGGCAGCAGCATATCTTCGCGCGATCGTCGTCGGCCGATCTGCAGCACTGGTGGTGGGACCCAGCCGATGGACAGCTGCGCCTCGACAGGTGGGCCGGTGCGCCAGGGCCGATCGTCGGCACACCGTCGACGTACGTGTGGGGTAACCAGCTGCATGTGGTCGCACGGGGTGCCAACAACCACCTGTACCACTGGTGGTGGGTGACCGGTGAGTTCGAGCCGCACTTCGACGACTGGGGTGGTGAGGCGTACTCCGACCCGACGACGTTCGTCTGGAACGGACAGCAGCACGTGTACACCCAGGCGGCCGACGGTCAGCTCTACCACTGGTTCTGGGACGCAGGTAGCGGTCTGAACCGCGTGAAGTGGGGCGGTGCGCCGGGCAAGTTCGTTGGTGCGCCATCGTCGTTCAAGACGGCTACTCAGCAGCATGTGGTGGCGCGTGGCCCGAACAACACCCTCTACCACTGGTGGTGGGACCAGGGCCTCGGCACTGTGCAGTGGGAGGACCGCGGTGGCGAGGTGTACTCCGACCCGGTCGCCTTCGAGTACGGCAACCAGCACCAGTACTTCGCGCAGAGCAAGTCGAACACGCTGGCGCACTGGTGGTGGATTCCGGGTGACCCGAACAACGGATGGCACTACAACGACTGGGGCGGGAGTGTGAAGTACCCGTAGTAACCTGCGAGCCGTGTCCACTGACAACCGGCTGACAGCCCGCCAGGCGGCCGCCGAGCAGACGAGACAGAAGCTGCTCGCGGCCGCCGTGGCGGAGTTCTCACAGCGGCCGTACGACGAGGTCACGGTCGGCGGCATCGCCCGCGCGGCCGGAGTGGCGCACGGACTGGTGTCGCACCACTTCCAGGGCAAGCAGGGTGCGTACGTGGCCGCGGTCGACGCGGTCTATGGGCAGATGCGGACAGCCGACGACGCTGACCTGGCGGTGGAGGCTGTCGGCGACCGGCTCCGGCAGCGCTTCCACCGGTTCCTCACGTTCGTGGCTGCGAACCCGGACACTGCCCTCAACCTGGTCCTCGCCTCCGGTCGCGACGACGCGTTTGCTGCTCGCCGGGAGTACTCGATCTCCGTCGTGGCCGGCTGGCTGGACCTGCCGGCCGACAACGCAGCTGTCACCGTCGCGCTCGCCGCTTTCGCGGACGCGGCTGAAGGGCTGGCCGCCGAGTGGCTCCGGAGCGGCCGGACGTTCACCGTGGACGCCATGACGGAGGCCTTCCTCGCACTCCTGGCCGGCGCTCTCCGCAGCGCCCAGGCCCTTGACCCGTCGCTCGACGTACGTCCCGCGCTCGCACTGCTCTGATCCCGGTCGCTTGGCTGACTGGCGTACTCGCGTAAGCTTTTCGTTGATCGTTAATCAATGACTTGTGATCAATGAGGAGATGGCTGTGAAGCTTGGCGTCACGCTGCCGCAGGACTGGAAGTTCGATCCGCAGATCGCCCTGACCCGGGCTGCCCGAGAGGCCGAGGAGACCGGGTACGACAGCGTCTGGGTGTTCGAGCGGATCCTCTATCCGCAGGACCAGACCGGTGTCCACGGGTTCGGCGCGTACGGCGCCTGGCCGGACGGGTACCGCAAGGTCCTCGATCCGCTGGTCGCGATGAGCCTGGCGGCCGCTGTGACCACGCGGGTCCGGCTTGGGTCGGCCGTCATCGTGCCGCCGCTGCACGTGCCCTACCGGCTCGCTCGTTCACTGGCCGGGATTGGCGCCGCCAGCGGTGGGCGGGTGGTCGCGGGGTTCGGGACGGGCTGGTCGGTCGATGAGTTCGCTGTCGCGGCGCCGCGGCCTCTCGCGGAGCGCGGTGCTGCGCTGGACGAGTTCCTGGATGTGGCCGACGCGGTGTGGGGCCCGGACCCGGTTTCGTTCGAGAACGAGCGCTACACGCTGTGGCCTGCGGAAATCGGTCCGAAGCCGGCTGCGAAGATCCCCGTTTACCTCGGCGGGTGGGGGCCTCGGGCGCTCAGCCGGGTGGCTCGGCGCGCTGACGGGTGGTTGCCGGTGATGGTTCCGCCGGCTCAGATCGGTACGACGCTGGCCGAGTTGCGGAAGCAGGCCGACGAGTACGGCCGGGATCCGGAGTCGGTTCGCGCGATCGCGGTCGTCGCGCTCGGTGGGGAATTGGCCCGGGTCGTGTCGGCGGAGCGAGCGCCGTACCAAGGCAGTGTTGAGCAGATCATGGGCGATCTCGCGGAGCTGGCGTCGGTGGGGGTCGACGAGGCGGTGCTGACACTGCCCGCGGTGGCTCGTGACATCGAGGAGTACAGCGACCTATTGAAGCGCTTCCACCAGGAATTTCTAGCCCTGTAAGGGAAATTGTCGGTGGCGCCGTGCAGGATGCGGGGCATGACTTACGGACTGCAGGCGTCATCGACGAGTAATCCGGACTTGGTTGTCCGGGCCCGCCACGAGAGCTACGGTCGCTGACGTGGCCTCGTCCGGTGGTGCTCCGGCGACGACCCCGATCGGCTCCCGGGCCGAGGCGGAGGGATACGTCGCGATGGTCTGTTTCAAGCACGGCCCTCCGCAGCTGCACGGCGTCGAGCTGGAGTGGACCGTTCATCACGCGGATGACCCGCGACGGCCGCTCGACGCCGGTCGGCTGAGCAAGGCACTGGGCGTGCATGCGCCCGCCACCCTGGTCCCCGGCAGCCCACAGCTGCCACTGGGCCGGGGTGCTCTGGTCACTGTGGAGCCGGGTGGCCAGGTGGAGATCTCCGGTCCCGCCTCTGCGTCGATCCAGCAGTTGGTCGACCACACCGCCGCCGACGCGGCCGAGCTGGCCGCGTTGTTGCAGTCCGACGGCCTGGTCCTCGGCGAGCACGGCCTGGACGCGTTCCGCAGTCCGCGCCGCATTCTCACCGTCCCGCGCTACGCGGCGATGGAGCACGCCTTCGAGCGGCTCGGCCCACACGGGCCGCGGATGATGTGCAGTACCGCGGGACTGCAGGTCTGCCTCGATGCTGGCGAGGCGGACCAGACCGCACTGCGCTGGCGCGCGCTGCACGATCTCGGGCCGACCCTGGTCGCGCTCTTTGCCAACTCGCGGCACCGGGCCGGGTCCGACACAGGCTGGGCTTCTGCACGCACCGAGGCGACATTCGGGACTTGTGCGCCGTTCACCGAGCCACCGCCGCTGGACGGAGATCCGGCCGCGGCCTGGGCCCGGACCGCGATGGAGGCGCCGGTGTTGTGCCTGCGCCGTGGTGACAGTTGGGATGCACCGGACGGTCTCACCTTCGGCGACTGGGCCGATGGCCGGCTGGCCGGCGACAGACCGTCGTACGACGACCTTGAGTACCACCTGTCCACGCTGTTCCCGCCGGTGCGGCCGCGTGGCTACCTGGAGGTTCGCTACCTCGACACCCAGCCGGGAGACGGGTGGATCGCCCCGACCCTGCTGATCAGCGCGCTGATGTCCGACCCGGCCCGCATCGACCAGGTGCTGGCCGCGGCCGAGCCAGGTGCCGGGCGCTGGTTCCCAGCAGCCCGAGAGGGCCTCAACGACAAGCCGGTTGCGCAGGCCGCCGCCGAGGTCGTTGACCTGGGCATCGGTCTGCTGGACCGCACCGGCGTCACCCCAGAGCTTCGTACTGCGGTCGCAACCCGGCTGCAGCACCTCGTCGACGACACCCACGGAAGGCGCGCCTCATGAGCCAGCACCAACTCTCCGATCTGACTGAAGAGGGCCTGCGGGCGTTCGTGGGGGAGCAGCTGGAGCGGTCGCGGCGGCGGACTGCTCAGCTGGCCGATGCGGTCGACGTCGAGGACCTGGTCAAACAGCATTCGAAGTTGATGTCGCCACTGATCTGGGACTACGCACACATCGGCAACCAGGAAGAGCTCTGGCTGGTCCGGGATGTCGGCGGTCGCGAACCGCTGCGCCAGGACATCGACGAGCTGTACGACGCGTTCATGCATCCGCGCGCGGATCGGCCGACCCTGCCGTTGCTGGGACCGGTGGAGACACGGGCCTATGTCGAAGAGGTGCGGGACAAGGTGCTCGATGTGCTCGACCACGTGAAGTTCGACGGCGGTCGTGAGCTGGTCGACAACGGGTTCGCGTTCGGGATGATCGTGCAGCACGAGCAGCAGCACGACGAGACGATGCTGGCGACACACCAGTTGCGGCGCGGCGTACCGGTCCTTGATGCACCACCGCCGCCAGCTGGCCGCCGCTTGCCCGCTCCCGAGGTGCTGGTGCCCGGCGGGGTCTTCGAGATGGGGACGTCCGTCGAGCCGTGGGCGCTGGACAACGAGCGTCCGGCCCATGCGGTCCGGGTGGCGCCGTACGTGATCGACACGGTGCCGGTGAGCAATGGGGACTACCTGCGGTTCGTGACCGGTGGTGGGTATCAGGATCCGCAGTGGTGGTCCGAGACCGGCTGGGCCCACGTCCAGAAGGCCTCGCTGACCGGACCGCGGTTCTGGGAGCTCGTAGACGGCGATTGGTGGCAACTGCGCTTCGGTAAGCGGTCGCCGCTGCCGCTCGATGAGCCCGTAATGCACGTCTGCTTCTACGAGGCCGAGGCCTACGCGAAGTGGGCCGGCAAGCGGCTACCAACCGAGGAGGAGTGGGAGTTCGCAGCCCGTTTCGACCCGGCAAGCGGCCGCACGCGACGCTTCCCCTGGGGTGACGAAACTCCAGGCCCGCACCACGCGAACCTAGGCCAGCGCCACCTCGGCCCAGCCCCAGTCGGCGCCTACCCAGCCGGTGCGTCACCACTAGGCGTCGAGCAACTCATCGGCGATCTCTGGGAGTGGACCTCGAGCGACTTCACGCCGTACCCGGGCTTCCGCGCCTTCCCGTACGACGAGTACTCGCTGGTCTTCTTCGGCCCCGACTACAAGATCCTCCGCGGCGGCTCCTTCGCCACCGACGAGGTAGTTGCCCGAAGCACCTTCCGCAACTGGGACTACCCCATCCGCCGCCAGATCTTCGCCGGCTTCCGCTGCGCCCGCGACCCCCGCCCGGAAGAACTCTGATGTGCCGCCACCTCGCCTACCTAGGCCCACCGGTGCCCCTCGCCGCCCTGGTCCTGGACCCAGACCACTCCCTCTACGAACAGTCCTGGGCCCCCACCGACATGCGCGGCGGCGGCACCGTCAACGCCGACGGCTTCGGCCTCGGCTGGTACCCGAAGCCGGACGCGGACGCAGCGCAAGCAGACCCCGCCCCCGCGTCCCCCGCCCCCTCTCCACTCCGGTATCGCAGGAACGTGCCGATCTGGACGGATGACAACCTTCGCGATCTTGCTGAGGGGATCATCTCGGGCGCGGTCATCGCCGCCGTACGGAACGGGACGGATCGGATGCCGCACGACGAGTCGGCGGTGGCGCCGTTCCGAAGCGGCAACTGGTTGTTCAGTCACAACGGCCGCATCCCAGACTGGCCCGAGTCGACGGTGAAGGTGGCTGAGCAGTTGCCGGTCGCGGAGCTGCTGACACTTGGTGCTCCGGTGGACTCCGCGCTCCTGTTCGCGCTGATCACGCACCGACTCACCAGTGGGGAAGACCCCGCCGAGGCCGTGGCATCCGTCGTACAGGACGTGGAGGCGGCGGCACCGGGATCGCGGCTGAACGTATTGCTGACCGACGGCGCGCAGGTTGTCGCCACCACGTGGACACATTCGCTCTGGGTACGCCGGACTCCCGACTCGACCACCGTCAGTTCGGAACCGTTCGGGATCGGGCACTGGGACGAGGTCCCCGACCGATCCTTGCTCGTGGCCACCGCTACCACGCTGAGCATCACCCCGATGGAAGGACCGCAGTGACCCAGATCGACGTCCATCTCACGCCGGACTATGCCGCTCGTACCCTTCGCGAGGATGTCCGCGCCGGACTGACCGCCGACGCGAAATGGCTGCCGCCGAAATGGTTCTACGACGCGCGCGGCAGCGAACTGTTCGAAGAGATCACCCGCCTCCCCGAGTACTACCCGACCCGCGCCGAGCGCGAGATCCTGCACGCCCGCAGCGGCGAGATCGCGCGACTCACCAAGGCCCACACCCTCGTCGAGCTCGGATCCGGCTCCTCGGAGAAGACCCGCCTCCTGCTCGACGGTCTCCGCGACCACGGCACGCTGACCACCTTCGTCCCACTCGACGTCTCCGAGTCGGCGCTGCGCGAGGCGTCGGACGCGATCAACGCCGACTACCCGACGATCGACGTACACGGCGTGGTCGGTGACTTCACCGCCCACCTCGACAAACTCCCCGGCGACCCGCCCCGCCTGGTCGCCTTCCTCGGCGGCACGATCGGCAACCTGCTCCCCGCCGAGCGAGCCACCTTCTACCGCTCGATTCGCGACGTCCTCGAACCAGGCGAGTGGCTCCTCCTCGGCACCGACCTGGTCAAGGACCCAGCCACCCTCGTCGCCGCGTACGACGACGCCCAGGGCGTGACCGCGGAATTCAACCGCAACGTCCTCCGCGTCATCAACCGCCAACTAGGCGCCGACTTCGACGTAGACGCCTTCGAACACGTAGCCCGCTGGGACCCCGACAACGAGTGGATCGAAATGCGCCTCCGCGCCACCAGTCCACAACGAGTCCTGATCCCCGAAGTCCACCTGGAGATCGACTTCGCCCAAGGCGAAGAACTCCACACCGAGATCTCCGCCAAGTTCCGCCCCGAACGAGTAACCACCGAACTGACCGCCGCCAACTTCACCCCCGCCGCCTGGTGGACCGACCCCCAAGCCCGCTTCGCCCTATCCCTCTGGCAAGCCGCCTAACCCCCACCCCGCCTGCCCCGTTCCCCATTTGGTGGGTGAACTCCAAGGCCGGTTAGTCAAGCGGTTCGGGGTGGTGTCAAGAGTGGTGCTGTATGGCGCGGCTGGGGAGCGCTACCCCACCGAATCGGCGGGTGGGGCTCCCCGGTCGTGTGGAAAGGTGGTGGTGGGTCTTCCCCGAATCGGTTTGGGGAGGATGTTGGCCGGTGTCGATCTGGTGTGGGGGGTGGATATCGGTCGTATTTGGGGGGTGGGTCCTCCCCGAATGGCTCCGGGCGGTGCGCTGGCGCTCCGCATGATCGGACTCAGCCGGCTGAGGCTACGTCGGTCGGCAACTTTGGGGCGCCATAGCGAAAAAAGTACCGCCCAACGCACAACCACCCCGCACACCCAGGAGCGGCAGTGCGGCGCGGCGCGGCGTGGTGAGGCGTGGGGCGGGGCGGGGTGAGGCGCGGCGCGGTGGGGCGGGGTAGTGCGGCGCGGGCACTGCGGGGCGGCGTGGTGAGGCGCGCCGTGGTGAGGCGGGGTAGTGCGGCGCGGGGCAGTGCGGGGTGTGCGGCGCGGGGCGGTGCGTGAGGGGTGGTGCGGTGAGGCGGGGGCAGTGCGGTGCGGGGCGGGGTGATGCGGCGCGGTGTAGTGCGGCGGGGTGGCCAGTTGCGAGCAGGCCTCCTCCCGCACGGCAACCACAGCCCGTGAGCCCCAGGCGACGGGGAGCCGCGGTCGCCGGGCATCGCCATCCACCTCAGCCACCGCAGTGATCAGCCACGCTGTCTTTTTGGGTCGGCCGGGAGTGGCGATCAGCCACAGCGGACGTCCCCGGCCGAGTTCTTTCGCGCCTGTACCTCGACTCGACCACCAAAGGCGGCCGACAGAAACCAGAGGGCGGGCCATGCGGGTGGCTGGGCTGGTTGGCGAGGCCGGCGACCGCGGTTCCACGTCGTCGGGGGCTGGCGGGCTGTGGCTGAGGTGCGTGATGCACGAGGTCTTGCGTTGGTCGGAAGATTTTTCGGGGGTCCAGGCGCCGATTTTCTTCCGACCAACGCGCCAGACACCCCGAGGGGGCCGAGATCGCGGGTCGGCGGTCACCTTGGGCACCCACCGACCAGCTGACACCCGTCGAAACGGTTGAATCGTGCTCAAGGTCGGTGCACCAGCTCACCTTGAGCGCCCGTCAACCATTTGCCCGCCACTGGAACGGTTGAACCGTGCTCAAGGTCGCCCGACAACCGCACCTTGAGCGCCCGTTAACCACCTTGCGATCGCGCAGGTGGCTGAGCCGTGCACAGCGTCGTACCGGCTCGTGGGATCGACGAGGTGGTGGGAGGGGGGACGGCGGGCGGTTGGTTCACCCATCACGGGTGGGTCGGCTGCTGGGGCGGATTTGGGTGGCTGGGCAGGCTAGTTGGGGGTTCTGCACTCGTGAGCAGGGTGCGGAACCCCCGACGGGAGTGGCTAGGCAGGCAAATGGGTTAGCCGCCGGACTTGATGAGGGTGTTGATTTTTTCGATGTAGGTGGGGAGGTTGGTGATGGGTTTTTTGCCGCTGAGGATGGGTTGGTATTCGGCGGTGGTGAGGTCGCCTACCTGTTGGGCCCATTGGGTGGTGAAGCGGACGCCCACGGTCTTCTCGGCGGCCAGGTCGGCTTTGACGGTGTCTACGACGGTGGTTTGTTGAGCCTTGGTTAGGGCGTCGAAGTAGCCGGCTTGGGCGGGGGTGTAGGCCGGGGGCGCTACCGGGGATTCGGGGAGGACGGCGTCCCAGACTTTGGTGTTGATGTATTGGAGGACCTTGAAGGTTGCGTCCTGGTCCTTCGTGTACTGCGGGGTGCAGATGCCGACCGAGTCGTACAGGGTGGCCGGTGTCGTCACCTGGGGGAATGGGGCGAAGCCGTATTTCACCTTCGGCTTGTCGACCTGGAAGCCGGCGGCCAGCCACTGACCGCCGAACATCATCGGGATCTTGCCGGCGGCGAACAGGGATTGGGCGTTCGAGGCGTCGTACCCGGGCGGTGCGACTGAGCCGTTCTTGACCGCGTCGGTCAGCTTCTGGACGCCTTCGGTGTACTTGGCGTCGGCCTCGGCCTTCGTCGGGTGGTTGACGTTGTCGGTGAACGGCGCGCCACCCGCGGACACGGCGTACATGCTCATCGTGAAGGGACCGTCCGGTCCGGTGAGCTGGTCGGCGACGAGCCCGTACTTCGCTCCGTTCTTGCCGGTGAGCTTTGTCGCGGCGGTGTACATCTCGTCCCAGGTCCAGCCGTCCTTGGGGATGGTCAGGCCGGCCGCGGTGAAGGCGTCGGCGTTGTACCAGACGCCGTAGGTGTTCATCAGCGACGGCAGGCCGCCCATTTGGCCGTCGGCGGTTTTCCAGTTCTCGATTGCGGAGCCGACGAACTTGTCCGCCCCGAAGTCGCCGCCGAGTTTGCTGGTCCAGTCGACCAGCAGGCCTTGCTGGGTGTACTGCTGCTCGGTGTCGTTACCGCACCAGAACAGGTCTGGCAGTTTCTTCGCCTGGGTCAGCGACGACAGTTTGTCGCCGTACTGACCGCTTGGGGTGTCGAGCAGTTCGACCTTGATGTTCGGGTCGGCGAAGGAAGCCAGCGCCTTCTTGATGACTGCGTTGGTCTGGGTCGACTCCCACGTCATCACGGTGACGGTGACCGGTCCGTCGCTCGATCCGGAGTCCGAACCGCTGCAGGCCGACAGCGTCAGCAAGCCGGCGCAGGCCAGTGCGGCCGCACCGATGAGCTTGGTGTTCACAGGTTGTCCCTCATTTCTGGGTGGTGCTGCCGAGCGAGCCGAGGCCCTGGATGAAGTAGCGCTGCGCAACGAAGAAGAGCACCAGCGGCGGCAGCATGTAGAGCAGGTTGGTGGCCATGTAGTAGCTCCAGTCCGGCGTCTTGCCGGCGAACGGCGAGATGAACGCGGCCATGCCGACCGACAGTGGCCACTTGCCGGAGGAGTAGAGGTAGACCAGCGGGTTCAGGTAGTCGTTCCAGGAGGCCTGGAAGGCGAGGATCGCCATCGTGATCCAGGCCGGCCGGGTCAGCGGCAGCATCACCTGGGTGAAGATCCGCAGGTGCCCGGCGCCGTCGATCTTGGCGGCCTCGTCGATCGAGTACGGGATGGCCAGGAAGTACTGGCGGGCGAGGAAGATGAACAGCGGGTTCCCGCCCAAGAAGGCCGGCACGATCAGTGGCAGCCAGGTGTCGTACCAGCCGATGCTCTTGTACAGCTGGAAGAGCGGGATCAGTCCGACCACACCGGGCAGCAGCATGCTGCCGACGAAGAGGTAGAACCAGACCTTGCGGCCGGGGAAGCGCAACCGGGCCAGTGCGTAGCCGGCCATCATCGCGGTCATCACGCCGCCGAGCACGCTGAGCGCGGTGATGATCGTTGAGTTGAGCAACAGCCGGGGGAAGTGGATCGCCTGCGGGCCGTCGATGAAGTTCCGCCAGGTCCATTCGCGCGGCAGCAACCGAGGTGGGATTTCGAAGACCGCCGACCCGCTCTTCAGGCCGATGGTGATCATCCAGAGCAGCGGCACGATCATCACGGCGGCGACGAACAGCGCGGTCACGTACCAGGCCGTCGTACCGATCAGACGACGCGGCCGGCGGTCAGTCGGGAGTGTTGTCACTGTAGGTCCAAAGGGAGGTGAACTTCGCGGCCAGGGCGATGACGGCGATGATGATGATGAAGAGCACCCAGACCTGCGCCGAGGCGTAGCCGAGCTGGGGGACCCGGCCGAGGTTGGGGAAGCCGTTGTTGTAGATCGACAGCATCAGCACGCTGGTGCTGAAGCCGGGGCCGCCGTTCGTCAGGATCTTGGGCTGGTTGAAGGTCTGCAGCGCCGCGGTGGTCTGCAGGATCACCTGCAGCAGGATGATCGGGCTGATCGTCGGAATGGTGATCCGGAGGAACGCCGACCACGGCCCGGCGCCGTCGACCTTGGCGGCTTCGTAGAGCTCGGTCGGGACGGCCTGGAGAGCGGCCAGGAAGATGATCATCGTGCCGCCGACGCCCCACAGCATCATCAGCACTACCGAGGGCATCGCCATCGTCGGGCTCTGCAGCCACAGGCTGGTCGGCAGGCCGAGGCGGTCTAGGACCGTGTTCAGCAGGCCGACCTGGGGGTTCAGGATGAACTTCCACAGCGTGATCGTGGCGACTGCGGGTAGGACGACCGGCAGATAGGCCAGCGTGCGGAGCAGGCTGACGCCACGGAAGCGCTGGTTGCAGAACATCGCCAGCGCGAGCCCGAGGATCAGTGAGAGCGGCACGTACAGGACCACCAGGTACCCGGTCGCGCGCAGGGCCGGCCAGAAGGCCGGGTCGGTCGTGAAGAGGCGGCGGAAGTTGCCGAGGCCGACGAAGACCGGGTCGGTCAGGCCGTTGTACTTCGTCAGTGCGAGATAGAAGGAGCGGATCAGCGGGTAGCCGACGAAGACGGTGAACCCGATGATCGCCGGTGCGATGAACAGGTACGCCGCAACTGTGTCGGAACCGGCGCTTCGGCTCAGCCCGCCGCGACCGCGGCTGTTGCCACGTTGGAACGTCATCCGTGGTCTCGATTCATCCGATCTCCTGGCTCGACGGCACTCTGACATGCTGGACGGTAACGTTTCCAAGTTTTACTGTGGGGTGGACGATGCCGTGCCGCCAAAAGGAAGTCAACCCCGTGCCCGAAACGTTTCCAAACACTCCCGAGGCCGCTCGGCCGACGATGATCGACGTGGCCCGGCGGGCGGGGGTCGGGCTGGGCACGGTGTCGCGGGTGGTGAACGGCGGCCATGGCGTCCGCGACGAGACCGCCCAGCGGGTCCGCGCCGCGATCGACCAGCTGGGCTTCCAGCGCAACGAGGTCGCCCGGGCTTTGCGGCCGGGGAAGAAGTCGTCGAGTCTCGCGCTCGTACTCGGTGACCTGACGAACCCGTTCTACGCGACGATCGCCAAGGCCTCGCTCGAGGTGGCCGGGCAGTCCGGATTCGCCGTCGTACTGGGTAGTGTCGACGAGGATCCGGAGGGGGAGAAGCGGGCGATCCGGGAGCTGGTCAGCCGCCAGGTCGCCGGGCTGATGATCGTGCCGGACCAGGGTGATCACGCGTTCCTGGCGGGTGCTGGTGTCCCGGTCGTGTTCGTGGACCGGCCGGCGACCGGGATCGAGGCCGACATCGTGATGGTCGACAACGAGGGTGGCGGGCGGTTGGCCACCGAGCACCTGTTGTCGCAGGGGCACGAGCGGATCGCGATCCTGCTGGCGCCGTCGTACTACACGACCGGCCGGCGGCTGCGCGGATTCCGGCGCGCCCACCGGACTGCCGGGCTGGACGTCGACGAGTCGCTGGTCGTTCAGTTGCCCGAGGGAAACGCCGAGTCCGCGGAGAAGGCGACGCGCGAGCTGATGTTGCGGCCCGATCCGCCGACCGCGATCTTCGCATCGACCAACTTCCTCACCGAAGGTGTCCTGCGGGCACTTGGTGAGCTCGGTCGCGAGCCTGCCGTGGTCGGCTTCGATGACTTCCGGCTCGCGGATATGTTGCCGACTCCGGTCACCGTGGTCGCCTCCGACATCGCCGAGCTCGGCCGCAGCGCGGCGCGGCTGTTGCTGGACCGAGCCGCGGGGACGGATCGTCGGCCACCTCAGCGCATCGTCCTGCCGTGCGCGTTGATCCAGCGCGGTTCGGGGGAGCGGCCGCCGTCTGCTGCGAAGAGAAAAGCACGCTGAGCCGAGCGGACGCGGCTACCGTCGTTGCATGTACTACGAGTCCTTCGGTAGCGGTCGCCCGATCATCTTCCTGCCCTGCTGGGGCGGCGACAACGGTGAAGCCCGAGACATCCATGAGCCGGTCTTCGCCGATCGCGAGGGTTGGCGGCGCATCTACGTAGACCCTCCCGGCACCAACCACCGCCCAGGTGATCCGAACATCACCGACCAGGACGGAATGCTCGATGCGATCGCGGCGACCATCGCCGAAGCTGTCGGTGACGAGCCGTACGCCGTTGCGGGCACCTCGGCGGGCGGGCTGCATGCGCGCGGGTTGATCCGGCGCTACCCGTCCCGGGTGCTCGGGCTCCTGCTGCGGGTCCCCGGAGTCGTCGTGGACCGCGGGCTCCGCACCCTGCCAACAGACGAGTATCTGCGGAAAACGCCGTACTGGCAGGTCAAGCAGGACCAGTACTACGACCCGGCCGAGCTCTCGGCCGACCTGGAGTTCCTCGGTCGGATCCAGGCCGACCCGGCGTCCTACGGGCTGCGGGACGATCCCTCCCTGCGGTTCGAGCGGCCCACGTTGATCGTGACCGGGCGCCAGGACACGATGACCGGGTACGCCGACGCGTGGGGTCTGCTCGACGACTACCCGCGCGCGACATTCGCCGTACTGGATCAGGAAGACCACGACCTACCAGTACGGCGACCAGCGCTCTATCACGCGCTGGTCGCCGACTGGTTGGATCGGATGGAGGTTAGCTAGCGACCCCGATCAGCTTCCAGGGCTCGTGATCCGGGTCGGCCCCGGTCCCCGGAGCACTGTTCTGGGTCTGCCACTTGGCCTTCCAGATCTTGCCGTTGTACTTCACGGTGACCTGCTCCACGGTCTGCGTGGCGGGGTCGTAGATCTTGGCCGAGTCCCAGTTCCCGGCGCTACAGCCGCCGGCCGGAGGAGTCGCCGTACCGAGTCCCTTGAGGTTGTCGGTCACCGGCGCGTACGCCGTTCCTCCGATCGACAGGCTGGTGTTCACCGGGCCGGTGATCGGGAGGAAGTAGATGATCGGCAGATCGAGACTCTTCCCGGCCGGAATGATCTGGCAGTAGTCGAGCGTCGTACTGATCCGGTGGAACGTGGACCCGGCGGTGAGTTTCCACTGCCCGCCCTGGTCACCGGTCTGCCAGTTGACGTCCTTGACCAGCGGGGACGTCGAGGCCGGGATGTCGAACGACAGCTTGGTGTCCTTGCCGCCGCCGAGCGTGCGCCCGGTGTTGTTGGTGATCCGGACGGTCGGCTGCAGCGGCCACAGGTTCGCGGTCGTGGTCGGGTAGTTGACCATGTCCACGCTGATGTTCGCGGTCACGGTCGGTGCCGCACCGCTGCTTCCGCTGCGCAGGTTGTTGTCATAGGCCCCTGAATTACCCAGCTTCTCGTTGATCCGGGTCGTCAGGGTGTAGCCCATGCCGCACGGGCGTTGCGCGTCGACGACCTCCGGGCAGGCGTAGTCGCCGCCGAGCTCCCACATCATCACGCCGCCGGCGCCGGTGGACTTCACCAGGTCGGTGACCGCGTCGATGCCCTGTTCGTCCTCTGTCGACAAATACACCTTCTTGTCGTTGTTCCACAGCCACGACGTCTTGGTCGTGTTGTCCCAGTGCCGGGTGTAGGTGCCCGACAGCTTGTCCGCGGGGTCGGCCGGATCGAGACCGACGCTCGGTGCGTACCTGGGGAGGATGTTCTTCTCCAGGTTCTTCGTGTGCCACAAGGGGTTCGTCCCCGAACCCAACTCGCCCCCGTTGGCGGTGGTGTCGTGCCAGATGTTGTCGATGCCGACCGCGCCATCACCACACGGGCGCTTGATGCCGGTCCCTGGCTCGCAGCCGCCGGGCTTGGCCGACTGACCCCACATACCGTTCGTGCCGCCGGTGACGTTCTTCCAACCGCGTGTGTAGTAAGGGATTCCGATGTTGACGCGACCGGCCTGCAACGCGCCACGCATGTACTTCATCGCCCAATCGGTGTTGAAGTAGCCGATCCCGCCGTACTCCGGAGTCGCGTACTGCTCGGCGAGTTCCGGGTCCTTGTGGTCGTCGAACAGCGCGGCGTTCGGGCCGACGACGTCGTTCCAGGTGCCGTGGTAGTCGTACGACATCAGGTTCGTGAAGTCCTGGTAGTCCAGCGCGGTCTGGTTCGCCATACCGCGCACCAGGTAGCCGGAGGCCGAGGATGCCGACGTGAGTTGGTAGTACTTGTTGTCCGCGACCGATGCCCGGTTGAGCGAGTCGCGCAGGGTCTTCATCAACGCCGTGTACGCCGTGGGCAGGCCCTTGCGACGCGGATTCGCTGTACCCCAGTCGTTCGGGTTGCCGGTGTCGTCGAGGACGGTCGGGTATTCGAAGTCGATGTCGACACCGTCGAACCCGTAAGTGCGCAAGAAGTCCACGGCCGAGGCTGCGAACGTGTCGATCCCGGCCTGGTTGACCGAGCCATCGGCGTTCGTGGTCATCGCGTAGAACCCACCCGAACCGGCCCAGCCGCCGACCGAGATCAGGGTCTTCACCCGCGGGTGCAGGCGCTTGTATTTCGTGAGCAGGTTGAAGTGACCCTTGTATGGCAGCGACGGGTCCATCTCGGCGCCGACCTTGCCCGGCCACTCCATCCCGATCGCCGCGTCGTCAACAGCAATGTGGTTGTTCTGCACGGAGGCGAACGCATAGTTGAGGTGCGTGACCTTCGACCATGGGATGTTCTTCACCAGATAGTGCGGCGTGCCGTCCTTACCGGTCCGGCCCCCGTTGAAGTAGGCAACGACTCGGCGGTCGCGGCCCTGACCGAGCCACTCGCGGCCGTCGCTCTGATAGATCTTGCAGTACGGCGTCGCCACGCCGGGCGTGGTTGCCAGGCCGTCGGGGCGGCAGTCGCCGGACGCGCCCGGACGTGTCCCGCCGTCGTCACCACCGGGGTGCTGCTCCATCGGGTCGCCGACACCGCCGTTCGCGGTCGTCGCGCCACCGGGCAGGGCCCAGCCGTCGACGCCCTTCGACGTCGAGTTGTAGAGCAGGAAGTCCGAGACGTGGTCGGCGTCGAGGTCACCGAAGTCGCCGAGGGTTCCGCCGAACGCGTCGCCGGAGCGGATCGTGCCGAGCGACTTCCAGCCGGCGTCGGCAGCTGCCTTGGTCTTGGTCTGACCCCAGCCGCTGCCGAGGTTCTGCCAGGCGACCACCTCGCCGGTCATGTACTTGACGACCACCACGTCGGCCTTGCCGTCCCCGTTGATGTCCGGGTACGAGACCGAGCCGACAGGACCTTCGGCCGGGTGTGTGAACCCCTCGATCTTGCTCCAGTCGCCCGGCTTCGGGAGACCGCCGTTGCCCTTGTTCTCCCAGGCCGTCAGGAAGTTCATCCGGTCCGGGATGATGATCTCGTCATCACCGTCGCCGTCGAGATCCGCGAAGACCGGGATACCGACGTACCCGAGGTTGTTCGCGACGATGACCGGGGCGGCCCAGCGCACGTCCTTGCCGCTGGTCTCGTTGCGCCACACCTTCATGGCCGCGACGCCGGTGCCCGAGTCCTCGGCCGACAGGATGTTGATCAGGTCGTCCTTGCCGTCCTTGTCGAGGTCACCGAAGAACGCCGGCTGCCGGGCGCCCGCGGGCGACTTGTCGCCGTACGGCAGCCAGATCCGCTTGCCGTCGTCACCGCAGCCGGCGTTCAGCCAGGTGAACATCTTGCCGTTGCCGGCCAGGACGCGGTCGACGTCGCGGTCACCGTCGAGGTCCATGAACCGGGTCTGCGTACCGTTCGCGCTGCCCACGACCTGGCCGAGCGGCGACCAGCCGCCGCCGGGCTCGGCGGCACCGCCGGTCTCGCGGCAGGTGCCGTTCGCGGAGCTCGCCGACCGGAGGTAGCTGGGCAGGTAGCGCTCGAGCGCGTCGAGCATGCCGGCCAGCGTGTCACCGGCGGTCGTGCCGCCGAAGAAGGCTTCGACAGTCCGGACGAACCGCACGAGTGAGGCGCTGGTCGCCTTGTACCAGGCGAGCATCTCGGGCGTTCCCGCCCAGGCGATCGCGAACGTCATCAGACCGGCCGCGATCGACTTCGCCATCGTGTTCGCCCACTCGTTGGCGTCACCGAGCTTGTCGTCGGCCCATTGGGTCAGCGCGCCGTTGACGAACTCGCCGATGAACCCGCCGACGCCGGCGCACACGGTCGCCGGACCACCGGCGTACAGGCAGGCCGCGCCGGCGCCGAAGCCGATCAGGATGGAGCCCGCGACGATCAGTGCGCCCTGCCACCAGGTCGCGTCCACCTCGACCTCGGGGGCCTTGATGACGATCGTCGCGACCGTGCCCTCGACCTTGGTCTCGGCGTCGAAGTCGATGTACTTCAGGTTCGGCAGGACGTCCTGGAGGTGACCCTTGGTCCGCTCCTCGAGGGCCTGGCTGAGCTTCTGGCCCTTGGCCTTGATCTCGTCGAACTGCCGGACGTACTCCGCGGCCAGCGCCGGGTTCTCGAAGTTGTGGGTGACGACCTTGTCTTCGGCGAGCGGCTTCGCGACGGCGGGCTGCAGGCCGGTACTCGAGAGCAGGACGGCCACCGCGGTCACGATGGCGATCAGGAGAACGGCTGGTTTACAACGATAGAACAAGCGAGAGCGTGGTGTGCTCATCAGGAAGTCCTTCGGATCGGGGCGGGAGAACGCGCTTATGAGAGCGTTTGCACGCACCGTACCGAAGCATTGGGAACGTTGCCATCGAAGTAAGCGCTATCCGTGAGTGACTTCACGATTCCGGAGAGTTTCGAACGTTAGAAGGTCCCTGGACGCGGGGGCGGTACGCGTCCAGGGACCTCCGGCGGCCTGCTCAGAAGTTCGGCCAGGCCCAGCCGAGGTAGTTGTTGAAGTACGGGAGCTTCGCCAGACCGATCTTGCCGTTCACGCTGGTCGCCCAGAAGTAGCCGTCGCCCCGGGCGACACCGACGTGCCCGTACGGCGCGGCCAGGTCCCAGAAGATCAACGCACCCTTCGGCGGGTTGAGGTCACCGCGGTGGGCGACGCCACGGGCGACAGCGTCGTTCCAGTCCGCCATGGCCGAGGCCCAGATGCCGGTCTTCCCGTACGAGTTCTCCGCCGCCATCTCGCAGTACCCCTGGAACGCGGTCGAACCGTTGCGAGCGGCGTACCAGGCGATGGCGTTGTCGGCGCGCGGATTGGTCGTGCAGAGCGGTGCGACCAGGCCGGTGCTGCCGGTGTTCACGTAGGAGTCGGAGATGAAGCCCTTGCCGGGGATGTGGTCCCAGATCAGGCTGCGGCCGAACTTACCGGTCACCGGCTCGCCGTAGAGCTGGCAGTCGATCTGGACGGTGCCGTTCGGCTGGGTGCCGACCGAGCCGAAGCTGGTGGCGTTACCGGACCGGATCGTCACTCCGGCGCCACTGTCGGTGACGACGGTCCCGGTGGCGGCGTGGGCGGGCAGGACCCCCGTGCCGAGGAGCGCACCGGCGCTGAGCAGGCTGAGGGCGGACAAGCGGGCAGTGATGCGTAAGAGGCGGGTACGCATGGGTTTGTCCTTTTCGCTCGATGTACTGCGAGAAGTCGCTGACTTTCAGACAATCAGAGGGTTACGGTGTTGTCGCAGTGGGCAACGTCTGCCGACTGGGGCGCTACTGGGGAGTGCAATGTGAGGCCAGCGCAGGCTCGCTTTGTGATCGGTTGCCGGATGCGGGAGCTCCGAGAGGCTGCCGGTGTGCCGTTGACGCGTGCCGCGGTGATGTCCGGCTGGGACAAGGGCCACCTGTCCCGGGTGGAGCGTGGGCACACCAAACCCAGTCGCGAGTTGATCGAGTGGTACGACGCCTCGTTCGGCGCGGGCCAGGCGCTCGTCAACCAGCTGATGGAGCTGGACGCCGCCGTACGGGCTGGGCGGGACATGTCCCTGCGAGACATGCGCAGGCAGATTCAGCCGGTGTCACTGGGCGGGTCCGTGCCGGCTGACCACCATGCGGAGGACCGGGCGGAGCTGGCGGGGGAGACCGTGCCGGACGGGACCCAGGTGCTCCGGGACGAGACGTTCGAGAAGACCTGGCAGATCCGGAACAGCGGTGAGCGGCCATGGCGCGACCGGTGGCTGACCCGGCAGGGCGCTCCGGGCGCACCGGGCTGGCTGCGGTCGCCGGCGCGTGAGCGCGTACCGGATGCGGAGCCGGGGGAGGTGGTGATCGTGACGATGCAGTTGCAGGCACCGTCTCAGGTCGGTGCGTCCACGGCGTACTTCAAAATCACTGACGATGCCGGGCGGTTGTACTACCCCGGTCTGGAGTCACCGCCGATGTACTGCACCATCTTCACGGTCTACGAGCTCTAGGGAATGCCCTTGTACTGGCTTTAGTACCTGGCCATCACACCTGGGTCCGGCATACGTTGCTGCTTTCCTGCAACCCCCGCCCGGACTACAGGAGTAGCGCAGTGCTGAAACCTCGCAAGATCGCAATGGCCTTGGCAGTGGCGCTTTTCGTGCCACAGCTGGCCGTCAGCTCGGCCACGGCGGCACGCCCGGCCAGGGGTCCGGTGGACCCGCCGGTGCCGTCCATCCCGCAGCGGTACCTGGACCAGCCGATCACCTGGTCGGTCTGCTCATTCGATGCCGCCGTCAAGCGTTTGTACCCGCAGGCGCCGACCACGAACTGCGCCAAGGTGAATGTGCCGATGGACTGGGCACACCCGGACGCGCATCCCGACGTACAGGTCGCCATTGCCTACAGCAAGGCCACTGGTACGTCGAAGGGTCTGATGACCACGAATCCCGGCGGACCGGGTGGCGCGGGCCTCAGCCTGTCGGCCGCACTGGCTGCTGAGAAGACCCAGCTGTTCACCGACTTCGACCAGCTCGGCTTCGACCCGCGTGGGTTCGGCGCCAGTACGCCGTTGCAGTGCCTGACCACGCCCGAGAAGCTGGCGGCGTTGCCGACGACTCCGGACTACAAGGAGCGCACCAAGCTCACCCACCAGGTAGAGGTGGCCGAGGCGGCGTTGCAGGCCGAGGCCTGTGCAGCAACCGAGTTCGGTCAGTTCGTCAGCAGCCAGCAGACCGTGTATGACATGGACTTCCTGCGCGCGCTGTTCAAGGCTCGCCAGCTGAACTTCATCGGCTACAGCTACGGCACCTGGCTCGGTGGCTGGTACGCCGACACCTACCCGCACCGCGTCGGCCGGTTCGTGATCGACTCGAACATGGACTGGACCCACACCCAGTGGGACAACGTGAATTTCGACCCGTTCTCCGGCCAGCGCCGCCGCGACACCCAGCTGTTCCCGTGGATCGCCCGGCACGCCGACCAGATCCAGGGCCTCGGATCCACGCCCCGGCAGGTCACCGCGTCGTACGACCGGATCCGCGCGGACCTGGTCAAGCTGGTCAAGGCCGGGACGTCCGAGGTGCGGGGTGACGACCTGGACGGCAAGATCTACAGCGTCATCTACGGCAACGTCCGCTTCATCCGTGGCACTGCCGACATCCTGGTCCACGACGAGTACACCAAGGACCCGTCGGCTTCCGGCAAGGTCGAGCTGCGGCACGTGGACAAGGCGTGGGCCCGGCTCGCGCCCGAACTGCAGGCCTTCGATACCATCGCTGCCATCCGCGCCCGGTACGGCGTGACTGCGCCCGCATCGGCCGCGGCGGCCGCTGCTGTCAGCGCCGACTCGGCTCGCTCGATTCTGGCGGATGCCCGGGAGGCTGCAGTGAAGTCGCCGTCCAGTGACGCCGTGGTCAACCTCGGTGCCATCGGTACGACGGTCCGCTGCAACGACACTGCCTGGAACACCGATCCGAAGTTCTATCTGAACGAGGCCGACCGGATGGCGCGGAAGTACAGCTTCTTCGGCTACATGAACGGCGTACCGATGTGCGCGTTCTGGAAGTACAAGCCGCAGGACCGCAAGCTGGACCTCAAGGGCTCACCGCGGCTCCTGATGGTCCAGGGCGAGCTCGACCCGGCGACGTCGTACGAGGGTGCCGCCCGCACCCATCAGGACACGTCGAAGGCCACCCGCTTCGTCGCCATCGACGATGAGGGCCAGCACGGCCAGTACGTCGGTTCCGCGTCCGCCTGCGCCGAAGCCATCGGCGACACGTTCGTCTTCACCGGCGAACTGCCCGCCCGCGACAAGGTCTGCGGTACGACGCCGCTCCCGGCCGAGCTGTCGGTCTACCCGGTCAACGGCCCAGTCAACGGCAACGCCATCCACCTCCCGCGCTCCAAGTCCGGCTCGCAGAAGGTAAACCCCCTCCTCCAGCAAGCCCTGGACACCATCGCCGCCGGCGCTCTCCGGTAGTTGTCCCCGGCCGCAAGATGTGGCCGGAGACTAGAATTGGCGGCCTGAGACCTGTGGTAACGGGGCTCAGGCGCCCGTTACCTGTCTCCGGCCGTCATTGAGGGCAGACCAGAGGCGGTTCGCAGTGCGGGTCGGCTGATCCAGATCGGACCAGCCGACCCGTGCGACCCGGTAGCCGCGAGCGCGAATACGGTCCTCGCGCCACTTCTCCGCGAGTACGGCGTCGGCACTTCCGCCGTACTTGTGCTCACCGTCGAACTCGACGACCAACTCCTCGCCGACAAGGATGTCCACTCGGGCGACGAAGACGCCGTTTCGCTCCCGGATTACCACCTGGAGCCTCGGCTTCGGCATCCCTGCGTTCGCGATCAGCACGCGCGTCCGCGACTCGCCGACCGATTCGCTGAGCGCGTCTGCGAACCGGGCGGCGGCGCGGGCGGCCGGCGAACCTGCCCACTGCGGAAACCGATCCGCGGTCGTCACGAGTTCGTCGGTGGAGACCAGGCCCTGGTGCAACGCCGCATCGGCAAGGACCACACCGATTTCGTACGACGAGGCGGCCGCCGTCTCGGCCACCGACCGGGAGACCGTCGTAACCCGGATGCCGTCGGTCAGCGTGGTCTCTCCGTCGTCGAGCGCCGAGCGATGAACCACGACGGTGCGTTCGGACCGTGTTCGCCGCGAGGGCCGGGTGACGTGGACCCTGGACAGATCGAGCCCCCACAGCGGCAACCCGTGCAGCACCGCAGCCGACTGGTGGCTAACGACGACGTCCGGGCCCAACCGCGCCACCACCGCGCGGATCTCCACCAGGTGCCTCCGTCGGGCCCGATCCCACGGAATCTCGTCGGACGGCCAATCCGCAGCCTCGACGTACACGTCGCGTGACAGTCGCAGCCATCGCCCTTGCCGAACCCGCAACTGCAGCTCACTCGGGCTATACCCCGCCGCCATCGCATCTTGCCGGGAGAACCACCCGCCCCGCGCCGTACATATCCTCCTGAGCATCTTGTTCATGCTTATCAACATGCCCGTCCTCAGCCCCGCCGCTGATGCTTCCTGGCGATATGTGGATAACTCCAGAGACAGGCGCTGACGGCCGGAGACCCTTTGCAACAGGTCTCCGGCCACCACTTCCTGTCCCCCGCCACCAGTGGTGGCGCGGGTCAGGAATCGCGCTCGGCGGCGAGCTCCGCGTCGAGTTCTGCGCGGCGGAGGACCCAGCGGTCGGAGAGGCCTTTGACCTCGTCGGTGAGGAACTCGAAGAACGCGAGGGTGATGCGGACGCGGTGGTGGGCTGGCGTGCCCTCGCCGGACGCGTCGAGGACTTGGCGCAGCGATGTCGACCAGCGGGTGAGGGCCTGGTTCTCGGTCATCATCGTCTGGTACCAGGAGTCGCCCTGGATGACATACACGTCGCGGCGGCTGCCGGGCTCGCGCTCGCGGCTGGCCAGCTGCAGTTGAAGCAGGTAGTTGACCGCGCCGGAGACGGCGGCCGGGCTGGCCTGCAGTTGCTCGGAGAGCTCGGCCGAGGTCAGGCGGCCGTCCACGCTCGTCAGGATGGCGGCGAACACCCGGCCGGCCATCCGCGGCCAGCCGGTGTCGGCGAGCAGGTTGCCGAACTGTTCGGCGTACCGGCGGACGGCCTCTTCGTCTCGTTGTGCGCTCACCGGCCCATCATCCCTTCTCGTCATCCGATTCGGAAGATTCACAAACTTCTGAAAGAAGTGTACCTTGTGAAACATGACATCAGCCATCGTGGTCTCCGGACTACACAAGTCGTACGGCGCGACACACGCTCTCGACGGTCTCGACCTTGAGGTCGCCACCGGCGAGGTGCACGGATTCCTGGGCCCGAACGGCGCCGGGAAGTCCACCACCATCCGGGTCCTGCTCGGACTGCTGCGCGGGGACGAGGGCGACGTGTCGCTGCTCGGCGGTGATCCGTGGCACGACGCGGCCCAGCTGCACCGCCGGCTGGCCTACGTCCCTGGTGACGTCAACCTCTGGCCGAACCTGACCGGCGGCGAGGTGATCGACCTGCTGAGCCGGCTGCGCGGCGGACTGGACCCGAAGAAGCGCGACGACCTGCTGCGCCGCTTCGACCTGGACCCGACCAAGAAGGGCCGCACCTACTCCAAGGGCAACCGTCAGAAGGTCGCACTGGTCGCGGCACTCGCATCCGACGTCGAACTGCTCATCCTGGATGAGCCGACGTCCGGACTGGACCCGCTGATGGAGGAGGTGTTCCGGCAGTGCATCGAGGAGGAGCGGCAGCGCGACCGGACCGTCCTGCTGTCCAGCCACATCCTGTCTGAGGTCGAGGCGCTGTGTGACCGGATCAGCATCATCCGCCGTGGCAAGGTGGTCGAAACCGGCACCCTGGCCGACCTGCGTCACCTGACCCGTACGTCGATCCAGGCGGAACTGGCGTCGTCCCCCAACGGCCTGGCGTCGCTGCCTGGCGTGCACTCGCTTGATGTCGAAGGCAACCGAGTGCACTGCGAGGTCGACACCGCTCTGCTCGACGGAGTGATGCGGCAACTCGCCGCCAGCGGTATCAAGAGCCTGGTCGCGCAGCCGCCGACCCTGGAAGAGCTGTTCCTGCGCCACTACGAGGAAGAGCCGGTGGCCGTCTCATGAAGGACTTCGTAGGCACAGGGACTCTGGTCCGGCTCGCCCTGCGGCGAGATCGCGTCCTGATCCCAACCTGGATCGTGGTGTTCGTCGCAATGGCCGCCGGCTCGGCCCAAGCCACCATGGACCTCTACACCGACCCCCAGTCCCGCATCGAGGCAGCCAGGACGTCGAACGCGTCCCCTGCTCTCGTGTCGCTCTACGGTCGCATCTTCGACGAGACCTCGCTCGGGGAGATCTCGCTGTTCAAGCTGACCGCATTCGGCGCCGTCCTGGTCGCGCTGCTCGCATCCATCCTCGTAGTCCGACACACGCGCTCAGAAGAGGAGTCCGGTCGCCTGGAACTGCTCAGCGCCGGAGTCCTCGGCCGGTACGCCGCTCTGACCGCGGCACTGCTCGTATCCGCCGGAACCGTCGTGCTGCTGGGCTTCCTGACCGCACTGGCCCTAATCGGCGTCGGCCTGCCAGCAGCCGGCTCATTCGCCTTCGGACTCGTGTGGGCATCAGCAGGCTTGTCCTTCGCCGGTGTCGGCGCCCTGGTCGCCCAACTGAGCGAAGGCGCCCGAACCGCCAACGGCTTCACCGCCATCGCCCTAGGCGTCTCCTACGTCCTCCGCGCAATCGGCGACTCGTCGGCCGACGGCAAATCCGAGTGGGTCTCCTGGCTGTCCCCGATCGGCTGGTCCCAGCAGATCCGCGCGTACGCCGGGGACCGCTACGTCGTCGTACTCCTCCCACTGGTCTTCCTGGCCCTCCTGGTCGCCGGTGCGCTAGCCCTGATCCGCCGACGCGACGTCGGTGCCGGCCTGGTCCGCCCACGCCCAGGCCCAGCCGTAGCGGCCCCATCGCTGCGCTCACCGCTAGCACTGGCCTGGCGACTGCACCGAGGCTCCTTGTACGGCTGGGGTTTCGCCTTCCTCCTCCTAGGCCTCCTGGTCGGCAACATCGCCAGCAACGTCGACGGCTTCGTCAGCAGCCCCAGCGCCCGCGAAATGGTCCAGAAACTAGGCGGCGTCCAAGCCATCACCGACGCCTTCCTCTCCACCGAAATGGGCATGGTCGGCCTCCTGGCCTCCGCCTACGGCATCCAAGCCGCCCTCCGCCTCCGCTCCGAAGAAACAGCCCTAAGAGCCGAACCCCTCCTAGCCACCGGCGTAACCCGCACCCGCTGGCTGGCCAGCCACGTCCTGATGGCCCTAGCAGGCACCGCAGCCCTCATCCTCATAGCCGGCCTAGGCTCCGGCCTCTCCAGCGGCGCCTCCCTAGGCAACGTAGGCCACCAGGTCCCCCGCATGCTCGCCGCAGCCGCCGTCCAACTCCCAGCCATCTGGCTGGTCACAGCCCTGGTAGTAGCCCTCTTCGGCATCGCCCCCAAACTCATCACCGCCGCCTGGGCCCTCTACGGCCTCTTCCTCCTCCTAGGCCAGTTCGGCGCCGTCTTCAACCTCCCCCAATCCCTCATCAACCTAAGCCCCTACGGCCACACCCCCCGCCTCCCCGGCGGCACCTTCACCACCACCCCCGTCCTAGCCCTAACAGCCATAGCCGCAGCCCTCCTCCTAACCGCCCAATCCACCTTCCGCCGCCGAGACATCGGCTAACCAGACCGCGCTGGCTGAGGGGTCCAGCGCCCCGCCCGCCCCGCCCGGCCATCTGCCGGGCGGGGCGGGCTGTTTACGATCGCTGGGTGTTGTGGACTGAGCGGTTGGTGGAGTTTTGGAGTGAGCGGCATCTGGGGGTGCTGAGCACGGTGCGGGGGGACGGGTCTGTGCATGCGACGCCGGTGGGGGTGACGGTGGACGCTGAGGCGGGGGTGGCTCGGGTGATCTGCTCCGGGTCGTCGTACAAGGCTCGGGTGATTCGGCGGTTGGGGAGTGCTGCGGTGGCGGTGACGCAGGTGGATGGGCGGCGGTGGAGCACGTTGGAGGGGCGTGCTGTGGTGGTGGACGAGCCGGAGCGGGTGCGGGATGCGGAGCGGCGGTATGCGCGGCGGTACAAGGAGCCGCGGGTGAATCCGCAGCGGGTGGTTATCGAGATCACTGTGACGAAGGTGCTTGGTAATGGTGGTTGAGGTGGTCGGGGTCGGGGCCGATGGGTGGGACGGGTTGTCGACGGCTGCTCAGGAGGTGATCACCAAGGCCGAGGTGCTGATGGGGAGTCCGCGGCAGCTTGGGCTGGTTCCGGAGGGTACGGCGGAGCGGCGGGCTTGGCCGTCGCCGTTGTCGGAGGCGTTGCCGGGGTTGCTGGCGGAGTACCGGGGGCGGCGGGTTTGTGTGCTGGCCAGTGGGGATCCGACGTTTCACGGGATCGGTACGACGCTCGTTCGGTTGCTGGGGGCAAGTGCTGTGCGGGTGATTCCGCATCCGTCGAGTGTTTCGCTGGCGTGTGCGCGGTTGGGGTGGGCGCAGGAGCAGGTGCAGGTGGTCAGCCTGGTGGGCCATCCGACCGAGCGGGTGCATCCGCAGGTGCAGCCGGGGCGGCGGTTGGTGGTGCTGAGCTGGGGGTCGCAGACTCCGGGTGAGGTGGCTGCGCTGCTGGTGGCTCGGGGCTATGGGGCGAGTGAGTTCACTGTGCTCGAGCAGTTGGGCGGACCGGGTGAGCGGGTCACCAGTACGACGGCTGCTGCGTGGACTGGTGAGGTGGACCCGCTCAACGTGGTCGCGGTGCGCTGTGCGGACGGACCGGTGTTGTCGACGGCTCCTGGGTTGCCGGATGCGGCGTACGAGAGTGATGGGCAGCTGACGAAGCGTGAGGTGCGGGCGGTGACGCTGTCGCGGCTCGAGCCGGTGCCGGGGCAGTTGCTGTGGGATGTGGGTGGGGGAGCGGGCAGCATCGCGATCGAGTGGTCGCGCCATCACCCGACCTGCCGTGCGATCGCGTTCGAGCGCGACGAGGAGCGGGTACGGCGTATTGAGCGGAACGTTGCCGCGCTCGGGGCGAACGTGACCGTGGTGCACGGCGCGGCCCCCGGCATGCTGAGCGAGGCGGGTGGGCTCGGGGGCGGCGGAGCGGCCGGTGGGGCGGATGGGCCGGATGCGGTGTTTGTGGGTGGGGGAGCTACCGCGCCGGGGATGATTGAGGCTTGTTGGGCGGCGTTGCGGCCGGGTGGGCGGTTGGTGGTGAACGGCGTGACGCTGGAGACCGAGGTGCTGATTGCCCAGTGGTACAAGGAGCTTGGCGGTGACCTGGTGCGGCTCGAGGTGCAGCGGGCTTCCAAGGTCGGTGGGATGACCGGGTGGCGTCCTGCGATGCCGGTGACGATTTGGAGCGTGGTCAAGTGACGGTGCACTTCATCGGTGCCGGGCCGGGCGCTGCGGATCTGATCACGGTTCGCGGGCGGGACCTGATCGCTGCATCGCCGGTCTGCCTGTACGCCGGCGCGCTGGTACCGGTTGAGCTCCTCGACCACTGCCCGGTCGGAGCGCGCAAGGTGGACACTGCGAACCTCGATCTGGACCAGATCGTCGCGGAACTGTCAGCCGCGCATACCGCTGGTCTCGACGTGGCCCGGCTGCATTCCGGGGACCCGTCGGTGTTCAGCGCGATGGCTGAGCAGATGCGTCGGCTTGACGCGCTTGGCATCCCGTACGACGTCACACCCGGCGTACCGGCGTATGCCGCGGCCGCTGCGACGCTCAACCGGGAGCTGACCGTGCCGGAGGTCGGCCAGACAGTGATCCTGACCCGCATTGGCGGTCGTGCCTCGGCTATGCCGGCAGGTGAGGACCTCGCCACGCTCGGCGCGAGTGGCGCGACCATGGTGCTGCACCTGGCCGTGCAGCAGATCGATCGTGTGGTTGACGAGCTTCTGCCGCACTATGGCGCGGACTGTCCGGTCGCAGTGGTCGCCAAGGCGTCGCGGGAGGACGAAGAGGTGCTGCGGGGGACGCTGGCCGACATTGCGCAGCAGGTGCAGGCTGCGGGCATTCGCCGTACGGCGGTCATCGTGGTGGGGAAGGTGCTGGCGGCAACGGAGTTCCGGGACAGCCACCTGTACTCGACGACGCGTGAGCGATGAAGGTCCTGCTGCTCGGCGGTACCGGCGAAGCCCGTGAGCTGGCAACACTGCTAACAGCCGAAGGTGTCGCCGTCACCTCGTCGCTCGCCGGCCGCACTAAGGACCTACGGTTGCCGGACGGCGCAGTCCGCGTTGGCGGCTTCGGCGGGGTGGACGGTCTGACCCGTTGGCTTCGGGAGAACCGGGTCGATGCGGTGATCGACGCGACGCATCCGTTCGCCGCGACGATGACCGAGCATGCACTACAGGCGACGCGGGAGGTCGGCGTACCACTGCTGATCCTCAGGAGGCCTGGCTGGACGGCGGGGCCGGGAGACGACTGGCACTGGGCTGACACCGCGGCGGACGCGGCGACGCTGCTGCGCGCGGGTTCCGTGCTCCACCAACCATCCGGCGCGGATGAGCGAGTATTTCTCACGATCGGACGGCAAGGGCTGGATGCCTTCGCCGACACCGGCCTGTGGACGCTCGCGCGCTGCGTGGACCCGCCCGAGCCGCGGCCGACCTGGTGCACCCTCCTGCTCGACCGCGGCCCGTACGACGTCGCCGCCGAACTCGACCTGCTCCGCGAGCACCGGATCGACGTACTGGTCACCAAGGACAGCGGCGGTCCGCAGACCGAGGCGAAGCTCACCGCGGCCCGTGAACTGCAGCTCCCCGTGGTGCTGATCCGCCGCCCCGCTGCACCACTCGGCGTGCCTGTGGTCGAGACAGTGGAGGCCGCGGTCAGCTGGGTTCAAGCCTTCTGACAGCGGAAGTAGAGCAGACCGGGCACCGCCTGCCAGACCGGGCGTTCGCCGACTGGTTCCACCATCTCGACGACGGGTAGTCCGGCGGCCGTCAACGTGTTGACGTAGGTCGACAGCATCCGGTGGTAGGTAACCCGCGGCAGGATCTCCAGCCGCGTGACGCTGTTGAAGGGGCCCTCGTCGAAGTAGCGGCCGACGATGCGTCGCGTCGAGCCGTCGACATGGTCGATCAGCTCACCGTCGGCAGGTGTCTTGTAGCAGGGATGGATGATCGACGCGGCGAACCACCCGCCAGGCTTGAGAATCCGCGCGATCGACCGCACGGTTGGCTCGAGCTCCGGGATGTCCATCAGGGCCATGTGGCAGACCGCCGCGTCGAACGAGGCGTCCGGGACTCGGTCGAGTTCCTGTGCGTCGTCGTGGAGGTACTCGATCCCGCGGGGCGACTCCTCCTCGAGTCTGCGGGCGTGCGCCAGGAGTGACACCGAGGCATCGATGCCGACCACGGAAGCGCCGAGGTCGGACATCCGGCGGGCGTCACGGCCCTGGCCGCAGGCGACCGCGGCCACGCGCTGACCCTGCAGATCACCGACCAGCGCGTCGAAGGTGGGATCGTCCAGATCGGCGCCGACGCCTGCGTGATAGACATCGGCGAGCTCTTCGTAGGCGCTTGTGAGGTTGACCATGTTCGCTCAACGGCCGCTGGGCGAACGGCGTTCCTGGTTCGGCTATCAGCAGATGGCTGGATAGATTGAGCGCATGGGCATTCAGATCGCACCGAGTATCCTCGCGGCCGACTTCTCCAGGCTTGCGGAGGAGGCCAAGGCGGTCTCGAATGCGGACTGGTTGCATGTCGATGTGATGGACAACCACTTCGTGCCGAACCTGACCCTGGGGATGCCGGTGGTGGAGTCGCTGGCCAAGGCGACGGACACGCCGCTGGATCTGCACCTGATGATCGAGGATCCGGACCGATGGGCGCCGGGGTACGTCGAGGCGGGCGCGTCCAGTGTCACCTTCCATGTCGAGGCGTGCCGGGCGCCGATCCGGACGGCGCGGGAGATCCGGGCCAAGGGCGCACGGGCGGCGATGGCGCTGAAGCCGGCCACGCCGATCGAGCCGTACGAGGACCTGCTCGCCGAGCTGGACATGATCCTGATCATGACGGTGGAGCCCGGGTTCGGTGGGCAGAAGTTCCTGGACGTGTGCGTACCGAAGATCCGCCGCACCAAAGAGTTGCTGGTCAAGCACGGCCTCGACCTGTGGATCGAGATCGACGGCGGGGTTTCGGCCGAGACGATCGAGCGGTGTGCGGAGGCAGGTGCCGACGTGTTCGTGGCCGGTTCGGCCGTGTACGCCGCGGATGACCCGAACGCGATGGTCGAGAACCTACGTGCCCTCGCCGAGCAGGCCGCCGGCTGACACGTCCGCAGCCGGCTGCTCCGGCGGGATCCTGAGCAGCAGCATCGACGACAGCGCGGCGAGCCCGGTGGCGACCAGCCAGACGTAGCGCACGCCGAAGCTCTCCACGACCGCGCCAGCGACGGCCGACCCGATCGCGGCACCGCCCATCGCTGCGCTGCCCATCCAGCCGAACACCTCGGTCCGCACGGTGTCCGGTGTCAGTGCACCAAGGCGCTCGTACAGCGCTCCGATCGCAGGTGCCAGCGTCACGCCGGACACAGCCAGTGCAACGCCCAACGCCACCGGTGACGAGGTCGCGAACACGCACAGCAGCATCCCAGCCGTGACCAGGACAGCTCTGCGCCACAAGTACGACGTACGTCGGCCCGGCAGCGCACCTGCCACCGCACCGCCGACCAGACTGCCGAAAGCCCAGACGGCCTCCATGATCCCGGCGATCAGCCGTTGACCGTGCTCGTCCGCGAACGCGACGATCCCGAGCGAGATCCCGCTGAACGCCATGATCCAGAGCCCGAAGGACACGAGCAATGGCAGGCGATGGCGATGCAGGATCAGCTGACGTGCCGTCAGTGGCGGTGGACCGTCCGCGTCGCGGGGGAGCGGCTTGGGTTGTCGGAGCGCATACCACCAGATGAAGAGCGCCGACATCAACGCGGCCAGCAGCACGCCGAGCCGCGGGCTGGCCACGCTCACAGCCGTTGCCCCGAGCATCGGGCCGACGATGAACAGCAACTCCTGAGCCGTCGCATCCATCGAGTACGCCGTCCGTAGCGCCGGCCCCTGAACCACTCGCGGCCAGGCAGCCCGCAAGGTCTGCATCACCGGCGGAACGAGCCCGCCGGCCAGGAACGTCAAGGCAGGCATCACGCGGTAAAGCCCATCGGGAAGCGCGGCCAGTACGAACAGCACCACGCTCCACGACGCACCGGTCACCAGCAGCACTCCGCGCGCGCCACGCCGGTCCGCCGTACGCGCCCACAAAGGCCCGGCGATCGCCATCCCGATCGAGTACGCGGCCGCGACCACCCCGGACCAGCGGAACGATCCGCTCAGGTCCTTGGCCAGAAATGCGACCGGCACCATGGTCGCGAGCACGGGCAACCGCGCCAGCAACGACGAGGCCAACAACCCCATCACGCCAGGCGTCCGCCACAGCTCGCGATACCCGGAAAGCTCCATGCCCGCATTCTGTCTGCCGCCACCGACAATTACGATGGCCCAATGACCGAGCACAAGCCCGTCGAGAGTTGGCTCACCGACATGGACGGCGTTCTGGTGCACGAGGAGCGCGCGATTCCCGGCGCGGCCGAGTTCATCGCGACGTTGCAGCGCTCGGGCAAGAAGTTCCTGGTGCTGACGAACAACTCGATCTTCACCCCGCGTGACCTGCGGGCGAGATTGCTTGCCGCGGGCATCGACATCCCCGAGGACGCGATCTGGACCAGCGCCTTGGCCACGGCGCAGTTCCTCGACGACCAGCGCCCGGGCGGCACGGCGTACGTGATCGGGGAGGCGGGGTTAACCACCGCCCTGCACGAGATCGGGTACGTGCTGACCGAGCGCGCGCCGGACTACGTCGTACTGGGGGAGACCCGGACGTATTCGTTCGAGGCGATCACCCGGGCGATCCGACTGATTTCGGATGGTGCACGGTTCCTGGCCACCAACCCGGACCCGACTGGCCCGTCCCAGGAGGGTCCGCTGCCGGCGACCGGGTCGGTGGCAGCGCTGATCACCCGCGCGACCGGCGTCGCGCCGTACTTCGTCGGCAAGCCGAACCCGCTGATGATGCGCAGCGCCCTGAACCGGATCGAGGCGCACTCCGAGACTGCGGTCATGATCGGCGACAGGATGGACACAGACATCATCAGCGGTCTCGAGGCCGGGCTGCGCAGTGTTCTCGTGCTGTCCGGATCGACCGGTGAGCACGAGGTCGACCGCTTCCCGTACCGCCCCACCCGGATCGTCGAGTCGATCGCCGACGTCGTCCCATTGGTCGACGCACTGAGCTAGCAGGAGAGCGTGCGGAACCCGTACCCCTGCGCCTTGAGCTTCTCCAGGATCCCCGGCAGCGCCGCGATCGTCTGACTACGGTTCCCGCCGCCGTCGTGCATCAGAATCACCGATCCGCTCTTCACACCACCCAGCACCCGCTTCTCGATCACCGCAGGACCCGGCTTCGACCAGTCCCGCGAGTCGATCGTCCACAGCACCAGCTCCTTGCCAAGTGCCTTAGCCCGCTGCCGCACCGTCGTACTCACCCCGCCGTACGGCGGCCGCAGGCACGTCGGCGTGATCCCGGCAGCCGACCGGATCGCCTGGTCCGTGTCACCCACCTGCTTCCGGAACCCGGCCGCAGTCTGATGCCGCAGGTCAGCGTGGTTCCAGGTGTGGTTCTGGATCGTGTGCCCGGCCGCGTGGATCCGCTTCGTCAGCTCCGGATGCCGCGCCACGTTCTTCCCCACCTCGAAGAACGTCGCCTTCACGTCGTACTTCGCCAGCACCTCCAGCACGCGCGGCGTGTACGCCGGATCAGGCCCGTCATCGAACGTCAGTACGACGTACTTGGTCGGCAACGGTGTCGTCTTCACCGGTGCCACGGGCGCAGGAGGCGGTGCCGCCTGCGTGTGCGGACGGGCCGCGACCACCACGATCGTCCCGATCACCGCACTCACGGCGACCAGCATCGCCAGCCCGGTCAACCGCTGACCGGTCCGCGTCAGTCGAGTCTCCATGCGTCCCCCAGGGCTGGTGGGCCTCACTCCACCCGGCCACCCTCACCCGCGCAGCCCCGAAACGCACCCGCCACGCGCCGCTGCCCCGTCAACTACCCCGCATATCGGACGGCTAGCGCACGCCGTACACCAGCTCGTACCCCAGAAAGGCCTCCGGAGTGACCGGCCACAGCTGCCGCTCGGCGTCCAACATCAGTTCGGTACGGCGACGTCGTACCAGCTCGCGGACCCGTCGGAAGGCGGCGTCCGCCTCCCAGCTGCCCGTGACCACGGTGTTGTACTGGTACGCCGCCAGCACGCCACCCGGTCGCAGGATCCGGGCGATCTCGGCGTACGTCGAGTCCGGATCCATCCACTGCAGCGCCTGAGCCGCGGTCACCAGGTCAGCCCAGCCATCCGGCAACCCGGTCGAGCTACCGGCCCCTGCGACGTACGAGACGTTCGCAGCGGTCGTCCGCCGGGCGGCCTCGGCCCGCATCGCCGAGCTGGGCTCGACTCCGACCACCTCGTCCGCGTGCGACGACCACAGGCGCGTGGACAACCCCGTGCCCGCACCGAGGTCGACCACCCGCGAGACCGGGCGACCTCAGGCGGGACGTGGTCCATCGTCACAACACCTGGGACAGAAACTGTTGCAGGCGTGGCGACTCCGCGGCGGTGAAGATCTGATCCGGTACGCCGGCCTCCACGACGACTCCGCGATCCATGAACGCGACCTGGTCGGCGACCGAGCGGGCGAACCCCATCTCGTGCGTGACGACGACCATGGTCATCCCGGACTGCGCCAGATCGGCCATCAGCCCGAGCACGCCCTTGACGAGCTCCGGGTCGAGCGCCGAGGTGGCCTCGTCGAAGAGCATCACCTCGGGCTTCATCGCCAGTGCGCGCGCGATCGCGACCCGCTGCTGCTGGCCGCCGGACAGGTTGCCGGGGCGAGCCTCCGCCTTCTCCGACAGCCCAACGAGCTCGAGCTGCTCCGAAGCCGCAACCCGGGCCTGCTCCAGATCCAGCTTCTTGATCTTGCGCAGCGGCAGCGTGATGTTGTCGATCACGCTCTTGTGCGGGAACAGGTTGAAGTGCTGGAACACCATCCCGATCCGCCGCCGCAGCACATCCGGGTTGCCGGGCAGCACGGACTCCCCACCGAGCAGGACATCACCCGCGTCCGGCTCGATCAACCGGTTGATCGTCCGCAACAGCGTCGACTTGCCGGAACCCGACGGCCCGATCACACACGCCGTACGGCCTGCTGGTACGTCGAGATCGACGCCGCGCAGCACCTTGTTCGTACCAAACGCGAGCTCGACCCCGCGGACCTGCAGGCTCGCGGCGAGCTCAACGGTGGTCGGCATAGGCGGGCTCCTCCAAGGTCGTGGTGTCGGCGGGCCGGCCTTCACGCAACCGTTTGTCGATGTAGTTCACCAGGTGAGTCAGCGGGACCGTGATCACCAGGTAGAAGATGCCGGCCAGCAACAGCGGCGACAGGTTGCCGTCGGTCGCCGCAGAGTCCTGCCCGATCCGGAACAGCTCGCGCTGACTGGCGAGCAGGCCGAGGAAGTACACCAGGCTGGACTCCTTGACCAGTGCGATGAACTGGTTGACCAGCGCGGGCAGCACCCGGCGGATACCTTGCGGGATCACGACCAGCCGCATGCCGTTGGTGTAGCTGAAGCCGAGCGCCCGCGCGGCTTCCAGCTGACCCTTCTCGACACTCTGGATGCCGGAGCGGAAGATCTCCCCGATGTACGCCGACGCGATCAGCGACAACGCGAGAATCCCTAGCGGATAAGGGTTCGGGCCCCACCAGTGCCGGGTGATCGGGGACAGGCCCTGACCGATCAGCAGGATGGTCAGGATCGCCGGCAGGCCGCGGAAGATGTCGGTGTAGATCTTGGCCGGCCACCGCAGCCAGCGCTTGCTGGACAGGGCGAAGACCGCCACGATCATGCCGAGCACAGTGCCCAGCACGACCGAGGCGGCCGCCAGAATCAGGGTGTTGACCAGTCCTACCTTGAGCATCTCGGGCAGGGCTGCCTTCATCGACTCCCAGTCGAGGAAGGTTTCGTTCAGAGTGGACCAGATGTCCATCAGGCTTTGGGAGCCGTGAACTTGACCGTGCCGCTACCCGGCTTGAAAGTCTCCGGTACGGCGCGGCCGGGGTAGTACTGCTCGACGAGCTTGGTCCAGGTGCCGTCGGCAATGACCTCGTCGAGCGCCTTGTTCACAGCCTCACGCAGCTTGTCGTTGCTCTTGGCCACCGCGTAAGCCGTCGGTGCGGAGCTCAGCTCCTTCGCCGCCAGGATGACCACGCCGCCACCCTGCTCCTTGGCCATCTTCTCGCCGATCTCGGCCGGCGAGATCCACGCGTCCGCCGTACCGGCCTTGAGCTGTCCGACCGCGGCGTTGTAGTTCGGCACGCGGACCGGGTCGAGGTTCTTCGACGTCGCGTAGTCGTCCTGAACGGTGCCCTGGACAACGACGACGCGCTTCCCGGCGAGCTGATCGAACTTCGTGATCCCCGAGGTCTTGGTGGTGTTCAGACCGAGGTAGCCGAAGTCGTAGCCATTGCTGAAGGCAACCGTCTTCTTGCGCGCCTCGGTGATCGTGATCGACGAGCTGCCGAGGTCGAACTGACCGCCGTTCACCTGCGAGAGCAGCGCGGAGAAGTCGGTCCCGACGAACTCCGGCTTCAGGTTCAGCTTGGCCGCGACCGCGGTGATCAGGTCGTTGTCGAACCCGGTGAACTTGCCGTCCTTGACGTACACGTTCGGCGGTGCGTCGGTGAGCGTCCCGATCCGCAGCGTGCCGGCCTTGAGCAGGCCGAGATCCGGTCCACCGGCGGCCTTGTCGTCATCGCTGCCGCAGGCAACCATCGACAAGGCCAGCGTGACAACGGCTCCGGCAGCGGCGATCCGGCGGAATGGAGCGCTGAAGGCGCGCACGGGTGTCTCCTTAGAACAGTCAACTGGTCCGCAGGGCGAACCACCCCGCTCGACCGAAGCCAACACCACCGATCGGGCCGCCATTCCATCGCGACACCCACTGAGACGCCGCCGCAATGTCCACCAAGTTCGTGGTATTAGCGTCTTGCGATGTGACCTGGCTCCTGGCGCGGCTTGCCATCGGGGGCATACTGGAGGCACGAGTGAACCCACTCGCGTGCTCCGGGGTCGGTGAAATTCCGAGCCGGCGGTGACAGTCCGCGACCCGGCTGCTGAGGTTGGCAGCCGGTTGACCTGGTGGAATTCCGGGACCGACGGTGAAAGTCCGGATGGGAGGCAGCACGCGATCGGCGGGAGAGCTCCGACGTTCGCGAGACGTCCCTTGGGCTGAGGCCTGCGGTGACGACGAGCGGCCGCCCGGAGAGCTGTACGTCGGTCGTCAACGGCCCCGGTGTGCGTCCGTGACGACGAGGGACGTAAGTGACGAACGCAGGGTCGAACGCATCGCCGATCGACGTCGCCTGGATGCGGCGCGCGATCGAGCTGGCCGCCCGCGGTATCGGCAGCACCCACCCGAACCCGGTGGTCGGCTGCGTGATCACGGCCGCCGACGGCACTCCGGCCGGTGAAGGCTTCCACGCCGTTGCCGGTGGCCCGCATGCCGAGGTCGAGGCGCTGCGGATGGCGGGACCGCGAGCCCGCGGCGGTACGGCGTACGTGACGTTGGAACCGTGTAATCACACTGGCCGGACCGGGCCGTGTGCCGATGCGCTGATCGAGGCCGGGGTCGCCCGCGTGGTGTACGCCGTCCCGGATCCGAATCGGCAGGCGTCCGGCGGCGGCGACAAGCTGCGCAGTAAGAACATCCAGGTCGAGCAGGGTCTGCTGCAGGACGAGGCCGAGGCCGGAAACCACATCTGGCTGCACAGTGTGCGGACCGGGCGGCCGTTCGTGACCTGGAAGTTCGCGACCACGCTGGACGGCCGTTCGGCCGCTCCGGATCGGACCAGCAAGTGGATCACCGGGCCGGCCGCGCGGGCCGACGTACATCGTCATCGTGCCGAGTGTGACGCGATCGCGGTCGGGACGCAGACCGTGCTGTCCGACGATCCCGAGCTCACGGTTCGGGACTCCGCGGACGTTCCCGCGCCGCGGCAGCCGCTGCGCGTGGTGGTCGGCGATCGGGAGATCCCGGCCACGGCGAAGGTTCGCAACGACCGGGCGCAGACGCTGCTGCTGCCCACCCATGACCCCGCCGAGGTGCTGCGGCAGCTGGATGACCGCCAGATCCGGCACCTCTGGCTCGAAGGCGGCCCGACGCTGGCCGCCGCGTTCCTCCGCGCCGGTCTGGTCGATCAGATCGTCGCGTACGTCGCTCCGGCCGTCCTCGGCTCCGGGTTCGCCGCGATCGGCGACCTCGGCGCGGAATCGATCGACCACCTGCGGCGGTTCAACCTGACGGACGTGACGCGTCTCGGCGACGACGTCCGGCTCACGCTGGCACCTCTGGGAGGGAACTAGATGTTCACCGGAATCATCGAGGAACTCGGCACCGTCGAGGCGCTCGATCTGCTCGACGGCGACGCGGCCCGGCTCACCATCCGCGGTCCGAAGGTGACCGCGGACGCCGGGCACGGCGACTCGATCGCGGTCAACGGCTGCTGCCTGACAGTGGTCGAGCACGGCGACGGGTTGTTCACCGCCGACGTGATGCGCGAGACGCTGAAGCGGACCAGCCTGGGCGCGGTCGAGAAGGGCTCGCGGGTCAACCTGGAGCGCGCGGTCACCGCCCACGCCCGGCTCGGCGGTCACATCGTGCAGGGGCACGTGGACGGCGTCGGCACGATCGCGAGCCGGACCCCGTCCGAGCACTGGGAGGACGTTCGGATCGCAACCGGTCCGGAGATCCTCAAGTACATCGCCGAGAAGGGCTCGATCACGGTCGACGGGGTCTCGCTGACCGTCACCGATGTCGACGACGCGACCGGCACGTTCGGGATCAGCCTGATCCCGACCACGCTCGAGCTGACTGTCCTCGGTACCAACAAGGTCGGCGACACCGTCAACCTCGAGGTCGATGTGATCGCCAAGTACGTCGAGCGTCTGCTGACCGCCGGAGGTACCCGGTGAACGTGATCGACTGGTTGCTGCACGCGCACGTGACGATCGGTGATTCGCAATTGCGGGTCCGCGAGATCGTCGGCAACGTCTTCGGTCTGGCCAGCGCCCTGCTCGGCATGCGCCGGCTGGTCGCGGCCTGGCCGGTGGGCATCGTCGGCAACGTGCTGCTGTTCACCGTGTTCGTCGGCGGCATCTTCGGTTCGCCCGAGGACAAGGACCTCTGGGGTCAGGCCGGGCGGCAGGTGTTCTTCTTCATCCTCAGCGTGTACGGGTGGTATCAGTGGTACCAGACCCGTCACCACGGTGCTGCGGTGGCGGTGCGACCGCGCTGGGCGACTGGTCGGGAGCGGCTCGAGCTGCTCGGCATCGGTGCGGCGCTCTACGCGATCAGCTTCTTCGTCCTGCGGGCACTGGGTTCCTGGGGTCCGCAGTGGGACGCGTGGATCCTCACCGGCTCGATCCTGGCGACGTACGGGATGGCTCGCGGGTTCGTCGAGTTCTGGCTGATCTGGATCGCGGTCGACGCGGTCGGCGTACCGCTGCTGATCAAGGCGGAGTTCTATCCGTCGGCCTGGATGTACGTGATCTACGGATTGTTCTGCGTCGTGGGCTTCGCGTCGTGGTGGAAGATTCAGAATCGTGAGCGGGTCAACCCGCCGGAAGCAGTGGTGGTGGGCTAAATGGGTGACGTGCTGAAGCTGGACACGATCGAGCATGCGATCGAGGAGATCCGGGCCGGACGGCCGGTCGTGGTCGTCGATGACGAGGACCGGGAGAACGAGGGCGACCTGATCTTCGCCGCCTCGAAGGCGACACCGGAGTTGCTGGCGTTCCTGATCCGGTACAGCTCGGGCGTGGTCTGCGTGCCGATGGAAGGTGCGGAGCTGGACCGGCTCGGCATCCCACTGATGACCCCGCACAACCGCGAGCGGATGCGGACGGCGTACACGATCTCGGTCGATGCGCGGGACGGCATCAGCACCGGGATCTCGGCGGCCGATCGGGCCCGGACCATCAAGGTGCTGGCGGATTCGGCCTCGGAGTCGTACGACGTCGTGCAGCCGGGCCACGTCTTCCCGCTGCGGGCGCGAGAGGGCGGCGTACTGGTTCGGCCTGGTCACACCGAAGCTTCGGTCGATCTCGCCCGGATGGCCGGGTTGACTCCGGCGGCGGTGATTTCCGAGCTGGTGAACGACGACGGCACGATGAAGCGCGGTCAGGACCTGCGGACGTTCGCCGACGAGCACGGGTTGGTGCTGGTCTCGATCGACGACCTGATCCGGTACCGGCGCCGTACCGAGATCCAGATCGAGCGCGTCGCGACCACCACCCTCCCGAGCCGGTACGGCGATTTTGTTGCCCACGGCTACCGAAACACGGTGGACGGGTCGGAGCAGCTGGCGCTGGTTCGGGGCGATCTGAAGGACGGGCCGGTGCTGGTTCGGCTGCACTCGGAGTGCTTGACGGGTGACGTCTTCGGGTCGTTGCGGTGTGACTGCGGTCCGCAGCTCGACGAGGCTATGCGGCAGGTCGCGGCCGAAGGTGGTGTGGTGGTCTACCTCCGCGGTCACGAAGGTCGGGGGATCGGACTGCTGCACAAGCTGCAGGCCTACGAACTGCAGGACGCCGGCCGGGACACGGTCGAGGCGAACCTGGATCTCGGACTGCCTGCTGACGCTCGCGATTACGCTGCCGGTGCGCAGATCCTGGCGGACCTCGGCGTGAGCGAGGTGCGGCTGCTGACGAACAACCCGGACAAGGTGTCCGGCGTCCAGGGCTACGGGATCGACGTGGTCGAGCGGCGCAGCATCTCCATCGACCCCACCGAACACAACCTGCGCTACTTGCGCACCAAGCGCGACCGCATGGGCCATCACCTTCCCACCGACGAAAAAGGAGCTGTCTGATGTCGGGCAGTGGAGCACCAACGATCGAAGCCCCTCGCGCCGAAGGAGCCCGCGTCGCGATCGTCGCCGCTTTGTGGCATCCCAAGGTCACTGACTCGTTGGTGGCCGGCGCACTCCGCGCTTTGGATGACTCAGGAGTGACCGACCACAAGGTGATCCGCGTCCCCGGCTCCTTCGAGCTCCCCGTCGCATCGCTGCACGCAGCCAAGGCGGGGTACGACGCGGTGATCGCTTTGGGCGTGGTCATCCGCGGTGACACCCCGCACTTCGAATACGTCTGCCAGGCAACCACCGACGGCCTCATGCAGGTCGGTGTCACCACCGGCGTACCGATCGGCTTCGGCGTCCTGACCTGCGACAACGACCCCCAAGCGTTGGACCGAGCCGGCCTCCCCGACAGCCGCGAGGACAAAGGCTACGAAGCCACCCAAGCAGCCCTCTCCACCCTGGTAGCCGTCCGCACACTTTGAGCACGAACCAACCATTCCCGCCCGCAACACCTGGTCGACGGGTGCTCAAGGTGGCGTGCCCGCGCGACTTTGGGCACGGCTCAGCCGTGTGCGCGGGATGAGGGTGGTTGAGGGGTGCTCGAGGTGCGGCGGGTGACGTCGTCCAGGAGTTGTTGGAGGGCGGTGGCTAGGTGGGTTCGGGCGTCGGGGGTTAGGGAGGCGACTAGTTCGGATTCGCGGGTTAGGACTTGGTCGACGCTGCGTTCGATGAGGGCGTGGCCGGCTGGAGTGAGGGTGACGACTACGGCTCGGGTGCCGTCGGGGGCGGGGTGGCGGGTGACCAGGCCGGTGTCTTCGGCTCGGGTGACGCGTTGGGAGATGGCTCCGGCGGTGACGAGGGTACGGCGGGCTAGCTCGCGGGTCGTGAGTTCGTAGGGGGCGCCTGCTCGGCGGAGGACGCTGAGGAGGTCGAGGGTGGCCGGGTCGATGCCGAGGTCGGCGAGGACGCGGCGGCGGTCGTCGGCGAAGAGTTTGGCCAGGCGCCACAGGGGCGTGACGATCTCGATGGAGTCGGTGGGGGTGCCGGGGCGCTCGCGTTCCCAGGCGCGGGCGATTTCCGCGGCGGGGTAGGGGCTGGGGCCGTCGAGCGGGTAGGTGTCGGTCACCCGGCCATGCTACGTTTAGAGCTAAACATTTAGGTCTAAATGTGAGGATAGGGCGATGCGAACGATCGTGGTGACCGGGGGAGCGACCGGAATCGGCCGGGCGACGGCGGAGCTGTTCCGGGCGGACGGTGACGAGGTGGTGATCACCGGTCGCCGGGCCGAGACGCTGGCCAAGACTGCCGCCGAGATCGGCGCCCGGCCGGTGGTGTGCGACGCGACCGACCCAGCGCAGGTCGAGCAGCTGCTAGCCGCGTTGCCCGGCGAGGTCGACGTACTGGTGAATAACGCCGGCGGCAACACCAACTTCGGCCGGTCGGAAGACAATCTCCAGCAACTGAAGGAGAACTGGCTGGCCAACCTCGAGGCCAACCTGATCAGCGCCGTACTGACGACCGCTGCACTCGCGCCGCGGCTCACCACTGCCGTCGTCCACCTGGGCTCGATCGCCGGCGCCCGGGGAGCCGGATCGTACGGCGCTTCCAAGGCGGCACTCGCGATGTGGAACGCCGACGTCGCGGCCGAGCTCGGTCCCCGCGGCATCACCTCGAACGTCGTTGCGCCGGGATTCACCGCGGAGACCGAGTTCTTCCAGGGCCGGCTGACCGCCGAGCGTCGTCAAACGTTGCTAGAGGCAACGTTCACCAAGCGCGAGGGAGAAGTCGGCGACATCGCGTCCACCATTCATTTCCTCGCGTCCCCGGCCGGCCGCCACATCACCGGCCAGGTCCTGCATGTGAACGGCGGTGCGCTGATTACTCGCTGATCCTGGTGTGCTCCATGAACCAGTTGGTGACCCACGTCGTACCGCCGTCCTCGGAGAAGTCCTGTTGCCAGGCGGACTTGTCGGTCCCGGGCGTCCAGGTGAAGCGGACGTCGATCGGGCGCCCCTCCCAGACGTCCGGCCCTTCGAAGATGCCGATGCCGTCGTCGCCGAAGGAGCCGATCACCGGGGTCTCCAACTGCCCGCGGAGGCTGTTGATCCAGTGGATCGACCACGTCTGCGCCAAAGGGTTGTAAATCCGCAGCGTCGCGCCGCGGAACCCCTCCGTCGGGAACCACCCTTCGTCGAAGCTGATCGCCCCGTCGAAGTACGTCGTCACCTGCATCTCGGACTCGATTTCGTACCACTCGTGCGGCTCGCCGAGAGCAGGGCGGCGACGGCGATTGGCCATCTGCCAACGGCCGACGAGGAAGTCGAAGTCGTCGGTCAGCTTCGGTACGTCGAGCGCCGGGGCGGGCGTCGTACGCCGGGTGAAGTCCATCTCCCAGTTGGTCTCCCACGTCGTACCGCCGTCGTTGGAGTACGCCTGCTCCCAGTGGGCGGTCGTCTCGGTGATGTCCGACCACTCGTAGCTGCACAGGATCGGCTGCCCGTCGACCTCGTCGTCGCCGATCAACCGGCACGAGGTGCCGTCGGCCGACCAGGTGCCGGTCACGGGTGGGTAGAGCTTCATAGTGGTCGAGCTGACCCACCAGATGTTCCACTCACGCGCGACCGGATCGAACAGCCGCACCGAGAGCCCGTAGGTGCCTTTGGACGGGAAGCGCATCTCGTCGATGGAGATCGCGCCGTCGAAATACGTCTTCGCGGTGGTCGTCCCCTCGAAGGTCGTCCACTCGTCGCAGTCCGCGAACACCTTGTCGCGGGTCCGGTGCCGGACGTCGAAGTCGCCGTTCAGGAAGTCGAAGTCACCGGTCACCTTGGTCCATGTCGTCATAAGGACCAGCCTGCCGCGAAAACCTGACAGCGCATGGCAGTATTTCAAGATACTGTCGAAGACATGCGTTCGAGCCGGCTGTTGTCGATCCTGCTTTTGCTACAGACCCGCAGGCAGCTGACCGCGCGCGAGCTGGCCGACGAGCTCGAGGTGTCGTTGCGAACCATCTACCGCGACGTGGAGGCGCTCGCCGCGGCTGGAGTCCCCGTGTACGCCGACCAGGGCCGGGCCGGCGGTTATCGCCTAGTCGAGGGCTACCGCACCCGCCTGACCGGTCTGACCGAGCAGGAGGCCGCTGCGCTCTTTCTGGTCGGTATGCCGGGGCCAGCCGCCGCACTGGGGCTAACCGCCCAGACCAACGCGGCCGAGCTCAAGCTGCTCGCCGCACTGGCCCCGGACCAGCGTGACCGGGCCGGACGACTCAAGAACCGCTTCCACCTGGACATGCCGGCCTGGTACGCCGACGCTGAGACCTCACCGCACCTGTCCGCCGTGGCTGACGCCGTACTGCATGACCGCCGGATCAAGGTCCGCTACCGCCGCTGGTCCGCGCCCCGCGAGGTCGACCGCGTCCTCGAACCGCACGGTCTCGTCCTCAAAAGCGGCAGCTGGTACGTCGTCGCCGCCACCGAAACCGGGATGCGCACGTACCGCGTCTCCAACATCCTCGAACTCACCCCGACCGACGAGCAGTTCACCCGGACCGGCGACTTCGACCTGCCGCAGTTCTGGCAGGACCACCTCCAGTACTTCGACCAGGCACGGTTCACCGCCGAGGCCGTCGTACGGGTCTCTGCCAGCCTGGCCGGCCGCATGTACGACGTGTCGTTCCCACCACTCGTCGCTGCCGTGGCGGCCGCGACTCCGGACCCGGACGGCAGCGTGGTCGTGACCGTCCCGATCGAGTCCATCGGCAACGCGGCCGCGTCGTTCGCACGCTTCGGCCAGTCGCTCGAGGTGCTCGAGCCACCGGAGTTGCGCGCCGAGCTGGCTGCGCTCGCCCGGATCCTGCTGGACCTCTACGAGTCCTGATCGAACGAGCTGACGGCGGTTCGCCCGGCCTCGACGCTCCGCTGGACGAATCCGGCGATCAGCTCGAGTTCGTCTTCGGTGTAGCCGGCCAGTACGGCGTCCATCGCTCCGAGCATCGGCTGGTACAGCCGGAAGACCTCGACCCCGCGATCGGGGAGCAGCCGGATCGTCACGCTTCGCCGGTCGGTCGCGGCGCGGTCGCGAACGATCCACCCGGACCGCTCGAGCCGGTCCAGGATCCCGGTCAGCGTGGCCGGGTGCAGACCGGCCCGCCGGGCCAGCGTGCTCGGGGTGAGCGGGCCGCTGCGCGACAGCACGTCCAGGCAGTCGAGGTCGACGTCCTTCAGCGCCAGCCGGCCACCGACCTGGTGGTTGAGCAGGGCGAGCTGGATCCGCAAGTCGCGGAGGCCGGCCTTGATGTCGTTGCCGGTCCGCCGCCGGTGACGCGCGTCACCTGATGATGTCTGTTCCATAAATTATGAGTTCCGTACTATATGAGTTACAGATGACCTGGAAACCATAACCCAGGAGGGGTACGGATGAGGATCACAGTGTTCGGAGCGACCGGCGGGGTCGGCGGTCATGTCGTCCAGCAGGCGCTCGCGGCAGGCCACGAGGTGACCGCGGTCGTGCGGGCCTCCTCGTCGTACGACGTGCAAGGGATCGAGGTCGTCCGTGTCGCGGGGCTGACCGAGGCGGGACCGCTGCTCGACGCGGTCGACGGCCGGGACGCGGTCATCTCCGGGGTCGGACCCCGCGGTACCAAGTCAGGGCCGGTCGCCTCTGGGAGCACGCGGTCGATCCTGGCCGCGATGGCCAAGACCGGCGTACGGCGGTTCGTCGCGGTGAGCGCGGCGCCGATCGGACCGCCACCGCCAGACGAGAGTTTCCTGAACCGCCGTCTGCTGCTGCCGATGATCAGGGCGATCGCGGCCGACGTGTACGCCGACCTGAGGGTGATGGAAGCGGACATCACGAGCAGTGACACCGACTGGACGATCGTCCGGCCGCCCAAGCTGACCAACAAGGCTGTCACCGGCCGCTACCGCACAAGCCTCGGACCCACGGTCCCGGCCGGCTACCTGATTGGCCGGGCCGACGTCGCGCACCTGATGCTCGCGGCCGCCGCCAACCCGGCGATGATCGACCAGGCTGTCGGGGTGGCGTACTGATGGACAGGCTCGTTCGCGCCGCCAGTCTGGTGTTCACCGGCGCCTTCGCCGGCTTCCTCCTCGGCGTCCTGGTGCTGGAGAACTCGCTGCGCCAGTACGGCGGCGACGTCTACACCCAAGTCCGGCACGTGGAGCTGGATGCCCTCGACACGCTCGCCATCGCCACGCTGATCCCCGCGCTGCTCACCACCGCGATCCTGCTCATTCGAGCGCGCGGCCGACGCCTGGTCCCGCTCGTCGCGCTGGCCCTGCTGGTGGTGGTTCTCGCCACCTCCATCGCGGTCAACCTGCCGATCAACGCCGACCAGGCCGACTGGGTGGTGCAGAATCCGCCCGCGGACTGGGCCGCGATCCGCGACCGGTGGCAGGCGGCCCATCTGGTCCGGACGATCGCCGCGCTGGCGGCCTTCGGGGCCCTGGCCGGAGCCGCGGTGGGTCCCGCCAGGCGGACCTGAGCGGCAGGTTCCTGGCCCGGGCATCTAGGCTGGGCACGCGATGAAGACCTTTGAGGAACTGTTTGCCGAGCTGGGCGACAAGGCACGCACGCGTCCGGAGGGATCCGGGACGGTGGCGGAGCTGGATGCCGGCGTGCACACGATCGGCAAGAAGCTGGTCGAGGAGGCCGCCGAATCCTGGATGGCCGCCGAGCACGAAGGCCAGGAGCGGGCCGCCGAAGAGCTGTCCCAGCTGCTGTACCACGCGCAGGTCATGATGATCGCGCTCGATCTGAAGCTCGAAGACGTTTACCGACATCTGTAGGAGCAGTCACAGACCCACCGGTTCAGTTTCGACAGATTGGGCAGTGCCATGCTGCGCGTCGCAGTACCGAACAAGGGCTCGCTGAGCGAGTCCGCGATCGAGATCCTCACGGAGGCCGGCTACAAACAGCGCCGGACCACCAAAGACCTCTCCCTGACCGACGTCGCGAACGAGGTGGAGTTCTACTACCTCCGCCCGCGCGACATCGCCGTGTACGTCGGCGAAGGCACCCTGGACGTCGGCATCTCCGGCCGTGACCTGGTGCTCGACTCGCACGCCGACGCCGACGTGATCCTCGGGCTCGGTTTCGGCAGCTCCACCTTCCGGTTCGCCGCCCCGCCCGGGACCGCGTCCTCGGTGAAGGACCTGGCCGGCAAGCGGATCGCCACGTCGTACGCCGGAGTCCTGTCCGACCACTTGGCCGAGAACGGGGTCGACGCCTCCGTCGTCCGCCTGGACGGCGCGGTCGAGTCGGCCGTCGCACTCGGCGTGGCAGACGTGATCGCCGACGTCGTCGAGACCGGTACGACGCTCCGCCAGGCGGGGCTCGAGATCTTCGGCGAACCGATCCTGCAGTCCGAGGCGGTCCTCATCAAGCGCCACGGCGTGGACAACCCACCGAACGGCCTGCAGCAGCTGGTACGGCGGCTCGAGGGCGTCCTGATCGCGCGGAACTACGTGATGATGGACTACGACATCCCGGCCGAGCAGATCGACGCGGCGACCGCGGTCGCGGCCGGTCTGGAGTCGCCGACGGTCTCACCGCTCCACCGGGCGGGCTGGGTCGCCGTACGGGTGATGGTGCAGCGGGCCGAGGCGCAGCGCATCATGGACCAACTGTGGGAGGTGGGAGCCCGTGCCATCCTCACCACAGACATTCACGCGTGCCGCATCTGAGATGACCAGCGCCGACCGCTTGTTCATGTTCCATCCGCGGAGCATCGCGATCATGGCGTCGGTGATGGGGTTTTCGCTGATCGCGCTCTTCGGGGTGATCTGGACCCAGTTCGACGACGGCACCCGGGAGACGTTCAGCTGGTTCCAGCGGTTGACGCTGCTGGCGTTCTTCGGCGCCATCCTGTTGCTGCTCTACCGGATGGCCACGGTTCGGGTCACGGCGTACGCGGACCGGCTGCAGATTCGGAACGTGTTCAAGTCGTACACGTTGCCCTGGTCGGACGTCAGTGCGCTGCGGTTCCGTTCGGGTGACGCCTGGCTGCAGCTGTTCGATGCCGAGGGCAACCGGATTGGTGTGCTGGCGATTCAGGCTGCTGAAGGTGGTCGGGCGAGCAAGGCCGCCAAGGAGTTGGCGGCCGTTGCCCGTGCACACGGCGCTGGGCCTAAGCCGACACCCGAAAACTAGTCTCGTGTGACTGACCGGGTTCCAGGACCACCAGGTCCTGCCCGGTCACGAACGCGTCCGGCGGACACGTCATCGGTTCCACGGCGAGCGCCGTACGGCCGATGGCGTTGCCGGTGTAGAGCTGCATCCATGGGGTGTCCGCGCTGAGGGTCGCCCGGGCTGTCGAGTCGGGATCCGACAGGGTGACGGACCATGCGCTGCCCAGGCCGGTGAAGGCGTTGTCGATGTCGAGTTGCCCGAGGACCCGGCGGCCGGTCGAGAAGTCATACGGCGATCCGGTCACTGGCGCCAGGCCGATCGGCGACAGCTGTTCTGGCGAGGTCTTCAGCCAGTGCTTGGCGGTGAACTCCAGCACGCACTCGTCGATCGGCCGACCCACGCTCAGATACGGGTGCGCGCCGTACCCGTAGGGTGCCGCCGTGGTGCCGACGTTCACGGCTGTCGCGGTGACGGTCAGGCCGTCGTCCAGGCGGTACTGCAGGCGGAGTTCGAGCTGATGCGGGTATCCAGGCTGGCCGTGCAGTCGATGACCGGTCTCCAGGTACGACGGGTCGCTGCCGTCGTCGAGGCGGATCCAGTTGGCCCACCGGGTGAGGCCGTGGATCGCGTTCCGCCGGGCCGGCTCGGTCAGGTACAGCTGCTGGTCGACCCCGCCGAACGAATACTTCCCGTCGGTGACCCGGTTCGGCCACGGGAACAGGTGCTGCCCGATCCCCGCATGCGCCGCCTCGTCCTCCCCGAACCCGAGCAGCAGCTCACGCCCCTCGAACGTGAGCCCGCGCAGCCCACCACCCACACTCACCACAGTCCCGGCGTACCCGCCGCCCTCGATCGTCCATTGCTCACCGCTCGGCAGAACGCTCATGGGGTTCATCCTCGCTCATGTCGTCGCAACGACAGGATGTAGTCGTCTACGTAGACCCCGCCGCCAGCGGGGAGCCGCCGCGCGAGCGCCCATCTCATACCTATACGTCCTGTTCTTCGGAGGGCCTGTCCATTTGGGCCTGACCCGTTCGTGGTGATGCTGTAGACACGCCAACAGGAGGTAAGACCGTGAAGTACTTGCTGCTGATCAACGCTGGTGAACTCGACCTGACCGGGGGAGCGGTCGGATGCGAACCGGAGGACTGGATGCGGTTCGACAAGGAGATCACCGATGCCGGGGTGGTCGTGGCGTCGGAGTCGCTGGCGGACCTGGTCACCCAGACCCGGGTGCAGGTGGCCAACGACGGCAAGCGGACCGTGACCGACGGGCCGTTCGCCGAGACCCGTGAGGTGCTCGGTGGGTTCTACGTGATCGACGTACCCGACCTGGATGTCGCGCTCGACTGGGCCGCCAAGTGCCCGGGCTCGCGCGCCGGCGGTTCGGTCGTCGTCCGGCCGGTCGCGGAGTTCCCGGGCGCATGACGATGGACCAGGTCGAGGCAGTCTTCCGGGAGGAGCGCGGCCGGTTGCTGGCCGCGCTGGCCCGGCGGTTCGGCGACCTCGACCTGGCCGAGGAGGTCGCGGCCGAGGCGATCGAGACGGCACTCGTCCGCTGGCCGGTCGACGGCGTACCGCCGAACCCGGGCGGCTGGCTGATGACGACCGCCCGGCGCAAGGCAGTCGACCGGCTGCGCCGGGACCAGGTGTACGCCGCCAAACTCGCGATCCTGCAGGTGGATGCCGACCGAGCCGAACCGCCGCGACCCGGCGGCGAGTTCCCGGACGACCGGCTGGAACTGTTCTTCACCTGCGCGCACCCCGCGCTCGCCCCGGAGGACCGCGGCGCGCTGACCCTCCGCTGCCTGGCAGGACTCAGTACGCCGGAAGTCGCGCGAGCGTTCCTCGTCCCGGCAGCCACGATGGCGAAGCGAATCGTCCGAGCCAAGTCGCGGATCCGCGACGCCCGGATCCCGTTCCGCGTCCCGTCGGCTGATGAGCTGCCGGAGCGGTTGCCCGGCGTACTGCAGGTGATCTACTCCGTCTTCACCGAGGGGTACGCGGCCAGCTCGGGACCGTACCTGCAGCGCCTCGACCTCGCCGAGGAAGCAATTCGCCTCGCGCGCATCCTGCACAAACTGCTCCCGACCGAGTGCGAAGTCGCCGGCCTGCTCGCGCTGATGCTCCTCGTCCACGCCCGCCGCGACGCCCGCACCGGCCCCGAAGGCGAGGTCGTCCTCCTCGAACACCAAGACCGCACCCGCTGGGACCACGACCAAATCACCGAAGGTCGCGCACTAGTCGTCAGCGCGCTGACCGGCGGCCCGGCCGGACCATACGCCGTACAAGCCGCCATCGCCGCCGTACACGACGAGGCGGCGACCTTCGATGAAACCGACTGGCCGCAAATCGTCGCCCTGTACGACGTCCTGTCCGCACTGGACCCATCACCGGTAATCGCCCTCAACCGAGCCGCCGCAATCGCCTTCCGCGACGGCCCCGAGGCCGCCCTAACCCTCCTCGACTCCCTCGCGAACGAACCCCGCCTCCGCGACTACCACCCCTACGCCCTAGCCCGAGCCGACCTCCTCCACCGCCTGAACCGCCGTACCGAGGCAGTCGCCGCCTACCAACAGGCACTCAAACTCGCCGGCTCCGACCCCGAGCGCCACCACATCAGCGCCCGCCTGGCCGACCTCACGGAGACCTCATGAACGACATCCAGCACCGCATCGAGGCTGAGCGCCTCGACCTTGCCGACTTCCTCGACACCCTGACCGACGCGGACTGGGCGGTGACCTCGCTCTGCCCCGCGTGGACTGTCCACGACGTCGTCGCGCACCTCACGCTCTCCACCCGCACCTCGCTGTCCGACGTACTGCGCGGAGCGATCCGTGCCCGCGGCAACTGGGAGCGCATGGAAGCCGACGCAGCTCTTGAGCGCGCGGCCGCGTTCACCCCGGCCGAGCTGATCACCCAGTTCCGCGAAACCGCGGCCTCCACCAAGCGCTCACCCGGCTCCAAACCCCTCGACACCCTCACCGACGCCCTCGTCCACGGCCAAGACATCGCCATCCCCCTCGGCCGCGACCGCCAAATGCCCCTCGACCTCGCCCAAGCCGCCCTCGACCACGTACTGAAGAGCCCCTTCTACGGAGCCCGCAAACGCTTCCGCAACACCCGCCTGACCGCAACCGACACCACCTGGTCGGCCGGCCAAGGCCCCACCGAACTACGCGCCCCCGTCCGAGACCTGCTCCTCCTAGCCACCGGCCGCGAAGCCCGCGCCAACCAGATCATCAACTAGCCCACCTTGTCAGCCGGTGCACCGAGTGCCAGCCTGAACAACCATGGAGACCCTGTACGACGCCGCAGGTGGAATGGACGGGATGGTCCGCCTCGCACACGCGTGGCATGAGCGAGTCCTCGCCGACGAGGTGGTGAGCCACGCCTTCAGCCACGGGTTCCACCCGGACCACACTCAGCGACTGGCGGCGTACTGGGCCGAGGCGCTGGGCGGGCCGACGGCGTACACGGGGGTGTACAGCGACGAGACGACAGTGGTGTTCATGCACAGCGGCAACGGCGAGCACCTGGAGATGGATCGACGTGCGATCGCATGCTTCGACGAGGCTCTGAACGACGTTGGACTAGCCGACCCGTTGAAATCGGTCCTGCACGACTACTTCGCCTGGGCGACGTCGGTGTCGATGGCTCGGTACCACGGCTCGAAAGATCAAGTGCCGGAGGGAATGAGCATCCCGCGATGGTCGTGGGACGGGCTTCAGGAGGCGGCTGAGTCGTGAGGTAGGGCTACCGACTTGGCGACGAGTTCGACGGTCGGGTCGTGCGGAACGTCCGGGTTGCCGTCGACGACTACGTGGGCGCGGTCTCGGGTGGACTGGGTGGCGAAGTGGTCGCGTTCCCAGCGCATCCATTCGAGCCAGTGGTCGCGGAGGGCTTCGCCGTCGCGTTCGATGCCGCGGTCGAGGCGGACCTCGTTGGTGGTTTCGATCCAGAGGCGGAGGGACTGCCAGCCGTCGGCGTCGCGGTCGCAGGAGGTGACGCCTTCGACGATGAGGAGGTCGACGGTGACCGGTACGACGTGGAGTTCGGCGTACGCGCCGGTGTTCCAGTCGTAGCGGCGGTAGCGGCCTTCGCGGCCGTCGGACAGTCGCTGCAGGACGTGGTCGCGGAGGAGGGCGAATCCGCGTTCGGCGCCGGCCCAGCCGTCGTACAGGTCGTCCATGTGGATGACGAACGTGTTCAGGCCGCGGGCGTTGGCGCGGGCCTCGAAGCGGGCGGCGAGGGTGGACTTGCCGGAGCCGGCCGGGCCGTCGATGGAGATCAGCCGGGTCCGGCCCAGCCGCGGGGGCGCGGCCTGGACGTGGTCGAGCAGGGAGTCCAGGGTCAGGGGGGTCTCAGTTGATTCCATGGCGCTTCAGGATGTCCTCGATCTCGTCGAAGTCCGACGAATCCTGCTGCCCACCCTTGGTCTTGGGAGGAGCAGCTTTGGCAGGGGCAGCCGACGCGGGGGCCGGTCCGGTGGTGGTCAGCTCACCGGCGGGCTTCGCCTTGGGTTTGGGCTGCTTGGGCTCCTTCGGGCTGCGGCCGCGGGCGACGCCGGAGACGACGTACAGCACCACCGAGACGCCGAACAGCGCGAAACCGGCCCAGACCGGCGGCGAGAAGATCAGGTGGGTGACCCAGGTGACCGCCGACCGAACCACGTCCCAGACCAGCTCGAGCAGCTTGGTCAGATAGAGCGCAATCGGCAGCAATGACCAGGCCACTCCGCGCGTCCCGGCCGCGAGCCCGCGCCGCCGCCAGGCGACCCACGAGCCGATCAGGCCGAGCAACGTGAGGCCCACGCAGAACGGCAGCAGCGTCAAATCGTTGAAGTCAGGCACATACCCAGGCTCGCACAGTCAGCCCGCGATCCAAGGGGGGAAGAGCCCTGACGCCACCCTGAAACCGCGCTCCGGGGACAATAGGCGCGTGCAACCAGCAGAACGGCGTTTGGCATTCACAGGCTTCGACAACGACGACGGTACGGCGGACGCCGGGCTGGCGGCGGCTCTCGCGGCCGGGGACCACGGGGCGATGCTGGCGGCGCTGACCCGCGCGCGCCTGCTGGTGCCCGTGGTGGCGATGCTCGGCGAGGTCGAGTACGACGAGAAGGGCCTGGCGCACGACAAGACCTCGGACATGGCGGTCGCCCTGCTGCAGGGCCAGGACGGCCGAAACGCCCTGCTGGCGTTCACCGGCACCGAGAGCCTCGCCCGCTGGAGCCCCGAGGCACGCCCGATGCCCGCCCAAACCCAGTTGGTAGCCACCGCCGCCATCCAGGAAGGCGCCGCCGCGATAGTCCTCGACATCGCCGGCCCGGCCCCCGGCGTGATCGAAGAGGACGACGTACGCCGCCTAGCCGCCGGCCTCCAGGTAATCCGCCTCGAAGACGGCACCCACGGCTGGATCGAACCCGCCACCCCCTGATCCCATTTCGCTGGCTAGCCACCCGGATTGGGGGTTCTGCACCGTGGTTATGGGTACAGAACCCCCGATTTGAGTGGCCAGCCAGTCAAATCGCGTTCAGCCGACGGGGGAGGCGAGGGCGTCCATGGGCTTGGGGCGCATGGCGATGCGGCCGGTGATGGCGGTGGTCGGGAGGACCAGGAGCAGTACGACGGCCACCCAGGCGAGCAGGATCCAGGGCGGACCGGCGGGGATCGGCCAGCCGCGGCTCGCGACCGCGATCGGGAGCACGGTGAAGGCGGCCGCGATCAGCCCGATCACCAGCCCGAGGCCGGCGATCACGAGGCCTTCCAGCATGAGCATTCGCGATACCTGTCGGCGAGTTGATCCGGTCAGGCGCTGGAGGCCGAACTCCCGGCGTCGATCCAGTACGGCGACGGCGATCGTGTTGACCGAGGCGATCGCCGTGTACGCGACCGCGATCCCGGCCAGCAGGTAGGCGATATACGCGTCGACTCCGAGACCGGCGTCGTACCCGTCACCTAGTAGCTCCCGGCCGCCGACCGTTGCCCCCGGCCACTTCTTCGCCACGTCGACGGCCTTCTTGTCCGAGGTCTTGATCAGCAGCATGCTCGGCAGCCCGGTCGTGGTGTGCGCGGCCAGCAGGTCGGCGGGCAGTAGCAGCGGTTCGTAGCCCGACGGACCCTCGGCCAGCGCGACGACCTTCACCTTGACCAGTGCGTTGTCGCCCAGCCGCACGCCGAGCTCCGAACCCACGTCCACCTTGAGCTTCTTCGCCGTACCGGGTGGCAGCGCGATCGTCGAACCGCGCAGATCGTCAAGCGAACCCTTGATGACCTTTCCCTCGTACACAGGCCCGCTCAGCCCAAGCAGCGGCCAGGCGTCGCTCGTGTGCGAGTCGTCGTACGGCGCTTCGATCCAGCCCTTGCTGCGGACGAGTTCGGAGACCGCGGTAACGCCGGGCAACGTTTTGGCGTACTCGGTCAGCGGAGCCGGGATGCCGCCGGTCGAGCTGGTGATGACGACGTCCGCGGTGAGGTTGCCGGTCGCGGCCTCGACGGCCGCTTTCTGCTGGGTGGTCTGGGCATAGATGTTGCCAAGGGCAATGGTCGTGGCGATGGTGATCGGGATCAGGATCGCCGCGAACTGCACGGCCCGGACCCGGAGGTTGATCACCGCGAGGACCCCGCTGGTACCGCGCTTCTCTAGTGCAGTAGCTAACCGCGGTACCAGCGAGCGCTGGATCACCAACGGCGCGAGGATCGCCACCGCGATCGATCCGGTCAGACCGGCCGGCCCGCCGATCGCGGCCGCGTTCGTGGGGCTCATGAAGAGGGTGGACACCGCGATCGACACGGTCACCCCGGCGAAGATGAGGCCGAGCAGGATCCGCACCCGACCGAGCGCGACAGCCGGTACGGCGGCCTCCGCGAGCGCCTGGATCGGACGGATCTGCGCGGCCTTGCCGGCGGCGAGTCCGACGGTGACCCGCAGTACGACGAAGGTCAGCAGCGCGGCACCCACGAACGGCAGCGGCCCCTGGTCGAACCGCAGTTGCGAAGGCACGATCCCGCCATCCGCCAGCAACCCGAAGATCCACCGCCCGGCAAACCGCCCGCACAGCAACCCAATCACCAGCCCGAGCACGCCAACCACCATCGTCTCGGCGACCACCATCTTCCCCACCTGCCGAGGCGTCGCACCGCTGGCCCGCAACAACGCCAACTCCCGCCGCCGCTGCCGAACCGACAACCCAATAGTCGCCGAAACCACCAGCGCCATCACCACCGCCACCATCCCCCCGAAAACGCCGGACATGATGATCAACGGCAAACTCGTAGCAATCCCCCGATACTCCGCCACCCCCCGATCGTCACCGCTGTAAGCCTTCACCCCCGCAGGAAGTGTGAGCCCCTCCACCGCCGGCCACACCCCAACCGCATCAGGCGCGGGCGACAGTTGCTCAGCCTCCGAGTCCGCAAAAAACACCGACGGTACTTCGACCTGTCGCTCAGCCACCGCAACCCCAGCCACCGTGTACTCCCGCGGCGTACCGCGCACAATCACGCCGATCCGGTCACCCGGCTCGGCAGACCCAGCCAGCCGCCCATCAAGCACCACCTGTCCCGGCCGAGGCGCGTCACCCACAGTCAACCTGTACGGCGTGAGCTGCGCAGACGCCCACCCATGCCCAATCAACACCTCACCCGCCGCCGCACCGCCCGAGCCATCCCCGCGGCGCGAGCTGTCCGTGCCACCCGAGCTGTCCGCGCCATTGGTACCGCGGGCGGCGTCCGGGCCGCCTGCGCCATGTGAAGCACCCGCGCCGCCCGATCCATCCGCGCCGCTGGAGTTGCGCGCGCCATCCGAGCCACTAGCGCCGTTCGACGCGCCTGCGCCACCCGAGCCGTTCGCGCCGCGGGATCCGCCGGAGCCGCCCGGGCCGCGGGATCCGCCTGCTGCCTGCGTGACCACGGCGGGGAAGGAGCGGTCGGCGATCACCTTCGCGACTCCCGGCGTACTGGCGAGCTTGTTCACCAGGTCTGCGTCTACTCGGTGGCGTTCGGGGAAGGCGGCTGCGCCTGAGCCGTTCGGTGGGTGGTAGGCGGGGTCGCCGGTGATGACCACGGGCGCCGCCGCGAGGCGTTGGGGCGGGGCATTCAGTCGGAGGCCGGTTTCGAGGAGACCGCCGGCGGCGGCGAGGAGGGCGCTGCCGAGGAGGAGGGCGACGAAGATCGCCAGGAAGGCTGCGGTCCGGTGGCGCAAGGTGGTGAGCGCGAGTCGAAACATAATCGGTCTCCGAGGGGTCGTGGCTCAGGGCTGGCGGTCAAGAGGCTGGGGCGTG
>NZ_BAAANF010000042.1:0-48177 GCF_039529655.1 Kribbella yunnanensis | reverse complement strand
GCGCTGGGTTGGGGGAGGGCGGGGGAGTGGGTGAAGGGGTTAGGGGCGAGGGGCAGTGGCTGAGCCGCGGGAGGAAGGGAGCGAGGGTGCTGGGTTGGGGAAGGACGGGGAAGAGGTTGAGGAGGGCGCGAGGGGCGCTGGATTGGGGGTGAACCGGGAGAGCGGGAGAGGGGAGCGGGCTGGGGGTTAGGGGGTGGCGGGGGAGAGGCTTAGGTGGGCTAGTTCGGCGGCTACGGTTTCGGGGGTGGGGTGGGTGGACTCGGACACGATGCGGCCGTCTACCAGGAAGAGGACGCGGTCGGCGTATGAGGCTGCGACTGGGTCGTGGGTGACCATGACGATGGTTTGGCCGAGGGCTCGGGACTGGTCTCGTAGGAGCGCCAGGACTTCCAGTGCGGTCACGGTGTCGAGTGCGCCGGTTGGCTCGTCGGCGAAGGTGATTGCAGCGCGTCCGGCTAGGGCTCGGGCGATTGCGACTCGCTGCTGCTGGCCGCCGGACAGTTCGCTGGGGCGGTGACTGACCCGCTCGGCCAGACCGACGCGGCTGATGACCTCGTGGACCCATGACTCATCCGGCGACTTCCCGGCGAGGGTCAAGGGCAGGACGACGTTCTGTCGGACGGTTAGCGCGGGCATCAGGTTGAAGGACTGGAAGACGAAAGCGACGTGCTCACGACGCAGCTCGGTCAGCGCGGTCTCGTCGAGTCCCAGCAGCGACTGCCCGGCCAGCGTGACCTGACCGGACGACGGGGTGTCGAGACCGGCTGCACAGTGCAGCAGCGTGCTCTTGCCGGAGCCGGATGGCCCCATCACCGCAGTGAAGGAGCCCTCCGTGAATCCGTAGGTGATACCGCCCAGCGCGGTGACTGCGCCCGGACCGGTGCCGTAGACCTTCTGGACGTCCGTGAGCTGGACCGGGGCGTTCACACGCCCACCTGTACGTCGGTCTTGCGGTGGTACGACTCGTGCGTCCACCACAGGATCCCCACGACCATGCCCAGCCCCAGGTCGGACCACAGCCACCATGGCCAGTCGAAGTGCCCGAAGACGGCCAGCGTGACCCAGATGACGAACTGCACGACGCAGGTGACCAGCCAGACCCCGGTGACCGCCCGCAGCGCGACAGTCAGCCCTCGCGGCGGAGTGGCGTCGGCAACCCCGGCGAAGACCTGTCGCAGATCACCGCGGTTCCGGGCGTTGGCCAGCAACGGCAGACGGTCGCTGGCAGCAGGCGGGGTCAGCGCACCCCGCCGTACGGCGCTGTCCAGCTTGGCGGTCGCGGAGCGGCGGTCGGCGTCGGTGAGCACGACCTGGTCGGGGAGCAACAGCGGATCGAGAAGCACGGTGTTCATCGGAGGAGTCCTTTCGCGGAGTGGCTATGAGAAATAGCGTAGGGGTTGAACAGTTCGGCTCGCGGTGTGTTCAAGACCCGAAGAGGGGTGGAGTTAGCACCCCTCTTCCGCGGGGATCGACCGCTCCGGGCAACGGGTGCGGGAGGATGGAGACATGACCGACGACCTGCCACCCGGCCTCGCCCTGGCCTGGGGTGTGCAGCCGGTCGGCCGCCGGGGACCGAAGCCCGGTCTGTCGGTCGAGCAGATCGTCGCCACCGGCATCGAGTTCGGGGACACGGCCGGGTTCGAGGCGATCTCACTGCAGAAGATCGCGGCGCACCACGGCGTCACCACGAACGCGATGTACCGCTATGTGCGCTCCAAGGACGAGCTGATCGTGCTCGTCCACGACAAAGCGCTCGCCGCCCCGCCGGACCTACCAGCCGGCTGGCGTCCGGCCGCGACCGCCTGGGTGCACGCGCTCGTCGACCGATACGCCGAGCGCCCGTGGCTGCTCGACGTACCGATCCGTGGCGCGCCCAACACGCCGAACATGATGCGCTGGGCCGAGGTGATGCTGCAGGCCTTCGCCGAGACGCCGTTGAGCCAGCACGACGCTCTCGGCTGCCTGATGCTGCTCGACGGGTTCGCCCGCAACTACGCGAACCTGGCTCGCCAGATGGGCGCGAACGACGACGTGCCGGTCCAGGCCGAGCAGGTCGGCGCCTTCCTCGTCCCACGCCTCATCGAGCACAACTACCCCATGCTCGTCAGTCTCTACACCAACGCCGAGTACGAGGACGGCCTCGACGACGACCTCGAGTTCGGCCTCACCCGCACCCTCGACGGCATCGAGGTGCTGATCAAGGCAGGGTGATGCGGACCGGCCCTTCGGTCCGCGCGGCGACCCACTGGAGGTGGAATTCGCTGCCAGGGGCAACTTCCGGGCGGCGCTCCGGTTGCGTGCGCGGGTTGATCGGCGCGGTCAGCGTGGTCACGGCGGGTTCGGCCGGTACGCCGTTCGTCCGCACCGAGGCGATCACGTCGGCCAGCGCCTTGGCGGCCGGCTTGCGTTCGTGGTCGACGGTGAACAGGCCGAGGTCGTATTCGCGGTCGGGGAAGTCCAGCAACCGCCGGTCGATATCGTGCGACGACCACCACGTCACGCCGTACAAGGCTGGGTTCGGCAGCACGTGCTCGACCGTCCGCCGCGTGAACTCCGCCTGCAGTTCGACCGGGATGTCCGGCCCGGGCACGCCGACCTCCTGCAGCCAGACCGGCCGCGACGGATCCAGCGACGTCGCAGCCGCGAGCTCGACCAGGTAGTCGGCATGGCTGAGCGTCGCCGGACCCATCGGCCCGTCCACTCGGGAGACCCCGTTGAACACCCAGGAGTGGACCGTACTCAGATCACCGAGATCGACCGCATCGGTCGGCAGGAACAGGTGATCGGCCTTGTACCAGGCATCGTCGAACACCGAATGCAGCGCCAGTACGTCGGGCGCCGCCTTCCGCACGGTGTCGAGCAGTTCCACGGCCCACGAGGTCGACGCCCCGGCGGTGGTCGGGCTGTCGGGCCAGAGGTTGTTCACCTCGTTCCCGAGGGTGATCGCGAACAGGTTCGGCTTCTCCGCGACCGCGCGGGCCACGGTGTCGACGTACGCCGTCAGTCCGTCGCGGACCGTCGGATCCTCGAACAGGCTGGCCTTGTGCCAGGTGAGCACCCACGACGGCAGGAAGTCGAAGCTCGAAAGGTGCCCCTGGATCAGGTCGACCGCGACACTCAGCCCGTGCTCGGCCGCGGCATCGATCGTGTCGAGCAGATCCGTCAGAGCGCGCTCCCGGATGATCGCCCGGTTCGGCTGGATCCACGGCCAGACCGGGAACACCCGCACGTGGTCCAGGCCCAATCCGGCCAGGTCCGCGAAGTCCCGCCGTACGGCGTCGCCGTCGTAGTCGAGCCAGCTGTAGAACCAGCCGCTCGAAGGGACGTAGTTCGCGCCGAACCGCGGTTCCAAAGCCATGATCCGCATGCTAAATCGGTTTAGCCCTCAGGAGCAACCGAAGGATCAGGCCGGAGGGGCGGTGGACTCGCGGACGGTGAGGACGGGGTCGGCGGTACGGCGGTTGACCGGGACCTCGGGGTTGGCGATCACCTCGAGGAGGACCTCGGCAGCTTGGCGGCCGAAGTCGAACGTGTCGCGGGACATGGCGGTCAGGGCCGGGTGCATGAGCTGGGTGAGGATCGAGTCGTCGAAGGCGACGATCGACAGGTCGCCGGGGACCGAGACGCCCATCTCCATCGCCACGCCGAGCCCGGCGACCGCCATCACGTCGCTGTCGTAGACGATCGCGGTCGGGCGATCCGGCTGGGCGAGCAGCCGGCGGGTGGTCGCGGCGCCCTCGGCGTCGCTGAAGTCGGTGGTCAGGGACGGCGCGTCGAGCAGGCCGAGCCGCGGGGCCGCGTCGCGTACGGCGCGGATCCGCCGCTGCGTGTGCTGGAAGATCGGCGTACCAGCGACGTGGGCGATCCGGCGGTGACCGAGCGCGGCCAGGTACTCCACGATGGTCAGCATGGCGTCGCGGTCGTCGGCCCAGACGGAGGCCAGCTGCCCCTTGCCGCCGCGCCCGCCGATCACCACCGCGGGCAGCTCGAGCTCCTTGAGAGCGTCGATCCGGGGATCGCGCACGGTCAAGTCGACCAGGATCACGCCGTCCACGCGGTGCTCGGACGTCCAGCGCTTGTACACCTCGACCTCGGTCTCGGTGTCCTCGACGATCAGCAGTTGCAGCGAGATCGACTCCGCGGACAGCCCCGACTGCACGCCGGACAGCAGATGCGCGAAGAACGGCTCCACTCCGAGCGTGCGGGCCGGGCGAGCGATCACCATCCCGACCGAGTCCACCCGCGACGCGCCGAGCGCCCGCGCTGCGCTGTGCGGCCGCCAAGCCATCTGCTCGGCGATCCGCAGGATCCTCTCCCGGGTCGCGTCGCTGACACCGGGCCGCCCGTTCAGCGCGAACGACACCGCACCCTTGGACACGCCCGCCCGCTGTGCGATGTCCGCAATCGTCGGTCTGGCCACGGTACCTCCCTCACCCTTGACAGCGGATTCTACGATGTGAATAGTTCGGGAGCTATACCGGTTTATCAAACCCTGGAGAATCCCCATGCGTAGACGCCGTTCGGCGCTGGTGGCGTTGCTCGCCACCTCGGCCCTCACTCTGGCCGGCTGCGGCCTCGGCTCGTCCGACAGTTCCGGTGACGGCGGCGCCAAGCCGACCGTCGGCGCGGACGCCCAGGTGACCGGTGAGGTCTCCTTGCAGACCTGGGCCCTGAAGCCGAAGTTCACGTCGTACGTCGAAGGTGTGATCAAGGCCTTCGAGGCGAAGTACCCGGGCACCAAGGTGACCTGGTTGGACCAGCCTGGTGATGGTTACGACAAGAAGGTCCTGAGCCAGGCGTCGGCCGGGCAGCTGCCCGACGTGACCAACCTGCCGCCGGACTTCGCGCTCCCGCTGGCCAAGCAGAACCTGCTGCTCGACGTCGCCGCGGCCGACCCGAAGATCAAGGACGAGTACGTCGAGGGTGGCGTCGCGGCGTACCAGTATCAGGGCCTGAACGGAACCTTCGGTTACCCGTGGTACCTGAACACCGACATCGACTACTGGAACTCGGACAAGTTCGCCGCGGCCGGTCTGGACGTGAAGAACCCGCCGAAGACCTTCGACGAACTGCTCGCGGCCGCCAAGGTGATGCACGACAAGACCGGCGGCAAGGAATACCTGATGAGCCGGCTCCCGGGCATCGGCGACTTCACCAACGCGGGCGTGAAGATCCTGTCCGACGACGGCAAGAAGTTCACCTTCAACACCCCCGAGGCCGCCGCGCTGCTGGACAAGTACCGCGACGCCTACAAGGCCGGCTACCTGCCGCGCGACATCCTGACCCAGGAGTACCTGGGCAACTCCAAGCTCTTCACCCAGTCCAAGGTCGCCTGGACCACCGGTGGCGGTAACGCGATCCAGGACTTCACCAAGGACAACCCGTCGCTGAAGGGCAAGATCGTCCCGTCGCCGGCGCTCGACACCCCGCCGCTGTACGTGCAGGGTCTGTCGGTCTCGGCCAAGACCAAGAACCAGGCCGCCGCGATCGCGCTGGCCCGCTTCGTCACCAACGCCGAGAACCAGGCCGCGTTCGCGAAGATCGTGAACATCTTCCCGTCCACCAAGGCGTCTGCTTCGGATCCGTACTTCTCGAAGTCCGACGGTACGCCGGAATCCGACGCGAAGGTGCTCGCGTTCGAGTCGCTGGCCAAGGCGAAGTCGCTCACGCCGGCGATCATCAGCGGCGCGACCAACGACTTCATCGGCCAGCAGATCTCGCTCGCGATCTCCGGCAAGATCACCTCGCAGGCAGCCCTGGACGCGGCCGTCAACAAGGCCAACCAGCTGCTCACTCAGTAAGGGACACATGCGCTACCAACGCTGGTTTACCCCGTGGGTGCTGGTGATTCCAGCACTCACGTGGTTGCTCGTCTTCAACCTGTGGCCGTCGATCAACACGGTGATCCTGTCGTTCACCAACGCCAAGCCGTTAGGTGGCGGCACGTTCGTCGGACTGAAGAACTTCGAGACCCTGCTGCACGACGAGCAGCTGCGATGGGCGCTGCTGAACAGCGTCATCTACATGGTGGTCTGCCTGCCGTTCCTGACCGTCCTGCCGCTGCTGCTCGCCGTACTGGTCGAGAAGAAGCTGCCCGGGATCACGTTCTTCCGGACTGCGTTCTACACCCCGGTCGTCGCCTCGGCCGTCGTCGTGGCGCTGATCTGGCAGTGGATCCTGGACGACCGCGGCCTGGTCAACGGTCTGGCCGAGAAGCTCGGGTTCATCTCCGGGCCGCTGCCGTTCCTGTCCGACCAGTGGCTGTTGTTGCTCAGCGCAATCAGCCTGACGATCTGGAAGGGGCTGGGCTACTACATGATCATCTACCTGGCCGCCCTCGGGAACGTCGGCCGTGAACTGCACGAGGCGGCAGCAGTCGACGGCGCCGGCCCGCTGCGCCGGTTCGTGCACATCACGATTCCCGGCGTCCGCGGCACGATGATCCTGATCTCGATCCTGATCTCGGTATCGGCTCTCCGGGTCTTCTCCGAACTGTTCATTCTCAGTGGCGGCAAGGGCGGTCCGGGCGGTCGCGACAACTCGGTCGTGATGCTGATCCAGCAGTACAGCCAAGGCTTCGAGGGCAACCTCGGCTACGCCTCGGCCCTGTCCATCGTCCTGTTCTTCGTCACGGTGGTCCCGATGCTGGTGCTCGCCCGGCTCAACCGAAAGGGTGCGGAGGCATGACCGTCGTTACAGATCCCGCGCGGCCGGTCGCTGTGCCTCCGGAACCTAGTACGCCGAAGCGGCGGCGGAGCGGGACCTTCGGGTTCAACACCGTGTCACCGCGCGAGAAGGTCGCCCGGTACGTCCTGCTGGTGTTCGTGCTGCTGATCACGATCGGGCCGTTCCTCTGGCAGTTGTCGACCTCGCTCAAGGGTTCGGGCGAAGACATCTACACCCGGATCCCGCGCCTGCTCCCGTCGCAACCAACCTTCGACCACTACAAGGCGGTCGCCGACACGATCCCGGTCTGGGACTACGCGCGGAACTCGCTGGTGGTCGCCGTACTGGTTGTTGGCGGCAACGTCATCGGCGCGTCCCTGGCCGGGTTCGCGATCTCGCGGCTGCAGTTCAAGGGTCGCAAGGTGGTGCTCGGATTGTTCCTCGCCACGCTCGTCCTGCCGGGTGAGGTCACGATCATTTCGCAGTACGTGACGGTCCGGGAGTTCGGCCTGGCGAACACCCTGTTCGGTGTCGCCCTGCCCGGCATGATCGGCGCACTGAACGTCCTGCTGATGTACAACGCCTTCCGATCGCTACCGATCGAGGTCGACCAGGCCGCGATCGTCGACGGCGCGAACGCCTGGCAGCGCTTCCTCTTCATCGGCCTGCCCTCGGTCCGCGGAACCATCAGCGTCGTCGCGATCTTCGCCTTCATCGGCGCCTGGGACGACTTCCTCTGGCCCCTGATCGTCCTCACCGACCCCGACAAGTACACCCTGACCGTCGGCCTGCAATACCTCTCCGGCACCTTCAGCAACAACCCCCGCCTGATCGCCGCCGGCACGATGATCGCCTTCATCCCGATCGTCATCGTCTTCGCCACCCTCCAACGCTTCTTCTTCAAGGGCGTCGAGGAAGGTGCCGTCAAGGGCTAACCCCCAACCGACAGGACGTATACCCCCACCAGCCGTCGCCGCCGCGCTCACCAGCACCGCACCGACGTCCAGATCGGCGTATACGTCCTGTTCCTAGGAGGATCGCGTCGCGAAGGACACGTAGTAGGCGACCCGCCGAGTGCCGCGCACGCCTGCGGACCGGCGGCCGGCTCGCCCCGATGGGCACCACTACGTGTCGTTACCGACGTCGAGCGGGGATGCCGAGCCTTCGCCGCCCGGGCGTGCCGACGTCGAGCCGCGCCGCCCGGGCGTGCTGCCGAGTCTCCGATCGACAGGACGTATAGGGCTACTTGCCGGCCTCGCCACGCTCAGCACCGGCGGAATCGGCGTCGGATCGGCGTATACGTCCTGTTGTTATGCAGATCCGTAGCGGGTTGCTACGAATTGGCTTAGGCGGGTGGCGATGGTGGCTAGGGCGGCTCGGGCTGGGTGGCGGGAGTCCCAGGCGCTGACCAGGCGGACGGAGAGGGGACCGTCGGTGGTGCGGATCGATAGGGGGTGTAGATCGAACTGGGGGTCGTCGGAGACTACGGCGACTCCGCGGCCGGCGGCGGCCAGGGCCTGGGCGACTGTGCCGTCGGCGGCTTCGACGGGGTCGGCGTAGGAGAGGCCCTCGCGGCGGAGGGCGGTCTCCAGGGAGATGCGTGAGGTGAAGGTCGTGGGCGGGAGGATCAGCCGCTCGTCGACCAGGTCGTTCAGGCTGACTCGCGAGCGGCGTGCCCAGCGGTGGTTCGAGGGGACGCAGGCCCAGACGGGCAGCACGGCTAGGGGCTTGGTTTCGTACGGCGCTCTGGCGGGTGTGCTCGTCATCGCCAAGTCGGCCCCGCGGCCCAGTACCTCGGCTGCCGTCTGACCGTCCGCTTGGAAGACTTCGGGGGTCGGGTCGTCGGCGTCCAGGGTGGCGATGAAGGGTGCGACCACATCCCGCAGGGTCGTCAGGGGAGCACCGATGGTGATGCGGTCGAGTCGGCCCTGCGCTTGGTAGGTGGCGGCCACCCGGAGAGCGTCCGCGCGGGCGAGCACCTCCTGGGCGAGCGGCAGGAGGGCTTGGCCGGCCCGGGTGGGGGTCAGGCGACCGCCGGTGCGGTGGAAGAGCTCTACGCCGAGCTCCTGCTCGAGCTGCCGGAGCTGACGGGAGAGACCAGGCTGGGTGATGTGCAGTCGGTCAGCGGCGGCCGTGACAGTACCGGCGTCGACCGTCTGCACGAAGTACTGGAGGGTGCGCAGCTCCACCATGCCTCCCAAGCATGCAGATCGTGCGGGACAAGTATTGGACAGCATAGATCGAGCGTCGAAGACTGGATGGATGACGATCGAACAGCGGCGCATCCTGAAGACAGCGATTCCGGGGCCGGTCTCGGCCGGGCTGATGGCACGTAAACAAGGCGCGGTCGCGGCGGGCGTCGGTACGACGCTGCCGGTGTTCGCGGTGGCCGCCGACGGCGGGGTCGTGGTCGATGCCGACGGCAACCAGTTGATCGACCTAGGGTCCGGAATCGCGGTCACCACAGTCGGTGCAAAGGCGCCGCGCGTGGTGGAGGCGGTCAAGCAGCAGGTGGACGCGTTCACCCATACCTGCTTCATGATCACGCCGTACGAGGGCTACGTCGCGGTCGCCGAAACACTGAACCGCCTCACCCCGGGCGACCACGAGAAACGCACCGCCCTGTTCAACTCCGGCGCCGAAGCGGTCGAGAACGCGGTCAAGATCGCGCGCGCCTACACCGGTCGCCAAGCCGTCGTCGTCTTCGACCATGCCTACCACGGCCGCACCAACCTGACCCTCGCGATGACTGCCAAGAACCAGCCGTACAAGCGCGGTTTCGGCCCGTTCGCGGCCGAGGTCTACCGCGCGCCGGTCTCGTACCCGTACCGCGATGGCGGCCTGGACGGCGCGACCGCCGCCGCCCGGGCGCTCGACGTGATCGAGAAGCAGGTCGGCGGTACCGAGGTCGCGGCCGTGGTGATCGAGCCGATCCAGGGCGAGGGCGGTTTCGTCGAGCCTGCGCCCGGATTCCTGCCAGCGCTGGCCGAATGGTGCCGGGCCAACGGCGCGGTCTTCGTGGCCGACGAGGTCCAGAGCGGGTTCGCCCGCACCGGCGACCTCTTCGCCTGCAACCACGAGGGCGTGGTACCGGACCTCGTCGCGACCGCCAAGGGGATCGCGGGCGGTCTGCCGCTCTCGGCCGTGACCGGCCGGGCCGAGATCATGGACGCCCCGCAGGTAGGCGGCCTCGGTGGCACGTACGGCGGCAACCCGCTCGCGTGTGCCGCCGCGCTGGCGGCGATCGAGACGATCGAGGCCGACGGACTGGTCGCACGCGCGCGGCAGATCGAGGAGCTGATCAAGTCCCGGCTCCTGCTCGCGCAGAAGGAGGACGACCGGATCGGCGACGTCCGCGGCCGGGGCGCGATGATCGCGGTCGAGCTGGTGCAGCCCGGTACGTCGGAACCGGCGCCCGACCTGGCGAAGGCGGTCGCAACTGCTTGCCATCAGCAAGGAATCATCGTGCTGACCTGCGGCACCTACGGCAACGTCCTGCGCTTCCTGCCCCCGTTGACGATCAGCGACGACCTGCTGGTCGAGGCCCTCGAGATCGTCATCGCATCCCTGCGGGAGATCGCGTGATCAAGGTACTGAACCCGGCCGACCTGACCGTCGTCGGCGAGGTCCCCGACGGCACAACACAGGATGCGACCACAGCCGTCGATGCAGCCGCAAAAACCTTCCCTGCTTGGGCTCGCACCGCGCCAAGAGCCCGCTCCGAGATCCTGCACAAGACCTTCGAACTGATGCTGCGCGACCGCGACAAGCTGGCCGAACTCATCAGCCGAGAGAACGGCAAGTCCCGCGCCGACGCGCTGGCCGAGGTCGGTTACGCCGCGGAGTTCTTCCGCTGGTACGCCGAGGAAGCAGTCCGCCCGGGCGGTGACTACGGCTCCGCTCCGGCCGGCGGCGTACGGACAATTGTCACCGCCAAACCGATCGGTGTCGCAGCTCTCGTGACGCCGTGGAACTTCCCGGCCGCAATGGCGACCCGCAAGCTCGCCCCGGCCCTCGCCGCGGGCTGTACGGCGGTCCTCAAGCCGGCCGCCGAAACCCCGCTGACCGCGCTGGCGATCGCCGAGCTGCTCACGGAAGCCGGCGTACCCGATGGGGTTGTCACCGTCGTGACCACCACGGACGCGGCCGGCGTGGTCTCCACCTGGCTGTCCGACGTGCGAGTGCGGGTGATCTCGTTCACCGGCTCGACCCCGGTCGGCAAGGCACTACTGCGACAGGCGGCCGACCGAGTCGTCGTGACCGCGATGGAGCTCGGCGGCAACGCGCCGTTCGTCGTCACCGAGGACGCCGACCTCGAACAGGCCGTCGCAGGCGCGATGATCGCGAAGTTCCGCAACGGCGGTCAGGCCTGTACGGCGGCCAACCGTTTCTACGTGCACGCCGATGTCGCCGACCGCTTCACCGAGCTGTTCGGTCGCGAGGTCGAGAAGCTCGCCGTCGGCCCGTATACCCAGGGTGCGCAGATCGGCCCGCTCATCTCAGCGACCGCCGTACAGCGAGTCACGGCAGTTGTCGACGAGGCCGTCGCAGCGGGAGCCCGCATCACCCACCAGGCCGCCGTACCGGCTGCTCCCGGTCACTTCTACCCGCCGACGGTACTGCGCGATGTCCCCGACGACTCGACCTTGTTCACCGAGGAGATCTTCGGCCCGGTCGCATCGATCGCCACCTGGCAGTCCGACGACGAACTCATCGCCCGGGTCAACGAATCGGAGTACGGACTGGCCGGTTACGTGTACGCCGGTGAGCTCGGCCGGGCGATCCGGATCAGCGAGGCGCTCGACGTCGGCATGGTCGGCGTCAACCGCGGTCTCGTCTCCGATCCGTCCGCACCGTTCGGCGGTGTCAAACAGAGCGGGCTGGGCCGCGAAGGTGCTCGGGACGGACTCCGTGAGTACCAGGAGACGCAGTACCTGAGTATCGACTGGCCCTAAGTCAGCGGGCAGCAGTCGGGTAGACGGCCCCGGTGTACTTCTCGCCGGGGCCGGCGCCTGGTTCGTCCGGGATCGACGAGGCTTCCTTGAAGGCGAGCTGCAGCGAGCGGAGGCCGTCGCGCAGCGGGGCGGCGTGGTGATGACCGAGGGACGGCGCCGCGGCGTCGAGCAGGCCGGCCAGCGCGTCGATCAGGGAGCGGGCCTCGTCGAGATCCTTGTGCTCGGGGAGGTCCTCGGCCAGGCCGAGGTTGACGGCGGCCGCGCTCAGCAGGTGCAGGGCGGCGGTCGAGATGATCTCCACACTCGGTACCTCGGCGATGTCACGGGAGGCGGTTGCAGGCTGCGGAGTGGAGAGTTCGTCGGTCATGGTGTTACTGTTGCATAGCGACCGATCCGGTCTGGCGGTGCCCCATGGGTGGAATACCCGAGGAGCTCCGGTGGTTGGATCCAAGCGGAGGGCCACCTCCCACCCAGCTGATGAACAGTCGGCGGGTCCCGGTCAACGCCGAGATTCCGGTCTCGGCGATCGTACGGCGTACCACCGTGAAGCGGTTGGTGAGCCGGGGATCAGGGAATTGGGCCTTCGTGTGCACGTCGCACGAGGGCCTTTCGTCATTTCCGAGGGAGTCCCTGCGAAATGACGAGTGGCACCCGTATCAGAACAACCCAGGAGGACCCATCACCATTGAACTGCGCGTCAACGAGCGCATCCGCGTTCCCGAGGTGCGACTGGTCGGACCGAACGGTGAGCAGGTAGGCATCGTCCGGATCGAGGACGCACTGCGGTTGGCACAGGAAGCCGATCTCGACCTGGTCGAGGTTGCGGCCACGGCCCGCCCGCCGGTCTGCAAGCTGATGGATTTCGGCAAGTACAAGTACGAGACCGCGCAGAAGGCGCGCGAGTCCCGCCGGAACCAGACCAACACCGTCATCAAAGAGATGAAGCTGCGGCCGAAGATCGACCCGCACGACTACGAGACCAAGAAGGGTCACGTCGTCCGCTTCCTCCGTGCCGGTGACAAGGTGAAGATCACCATCATGTTCCGCGGTCGCGAGCAGTCGCGCCCGGAGCTCGGTTTCCGGCTGCTGCAGCGGCTGGCCGAGGACGTCAGCGAGCTCGGCTTCGTGGAGTCGAACGCCCGCCAGGACGGCCGGAACATGATCATGGTTCTCGGACCGCACAAGAAGAAGTCCGAGGCGCGCGTGGACGTGGACGCCGAGAAGGCGAAGAAGCAGGCCGAGCGTGAGGCCGAGCTGGAAGCGGAGCGCGTCGAGCGCGCCGCCCAGATCAAGGCGCACGAGGCCGAGATCGCCGCCGGCGCCACGAAGAAGCCGAAGGGTCCGGCAGACAACCTCGACCCGGAGTGACGGTTCGCTCCGGCCGGGGCGACCGGCCGGAGCACCACAGCACTGTGTTCGAGTCAACGAAAGAACAATTCAGGAGTTCATTAGCCATGCCGAAGATGAAGACCCACTCGGGGATGAAGAAGCGCGTCCGCGTCACGGGCTCGGGCAAGCTGCGCCGCGAGCAGACCGGTGTCCGCCACCTCGCCGAGGCGAAGTCGTCGAAGCGCAAGCGCCGGCTGAGCGGCACGGTCGAGGTCGCGCCGTCGTTCGCCAAGAAGGCCAAGAAGCTTCTCGGCATCTGAGGCTCCCGCCTCCACCGGGCCTCGGCCCTTCCCCCGAACAACCCCGCCGTACCGCCTCAGCACGGTCGCGGCGCAGAACCAAGGAGTAACACCTCATGGCACGCGTGAAGCGGGCAGTCAACGCCCACAAGAAGCGCCGGGTCGTACTCGAGCAGGCCAGCGGCTACCGCGGCCAGCGCTCGCGGCTGTACCGCAAGGCCAAGGAGCAGGTCACCCACTCGCTCGTCTACGCCTACCGTGACCGCAAGGCGCGCAAGGGCGACTTCCGCAAGCTGTGGATCCAGCGCATCAACGCTGCGGTCCGCGCCGAGGACTTGACCTACAACCGTTTCATCCAGGGTCTGCGCCTGGCCGAGATCGAGGTCGACCGCAAGATCCTCGCCGACATGGCTGTCAACGACCCGGCGGCGTTCTCCGCGATCGTGCAGCTGGCCAAGGCTGCCCTGCCGGCCGACGTCAACGCGCCGACCAGCGCGGCCTGAGCACTACCGTTTCCGGACGTAGCACCCGAGTGGCGAGCCCTGGTCTGCTGACCGCGCAATCCGTGCGGATCAAGCAGGCCCGGCGGCTCGCCACTCGTGCGTTCCGCCGCAAGACCGGCCGCTTCCTGGCCGAAGGCCCGCAAGCGGTTCGCGAGGCGCTCGAACATCGCGAGCTCGTCCTCGAGGTGTACGCCGAACCTTCCGTGGCCACGCGTCATCGCGATCTCCGCGACCTGGCCGCCGCGGCCGACGTACCGTGGTTCGACGTCGACCGGGCCGGCGTCGAGGCCCTGAGCGAGACCGTCACCTCACAAGGTGTCGTCGCGGTCTGCTCACTCGTCGACGTCTCCCTGGAGCAGGCGGTTCTCCCGACTGCCCGTCTGGTCGCCGCCGGCTTCCAGGTGCGCGACCCCGGCAACGTCGGGACCTTGATCCGTACGGCGGACGCCGCCGGCGCGGATGCCGTCGTACTGTCGACCGAGTCCGTCGACCCACACAATCCGAAGGCCGTCCGGGCCAGCGTCGGCAGCATCTTCCACCTGCCGATCACCGTCGACGCCGACCTCGCGACCGCCGCCACCACCTGGCGAGCCCAAGGCCTCCAGGTCCTCGCCGCCGACGGCTACGGCACCACCGACCTCGACACCTGCATCGACGACGGCACCCTCGCCAAACCCACAGTCTGGCTCTTCGGCAACGAGGCCCACGGCCTCCCCGACGGCTTCGACGCCTTCGTCGACCACTCCGTCAAAGTCCCCATCTACGGCCGCGCCGAGTCCCTCAACCTGGCCACCGCCGCCGCCATCTGCCTCTACGCCTCAGCCCGAGCCCACCGCCGATGACCGGCCTCCCGTTCGACGTACCCGGACGGTTCTGGCGCGGCAACCTGCACACCCACTCGGACCGCTCCGACGGCGCGCTGTCCCCATCCGACACCGCGACCATCTACCGCGACGCCGGCTACGACTTCCTCGCGATCACCGACCACTTCCGCCCTGAGTACGGCTACCCGATCACCGACACTCGAGACCTACGGTCCGACAACTTCACCACCCTGATCGGTGCCGAGCTGCACGCCCCGGCCACCGAGCTCGGCCAGGAGTGGCACATCATCGCCGCGGGCCTCCCGCTGGACTTCCCACCACCAGCCGACGGTGAGACCGGCCCGGAGATCGCCCGTCGCGCCCGCGCCGCCGGAGCCTTCATCGGAATGGCCCACCCGTCGGCCTCGCTCCTGACGCTCGCCGACGCCGAAAGCCTCGACGCCGCGCACTCCGTAGAAGTCCAGAACGCCCTGGCCGACGGCGAGAACCGCGGCGACAGCTGGCACCTCACCGACGTCCTCCTCAACCGCGGTCACCGCCTCACGACCTACGCCGCCGACGACGCTCACCTGCAACCCCAAGACCCGCCCCCGTGCCAAGCCTGGGTCCACGTCCGAGCAGAGTCCCTCATCCCGGGCGCCCTCCTGACCGCCCTCAAAGCCGGCCACTTCTACTCCAGCACCGGCCCCGAGATCCACGCCGTACACCTCGGCAGCGACAGCGTCACCATCCACTGCTCACCCGCCACCAAAATCCTCCTCACCGGCGGCCACCCCGGCGCCGAAGTCATCCAAGGCACTAACCTCACCGAGTGCACCTTTCCCCTGACCCTGTTCGCAGGCACCCACTGCCGCATCACCGTCGAAGACACCACCGGCCGCCGAGCCTGGACCAACCCCATCCATCGTTAGGTAGGGTGTAGGCAGCGCGCGCCAGGGCGCCTCTTCTTCGCGGCAAGCACTGAGTGCACCTGGGAGTACGACGAACTTGTGATGGCCGGTGACCCCTTCGGGACGGCCTGGTTCAGCGGAGCGGGTTGTCCTGGAAGGATCGTCATGTCGACCATGCCGCTGCCTGCGAAGGCGAGTTTGAGTCAGTTGCGGACGCGAGCCAAAGACCTGCGGAAGGCTGTCAGCAAGGGACGGCCGGATGCGATCGAGCGGGCTCGGGCGCACCATCCGGCGTACGTGGATGCGGAGAGCTTCACGTTGCGAGACGCGCAGCTGACGGTGGCGCGGGAGTACGGCGTCGTCAGCTGGGGTGAGTTGATGGGGAAGGTCGCCACCGAGCTGGTCGAGGGGCGCGAGCTGCATCGGTACTTCGGGGTTGAGCTCAACAACGAGACCTGGGATCTGCTCGACCAGATCGACGAGACCAGCCCGGTGCTCGACCAGGAACGACTCCTGTACGGCGCCTATGCCGCCTGCCTGCATTGGCTCGAAGCCGGTAACGAGGCGAACCATGTCCGCGGTGAGCACCTGATCGCCCGAGTCGCGTTGCGCATCGGTCGTGCTGAGCTGGGTCTGAGCCATGCCCGGCGTTGCCTGCAACTGGTCGAGACCCACCGTGACCAGATGGCCGACTGGGATGAGCCCTTCGCCCGCGAAGCCCTCGCGCGAGCTCTCGCCGCAACTGGTGCACCAGCCGAAGCCGGCGCCGAACTCCGCCGTGCCCGCCAGCTGACCGAACTCGTCGCGGACCCTGGCGATCGCGAAGTCCTCAACACCGAACTCGCCAAGGGCCCTTGGTTCGGCCTCACCGCGTGATCCGACCCCAGCGCCCGGGGGAGCTACTTCGGGCGCTGGGACTTGGCGGTCAGGCCGTCGAGGATCAGTTCGAGGCCGTAGGTGAAGGAGTCGTAGAACATGCCGTCGATGTCGCCGGTGGCGCGGCGGCGGGCGGACTCCTGCATGACGGGGTCGGCGATGTTCTGGGTGCTCTCGAGGACGTCGGCGGCGAGCTGATCGACGGACTGGCCGCCTCGGCGGGCCATCTCGCGGGTGGCGACTTCGCCGCCCGCGCTGCCGAGGATGAAGGACATCACGGTGCCGAGGGCGAAGTCGGCGGTGCGGCCGGTGATGCCGGCGGCGGCGATCAGGGCGAGGCCGCGGGTGCCCATCGTCATCGCGTTCGGGCCCATGCTCGGGCGGGTGTACATCACCTCGGGGAGCCAGGGGTGCCGCATGATCGTCGAGCGCATGCTGTGTGCGAACAGCAGCAGGCCGCTGCGCCAGCCGGCCAGTTCGGGTTCGGGGATGTCGATCTCGCCCCAGACCTCGTCGATGAGCAGGTCGATCAGGTCGTCCTTGGTCGGGACGTGCCAGTAGAGGCTGGTGGCGCCGGAACCGAGTTTGGCGGCGAGCTTGCGCATGCTGAGGCCGGCCAGGCCCTCGGCGTCGAGTGACTCCAGGGCGGCGCGGACGATCTGCTCCCGGGTGAGCGTCTCGCGTGCGGGTGCCGCCTTCTGCTGCCTGGTCCAGATCGATTCCTTCACGCAGAACATCCTACTGGAACACTGTGCGAGTTGTGTCGTACAGTGTGCGAGTGACTAGTACACCGTACGAGTCCACAGTGACCGGACACCCGCGACGCTGGTGGATTTTGCTGATTCTGTGTCTGAGCCTGATGGTGCTCGTCGTCGACAACACCGTGCTCAACCTGGCCATCCCGTCGCTGATGCGCGATCTGGGGGCCACTCCCGCCGACATCCAATGGGTGATCGACGCCTACATCCTGGCTTTCGCGGGTCTGCTGCTGACCGCGGGCAGCCTGTCCGACCGCTTCGGCCGCCGAAAGATGCTGCTGATCGGCCTGGTCCTGTTCGGCGCCGCGTCGCTGCTGGCCACGCTGGCCGACACGCCCTGGCAACTGATCGCCGCCCGAGGTCTGATGGGGGTCGGTGGTTCGCTGCTGATGCCGAGCACGCTGTCGCTGCTATTCACCGTGTTCCCGCCGGAGGAGCAGCGCAAGGCCATGGCCGGGTGGTCGATGGTCGCGATGGTCGGCGTGATCGCCGGCCCGACCGTCGGCGGCGTCCTGCTGAACCATTTCTGGTGGGGCTCGATCTTCCTGCTGAACGTGCCGATCGCCGTGGTCGCGATCATCGGTGCGATCGTGCTGATCCCGGAATCCCGCGGCCCGGCAAGGAACGTCGACCCGATCGGCGCCGTACTGACTGTCATCGGGATGGCGTCCGTCGTGTGGGCGATCATCGAGATCCCCACCAACGGGTTCGGTTCGGCGGAAGTCCTTGGTGCGCTGGTGGTCGGGGCCGTGGCGCTGACGGCGTTCGCGTTCTGGGAGAAGGGGAGCGCGCACCCGATGGTTCCGCTCGAGCTCTTCAAGGACCGCCGGTTCAGCGGGACGAGCTTCTCGATCGTGCTGCTGTCCTTCACCGCAGGCGGTCTGATGCTCGCCCTGACCCAGTACCTGCAGTTCGTCCTCGGCTACAGCCCGCTGAAGGCCGGCCTGGCGCTCATCCCGTACGCCGTCGCCGCGACCGTCTTCAACGTGCTCGGCGCGACGTTGGGCAAGAAGCTCGCCGACCGGACGCTGATCGCGCTCGGCCTGGCAGTCATCGCCGGTGCGTTCGCGATCCTGTCCCAGGTCTCCGGTACGACGGGTTACGGCCTGCTGATCGCTGGTCTGATGGTGATGGGGATCGGCGGCGGCCTCGCCGGACCGGCGGCGTACACGCTGTTGATGCAAGCCGTCCCCGCCGAACACCGCGGTGTCGGTTCCGCGATGAACGACACGGTCCAGCAAACCGGCGGTGCGCTGTCGGTCGCCGTACTGGGCAGTGTCCTGGCCGCCGCCTACTCCGCCAACCTGCCCGCCGCGGTCCCCGAAGCAGCCCGCGACTCCATCGCCGCCACCCTCGCCCTCGGCTCGGAGTTCGCCGCCGCAGCCCGCGAGTCCTTCACCAACGCCATGACCATCGCCATGACCGTAGGCCTGGTCGGCGCCCTAGCCGGAGCCCTCGTCGCCCTGCTCGTTCTCCCCGGCCGCCGCACCGCGACCCCCGAACCCGTCCTCGCCCCGTCCGAGTCCACCCCCGACCGCTGAACCCAGCCGACCGCTGAACCCAGCCCCGCGATGGTTGCCCCCTCAGCTGGGGGGTTGCCCGCTGAGATTCTCGATGGGCAACCCCCCAACCCAGGGGATAACCCCTCCGGTGGGGGGTTGGCGGGGAGGATCGGGGGTTGCCCGCTCAGATGGGGGGTTGCCTCTTGAGATTTCGCGGGGGCAACCCCCTGGCTCGGTGGGCAACCTGCGGTATGGGTGGGGGAACGTGCGGTACGGCGAGGTGGGGGCGGGCGGTGAGTCGGGGTGAGGGGGCGCGGGGTGGGGGTTGTGGACGGCCGATTCACGGTCTGGGGGTGGAACTTCTTAGACTGCAAGTCGCAGAAGTTCCGAACCGAGAGCGAGCCATGTCCGGTCCCAACACGCAGTACGACCCGGTCGAAGTGACGCCGTTGCATGCCGAAGCGCTGGAGCGGAGCCGCGACGAGGCGCTGAAGGCGTTTTCCGAGGCGGCCGATCTGGCTGCCCTGCAGGAGGCGAAGGCGGCGCACCTGGGCGAGAAGTCGCCGATCGCGCTGGCGAACCGGGAGATCGGGGCGTTGCCGCCGCAGGGCCGCAAGGAGGCCGGGCAGCGGATCGGTTCCGCGCGCAAGGCGGTCACCGAGGCGTTCGCCGCGCGGCTCGTGGTGCTCGAGGCCGAGCACGAGGAGCGGATGCTCGCGACCGAGCGGGTCGACGTGACGCTGCCGTGGCACACGCCGGAGCTCGGCGCGCGGCACCCGTTGTCGCTGATCTCCGAGCAGGTCGCGGATGTGTTCACCGCGCTCGGTTGGGATGTCGCCGAGGGGCCGGAGATCGAGGCCGAGTGGCTGAACTTCGACGCGCTGAACTTCCAGCCGGATCACCCGGCGCGGCAGATGCAGGACACCTTCTTCGTCGAGCCGGCCGGCTCCGGCAAGGTCCTGCGCACGCACACGTCGCCGGTGCAGGCGCGGTCGATGCTGACCCGCAAGCCGCCGATCTACGTGATCTGCCCGGGCCGCGTGTTCCGCACCGATGAGCTGGACGCGACGCACACGCCGGTCTTCTACCAGGTCGAGGGCCTGGTCGTGGACGAAGGCATCACGCTCGCGCACCTGAAGGGCACGCTCGACCACTTCGTCGTGTCGATGTTCGGTGAGGGCCTCGAGGCCCGCCTGCGGCCGAACTTCTTCCCGTTCACCGAGCCGTCGGCCGAGGTCGATCTGAAGTGCTTCGTCTGCCGCGGCGAGTCAGTCGGCAACCCGGATCGCCCGTGCCGCACCTGTGGCAGCGAGGGCTGGATCGAGTGGGGCGGTTGCGGTGTGGTCAACCCGCGCGTCCTGCGCGCCTGCGGGATCGACACCGACCGGTACTCCGGTTTTGCCTTCGGAATGGGTCTGGAGCGGACGCTGATGTTCCGCAACGGCGTCGAGGACATGCGGGACATGGTCGAGGGTGATGTGCGGTTCAGCCGCCAGTTCGGGATGGAGATCTGATGCGGGTCCCACTGTCGTGGCTTCGTGATTACGTCGAGCTGCCGGCCGAGGTGACCGGTCGTGCCCTCGGGGAGCAGCTGGTCCGGGCGGGTCTCGAGGTGGAGACCGTCGAGGAGTCCGACCTGACCGGTCCGCTGGTGGTCGGCAAGGTCCTGACGTACGAGAACGAGCCGCAGAAGAACGGCAAGACCATCCGCTGGTGCTCGCTCGACATCGGCAAGGACGAGCCGCAGTGGGTCGTCTGCGGTGCGCACAACTTCGAGGTCGGCGACCTGGTCGTGGTCGTGCTGCCGGGCGCGGTGCTGCCGGGCGGTTTCGCGATCTCCGCCCGGAAGACCTACGGTCACGTCTCCAACGGGATGATCTGTTCGAGCACCGAGCTCGGTCTCGGCGACGACGGTACCGACGGCATCGTCGTACTGGAGCCTGGTGAGGGCACCCCGGGCGACGACGCCATCGCGCTGCTGTCGCTGACCGATGACGTCCTCGACATCGCCGTCACGCCGGACCGCGGCTACTGCCTGTCGATCCGTGGTGTCGCCCGCGAGGCAGCCACGGCGTACGGCGTTCCGCTGAAGGACCCGGCCGCGCTGAAGCTGACCGGCTCGGGTGCAGGTGGTTACCCGGTGCGGGTCGACGACACCCACGGCTGTACGACGTTCGTCACGCGCACGGTGACCGGGATCGACGCGAAGGCGTTGTCCCCGCGGTGGTTGCAGAAGCGGCTGCTCGCGGCCGGGATGCGGCCGATCTCGATCGGCGTCGACGTGACCAACTACGTGATGCTCGAGCTCGGCCAGCCGATTCACGGTTACGACAAGGACCGGCTGAGCGGCGAGATCGTCGTACGGCGGGCCACGTCCGGCGAGAAGCTGGTGACGCTCGACGATCAGACGCGTGAGCTGGACACCGAGGATCTGCTGATCACCGACGATTCCGGCGCGATCGGTATCGCCGGGGTGATGGGTGGCGCGTCCACCGAGATCTCCGACACGACGACCGACGTGGTGATCGAGGCCGCGCACTTCGACCCGATCGTGATCGCGCGCGCGTCCCGTCGGCACAAGCTGTCGTCGGAGGCGTCGCGGCGGTTCGAGCGCGAGGTCGACCCGCAGCTGCCGCGGTACGCCGCTCAGCGGGTGGCCGATCTCCTGGCCGAGCTCGCGGGCGGCACCATCCTCGACGACGAGACCGTGGTCGACACGCACCCGCAGCCGGCGCCGGTCGTCATCCGCGCCGACCACGCTGCCCGCGTGGCCGGTGCGCCGATCACGATCGAGGAGACCCTGCGCCACCTGCACGCGGTCGGCTGCGAGATCGAGCCGGCCGCGGCGGACGCCGTACCGGCCGCGTTGGCGGTTGGCGTCCTTGCTCCGGCGATCGCGGTTGTGGGGGAGCGGACCGCTCCTGCGAGTCTGGCTGGGAACGATCTGCTGAGCGTGACTCCGCCGTCGTGGCGGCCCGATCTGCGGGACCCGAACGACTTTGCCGAGGAAGCGATTCGGCTGTTCGGGTATGACAACGTGCCGTCGGTGCTGCCGCCGGCGCCGGGTGGGCAGGGGCTGACGGTGTCGCAGCGGCGTCGCCGCCGGGTCGCGACCGCGCTGGTCGGGGCCGGGCTGACTGAGGTCGTGTCGTATCCGTTCACCGGTGCCGCCGACTTCGACGCGATGGGCCTGCCGGCGGACGATGCGCGCCGTACGACGGTCAAGCTGGTCAACCCGATCTCGGACGAAGAGCCGTCGATGCAGACGACTCTGCTCGCGACGCTGCTGCGGACTGCCGAGCGCAACACCGGCCGCGGTCAGACCGACCTGGCGATCTTCCAGACCGGCCTGGTCTTCAAGCCCAAGGCCGAGACGAAGGCCGCGCCGCTGTTGTCGGTCGAGGGTCGGCCGAGTGACGCTGACGTCCAGTCCCTGTACGACGCTCTGCCCGACCAGCCGCTGCATGTCGGGGTGGTGCTGACCGGTGCGTTGACCCCGACCGGTTGGTGGGGCAAGGGCCGTCCGGCCGGTTGGGCCGATGCGGTCCAGATCGCGCGTCTGCTCGCTTCGGCGGTTGGCGTCGAGCCGGTTGTGAAGAACGTCGAGCTGGCGCCCTGGCATCCGGGTCGCTGCGCGGAGTTCTCGGTCGACGGCAAGGTCGTCGGTCACGCGGGTGAGCTGCACCCGAAGGTTTGTCAGGCATTCGGCCTGCCGACCCGGTCGAGTGCGGTCGAGCTCGACCTGGAGGCGCTGATCGCGGCCGGTCCGGAATCTGTGACTGCGGTGCCGTTCTCGTCGTACCCGGTGGCCAAGGAGGACGTGGCGCTGATCGTCGCGGCCGACGTGGCCGCGGCCGAGGTCGAGGCGGCGCTGGTCGAAGGTGCGGGCGAGCTGCTGGAGTCCGTGCGGCTGTTCGACCTGTACACCGGTGAGCAGATCGGCGAAGGCAAGAAGTCGCTAGCGTTCGCCCTCCGCTTCCGCGCCACCGACCGCACCCTGAAGGACACCGAGGTCGCGGAAGCCCGCCAAGCCGCGGTCCAGGTTGCGGTGGAACGCTTCGGCGCCGTCCAGCGAGTGGGCTGACGTTCGATGAGCGGGGCACACCCGCGAGTTGCGGTGGCAGCGCCTAATGCTGCCGCCGCGGAGGCCGGCGTGCGGGTTGCTGCTGAGGGTGGCAATGCGGTGGATGCGGCGATTGCGGCGACGCTTGTCACGATGGTGAATGAGATCGGCGTCGTGTCGCCGGCCTCGGGTGGGTTCGTGACCCTGCAGGTTGCGGGATCTGAGGCGGTGACGATCGACGGGTGGGTCGAGATGCCCGGCCGCGGTCTGGCGCCGGAGTCGTTCGGGCGTGGCGTCTGGGATGTCACGACCGACTACGGCGGCGGTACGACGACCACTGTCGGGCATGGTTCGGTCGCGACCCCCGGCGGGTTGAAGGCGCTCGACCTCGCGCACCGGCGGTCGGGGAAGGCGCCTTGGCGCGAGGTTGTGCAGCCGGCGATCGAGGTGGCTCGGGACGGGTTCCCGCTCAGCCGGACCTCCGGGTACTACCTCGGGTTCACCCACGAGATCATCTTCGGCTGGCATCAGCCGAGCCACGGCGTCGTGCACGACGAGGACGGCACGGTCATCAAGGCCGGTAGCACGGTGATCATCCCGGAGCTGGCCGAGGCGCTGCAGCTGATCGCTCGCGACGGCGCCGAGACGCTGTACACCGGTGAGCTGGCCCAGCTGCTGATCCACGACATGGCCGAGAACGACGGCATCCTCAACGCCGAGGACCTCGCGGCGTACGAGGCGATCGTCCGCCCGGCGCTCATGGTCCGGCAGAACGGCTGGCGCCTCGCCACCAACCCGCCACCGGCCGTCGGCGGAGTAGCAGTCGCCGCAATGCTCGCGCTGCTGGACGGCGTCCCGGCCGACGGCAGCTGGAATCCCACCGAGCTCGAGCGACTGGTCGACGTACAGCATGCGGTTCTCGGGCGGCGCCTTGCTGAGCTGGATGCGGAAGACGTCCGGCAGTTGGAAGGGCAGAAGCTGCTCGAGCTCGCGTCGGCTGGTGATCTGCGCGCGCTCACCTCGCCGAGTACGGCGACGGTGTCGGTGGTGGACGACGAGGGTGACGCCTGCGCGATCACGGTCTCGTCCGGCTACGGCTCCGGCGTACTGACTCCCGGGACCGGCATCTGGCTGAACAACGCGCTCGGCGAGCAGGAGCTGCTGCACGGCGGTCCGCACAGCCTCGCGCCCGGCACCCGCCTCACCTCGAACATGGCACCGAGCGTGGCCCGCCGCGACAGCGACGGCGCCGTACTGGCCATCAGCTCGCCCGGATCGGACCGGATCCCGACCGCGCTCGCGCAGGTCTACGCGCTCTACACGCACGGCGGGCTGCCGCTGGCGGAGGCGGTCGAGCACCCGCGGCTGCACGTCCGGGTCCGCGACGACGTCATCGTCGACTACGAGGACGACCTGCCATTGGCCGGTACGACGAACCTTCCCTCCCGCCCGATGCCGCCGCACTCCATGTACTTCGGTGGAGTCGCAGCCGCCTTCTGGGACCCGTCGGAAGGCCTCATCGCGGTCGGCGACCCCCGCCGTACCGGGGCCGTCGCGATCTCCCCGCCTGACTAACATTTGGGCCGCACGCTCGTTGGACAGGCGTGGACATCGACCCCGAGCTCTCCGTCGTGGTGCCGATGTACGACGAGGAAGCCGTGCTGCCGATGTTCTTCGAGCGGATGCACCCGCTGCTCGACGGCCTCGGTCTGCCGTACGAACTGCTGGTCGTCGACGACGGCAGCCGGGACGGTACGGCGCCGCTGCTGCTCGAGGCGGCCAAGGACTGGCCGCAGCTCCGGGTGATCCGGCTGCTGCGGAACAGCGGTCACCAGGCGGCGCAGTCGGCCGGTTTCCGCAGCGCCCGCGGTCAATACGTGGTCACCATCGACGCCGACCTGCAGGATCCGCCGGAGACGATCGCCGAGTTCCTGCACGTGATGCGCGAGCGCGACCTCGACGTCGTGTACGGCGTTCGCTCCGATCGCTCGAGTGATTCCTGGCCGAAGCGGACCACCGCGCGGCTGTACTACCGGCTGATGTGCCGCCTGGTCGGAAAGCAGATCCCGTTCGACGCGGGCGACTTCCGAATGGTGTCGCGTCGGGTGGTCGACGCCGTGAACGCCCTGCCCGAGGATGGTCGAGTGTTCCGCCTGGTGATCCCGTGGCTCGGCTTCCCGAGTGCCGAGGTGACGTACATCCGCGCCGAGCGCGCGGCCGGGTCGACGAAGTACAACCTGACCAAGATGACGCGGCTGGCCTTCGACAGCGTGACCGCGTTCTCAGCCGCGCCGCTGCGGCTGGCGACGTGGCTCGGCCTGCTCGGTGGCCTGATGTCCGCGCTGTTCGTCGTCGGTGCGCTGGTGATCAAGCTGACCGGTCGCGGTGTCCCCGGCTGGACGTCGACCGTGCTCGCGGTCAGTGTGATCGGCGCGATCCAGCTGCTTTGTCTGGGGTTGCTGGGTGAATACGTGGCTCGGCTGTTCCAGTCGAGCCAGCGCCGGCCGCAGTTCCTCGTCGGCTACGACAGCCTCGAAGACCAGAAGCGTGTGGAACCGGTAGCCACGCGGTGAAGCGGGCCTTGCCCTGGCTCCTCCCTCTCCTAGTCGCTGTTCATTCGCTGGACACACTCCGGTACGCCGCCTACTTCGCACTCGCGATCGCTTTGCCGGGAACCCTGCTCCTGCGGGCGGTCTGGCGCAGTCTGGGCAACTGGGCTGAGGACCTCGGCCTCGGTGCGATCGTCGGCGCCGCCTGGATGCTCGTCGGCTGGGCGTTGTTCACCGCAGTCGGCTGGCAACGCTGGCTGATCCTCTGGCCGCTGCTGACCCTTGCCGTCTTCGCTCTACCGCGGCTGCGTTCGCACTGGCGTATTGCCGAGCCGCAGCCGTTACCGCTGCGGTGGACTTGGGGACTCGCGATTGCCTCGGCGTTGATGCTCGCGGCCACCATCCGCGGTGTCATGGCGTACCACGTGATGCCGCCGGACGGGACGTCGTACTACCAGGACCTGCTGTACCACCTGTCGATGGTGAGTGAGCTGACGCGTGCAGTGCCGCCGGAACTGCCACAGGTCGTGGGCGAGCGGCTGGAGTACCACTGGTTCGCGAACGCCGACATGGCCGCGGCTGTCGACGTCGCTCGGCTCAGCCCAGTCATGGTGCTGTTTCGGTTGTGGGTGCTGCCATGGTTTGTGGTTGCGCTTCTGGTGTGTGCCACGCTCGCTCGGACAGTCAGCCGGACCTGGTGGACCGGAGTGCTCGCCGCGGCAGCTCTGACTGCGCCCCAGCTGTACCTGCTCGTCGACACCAGCATCAACGTGAATCCACCGGTCAGTTTCCTCAGCCCATCGCAGACCTTCGGCCTGATCGCCTGTGCCGCAGTCGGCATCTTCCTGATCGAGCTGCTCTTCCGCAACGGCCCTCGCTCGCTGTGGGTGCTCATCCTCGCGCTGGCCATCGTCGGTGGCGGTTCGAAGCCCACTGTGCTGCCGGTGCTGGTCGGTGCGGTCGGGCTGGCTGCTCTCTACCAACTCCGTCTTAAGACTGTCGTCGCTGGTGCCGTGTTGGTAGCGGTCGGTGCGCTCACGCTGCTCACGGTTGCTGGGAGCACCAGTGGTTCGCAGCTCCAGTTGCTGGCGATTCTGAAGACCAGCCCTGGCTATTCGAGCCTCACCGGCGACCACACCCCAGCAGGTGTTGGCGGACTAGTCGTCCCATCGCTGGTCCAGGGCGCGGTCATCGGCACCGGGTTGATGCTCCTCAGCGTTCTGCTGATCCAAGCCGCGTCCCTGGCCGGCTTCCTCGTCGTACGACGTGATCCGGTCGCGTGGTTCCTGATCGGCGCCATGGTGGTCGGCTGGCTCGGGTATCTGTTCATCGACCACCCGGGGGTCAGCGAGTCCTACTTCCTTTACACCGCCACACCGTTCAGCCTCGCCGCCGCGGGCTGGGTGGTCGCCACTGCTCGGAAACGCCTAGCGGTCGTGGCACTGGTGCTCTTGTTCATTTCACCGGTCAAGAGCTTCGTCCAGAACGCCGTCGAGGGTGACACCGAAGCAGGTCCGCTCTTCCGCTCCGCACCGCAGTGGGTCTACCCGGATGAGCAGGCGAGCGCGGCCTGGCTCGCACAGAACAGTGCGCCGACCGATGTGGTTGCGACCAACACCTGGTGCCGTCCGGTGACTGCGAAGGCCCCCGGCTGCGACGCCCGCGGCTACATCGTCAGCGGACTGGCCGGCCGCCGTACCGTCATCGAAGGCTGGGCCTACACCAACGAAGCCATGGCTGCGCAGGGCGTCGGCGGTCGGCGGTATACCGAGCAGCCGTCGCCCTGGCCCGACCGCGTCGCACTCGTCACCCAGGCCTTCGCCAACCCCACTCCCGACCTGCTGAAACGCCTCCACGACCAGTACGGCGTTCGCTGGCTGTACGCCGACTCGCGCGCCGGTGCCGTGTCGCCGAAACTCGCCGACCTGGCGCCGTTGCGACACAGCAACGGCAAGGTCAAAATCTACGACCTCGGAGGGTAGCGAAGCCGTAACATGGAGTCCGCGCAGGCCGTTAAGGTCTACGCAGGCCCGCCCGCCCCGGCGCCGATGCATGCGGAAGACGTGAATGCTCGGGAGGGCGGCACCATGCGGGCGACACGACCGGCGGCGTTGGTCTTGCTGACGGCTGTGGTGCTGGCGATGACAGGTGTGGAGACTGCCGCCTATCAGGTGCCGGTGGAGCCGTTCGAGCAAGGTGGTTCGGCGACTGCGACGATGCCGGGCTCAGGGCTGAAGCAGACGATCACGGTGGCCGGTGCGACCGAGCTGCTCGACGAGACCACCGCAGGCATCCGCGGTACCGGACCGACGACGTACAGCCCGCCGATCGCACGGACGACACCGGCGCAGGACCTGATCGTCAACACCGGCGACTGTGCGGCGATCGGGAGCTGCGGCGAGCGGGGTACGGTGACGATCGCGTTCAGCCGGCCGGTGCGCAATCCGGTGCTGCATCTGGCCGGGCTCGGCGGTGCGGTCACGCAGACCGTCAACGGCAAGCCGACCGCGCAGTCCGAGTTGCACTCCGTCCTGCGACTCACCACTCCGGGCCTCAGCCTGAGCAAAGCGGGGCAGGGCAACAACCTGGCGGTCACCAGCGACACCGTCACCGCCGCGAACCATGACACCGGTCCGAACTGCATCAACAGCAAGACCGGTACCGGTCCGGATGCCGGTGCGACTGCGGCGTGCGGTTCGGTCCGAGTGAACGGCGTTGTGAGCACGGTCCGCTTCGATGTGACGGCCTACTTCACCAAGCACGCCAAGCTGCCCGCGTTCAACACCACCTCCTCCGGTGACGCGTTCTCGGTGCTGGCCTCGGCTGGCGAGGACTTCGGCGACGTACCGGCGACGTACGGCGCGGCCTGGTCGGTGCTGAGCGATGTGCGGCTCGGCAAGGACGCCAGCGAGGACAACACCACGGTCGCCAACGCGACCACCGGTCCGACCACACCCGATGCCGCTGACGACGGTGTGATGTTCCCGCCGCTGAGGACGAACGCCACGTCGTACGGCGTCGAGGCCAAGCTCGCTGGTGCGTCGAAGCCCGGTCAGGTGTGCGCATGGCTCGATCTGGACCGCAACGGCTCGTTCGAGTCGAACGAACGCGCCTGTGCTGATTTCGCTGCCGGGCAGACGACGGTGAAGCTCAGTTGGCCGAAGTTCGCCAAGCCGACGGCCGGAGCGACGTACGCGCGGGTGCGGGTCGGGTACGGCGATGCTGTGGCGAAACCGACCGGTGCGGCCGACGCTGGTGAGGTCGAGGACTACGAACTGCAGATCACCCCGCCGCCACCGCCGGTTCTGCACGACGATGTCATCACTACTGCGTTCAACACCGATGTGTCGGTCAAGGTGCTTGGCAACGACCTGCCGGGTGATCCGGCCGCACCGCTCGAGCCGGGCTCGCTTTGCCTGCTTGATGGCGACAAGTGCGGCGTGCTGCTCAGCGTGGTCGGGCAAGCGAAGTACGTGGCCAAGCCGGACGGCACGGTCGCTGTAGAGCCGGTGCCTGGTTTCGTCGGGGTCGCCAAGCCGGTCAGCTACCGCGTGGCCGACAGCAATGGCATCACTGCAACCGCCAAGCTCACTGTCACTGTCGCGCTGCCTGCTGCTCCGGTGGCGGCTCCCGACACTGCAAAGACGCCGCAGAACGTTAGCCTCGCGCTCCGGCCGCTTGCGAACGACCAAGCAGCCCCAGGGGTGACGCTGGTCGCCGGCTCGGTGGTGCTGCGCGATCCGGCCGACACGAAGTTCAAGAAGACTGTGGTGATCCCCGGTGAGGGGCAGTACACCGCGAAGCCGACCGGAGCCGTCGACTTCGTCCCGGTGCGGCAATTCACCGGGGTCGGGACCTCCATCGGGTACCGCGTCACCGACACGACCGGTCAGACCGCCGAGTCCACCCTGACCGTCACCGTGACACCGGTGCAGCCGATCGCCAACGGGGACTCGGCCTCTACCGCGTTCGACACCGACGCCGTCGTACCGGTGCTGGACAACGACCTGCCGGGCTCACCGGATGCACCACTCGACCCCGCCACCCTGAAGCTGGTCGATCCGGTCAAGCACACGCTCGTGGACACCGTGACGATCGCGCGTGAGGGCACGTACGTGGTGGCCGGGGGCAAGGTCGCGTTCCAGCCGACTCACGGCTTCCATGGCGTCGGTACGCCGCTCACCTACCAAGTGCTCGACAAGAACGGGACTGCAGCTCGCGCCAAGCTCACAGTCGCCGTTGACGCGCCCGGACCGCCAGTGGCGAACCCAGACACGGTCGCCACGCTGCAAGGCCGGTCCGTCGTGGTCGCGGTCCTCGACAACGACAAGCCTGGCCCGACTGGCGCCGTACTGCGGCCGGACACCCTCCGACTCGTCCAGCCGACGCGCACCGAGCCGGTGACGTCGCTGGTCGTGCCCGGGCAGGGCAAATACACCGCGCGCCCGGACGGCAAGCTGCTGTTCGAGCCAGTGCCTGCATTCAGCGGTACGGCGACACCTGTCACCTACCAGGTCGCCGATGCGAACGGGGCGATCGGCAACGCGGTACTGACCATGCGCGTCACGAAGGTGCAGCCCGATGCGTCGGACGACAGCGCAGTGACTCCCTACGACACCGCAGTCACGGTTTCGGTGCTGTCCAACGACCAGGCCGGCGACCCAGCGGTCCCACTCGTGCCGAGCAGCGTGCGAGTCCTCGATCCGAAGACACAGGAGCCGAAGACCACAGTGGTCGTCGACGGCGAGGCGACGTACACGGTGACGCCGGACGGCGAGATCACGGTCGACCCACTGCCGACGTACGTGGGAGTGACGGCGGCGCTCATCTATCGCGTCGCGGACGTCAACGGTACGGCGGCCTCTGCGCAGCTGACCGTGACAGTCGCGAAGCCGCCTGCGCCGACCGCGAAACCGGACACCGCAACGGGGAAGCAGAACGTCCCGTTCACCCTGGACCCGCTCGCGAACGACACCGCTGGGCGCGGGACCGGGCTCGATCCGCTCAGTGTGGCGGTGCTGGATCCCGCTGACGGGTCGATGAAGAAGCTGGTGAAGGTTCCGGGACAGGCTGCCTACCAGGTGAATCCGGACGGGACGGTGACGGTCGATCCGCTGCCGGGCTTCACCGGTACGGCGACTGCGCTGACCTATCGGGTGATGGACTGGTTCGATCAGGTCGCTCGGTCGACGATCGCGGTGACCGTCACGCCGATCACTCCGGTGGCGGTCGACGACACCGCGCGGACGCCGTACGACAAGCCGGTCACTGTGCAGGTGCTCGCGAACGACAAGCCGGGCGACCCGACCGCACCGCTGCTGCCGACCAGCCTGCTGCTCACCGACCCGGCCGACGGGTTGCTGAAGGCAACGGTCAGCATCCTGAACGAGGGCGTCTACACCGCCGCCGGGGGAGCGGTCCGGTTCGATCCGGGCGCGACGTTCCGTGGGCCGGGGACGCCGCTGACCTACCAGGTGGGCGACAGCAACGGGACGCTGACGACGGCCAAGCTGACGATCGCAGTCGGCTTCCCACCGGTCGCGGTCGCGGACCGCGCTACCACGCTGCAGGACCTCACGGTGAGTGTGAACGTGCTGTCCAACGACAGCCCGGGTACCGACGCAGAACTCGATCCGACCACCGTTGAGTTGCTCGCGCCGGAAGCCCGGGCGAAGGGCTATGGGAAGACGATCACGGTGGCCGGGCAGGGGACCTACACCGTGCAGCCGACCGGGATGGTCGTCTTCGATCCGCTGCCGAAGTTCCACGGTCCGGCGACGCCGATCACCTATCGCGTCGCGGATTCCAACGGCACGTTCGGAACCTCGACACTCACGATGACGGTCACGCCGATCTGGCCGGTCGCGATGGACGACTCGGCGATCACGCCGTTCAACCAGGCGATCACGGTCGTCGTACTGGCCAATGACAAAGCGGGTGATCCGTCGGCGCCGCTGGTCCCGGCGAGTCTGGTGCTGAAGACGAAGGACGGGTACGGGAAGACGTTCACGCAGGCCGGTGAGGGCACCTACACGGTCACCGCCGACGGGTCGATCACGTTCGCGCCGGTGAAGGACTTCCAGGGGGTGACGACACCGGCGACGTACCGGATCGCTGACGACAACGGGACCACGGTCGAAGGCCTGCTGTTCCTGACGGTCGGCAAGGGGCCGGAGGCGGTCGCGGATGTCGCGACGACCAAGCAGAACGTGACGCTGGGCGTGGAACCGCTGGACAACGACAAGCCCGGGACCGGCGCCGAGCTGGAGAAGGGCTCGGTCGAGGTCTACTCCGTGAACACGCGGAGCTGGGTCCGGATCGCGGCGCTGACCGGCCAGGGGATCGTCACGGTCAACGAGACGACCGGTCGGGTGGTCGTCGATCCGGTGCCCGCCTTCCGCGGCGTACTGTCGATCGCCTATCGGGTGAAGGACTCCAGCGGCAACCTCGCGACGTCAACGATCGCGGTGACGGTCACGCCGGTGGTTCCGGTCGCGGCAGACGACAAGGCGGTCACGCCGTACGACACGGTGTTGACGGTGCCGGTGCTCGCGAACGACAAGCCCGGTGATCCGTCGGCGCCGCTGGGTGCGGTTCGGTTGATCGATCCGGGGTCCGGCGAGGTCGTGTCGGTGCTGGAGGTTGAGGGGCAGGGGCTGTTCACCGTGCAGCCTTCCGGTGGGGTGCGGTTCGCGCCGGCTGCTGGCTTCGTCGGTACGACGGTTCCGGTCGGCTACCAGGTGGTCGACGGCAACGGCACGATCGGTACGGCGACTGTGTCGGTCACCGTCCAGGCGCGTCCGGTCGCGCATCCGGATCAGGTGCGCACGAAGCAGCACCTGCCCGTGGTGATCGATCCGATCGCGAACGACGTACCAGGGCCGGGGGCGAAGTTCGATCCGGAGACGCTGCTGCTGGTCGGCCCCGATGCCGCGCTGGTCAGGCAGGTCACAGTCGCCGGACAGGGCGAGTACGTCGTTGCCGATGGCAAGGTCACGTTCACTCCGGAGGCACGGTTCGTCGGCGGCACGCGGCCGGTGGCCTACGAGGTGAAGGACAGCAACCGCAACCGCGCTCGCTCCACGCTCAGTGTGACGGTGACGCCGGTCCTGCCGGTGGTGCGCGACGACAGCGCCCGGACAGCCTTCGGTACGGCGGTCGCGGTCGACGTACTGAGCAACGACCGCCCCGGTGATGCATCAGCGCCACTGACCCCGGCGAGCGTCGTACTGCGTGATCCTGGGGACGGTCGCGACAAGAAGACCGTGACTGTCTCCGACGAGGGCGTGTTCGCGGTTGGTGCGGACGGGATCATCACGTTCACCCCGGTCAAGGACTTCATCGGCTCGACCAGGTCACTCGCCTACCGCGTCACCGACGAGAACGGCACCACTGGCAGCGCCCTCCTCGACGTCACCGTCGACCCACCCCGCCCAGCCCGCGCCAACGCCGACTCCGCAACCGGTTCACCCGGTGGCGCGGTCGCCGTCAACCCGTCTCTGAACGACACCGGCGCCACAGGTCCGGTCTGCCTCCGCGTAGATCCCGCCACCTGCACCCGCCAGACAACCACCACCGCCGGCACCTGGACCGTCACCCCCGACGGCACCATCCGCCTCACCCCGGCACCCGGCTTCACCGGCACCACCAAACTCACCTACGAACGCCCCTCCACCAACGGCGCACCCCCTGTAGCCGCCCCTATCCGCTTCACCATCGCCGCCACCCCCGCCCCAGACCCCCGCCTGCTCAATCGCGGCGACCTCCCCGAAACCGGCGGCCCCCCACCAGTCCTGCTAACCCTCGGCTCCCTCCTCACCGCCCTGGGCGCCACCCTCCTGGCCCTCGTCCGCTCCCGCCGCTGACTTCTGTACGGCGGAGGCTGGGGTTTCGCTGGTGGGTCCACCCATCAGCTTGTGGGTTCTCCACCCGCATGCGAGTCCAGAACCCACAACGACATGGGTCAACCCATCAAATGGGAGGCAGGACTACAGGTCGTGGATGAGCATGATTTCGTCGCGGTAGTCGTTGGGGGCTACGCGGATGGCTTGGGGGTGGCGGCCGACTATGCGGTAGCCGAGGGGTTGGTAGAAATGCTCCAGGCCCAGGCCGTCGCGGATGGTGAGTTGGAGTTGCTGCAGGCCCAGGTCGGTGGCTGAGCCGCGGAGGCCTTCCATCAGGATGCGGCCGGCGCCGGTGCCCTGGTGTTTCGGGTGGACCATGACGCGCAGGACTGTGCGCCAGTGTGCGTTGAGGGTGCTGCCGCGGTTCGAGAGCAGCCCCATGCCGGCGTACCGGGAACCGTCGTGCAGTACGCCGAGGAGGTCGGTTCCGGCGGCGACTCGGTCGAGGGCCTCGTCCAGCGTCTGGGCGACCTGTCGCACCGGTGCGGGGGCGGTGAAGCCGACTGCGCCGCCGGCGTCGGTTGCGGCCACCCAGGTGTCTAGCAGGTCCGCTTGCAACCCGGGGGCGCGGGCCTCGTCCGGTTCCACGACCACGTACTTCACGGCACCTCCATGTGCGACTGAGTTGCACTTAGTCTAGGGCGTGCCGCGCGGGGACCGTGGTGAGCTTGTCAGGGTTGCGGATCAGGTAGAGCTCGGTGATCAGGTCGCCGGAGGTCTGCACGAAGGCGACCGTGTCGGGCTCGTCGCCGTAGTAGACGACGAACGCGACCTCGCCGTTCAGAGCCACCGGCTGCAGGTCGAAGCCCGGGTAGGTGCTCATCACGCCGAACAGCCAGCGGGCGATCTTCTCGGCGCCGTGGATCGGGTTGAGCGCCGCGGTCTTCTTGCCACCGCCGTCGCTGATCAGGACCGAGTCCGGCGCCAGTAACGCGACGACCCGGGCGAAGTCGCCGGAACCGGCCGCCGCCATGAACTGCATGGTCAGCTCGGTGTGCCGGGCCTTGTCGACGCGGTGCCGGGGCTGCCGCGCGTGCACGTGCCCGCGGGCCCGATGAGCGAGCTGCCGTACGGCGGCCTCCGAGCGACCGAGCGTTTCGGCGATCTCGTCGTACGGCAGGTCGAAGACCTCGCGCAGCACGAACGTCGCGCGTTCCAGTGGGGAGAGCGTCTCCAGTACGACGAGCATCGCCATACTGACCGAATCCGCCAGCTCGACCGCGGCTTCGGGGTCGGTGGCCGGCGTCTCGCATCGCACGATCGGTTCCGGGAGCCACGGCCCGACATACTGCTCGCGGCGAGCCTTCTGCTGCCGGAGCCGGTTCAGCGCGAGCCGCGTGGTGATCCGGATCAGGTACGCGCGCACGTCTCGCACCTCGTCGTGGTCCACGCCGGCCCAGCGCAGCCAGGTCTCCTGCACGATGTCTTCCGCATCGCCGGCGCTCCCGACCACCCGGTACGCCGCACCCAGCAGCACCACCCGGTGCTCATCGAACTCCCGCGCCAGCTGGTCGTCCGTCATCCCGCCCACCTCTCGAAGTCTGCCGTACCTAGTGGGACACGACAGCCCTCCCAGTTGTGACAAGCGGTCAGGCCAGCACCTCCATCTGGATCACGGACACTCCTATTGCCACCAGGAGCGCTCCGCCGTACGCGAGGCTCCCGTCGAGGACCGGATGGAGGTGGCGGAAGAGCGCCACGAGCACCAGTCCGGCGAGCCAGCCGAGCAGGATGCCGGGGGAGAGGGCGAGTACCGCGAACGACACCGGGTTGCCGAACATCTCGTTCGGGGCCGGATGCCGATCGGCGTGGACTCCGAGCGCGATCACCGCCAGAATGCCGAACAGGGTCCAGCCCAGGTACACCAGATATGCGGTCTTCATGCATCTCAGCGTCCGGCGTGGAGCACCCGCCGCGCGTGAGTGGTTCTACCCGAACCCCCTGAGTAGTTGGATATTTTTCCATTGCATGGCATACTCATTCACATGAGCGTGAAGGTGGCGGTGGCCGGGGCCAGTGGTTACGCGGGAGGCGAGCTGCTTCGGCTGCTGAGTGCGCACCCCGAGGTTGAGATCGGCGCCCTCACCGCCGGCGGGAACGCCGGTACGGCGCTCGGAGCGCATCACCCGCATCTCGTGCCGCTGGCCGGGCGCATCCTGGTCGAGACCACGGCGGAGCAACTCGCCGGTCACGACGTGGTGTTCCTGGCGCTTCCGCACGGACAGTCCGCCGGACTCGCCGAGCAGCTCGGCGAGGACGTCACCGTGATCGACTGCGGCGCGGACTTCCGGCTGACCGAGGCCGAGACGTGGGTGGAGTTCTACGGCGGTGAGCACGCAGGCTCCTGGCCGTACGGGCTCCCGGAGCTCCCCGGTCAGCGGGACAAGCTCCGCGGTTCGCACCGGGTCGCCGTACCGGGTTGCTATCCGACTGTCTCCACCCTCGCGTTGCTGCCCGCCGTCCAGCGTGGCCTGGTCGACCCGACACAGCTCGTCGTGGTCGCCGTCAGCGGGACTTCCGGGGCCGGCAAGGCTCCGAAGGCGCACCTGCTCGGTGCGGAGGTGATGGGCTCCGCCTCGGCGTACGGCGTCGGTGGCGTGCACCGCCACACCCCCGAGATCGAGCAGAACCTCACGCCGTACGCCGAGGGTCCGGTGAGCGTTTCGTTCACCCCGGTCCTGGTGCCGATGTCACGCGGCATTCTCGCGACCTGTAGCGCACCTGCTGTTGAAGGCACCGACCTGGCGATGCTGCGGCAGGCCTACGAAGAGGCGTACGCCAACGAGCCATTCATTCACCTGCTGCCCGAGGGGCAGTGGCCGCAGACGCAGGCCACGCTCGGTGCGAACACCGTGCAGCTACAGGTCACGATCGACCAGCGCATCGGCCGCGTCGTTGTCGTGGCCGCCATGGACAACCTCACCAAGGGCACCGCCGGCGCAGCCGTGCAGTGCATGAACCTGGCCACCGGTCTCGACGAGACTCTGGCCCTGCCTCTCGTAGGAGTAGCCCCGTGACCGTAGCTGTCACTCCCGCCACCCAAGTCGATCGGAGCGCCGGAGTGACCGCGCCGGCCGGCTTCCGCGCGGCCGGGGTGATCGCCGGGATCAAGCCCGCCGGTACGCCGGACCTCACCGTGGTCGTCAACGACGGCCCGCATGACGTGGCCGCCGGAGTCTTCACCACCAACAAGGTGAAGGCCGCACCGGTGCTGTGGTCACAGCAGGTGCTCAGCGCCGGCAAGCTCAAGGCCGTGGTGCTCAACTCCGGTGGCGCAAACGCGTGCACCGGACCGGAGGGCTTCCAGGACACGCACAAGACCGCAGAGAAGCTGGCTGAGGTTCTGAAGGTCGGTGCGGCCGAGATCGGCGTCTGCTCGACCGGTCTGATCGGTGAGCGGCTCCCGATGGACAAGGTGCTCTCCGGTATCGACCAGGCAGTCGCTGCGCTGTCCCATGGCCCGGACGCCGGCCTGGACGCCGCCACCGCAGTCATGACGACCGACAACGTGCCGAAGCAGGCTGCGCTGACCACTCCGGGTGGGTGGAGCATCGGTGGGTTCGCCAAGGGCGCCGGGATGTGCGCACCGAACATGGCCACGATGCTCAGCGTGATCACGACTGACGCCGTACTGGATCAGCCGCATCTCGACCACGCGCTGCGGAACGCGGTCGGCAAGACGTTCAACCGGCTCGACGTCGACGGCGGTACGTCGACCAACGACACCGTGCTGCTGTTGAGCTCGGGCGCCTCCGGCGTGACGGTCAGTCCGGACGAGTTCGAGGCCGCGCTGACCGTGCTGGCTGGTGACCTGGTGAAGCAGTTGCAGGCCGACGCCGAGGGAGTCACCAAGCACGTCAGCATCACCGTGCAGAACGCAGCCACCGAGGCCGAGGCGCTGGCCGCGGCGAAGATCGTGGCCGAGGACAACCTCTGCAAGACCGCCTTCTTCGCCTCCGACCCGAACTGGGGCCGGATCGCGATGGCCGTCGGCAACGCCCCGACCGCGTTCGACCCGGCGCTGCTCGACATCACCCTGAACGGCGCCGCGATCTGCATCGCCGGCGGCAAGGGCGTCGACCGCTCCGAGGCCGACATCAGCGGCCTGGAGATCGACGTCGTGATCGACCTGCACGCCGGCCCGGCGTCCGCGACTGTGCTCACCACGGATCTGTCGCACGCGTACGTCGAAGAGAACTCGGCGTACTCGTCGTGACTGTGCACATGGCCACGCTCCGCGCGGCGGTTCCTGGGGCCTGGTTCCCGTCCTTCCCTCGTCGCTCCAGTCGCTGCGCTCCCTCCGCTCCTCAGTCCAGTCCGGGGGCCCCATGAACATGGCTGCAGCGGTGGAGAAGGTCGCCGTACTGACCGAGGCGTTGCCGTGGCTCAAGGAGTTCCACGGCAAGACGATCGTGGTGAAGTACGGCGGGAACGCGATGGTCGACGACAAGCTCAAGCAGGCGTTCGCCGAGGACATCGTGTTCCTCCGGTACGCCGGGGTCCGGGTCGTCGTGGTGCACGGCGGCGGACCGCAGATCAGCGAGATGCTTGGCCGGCTCGGCATCGACAGCGAGTTCCGCGGCGGGCTGCGGGTGACCACGCCCGAGGCTATGGACGTCGTCGGCATGGTCCTGGTCGGCAAGGTCGGTCGCGAGCTGGTCGGCCTGCTGAACGCGCACGGCCCGTTCGCGGTCGGTATGTCCGGTGAGGACGCCGGACTGTTCACCGCGGAGCGGCGGGGCGCGATGATCGACGGTGAGTCGGTCGACATCGGCCTGGTCGGCGATGTCGTCAACGTCCGCCCGGAGGCCGTGATCGACCTGATCGACGCCGGCCGGATCCCGGTCGTGTCCACGATCGCACCGGATGAGGACGGCCAGGCGCACAACGTGAACGCCGACACTGCGGCCGCTGCGCTGGCATCCGCGCTCGGGGCGGAGAAGCTCGTCGTACTGACTGATGTGGCCGGCCTCTACCGCAACTGGCCGGACAGCGAGGACATCATCACCCAGATCGACGCGACTGAGCTCGCTGAGCTGCTGCCGTCGCTGGCGTCCGGCATGGTCCCCAAGATGGAGGCCTGCCTGCGCGCAGTGCAGTCCGGCGTCTCCCGGGCCACCGTGATCGACGGCCGCGTACCGCACTCGCTACTGCTCGAAATCTTCACCGACGCCGGCTCAGGAACCCAGGTGATCCCGTCATGACCGAGTTGCTCACTGTCGATGGCACACAGGCCGCACTGACCGAGCGCTACGCCGGTGCGTTGATGAACACCTTCGGTGCGCCTAAGCGGGTGCTGATCCGCGGCGAGGGCGCCTACCTATGGGACGCCGACGGCAACAAGTACCTCGACCTGCTCGGCGGACTCGCGGTGAACTGCCTCGGCCACGCGCACCCGTTCGTGGTCTCCGCGGTCACCTCGCAGCTCGCCACCCTCGGCCACGTCTCGAACTTCTTCGCCTCCGCCCCACAGATCGCACTGGCCGAGAAACTGCTCAGTCTCTTCGATGCGCCAGGCAAGGTGTTCTTCACGAACTCCGGCACCGAGGCGAACGAGGCGGCGTTCAAGATCACCCGGCGGACCGGCCGGACCAAGATCGTCTCCACCATCGGCGCCTTCCACGGCCGCACGATGGGCGCCCTCGCGCTGACCTGGAAACCGGCGTACCGGGAAGCTTTCGCGCCACTGCCGGGTGACGTCACCTTCGTCCCGTACGGCGACGCTGACGCGCTCGCGGCCGCGGTCGACGACCAGACGGCGGCCGTCGTACTGGAGCCGATCCAGGGCGAGAACGGCGTCGTCGTACCCCCGGACGGCTACCTGCAGGCGGCCCGCCGGATCACCACCGAACACGGCGCACTGCTGTGGCTCGACGAGATCCAGACCGGCGTCGGCCGGACCGGCTCCTGGTTCGCCTTCCAGTCCGAAGGCATCACGCCCGACCTCGTCACCCTCGCCAAGGGCCTCGGCGCCGGCATCCCCATCGGCGCCTGCGTAGGTCTGGGCGCCGCCGCCGACCTCCTCCAACCCGGCAACCACGGCACAACGTTCGGCGGCAACCCAGTCGCCGCGATCGCCGGCCTCGCGGTGTTGACCGTCATCGAGCGCGACGGCCTACTGGCCCAAGTCAATGCCGTAGGCAACCACCTCGCCTCGTCCTTGATCGCCCTGGACCACCCCCTGATCGCCGGCGTCCGCGGCCGCGGCCTACTCCTCGCCATCGAGCTGACCCAACCAGTCTCCGACCAGGTAGCAGCCCTCGCCCTAGAAGCCGGCTTCGTCATCAACAACCCCATCCCCAACGCCCTCCGCCTCGCACCCCCCTACATCCTCAGCAAGGCCGACGCAGACAGCTTCGTCGCCGCCCTCCCCACCCTCCTCGACCAGGTGAAGGTGTCATGACACCCGCACCCGTCACCCCACCCGCCGCACTTCCCGCGCCCCTCACCACAGGTTCGGAGGCCTCATGACCGTCCGGCACTTTCTGAGAGACGACGACCTCAGTCCGGTCGAGCAGGACGAAGTACTGACGTTGGCTCAACAGCTGACCAGCGACCGGTTCGGGCATCAACCGCTCGCCGGGCCGAAGTCGGTGGCGGTGATCTTCGACAAGGCTTCGACGCGGACGCGGATCTCGTTCGCGGTGGGGATCGCGGAGCTTGGTGGTGCGTCGCTGATCATCGACGCGCAGACCTCGCAGATGGGTCGTGGTGAGCCGATCGCCGACACCGCTCGGGTGCTCGACCGGCAAGTGGCCGCGATCGTCTGGCGGACCGCGGGGCAGACCCGGATCGACGAGATGGCCGCAGCCTCTCAGGTACCCGTGGTCAACGCGCTTACCGACGAGTTCCACCCGTGCCAGATCCTCGCCGACCTACTCACCATCCGGCAGCACAAGGGCTCCACAGCCGGCCTGAAGCTCGTCTACTTCGGCGACGGCGCGAACAACATGGCCCACTCATACCTGCTCGGCGGCGCCACCGCCGGCATGCACGTCGTCATCGCATCACCCGCAGACTTCCAGCCGGACCCCGCGATCCTGGAGCGGGCCGTTGAGATCGCAGCCGAGACAGGTGGCTCGGCTGCGTGGACCGACGACCCATACGCCGCAGTCGACGGCGCAGACGTGATCGCCACCGACACCTGGGTGTCGATGGGTCAGGAGGGCGAGGCTGCCCTCCGAGAGGCGCCGTTCGTGCCGTATGCGGTGACTGAACAGCTGCTCGCGAAGGCAAATTCAGACGCGATCGTGCTGCACTGCCTCCCGGCGTACCGCGGCAAGGAGATCGAGGCCGCGGTCCTCGACGGGCCACAATCGGTCGTGTGGGACGAAGCAGAGAACAGACTGCACGCGCAGAAGGCGCTGCTGTCGTGGCTGCTGGCTAGGAGTTTCAACGCATGACCCAGCGAAGCGACCTGTTGAAACACAGCGCCGTTCCGACGACGAAAACGGCACGACAGCAGCGGATCGTGGACCTGCTCGGCCGGCAACCAGTCCGGTCGCAGACCGAGCTGGCCGACCTGCTGTCCGCCTCCGGGCTGGTGGTCGGCCAGGCGACGCTGTCCCGCGACCTGGTCGAGATCGGAGCGGTCAAGGTTCGCGACTCCTCCGGCCAGCAGGTGTACGCCGTACCGGGGGAGGGCGGTGACCGCACTCCGCGCGCCGGTGAGGCGGCCGCGTTCGAGGCCCGCCTGGCGCGAGTAGCGAACGAACTGCTCGTCTCGGCCGAGGGCAGCGCCAACCTGGTCATCCTGCGAACCCCGCCGGGAGCGGCCCAGTACCTCGCGTCGGCGATCGACCACGTGGGACTGGACGACGTTCTCGGCACCATCGCCGGCGACGACACCGTGATGATCGTCAGCCGCAACCCGGCCGGCGGCGAGGCACTGGCCGCCAGACTGCTCTCCCTCGCCGCCCGCGAGCCCAGGTAGTTGCGAACGCTCCCGCCGGTTCGCGCCAAGTACGAGGCGACGGTAGACCGGCGAAGGGGGAACACGGGATGGACGACTGGTTCGCGGCACAGGTGGAACGGCATGGACCGGACATCCATGCCTACCTGAGCCGCCGGACGGCCGACGGGGTCGCGGATGACCTGCTCGGTGACGTGTGGGTGGCCGCGTACGGCGGGCGCTCCGGATTCGACCCGAATCTCGGCACACCGCGGGCGTGGCTGTTCGGTGTCGCCCGGCACGTGCTGCACGGTCACTACCGCAAGCACCGGCTTCGCAGCACCATGGCTCGCGTCATCGGTATCGATCGCCCGGCCGACGAGACCGCCGCGATCGACTCCCGCCTGGATGCCGCAGCGCTCGCACCGCAGCTACGCGCCGGCCTGCGGTCGCTGCCAACAGCTGAACGCGACCTGCTGCTCCTGGTCGCCTGGGAGAACCTCAGCCCGACCGAAGCCGCACAGGTGCTCGGCATCCCCGCCGGTACCGCCCGCTCCCGGCTGCACCGCGCCAGACAACGCATGGACGAACGCCTCTCCGGTTCGGCCCAAGTAGTGGACGAAACCACCCGACAGGAGGCTGACCGATGAACGACGACAACTGGACCACCCTGCAGTCCGCGGGCAAGGTCCCGCCGCCCTCACCCGAGGTGCTCGCCCACGCCGCCCAGCGCGTCGAACAGACCGCATCCCGCAGCACCCGCCGCCGTACAGTGCGCCGCTTGCTCGCACCCGCCCTGGCAACCACGGCGACCGCAGCGGTCATCGGCGTCGTAGCGCTACAGCAGGGCGGCACCCCCACCGCGATACCGGTCGCACCGGCCAATACCCCCACCGTTTCCGCCACCACCTACCCGCCGAGCAAGCCGCTGGGTGACCCCAACGTCTCGCACTCCTGCGCTTACCCACTCACGCCGGAGCGGTTCGCCAAGGTGCCGGTCGCCTTCGACGGCACCGTGCTCTCCGCGGTGGAGATCCCCCGGGCCGACGAGTCCTGGCCCGCGAGCTGGAACGTGACCTTCGAGGTGAACGAGTGGTTCCGGCCGGGCAGCGGCAAGCAGCAGTTCACCGTGCAGATGGGGATCGGGCCGGGCCACCTGGTCCAGTCGAGCGAGACCCACGGCTACGAGATCGGCGATCGGCTCCTGATCTCCGGGTACCCGAGAACAGAAGGTGGCGACCCGCTGGACCGACCGTTTGCCGGCGCCTGCGACTTCAGCCGGACGTATGACGAACCGACCGCCGCTACCTGGCGGAAGGTTTTCGGTAAGTGACTGAGAGGATGTTGGTGTGAGTTCAGGTGAGAGTGCAGCCCTGTGGGGTGGACGGTTCGCGGGCGGGCCGGCCGACGCGCTGGCGGCGTTGAGCAAGTCGACGCAGTTCGACTGGCGACTGGCGCCGTACGACATCGCGGGGTCGAAGGCCCACGCAAAGGTGCTGCACCGAGCGGGGCTGCTGACCGACGCGGACCTGGACGCGATGCTCGCTGGGCTGGACGGTCTGCTGGCCGATGTCCTCAGCGGCGCGTTCCTGCCGGCTGAGGACGACGAGGACGTGCACACCGCGCTGGAGCGTGGGTTGCTGGAGCGCCTCGGGGCTGAGCTGGGTGGGCGGCTGCGCGCCGGCCGCTCCCGGAACGACCAGGTCGCCACGCTGTTCAAGAGCTACCTGCGCGAGCACGGTCGCATCATCGCCCGCCTGGTCCTGGAGCAGGTCAACACACTCGCAGACCAGGCCGAGAAGCACCTCGGTGTCGCCATGCCCGGCCGGACGCACCTGCAGCACGCACAGCCGGTTCTGCTCTCTCACCACCTCCTCGCGCACGCCTGGCCGCTCATCCGCGACCTGGACCGGCTCGCCGACTGGGACGCCCGCGTTGCGGCCGATTCGCCGTACGGGTCTGGTGCACTGGCCGGCAGTTCGCTCGGTCTGGACCCGCAGTACGTCGCCACCGAGCTCGGCTTCACGAACTCCTCGGCGAACTCGATTGACGGTACGGCGTCCCGGGACTTCGTCGCGGAGTTCGCCTTCGTCACCGCGCAGGTCGGAATCGACCTGTCCCGGCAGGCCGAGGAGGTGATCATCTGGGCGACGAAGGAGTTCGGTTTCGTCGAGCTGGACGACGCGTTCTCGACCGGGTCGAGCATCATGCCGCAGAAGAAGAACCCGGATATCGCCGAGCTCGCCCGCGGTAAGGCAGGCCGGCTGATCGGCAACCTGAGCGGACTGCTCGCGACCCTGAAGGCGCAGCCGCTGGCCTACAACCGCGACCTGCAGGAGGACAAGGAGCCGGTCTTCGACTCCATCGACACCCTCGAGGTGCTGCTGCCCGCGTTCACCGGGATGATCCGCACCCTGCGCTTCAACACCGAGCGCCTCGAGGAGCTGGCCCCGCAGGGCTTCTCACTCGCAACGGATATCGCCGAGTGGCTGGTCCGGCAGCAGGTCCCGTTCCGGGTCGCGCACGAGCTGGCCGGTGCCTGCGTCCAGGAGTGCGAGAAGCGCGGCATCGAGCTGTGGGACCTCACCGACTCCGACCTGGCAGCAATCTCACCGCTACTCACGCCGGACGTCCGCACGGTCCTCACCGTCGAAGGCTCACTCGCCTCCCGCAACACCCGCGGCGGTACGTCGGTAGACCAGGTCACCCACCAGTTGGCCGAACTACACGCCCGCGCCGCCCAGTACACCGCCCGCCTCTCGTAGTGCGCCGCTCCCAGCTAGCGGGGCCCGTCCTAGACGTCGCCCCGCTACTACTAGGCACAGTCCTCCGCACCACCACAGCGGAAGGCACAGTCGCAGTTCGCATGACCGAGGTGGAGGCCTACGACGGCCCCAACGACCCCGGCTCGCACGCCTACCGAGGCCAGACACCTCGCAACGCCGTCATGTTCGGCCCACCCGGCCACCTCTACGTCTACTTCACCTACGGCATGCACTTCTGCATGAACGTAGGAGTCGGCCCCGCCGGCACCCCGTCAGCCGTCCTGCTCCGCGCAGGCGAAGTCATCGAGGGAGTGGACCTAGCCCGCACCCGCCGAGGAAACCCCACTTCCAAGTCGAACCGAGACCTGGCGCGGGGTCCCGCTCGTCTGTGTGTTGCTCTCGGCATCGATCGGGAGCAGGACGGGGTGGACCTGCTGGCGAAGGACTCTCCGGTCCGCCTCCTCGACGGACCGGGCTTCGACGGTACGCCGTCCACCGGTCCTCGCGTGGGTCTCCGCGAAGCGCCCGACTGGCCTTGGCGGTTCTGGATCCCCGACGACCCGACAGTCTCGCCGTACCGCCCGCACGTCCCCAAACGTCGTACCTAGCGGTTCGCCAGCTCGACGACGTACTCCAGCTGTGGCAGACCGTGCTCCACCTCCGGGTCCGGGAACAACCCGATGTGGTGCACCCCAGCAGCCTCCAACTGATCCAGGTGCGCCGCCGCGTCCTCGACAGTCCCGACAGCACCGATCGCCGTCCACCAGTCGACCGGCATTCCGACCAGGCCAGCCTCACCGGACTCGGCGTACAACTTCTCCAGCTCGTCGAAGAACGGCAGCGCAGCAACCCCGGCGTACTTCGTCCGGATCCGCTCACCCAGCCACGGCGCAGTCCACTCGTACGCCGCCTTCCGGTCCGGCCGCACGCACATCGCCGTGAACACCGCGACCACGAACCCCTCCGGGTTCCCAGCTAGCTCCAGCGACTGCCGCACGTACGCCGGCGTGGCCGGCTCGGCCAGCACCAGCCCACCGCCGACCCTCCCGGCCAGCTGCATCGACTTCGGCCCCATGACACCCAGCAGAATCGGCGGCGGAGTCACCGGGGGAGCGTCGAGCAGCACGTCCTTCAGGTACACCGTCTTGCCCTCGAAGCTGACCTTCTCCCCAGCCAGCAGCCGAGTGACCGTCGTCGTCACCTCGTCGAGCGCAGTGAGCGGCGACTTCGCCCGCACACCCATCTGCCCCATCCACTCCTGCACACCGTGCCCGATCCCCGGCAGAAAACGCCCAGGCGCTAGAGCCTCTAGCGTCGCGAACTCCATCGCGGTGACAGCCGCCGTACGCGCGACCGCAGGGACGATCCCGAGCCCGACAGTCAGTCGCTCGGTCGACGCCAGCGCAGCGGACACCAGCGACGGTCCGGCGGTGTAGAAGCAGTCCTCGATGATCCATAGCTCGTCGGCACCACCAGCCTCGAGTCGGCGGGCCACATCGGTCACCAGGGCGGCGGGAAAGGTCCGGGGGAAGCACATCCCGACAGCAGCAGCGGTCTGAGTCATGCGAAGACCGTAGAGGCTGGCACCGACAGTTCGGTAAAGGTCTGTCCAGGCGTCAGCTCCGGTGCGCGTAGCGGCCCCGCCTGCGGGTAGGTTTCGGGTATGGCCCGTCCGCACTACGCATCCCGTCTCGAGGACTGGTTCAACCTGGGGGTGCAAGCGATTCTCCGGCGCCGCGGGTGGCGCGAGCGGATCATCCCGCAGGTCGGTTACGGCACCACGGAGTGCGTGCGGGTGCTGGCACGCGTCGTACTGGGTCGTGACCCGCGCAACCAGCCGCGGTTCGACGAGGACCAGGTGGTGCGTGGCTGGCGAGTCTTCGTCACCGCGCCGGCAGTGAAGGTCCCAGTGACCGTCACGGTCGAGGGGCAGACGTTCGAGACCGTGACCGACCGGGGCGGCCTGGTCGACTTCACCGTGCCGGTGGTGCTGCCACCGGGATGGCACGAGATCAATCTGGGTGTGCACGGTGAGCGGCAGGCCAGAGCGAGCATCTTCGTCCCGGATCCGGAGGCGAAGTTCGGACTCCTCAGCGACATCGACGACACCGTCATCCTGACGATGCTGCCGCGGCCACTGATCGCAGCCTGGAACACGTTCGTCCGCGAGGAGCAGGCGCGTCGTGTCGTCCCCGGCATGGCCGAGATGTACCAGGAGCTGCTGGCCGACCACCCGGGTGCGCCGATCTTCTACCTCAGCACCGGTGCCTGGAACACAGCACCGACACTCACCCGCTTCCTGGCTCGCCACGGCTACCCGCTCGGCCCGCTCCTGATGACCGACTGGGGACCGACCAACACCGGCTGGTTCCGCAGCGGCCAGGAGCACAAGCGAACCGCGCTGCGCCGGCTAGCTCGCGAGTTCCCCGACGTGCGCTGGGTGCTGGTCGGTGACGACGGCCAGCACGACCCCCAGCTGTACGGCGACTTCGCGCAGTCGCACCCGGATCACGTGCGGGCCATCGGCATCCGTCAGCTGACCCCGGCCGAGCAGGTGCTGTCCCACGGTCTGCCCGTACCGAACCAAGACCCCGGTGCGCACGATCCGCACCGGCCGACGGCGGCAACGGTGCAGGGGCCGGACGGACATGCGCTCCGGCCGCAGCTGCGCGACATCCTCGCCCGGCCCGAGCCCAGTTAGGCCCGGCTCCTCGTCGTACAGGACACTTGGGGTGTACCGACGTACTCGAGGAGAACAAGTGACGGACAGCGGGACCGAACGCCGTACTCAGGTGCTGGATGAGTTGGAGAGCCGCGGACTGATCGCGCACTCCACCGATCCGGACGCGCTGCGCAGCGCCATGGCGGCTGGACCGATCACTTCCTATGTCGGCTTCGACCCCACAGCACCCAGCCTGCACATGGGCAACCTGCTGCAGTTGCTGACGCTGCGCCGGCTCCAGCTGGCCGGTCACAACCCGATCGGTCTGGTCGGCGGTGCCACCGGACTGATCGGTGACCCCAAGGAGAGTTCCGAGCGGGTGCTGAACCCGAAGGACGTCGTGGCCCAATGGGTCGAGCGGGTGCGCGGGCAGGTGGAGAAGTTCATCGACTTCGACGAGTCGCTGCCGAACCCGGCCCGGATCGTCAACAACTACGACTGGACCAAGGACCTCAACACCCTCGACTTCCTGCGGGACATCGGCAAGCACTTCCCGGTGAACCGGATGCTCGGGCGCGAGGTGGTCAAGGCGCGGCTGGAGCAGGGGATCAGCTACACGGAGTTCAGCTACGTGCTGCTGCAGTCGCTGGACTACCTGGAGCTCTACCGCCGCCATGGCTGCACGCTGCAGACAGGCGGTAGCGACCAGTGGGGGAACCTGACAGCCGGCGTGGAGCTCATCCGACGCTCCGACGCGGGCAAGGCACATGCGCTTGCCACCCCACTGGTGACCAAGGCCGACGGGACGAAGTTCGGCAAGACGGAGTCCGGCACAGTGTGGCTGGACCGCGAGCTGACTTCGCCGTACGCGTTCTACCAGTTCTGGTTCAACACCGACGACCGCGACGTGATGCAGCTGGTGCGGTACTACACCTTCCGCACGGACGAGGAGATCGCGGAGCTAGAGCAGGCGACTGCCGAGCGACCACATGCTCGGGAAGCGCAGCGAGTGCTCGCGGAGGACATCACGACGTTGGTGCACGGTGAGGGGGAGACCCGCGCTGTGCAGGAGGCGTCGAAGGCGCTCTTCGGCCAGGGGGAGCTCGCCGCGCTGGACGGCGAGACCCTGCGCGCTGCACTGCGCGAAGCACCACACGTAGAACTGGCCGCCGGCGAAGCGATGCCGACGTACGGCGATCTGCTGGTGAAGTCCGGCCTGGTCGCCAGCAAGTCGGCCGCGCGACGCACGGTGGCCGAGGGCGGTGGGTACCTCAACAACGAGAAGGTGAAGGACCCTGAGTACGTGCCTGGTGCAGAGGATCTGTTGCCTGGTGGCGTGCTGGTCCTGCGGCGTGGGAAGCGGTCGTTCGCGGGAGTGCTGCACTCCCACAACTAGGTTGCCGGGGGCAAATTACAAGCTTGTGATTCAGCCCACCGGAAACCGATTTGACCGTCCACCCGGCAGCCACGTAATCTTCTTCTTGTTGGAAGCGAGTGCAGGACGCTGAAGCGGCCGGACCTTCCAACTCCCCCCAAGCTAGTGCAGCTGAAACGCGTCTACGGACTCGGGTCGGCAGCCTCCCAAGTGGGGAGAGAGTCGGAAAAATCAAGACTTGACTTGGTTGATCCACTCCGGTAAAGTACTGCAGGTTGCCCCGGAAGCCCTGAACCGTAAGGTTCGGCTGCGGTGTGCGTCCGATTCTTGAGAACTCAACAGCGTGCCGAAAGTCAATGCCGAAAT
>NZ_BAAANF010000041.1:0-1160 GCF_039529655.1 Kribbella yunnanensis | reverse complement strand
CGGCATAGATGCCACCTTCCCAACGAAGGAGGTGTGCATCAAACCCGGGGTGGTTCAGAGTGCGGGAGCGAGTGGTCGGGGTTGTGGCTTGTGGGACGTCCGGACCAGGGCAATCAGCGGGACCAGGAAGCCGAGCTGATCGGGAGTCGTCCAGCAGCCGCCGTGCGGGGGCGCGCGGTTGCTGCTCACGGGGACGTGGTCGGTCGGATCAGCCCTGAGGGCAATCCTTGTTCGTGGGTCTTGAGTTGATCGCGTTCGGTGGGAGTGGGTCGGTCCGAGCGAGAGTGTGGTCGTAGTGGGGTGTTGGGCTTCGGGAATCTGGTGACTCGTTGAGCAGGTGCGGGGAGGTCATGGGGTGAAGGTGACGGCGGCTGCGGGGGTGGTGATGTTGGGCTGGTCGCCTAGGGACCAGGCGGCTACTCGGGATACGGCTTGGGCGGGGATGGCGTCGCTGACGCCGGGTACGGCGGGGATGTCGTAGGTGCCGTGGGCGTCGTGGGGGAGAACTACGCGGTAGCCGCGAGCTAGGGCGGTTCGGGCGGTGGCGTGGACGCACATTTCGGACATGACGCCGCAGATTGCGAGTGAGCGTACGCCTGCGGTGATGAGGATTTCGCCTAGTGGGGTTGCGTCGAAGCCGTCGTCTCGGGGTTTACGGATGATGTGTTCGCGGGGGCCGGGGGTGGTTGGCAGGTAGAGCTGCCAGCCGGGGGTGCCGATCTCGTCGTCGGCGCCGGGGGGACCGTCGTTCTGGAGGTGTACGACGACTGTGCCGGCAGCGCGGGCGCGGTTGAGCAGGTCGGTTGCGCGGTCGAGGAGCCGTGGGGCGTTCGGTACGGCGTTGTCGCCGGAGACGAACGCGGTTTGGAGGTCCACGAGGATCAGCGCGTCAACGGGCGGAACGTCGTCTGCGGGGAAGGTCGTGTCCGGGGAAGGCGCGGAGTCGAGCGCGTGGCTGTGGGGATCAGCGGGGGAATTGGCGTCCTGCGTGGGGGAGTCGGTTGGCGCAACGGGCGGAGTCGCAAGGGACACGGAGGCGCTCGCGGTGGGGCTCGGGGCGGTGGGGCTAGGTGTGCCGGGGGAGGCGGTGTCGGAGGGTGCGACGGGCGGAGTCGTGCCGGAGGCAGAGGAGTCGGGATTGGGCGTGCCGAAGCGGGCGG
>NZ_BAAANF010000040.1:0-28550 GCF_039529655.1 Kribbella yunnanensis | reverse complement strand
TCCCGAAGTTGAGGGTAGGTTGCTCACGTGTTACTCACCCGTTCGCCGCTCGTGTACCTCCGAAGAGGCCTTACCGCTCGACTTGCATGTGTTAAGCACGCCGCCAGCGTTCGTCCTGAGCCAGGATCAAACTCTCCGTTGAAAAATATGACAACCAGTCAAAAACTGGGATGTCGACAACTTCAGTTGATCCTTTGAACATCAGAGACAATCAAACTGACTGAATCCAGAAATTACATTCAAAGGAATCCGAACACAGACCATGAAGGCCTATGCACGGGGTAAATGCTAAATTTCGGCATTGACTTTCGGCACGCTGTTGAGTTCTCAAGAATCGGACGCACACCGCAGCCGAACCTTACGGTTCAGGGCTTCCGGGGTAACCCGCCAAACTTTACTGTTCTGTCCGCAGCCGGTCAAATCGGCTACTTTCGTCGCAGTCACCCCGTGTTTCAGCGGCCGATCCGAGTCCGTAGACGCGTTTCAGCTGCGCTTACTTGGAGGGTGGTCAGGAGGTCCGGCCGCTTCCGCGTCCTGCACTCGCTCCCAACAAGAAGAACATTACTGTCATTCACCGCGACGATGCAAATCGGGTCCCCTGGTGAGGTGCCTGACGAGAAAGAGCGTCAGGAGACCAGGCAACCCAGCAGGTCGGCGGCTACCTGCTGACCCGGCCAGCTGCTGAGATCAGCACGGTAGAGGTCGTCCATGCCCTCGACGGCGACACCGACATCGATGCTGACAGCAACCGCACCGCCCTGGGCGAACTCCGCCAGTGGCTCGCCGCCGAGTAGGAGTACCGGATGAAGTCCTACGGTTCAGACGTGTTGTCGATCCTCGACGACCTGACCGACGCGTACGTCGAGGTGTTCACGACCCCACCGTGGGACGGCCCGGACCCGGACGAGACGCGCGCCGCATTCCGCGACCGCCTGACCCGTGATGTCCTCCGTCCAGGCTTCACCGCACTCGTCGAGCACGCCGATGACGGCTCGGTCGACGGCTTCATCACCGGCTGGATCACTCCGAGCCCGTTCCGGACCGACCGCGCGTACGGCAAGGTCGCCTCCAGACTCGGCCCCGAGCAGGTCGACCAGCTGCTGGTCGGCGCCTTCGAGATCGACGAGCTCGGAGTCCGCCGCCAGGCGCGCGGTACCGGTCTGGGTCGACGCCTGCTGGAAGGCCTCACCGCACAGCACCCCCGCTCCTGGCTCCTCACCTGGGACCAGGCCCACGACACCGTCGCCTTCTACCGCCGCGTCGGCTGGCGCGAGCCGACTCCCGTCCGAGGCCACGAGAACGACATCCTCGTCTTCCTGGCACCGACCGACTGACCTAGCGATCGAGGTCAGACTCCCGTACGGCGGCCGCCGCCCGCACCCGTGGATCCGCGGTAGCGGCAACGCGCTGAGCCGCCGCGGGAGTCGGATTGAGACCAGCGCTCATTGCCTTGGTCAACTCGTTGGAGTTGCGCTCGAAGTCGTTCGTTGCCTTCACCACCATGGTGAGGCCCTTGACCACCTGCGGATCAGGCGCCGGGTTCTCGAGGACCTGCTGCAGAGCCGCACGAGCCTCGGTGCGCATCTCGTTCCGGGTCTCCGGGCTCACCAGATGCATCCAGGCGGTCAGCGGCGGAGTCTCCTTCGAGATGTTGAGCGGAGTCTCCTTCCACGGCTCCGAACTACCCGCAGCCAGCACGACCGGAGTCATGCACTCCGGCATGCTGTGCTCCCCACTGGCCACCATGTCCGCGACAGCGAACGCCATCAGGTCCTTGGCCTCATCGAGTTCGAGCCGGTCCTCGTGCACCAGCATCGTCGCCGCCGTCATATAGAGCGTCGAACTGCTCGACCGGCCCCCGACGAACCGGTCCGGCATCGAATTCGTGGCGTCGTAGTACCAGTTCGGGTTGCTCACATCGACCGTCCCCGGCACCGGCAGGTTCGCGTCGTACGGCGCGGGCTCGGGATGCTCAGCCTCCGTGAACATCGCATCGCCACCCAGTCGCCGGTACGGCGGTACGTTCACATCCCACCCGGCTTCGTTGAAGTTCAGCCGGGTCCTCGTCGGCCCGAGTGTCCGCGCGTACCCGCGTTCCGGATCCTCCACGTTGTTGTAGGTATCGCGGATCCGCTCGAACAGAACGTCGTCGACCGCGAGACGCGGCCCGCGGTTCCGCGCCTCCGGAGTACCGGCGCCAGCAACCTGCATACCGACACCCTCGTTCACCCGGGTCCGCCCCTGGTGATAGCCGAACGTCTCGAAGGACGCGTTCCAGTCGCCGGCGTCCTCCCCACCGATCGTCAACAAGCCGGTCGACCGATTCTTCTGCAGCTCAACGGTCGACCCGACAGCCAGCCCGCGATTGCCGACCGGCCCCTCGAGCACCGTCCCGTGCATCGTCAGGTTCCCGGCTCCATCGTCGGCGACCCCGGTCACCCGCATCCGGAGCTCGTCGGCGTCCGCGTGCACCCGGACCACGTGATCGACCCATCCAGCAGCGGCGGAGGCCGTCGTACCGGCGTCGAAGGTGCCTGTATGACGGGAGATCGCCCCGTCGGGCAGCATCGCGTACATGGTGTCGCGCTGGTAGGTGATGCCGAGTTGTTGCTGCGGGTCGTCGCGCGGCGCGCGCTCGCGGGCGGCGGCGATCGCGTTCAGCTCGTCCCGGTTCGTGCCGGTGACCTGATAGCCATCGGCCTGCAGGAACCACACCGGCTGAGTCCGCTCGACCTCGGGCACGAACGCGTCCATCTCGCGCTGGAACGCCTCCCAGCCCGGCCGCCGCTCCGGATTCCCCGCATCCCGGCTCGCCAGCTCGGCCCGCCAGCTGCGCTTCATCACCTGCAGATAGCTCGCAGCCCCGGCGATCTCGGCCGCCTCATCGCTCCCCGGGTGCCGTCCGTACGCGAACTCGGGTTCCTGGCTGCGTTCGAGCGCCGCCAGCCGCTCCGCGGGCGTCTGATGTTGCGCGAGGATCCGCGCGACCGCCGCGTCCTGCATTACGCCTCGTCGACTGCCCGGCGGACCTCGCGCTCGACGTAGTCCCACGCGTAGTTCGCCGCGATCTGGTCGGTGTAGTACTCGGCCAGCGCTTCCTCGGTCAGCTTCCGGACCAGCGCTTCACCCTCCAGTACGGCGAGGTCCGCGCGCCGCGGTTGCAACTTGGCCACCGCGCTCGCGCGAATCGCGTCGTACCGGTCCTGCTCGTTCGCGTACTGCATCTGTGTCACAACCCCTTCCGCGTCCGAGGATTCTAGGCGCGGAAGGGGCTAACGCGTCGGGGTTACGGGACCCAGTGGTTGTGGGTGGCGGTGATCATGACCTGGAGCTGGATGCTGGCGGCGTAGTAGCTGCTGGTGTCGACCGGGGTGGTCAGCATCTTGTTCCACAGTGCGTCCAGCCAGGCCTGGCTGCCGGAATCCGTCATGGCCGGGATCGTGAACGGGGCGAAGAAGGCGGCGTCGCTGCCGGTCTGGATCGCGGTTCCGTTCAGTTTGTAGCCGGTGGCGATGTTGTTCGCGTTACCGCCGGCCTTGGACTTGATCCAGGTGTTGAGCTTGCGGGCCGAGGTGAGGGAGGCGCTGTCGCCGCTGGTGACGGCATCGGCGCCGATCCGCCACGGGTCGCGGCAGGCGTTCCACCAGAACTGGCCGTCGTTCGGGTCTTCCAGGACCTGGCCGGCGGCCGGCTTCGGGCTGGAGTTGGTGTTGATGACGAAGTCGGGCAGCAGGCCGGTGCTTGCCGCGTAGTTGTTCTGCAGGGAGGTGGTCACGCTCTGGTGCTTGGCGCGGATGGTGTCCCAGGCCGAGTCGCCGGTGGCGGTCCGGAAGGCGCGGAAGTGGTCGATCATCCAGTCCGAGGTGCGGGACATGTTCCAGTAGGCGTCGCCGGAGGTGCTCCAGTCGCCGAAGGTCAGCAGGTTGGTGCTCGGGTTCAGCTCACTCGCCTTGATCGCGTTGATGTGCTTGATCGCGAGTTGCTTGTAGTTGTAGGTGCCGCTGCTGCCCCACTGCTTGTCGGCGAGAAGGAGGCCGTAGGCAACGTCCATGTCGCCGTCGGTCGCGCTGTCGGAGCCGTTGACGCTCTGGCAGGAGGTGTTCTGCTCGGCGGCCAGCAGGTCGCCGTTGTTCACCGACGGGTGGGCCAGCATGTACTTGACCAGTCCGTCGAAGATCGTCTTGGCGGCCGGATCGGCACCGGCCATGGTCGCGGTGATGACCATGCCGTAGCCCTGGGCCTCGGCGACGTACGGGTGGTCGGCGTCCGGCGAGATGATCTGGTACCAGCCGTTGCCGCAGTTCTGCTTGACGAAGGCGGCCTTCCACTGCTGGTAGTAGTCGATCACCTTCTGGTCGAGGGTGGCCTGACTTCCCGTCGGCTTGAGGATGCCGGCGGCGTACGGGAACTGATGGCTGCCGAACGGAACGGCCGGTCCTCCCCCACCACCGGATTGCGTGGTCGCGGTGACCGCGTTGCTCGCGGCCGAAAGGTTGCCTGCGGCATCACGTGCCTTGACGGTGTACGTGTAGCTGGTCGACGCCGTACGGCCGGTGTCGGTGAACGTCGTACCGGGGCTGGTGGCGACCTCGGTTCCGTTGCGGTAGACAACGTAACCGGTCACCCCGACGTTGTCCGTCGACGCGTTCCACGCCAGCGAGACACTGCTCGATGTGGTCCCCGTGGCTGCGAGACCGGTCGGCGTACTCGGCGGTGTCGTGTCGCCGGGATCGCTGCCCGTCGTGCCGTAGACCTCGAGATCGAACAGCGAATACCCGTACGCCGTCCCGCGCGCGGTGCCGTGGACGCGAACGTACCGGCCGCTGCCCGACACCGTCAGGTCGTCGACCGCCCCGTTGCCGGTCGTGGTCGAGAAGACGTCGGTCCACCCGGTCGAGCCGTCGGCCGAGGTCTGGATCTTGTACGACTTCCCGTACGCCGCCTCCCAGTTCAGCTTGACCCGCGTGATACTCGCGGTGCTCCCCAGGTCGACCCGGATCCACTCGGGATCATGTCCTTCGACGCTGGCCCACCGGGTGGACGAATTCCCGTCCACGGCCTTGGCCGCCTCGAAACCGCTGCCCTCGATCGAGGAGGCGGTCGTGGGTTTCCCTTGTGACAGCAAGGTCTCGGCGGCCGAGGCGCTCAGGGCGGGTGGAACGAACAAAGCAGAGGCGACAACCGCGGCAGCGGTCAGCCCACGAAGTAGATACGGCATCAGCGGTGTCCTTCGGGCGGAGGAAAGGAGCCTTAACAGTTAGGAAAGTTTCCTAACTGTTGACGAGAAAGTAGAGCCCTCCCCGGCGAAGCGCAAGATGTCGCGCCCGGATCAATCGCTTGTTTCGCAGTTGTCAGTCACTGCCTTTGATTTCTACAGGAGGGTTTTCCAATAGGTCCAGAACTGTTCGGTGATCAGGGTGAGGATGGTGACCGCCCAGATCGCCAGCGGGATCGGGTGATAGCGGGTGAAGCGGTTCAGGTTGTGCAGGGTGACGTACCAGAAGATCGGCACGGTAACGGCCCAGACGGCCATGCAGTAGGGGCAGAGCGCCTGGATGCGGTAGAGGCTCTGGAAGATCAGCCAATGAACGAAGACCACGCCGAGGGTGGTGCCGAGCTGGAGGCCGATCCAGAACCAGCGGCGGAACGCCGCACCCGCAAGGAGTGCGGCGCCGACCGTCGTGACGATGGCGAAACCGGCGATGCCGAGGAGCGGATTGGGGAATCCGAAGACCTCGGCCTGCGGCTTCGTCATCACCGAGCCGCAGGACAGCACCGGGTTGATGCTGCACGACGGCACATACGACGGATCACGCAGCAGCGCGATCTTCTCCACCGTCAGTACGCCGGCCGCCAGCAACCCGATCGCCCCGCCAATCAGCAGGAGCCACGGCAGCAGCCGTGGAAACGGGCTACTTGAGGGCGGCATCGATACTCGCAACCAGGTCCTGCGCGGACTGCGGCTGGAGCTTCTGCCCGTTCAGGAAGAAGGTCGGCGTACCGGTGACACCGAGCGCCTCGCCGTCGGCGACGTCCTTCTTGATCCGCTCGAGGGTCGCCGGGTCCTGATAGGCCTTGTCGTACGCCGTCAGGTCGAGCCCGAGGTCCTTCGCGTACCCGCGGAAGCGCTCGTCGGCCGGGACCTGCTGCTCGCCCCACTCCGACTGGGTCTCGTACATCCTCTGGTACATCTGCTCGAACTTGCCCTGCCCGGCCGCCGCCTCAACGGCACGCGCGGCACGTTCCGCGTTGAAATGCGACGGGATCGGGAAGTACCGCACCACGAAGGTGACCTTGCCCGCATAGTCCTTGCGGAGCTGCTCGACGGCCGGATAGGCCGCGCGGCAGGACTCACATTCGAAATCCAGGAACTCGACAAAGGTCGCTTTGCCGTCTGCCGCCGTACCGAGTTTGTGGCTGTCGGCACGCACGAGCCGGTCGTTCGTGACGTTGGGTGGTTGGGCTTCGGAACCGCCGGAGTTGACTGCCAGCAGTACGCCGACCGCGACGGCGAAGGCCGCGACGATACCGACAGAGATTCGGGCAGGGGTGGATAGCTTCATCTACTGCAACCTCGCTTGAGCTGATGTGATCTGGGAAGTGGGCTGAGCGCATTGCGTCAGCGCAGATCAGGTCCTCAGCACACAGAGCTGGGTCAGGCGAGGTGTGGTCCAGTGGGCAGGGATCGCGAGCGGCGTCACGCCGCCGCGGACAGCGGCACGCAGCAGGTCGCCGAAACGCTGCCGCCGACGCAGCACCAGCCACGCCGACAACAACAGCACCGAGCCCACCAAGAGAGCGCTGCACGGAGCCGGGTGATCGTGACCGACCGGGTCCGCGGTCTTCGGCGCCACGGTCATCGCAGCCGTCAGCGTCGACGGGTTAGCCGCGGTCTCCGCCGTGAAGGAGTGCAGTACGAACACGCCAAGCAGCGCCCCAAGAACCATGAGGAAGCGCAGCAGCCTGTTCATCACCCGACAGCCTAGCCAACGGGCACACGTGCGCGTCTGGTCGACAGTACGGCGACGATGAGGACGGCGACTGCGATCACCGCGGTGGCCGCGATGTTGAGTCGCTGCCCCGACTGAGTCGCCATGTAGAGGAGCATCGCGGGGATCACCACGATCACCGCCCACGTCAGGTACGGGTAGAACCACATCCGCACGGGCATCGGCGTACCGGAGTCCTCGAGTTTGGCGCGCAGCCGCAATTGGGAGACCGCGATGACGAGATACACCAGCAAGGCAACGGCTCCCGAGGTGGCGAGCAGTACGCCGAAGACGTCGTCGGGGAACAGGTAGTTGCAGATGACCGCCAGGAACCCGACCGCGGTCGAAGCCAGTACGGCGATCCGCGGCACACCGCGATGCGTGGTCTGCGTGACGATCGCCGGCGCCTGACCGCGCCTGCCCAGCGAATAGATCATCCGCGATGCCGTGTAGAGCGCCGAGTTCAGGCAACTCGCCACCGCGACCAGCACGACGAGATCCACGATCACCTTGGCGCCCGGAACGCCCAACGCCTCCAACGCGACCTGATACGACCCATCGGTCGCCAGCCGCGGCTCGTTCCACGGCACGATCACCACGACCAGCAGGATCGAGGCCAGGTAGAAGATGCCGATCCGCCAGATCACCGACCGGGTCGCCTGCCCGATCTTCTCGTCCGGATGATCCGACTCGGCCGCCGCGATCGTCACGATCTCGGTCCCCATGAAGCTGAACATCGTCACCAGTACGGCGGCCACCACCGCCCCGAACCCGTTCGGCAGGAATCCCCCGGTGTCCCACAGATGCGACACCCCACTCCGGGTGTCACCGAAGAACCCCAGCACCGCCAGCACCCCGACGATGATGAACCCGACGATCGCAATCACCTTCAGCAACGCGAACCAGAACTCGAACTCCCCGTAGTTCGCCACACTGAACAGGTTCGTCACGGTCAGCACCAACGTCACCGCCAGCGCCCACACCCATTGCGGCGCTCCCGTCCAGCTCTCCAGAATCGTCGCCGCAGCCGTCGCCTCGACCGGAATCACCAGCACCCAGAACCACCAGTACAACCACCCCACCGTGAACCCGGCCCACGGCCCGATCGCCCGATCGGCGTACGTCGAGAACGACCCCGTATCAGGGTTGGCGGCCGCCATCTCCCCGAGCATCCGCATCACCAGTACGACGAGCGCCCCGGCGAACGCATAAGCGATCAACACCCCCGGCCCTGCCTGCGTGATCGCCGTCCCAGACCCGACGAACAGCCCAGCGCCGATCACCCCCGCGATGCTGACCATCGTCACATGACGGCTCTTCAGCCCCGCCGACAGATCGTTGCCCGCCATCCAGCTCCTCCGGAGAGTAGTCGAATGACTACCCTAACCGCGGTGCCGTGGCGGCCTCGTTCGCGGCCAGTGCCCGGTCGAGGACAGCCGGGTCGGCGAGGGTTGCGGGGTGGGCGTCCATGGCGGTGACTGCGGCGAAGACTTCGGTGACGGTGGGGTCGGTGAGGGTGGCCTGGATGATCTGGTTCAGGGCCCAGCGCTGTTGTTCGACCTCGGCAGGGGCCTTGGTTCCGGTGATGGCGTCGGCGCGGGCCGCGTCGGCCCCGGCGGAGAGGGTCCAGGCGGCGTCGGTGATGACTTTCTGGTGGGCGAAGAAGTCGGTCGCCGGGGTGGTGAGGTCGGGGTCGGTGGTCAGGTACTCGGACAGGCAGGAGGCGTGGAGTGCGGCCGAGCTGATGCCTTGGCCGTAGATGGGGTTGAAGGAGGCGACGGCGTCGCCGACGGCGACCAGGCCGGCCGGGAAGTGGGTGAGGCCGGTGAAGTCGCGGTGCCGGCTGTCGGCCTGGTGGTAGGTCTCTAGACCGCGGGTCAGTTCGCCGGTGGTCGCCTTCTGGAAGATCGGGGGCAGGTCGCGGCAGGCCGAGCGGAAGGCTTCGACGGAACGCGCGGCGGGGTTGTCCTCGTACGTCATCATCATCACCTGCCACTGGTCGTCCTCGATGACACAAGCGCTGGCGACGGTGAGGTCGGCCGGCATCGTGCGGGGCGCGAACAGGCCGAGGACGCAGGCCTGCTCGATGCTGTCGGCGCTCTCGGTCCGCTCGAAATGTGCTGTCACGTAATGGATACCGGTCGGCATCCGCACCAGGACCGGGCGCTGGTAGCCGGCCTCCTCGACCCAGGTCGACAGCCTGGACGCCCGCCCCATCGCATCGACGACGAAGTCGGCGGACAGCGACTCATGATCGACCTGCACTCCGCTGACGCGACCGTCTTCGGTGTAGATCAGGCCCGTGGCCAGACCGGAAAGCACGGATACGTTGGGCAGAGCCAGCACTCGGTCGCGGATCCGCGCCTCGAGGAACGGGCGGCTGCCCAGCAACAACTTGGCGTCGCCGCCCTGCGCCCGCGGCCGACCGTCGTAGTACACGGTCTGCTGCTCGATCGGGGCGAGATAACCGCCCAGCGCCTGGGCCTCGTCGACCACTCCGGGCAGCCAGCGTTCGAGCTGCTTCAACCCGCCCGGTAGCAAGGCGTGCCCGTGCCGATCCTGCGGTACGCCGGCCCGCGACTGCCCGGACGGTTCGAGCTCATCGCGTTCGATGATCACCACCGAACGCGCGTGATCGGCGAGCACCCGGGCGGCCAGGAGACCGGCGATGCTTCCGCCGAGTACGCAGGCGGTGTCGAACAGCCTCGGCGTACGGGCAGGTAGCTCGGTCCGGATCAGCCGGTTGAAGGTCTCCACGGACGGGTCGATCACCAGAACCCCCTAGTCGGTGTGCTCACCGCAATTCTTCGTGGCGCTGCGCCGGAAGTCGTGCCCTTTGAACCCAATCTCCGGGCAGTCTCGAACGGGCGGTTAGGGTGGTGCCCGTGTCAGTCAGGAGCGCGATAGCCGGGAACGGCCGGCTGGCCGTCGGGCTGGCTGCCATCGCCGTACTGGCGGTTGCCGGTGGTGCTTTCGTGGCCAATCGCGGGCCCGCTGTGTCGTCGGCCACCGCTCCCCAGCCGCTCGTCGAGACACCTACGGCGACGGGTCCGACGCGAAAAATCAACCTCGCCGATCTGCCGGCTGGGCGGACTCCCCAGGTGACCTATGTCAGCGGGCGGGTGATCAAGGGCGGCCTCGGTTCGGACATCACCGTCCCTGGCCGGCAGGACATCATTCGCGCGGCCCGGTTCGAGGGGGACGCGCTGGTGATCCTCGACGTCGGTACCGGGGCCACCGAGCTTGTGCGGGTCAGCGGTAGTGAAGGGATCGTGCGAGGGAGCAAGGTCCCGGGGGTTGCGAGCCTGGTGGTGTCGGTCGGCGAGGACACCGTCGCGTACGGAACCGCGCGCACGAACGCCGATCACACCCGTCGGCAGGGCAACACGCTCTATTGGCGGAACGAGTCCGGCGAGCAGCAGCAACTGGAACGTCCCGACGACTGGTTCTCCGACGTCCTGGCCGTGGCCGGCCCGGTCGTCTACTTCGCCGCCGGCACCGATCGCGACAATCCGGACGCGACGCTGAACGCCTGGCAGACCGAGTCCGGCCAGGTCGAGGAACTGGGTTCCTTCACGTCTCCGGCCGGGGTGGATTTCCAGGGCACGAGTGGGGTGGACCAGATCTCGGGGGCCGCCCAGACCTTCTGCTCCGCCGTCCGGCACCTTGCCGACGGCAAGCAGATCTGGCGGACCTGTGAGTATTCGCTGAACGGATTCACCCCGGACGGCGAGACAATCTTCGCGACCCCAGACTTCCGCGCCGAGGGCAGCGATCCCTCGACGACCGCGCTCGACAGCGGGACCGGCGCCGTACGGCGGCAGTGGACCGGACCCCGGTTCGTCGGTACCACGGCCGAGGACGACAACCACCTGCTGATGGTCGTGAAGAGCGGCGAGAACACCCCGAACGCGATCATCCGCTGCAGCATCGATTCCGGCGCGTGTGAGGTGGCGACGCCGATGACCGCCGAACCACTCCTGCTGCCCGGCTCGTAACAGCAGGCTTCACGCGGGCGGCGGACGGGTACCGGAACCGCTATGAGCCGCCATTCCGCCAGCTACACGCGTGACGACGAAGACTCCGGTGAGCGCCTCGACCGGCATTGGAACGAGTTGCTCCAGGAGTTGCGTCTCGCGCAGACCGGAACGCAGATCCTGTTCGCGTTCTTGCTCAGCATCGGCTTCCAAAGTCAGTTCCAGGCGGCCGACCAGTTCACCCACCACGTGTACGCCGCCACGCTGATCGCCTCGGCTTTGGCGGTCGCACTGTTCCTTGCCCCGGTGTCGTTCCACCGGATCGTGCACCGCCAAGGGCTCCGCGATCAGCTGGTCACGATCACCGATCGGCTCACGCAGTTCGGGCTCGCTTTCCTGGTTGCTGCCATGGCGGGCGGCGTGTTGCTGGCCCTCGACGTCGTCCTGTCCCGACCGGTTGCCCTCGGCATCGTGGGCGGCATCCTCGTCTGGTTCGTGGTGTTCTGGTGGCTGATTCCGCTGCTCGTGCGCAGCAAGTCAGATGAGGTAGCGGTCTCCCGGTCGGACGATTCGTAGCCAGCGGGCGGCGTACGGTTCGAGTTCCAGCTCCAGAGTTCCGTCACCGTTGACCTTGGTGCTGTCGTCACGGAGCAGGTCGACGGCGGTACCTGCGTCGACTTGGAGCTTGACCTGGACGGCGTCCGCGCCGAAGTTGTGGGCGGTGATGATGACACCGTTCTCGTGTTCGGAGCGATGCGCGAACACGGTCGGCGCCGCGTGCTCGAGGATCGTGCACTCGCCCCACGACAGCTCCGGGCACTCGCGATAACGCCGTACCAGCAGCTTGATCCAATTCAGCAACGAATCCGGATCACGGCGTTGCGCGGCGACATTCACGTGCTTCGGGCCGAACTCCCCCTCGGTGAGCGGAGCCGCGAGGTGTGCCGAGTCAGCCGTGGAGAATCCGCCGTTCGGACCGTCTGTCCACTGCATCGGGGAGCGGACCGCGGCGCGGCCCTCGATGGACAGGTTCTCGCCCATGCCGATATCTTCGCCGTAGAAGAGCACCGGTGTGCCGGGCAGTGAGAACAGCAGGCTGTAGACCATCTTCAAACGGGCCTGGTCGTTGCCCAGCATCGGCGGGAGGCGCCGACGCAGACCGCGACCGTACAACTGCATGTCCTTGTCCGGACCGAACGCGTCGAATACCTCCTGCCGCTCGGCGTCGGTCAGCTTGTCCAGCGTCAGCTCGTCGTGGTTGCGCACGAACGTGCCCCACTGTCCCTGTTCTGCAGCCGGCGGACGTTCCCGTAGCGCTTCCACCAGCGAGGCCGGGTCGTTGCGGGCCAGCGAGAGATACAGCCGCTGCATCCCGATGAAGTCGAAACACATCGTGAGTTCGTCGCCGTCCTCGTCACCGAAGAAGCGCCGTACGTCGGGGTATTTCAGATTGACCTCGCCGAGCAGCATCGACTGCGGATGCCGCCGATCCAGAAACGCCCGCAGATCCCGCAGGTAGTCGTGCGGATCAGGCAGACTGCCCGCGTCGACGGCACCGGTCGTGTCCAGCAGGAACGGTACGGCGTCCACCCGGAACCCTGAGATCCCGAGCACCGACCAGAAGCCGATCACGCGTTGGATCTCCGCGCGCACGTCGGCGTTCGCGATGTCGAGATCCGGCTGATGCTTGTAGAACTGATGCAGGTAGTACTGACCGGCCTCATCGTCGTACTCCCACAGGCTCGTCTCCTGATCGGGGAACACGATGCCCTCGTGCTGATTCGCCGGCGGCTCGTCGCGCCAGACATACCAGCCCCGGTACGGCGACTCCCGCGACGCGCGCGCACTCTGGAACCACGGGTGCTGGTCCGAGGTGTGGTTGACGACCAGATCCACGATCACCCGGATCCCGCGGTCGCGAGCCAGCGTGATGAGCTCGACCAGATCGCCGTGCGTGCCCAGTCGGGAATCGACGCCGTAGAAGTCGGTGATGTCGTACCCGTCGTCGCGATCCGGCGTCGGATAGAACGGCATCAGCCACAGACACGTCACACCCAGATCGGCCAGGTGATCGATCCGCTGACCGACACCGCCCAGGTCACCCGATCCGTCACCGTCGGTGTCGAAGTAGGTCTCGACATCGAGGCAATAGATCACCGCGTTCTTCCACCACACATCAGCCGTCTCCGTCAGTCGCATGGAGTCCGGGTGCCCTGGCCACTGCCGGCGTACACGTGGGTACCGGTCGGCCATGACCCAGGTTGTAGTAGTGACAGGAGCCAGCGCAGGTATCGGCCGGGCGAGTGCGATCGCGTTCGCGCGACGCGGTGCGAAGGTCGCGCTGCTCGCCCGCGGCGAGGAAGGTTTGCGAGCAGCAGCACGTGATGTCGAAGCCGCCGGGGGTACGGCGTTGCCGATCGCGGTCGATGTCGCCGAGTACGACGAAGTCGAGGCGGCCGCGGCCCGGATCGAGAACGAATTGGGGCCGATCGATGTCTGGGTCAATGTCGCGTTCTCGACCGTGTTCGCGCCGTTCACCGAGATCGAACCGCGCGAGTTCAAACGTGCGACTGAAGTCTCGTACCTAGGCTATGTCTACGGAACCCGGGCCGCGCTCGACCGGATGAAACCACGCGACCGCGGCACGATCGTCCAGGTCGGCTCGGCGCTGGCCTACCGCGGGATCCCGCTGCAATCGGCGTACTGCGGAGCCAAGCATGCGATCCAAGGTTTCCACGACTCACTGCGCTCGGAACTCCTGCATGACAAGGCGAATGTGCACGTCACGATGGTGCAGATGCCGGCCGTGAACACACCCCAGTTCTCCTGGGTCCTGTCCCGGCTCCCCCACCACCCGCAGCCCGTTCCCCCGATCTTCCAGCCCGAAGTCGCAGCCAACGCCGTACTGTTCGCCGCCGACCATCCTCGCCGCCGCGAGTACTGGATCGGTGGTCCGACCATGGCCACGCTGATCGCCAACAAGTTCGCGCCAGGCATCCTCGATCACTATCTGGGGCGCACCGGCTACAAGTCGCAGCAGACCGACCAACTGACCAAGCCCGACGACGAAAACCTCTGGCACCCCGCCGACACCGACCGCGACTTCGGCTCCCACGGCGCCTTCGACGACCGAGCCACCACCCGCAGCTACGAGTTCTGGAGCTCCCGCCACCGCAACACCCTCGCAGCCGCGGCCGCCACCGCAGTGACGGCCGCCGGCGTACTCCTCATCCGCGCGACCCGCAGGTCGTAGTGCTCAGTTCTTCAACGTGATGGTTGCTGTCTGCGTGCCGCGGGGCAGTTTGATGGTTCCGGCGGCTTGGTCGATGACTGCACCTCGAGCTGAGACGCTGGCGATGTTGTTGCGCAGTGTTGGGAGTTCGAGGCTGTACGTCGTGGGTGGGCCGGTGAACCGGATGGTCACGCGCCTGCCGATGGTGGTGAGCTGGTAGCCGACGCGGGTTCCGTTGCGGGCGGGGTAACGGTTGAGGCCGATCTTCTGGTGGTCGCGGATCCATTCGGTCGGGACGCCGCGGCCGATGATGATCGTGCCGTCGGACTTCTCGGCGATCAGTGAGTCGAACAGGACCTTCGTGGCGGTGGACTGGCCCCACATGTGCTGGTTCGAACCGCCGCCACCGCGGGCGTGGTCGATATTCCACGGCGAGTCCGCGCTCGGGTAGTCGACACCTTCCCACCAGCCGAACGGACCGCTCATCGCCTTGTCGATCATGAACTGATAGGCCTTGATTCCCAGGTCGCGGTACTGCTCGCCGCGCAGGGCCGCGCTTCCGTAGCCGGCGTTGTAGGCGCTCGAGAAGTAGCCGTGCGGATAGCCGCCGAAGTTGTAGATCGTGTCCGAGACATCCTTGCGGCGCCCGAAACCGCGCGTGTAAGTGGCATCGATCTTGTCGAACATCGTGCCGGTCTGCTCCGCGCCGAACAGGTAGCCGTCCCAGGCCCAGCGCCCGAACAGGAACATCGAGGCCCAGTTCGCGTCGCGGGGATCACTGCGCGGTCCGGTCTCGTTCGGTTCGACCATCGAGATCGGCAGATAGTCCAGGTTGTGCTCGCGCATCGTCTGGGAGATCCGGGCGGTTGCCACGCGCAACAGATCGTCGTACTCCGCCTTCGCCCACGCGGCCTCCGCGGTCTCGCCGAGCGCGGTGGCGAGATACCGGTACGTCGTGAGTCCGGTCAGCGCGGACCAGTTGTCGATCGTCCAGTAGCCGAGCGAGTCGATCGCGAACGTCTGCTTGATGATGCCCTTGCCGCCGTCGATCCGGTCGGTCTCGATCGTGCGGGTGTTCTTCTTGATGGTGTCGAACCGGCTCCGGATGAACTCCTTGTCACCGGTCCGCTGCAGGTACGCGGCGTACGGCCAGCTGTACTTCCACTTGGCGTCGTCGTACTGCAGCTGAGCCGGCAGCGTCGACAGATAGTCCCGCGCATAGGTGAAGTCGCCGATCGTGAGCAGCGTCGCCACGATGCCGATCGTGTCGTGGTCGAACATCTCGTCGTACCCGTTCTCGCCGACGTGCAGTTCCTTCGCGCCGTTGATGTCGTCACGGATGATCAACGTGTAGATGTAACCGGCCTTGTACGCGTTGATCAGCCGCTTGTCCGGCAGATCCGTGATGTCGGCGATCGCGGCCAGGCGGGTGTTCCAGTACTGCCGCATGTGCGCGTAGTGCTTGTTGAACCCACCGAGCCCCTGCAACTGCGCCGCAGTCGGCCACTCATACGTACCGCCGAACCGATCAGCAGCGATGGCATAGTCCCGTACGACGGTCTGCCCGGCCCCGACCGTGGACGCGGCCGCGGTCAACGGCGTGAGCGCGGTAGACACCCGCGGCAGCCGTGCTTCGGTGCTGGTGTTGTTCGTCACCGTCATCCGCGAGTAGGCGACCTCGAACCGGTTGCCGCCGACAACGACCAGGTCGGCGAAGTTCTCGATCTTGATCGCGAGACCGTCCTTCGCGTACTCGCTGATGAAGGCCGGTAGGTATCCCTCGGCATTGGTCCACTTGATCTTGCCCGGGATGTCCGGAACGCCGAAGGTGACCATCAGGTTGCCGCGACTGCGCAACCGGTAGCTGCCGTCGATGAAGGCGATCGGCGCGTTGAGGTCACCTTCCCAGCCGAACGACGAGGTCAGCCCCGGGTTCGTCACACTCGTGTACTCCGCGCTCGCCGCAGACGACACCGCCTCGTCGAACGCAGCCTTCAGCAACAGGTACGCGATCCTCAGGTCACCACCGCCGGCCAGCGCGTCCCGAGCCGACGCGATCTCGCGATCGAGTTGCTGCGTCGCGGGGTCACTCGCCGCGGTCACGTCGGTCGCCGCGATCTGCGTGAGCAGATTCTCCGCGAGCCGCCGGTAACCATCAGCCGAGGTATCAGCCACGGTCACCCCGGCCAGCGTCACATTGCCGGAGTCGTGGGACTTCCGCAGGATTTGCGCGCTGACCCGGGCCGAGTCGCCGGCCGCGAGCGGGAGCTCGAACAACCTCGTGACCGGCGCGTCGGTGCTGACCAGATCGGTACTCACGGCGACCGGCGTACTGCTGCCGTTGAGGAAGACCGAGATCTTCACCGTCGCGCGCCAAGCACCGGAGACGAAGCGCACGGCCCTGTTGTTGGTGGCCGCCGGGATCGTCAGGTCGTAGCCGTAGGGACCGGTCAGGTCGGCGTTCACCGGAGCTCCGTCGGCGAAGAAGATGCCGCCTTGCCGCGTCCCCGACTGAGTCTTCGTCGGCACGCCGTCTGTCCACGAGTACGTCACCGGATTGTCGTTCTGCGCGCCGATGGCGGCACCGGCCTGCTTATTCACAGCTGTCAGACCGCTGCCGGTACGCCGATTGGTCGTCGCGCCGTCGAGGTGCATCCAGTCGGTGGTCCCCTCGGCGGTCAGGTCCATCGTGAGCGGCGGCGCGGTCGCGGCGAACGATCCGACCCGTGACAGGGCAGCCGCGGACAGCGACAGGTTCCCGCTCGGATTGAGCTTCTCCGTGAGGTTGCCCGTGACAACAATCCCCTCCCCCGGGCGGATCGTCACGCTGTAACGCTTCACGGCCGCAGTCCCGTCCGCAGCGACCTTGATCGGGTACGCGCCACGACCATCAGTCGCTGCGACAGTGACCGACCCTCGCGCCTGCCAAGCCCCGGCGACGAACACCAGCCGCCGCAGCGAATCCGACGCCGGCACCGTGATGCGATATCCGCCCTGCTGGAAGACACCGCCGGTCGTGACACCCGGCGTCGACGCCGTACCGGTCCCGTCGGACCACGAGAAGCTCAGCGGGCTGTCGGTGAGCGTGTCCGGTCCGCTGCCAAGGCTCTCGACCGAGATCGCGGGCGAGACCCCGGCCTTGCGCTCGGTACCCCCGCCAGTCACGTGCACCCAGTCCAGGTCGCCGTACGACGTCAGGTCCATCAAACCCGCCGTACCGGCACCCCCGGTCAGGCTCGACACGTTCACGACGAACGGACCCGCCGCCGGCGCCGGAGCGGCCGGTGACGACGTCACGGTGGACGTCACGAGCACACCGGCAACGAGCGCCGCCAACAGCCTCACGTGGCTCTTCATCGACGCCCTCCAGCAAATATGAACGTTAAAATTGGGTGCCGTGAACGCTACTGAGCGCACATCCCGGCCGTCAAGAGCCCGGTTCAGCTCAGCCGCAGCACCCGAGCGGAGGGTTCGGAGGCATTGGTGGTGATGGTCAGCGAGTCCTCCTCCCAGCTGTGGGCCCAGTCGCCGAGGTCAGCCGGAAAGTGCGGCTCGACGGTTGAACGGGCGAGCGGCAGAGTGACGGTCGCCGGGCCGGCTCCGCGATGCCAGACCGTGAGGTACGAGACCGTCGGACCAGTCAGGCACAGGGCGACCCACTCGTCGGTCCACTGGGGCAGACCAAGCGGCCACGACGGCACCAGAGTTTCCAGATCCTCGAGTACGACGCGATGCGCGGCGAGCGCGGATCGCACCAAGTCGAGTTCGTCCGGGGTCATCCGGTTGAGGTGACCGGCGAGGTAGAGCCGCCCGGGGATGCCGTTGACGAGCGCGAAGGTGAACTCCTCCCGAGTAGTTCCGGTGATCGGATATGCCCAGTGCCCGGCCTGTTCCGGCAGTACTGCGGCCGGAGCGGCCGCGGTGATCGATGCGTAGAGCAACGGATGTTCCTGGTCCGACGTGGACTGCAGGTGCAGTCGGGACAGGATCGCGTAGTCCATCCGCATCGCTCCGGATGCGCAGTTCTCGATCAACAGATCGGGGTGCCGAGCCTGCAGATCGTCAAGCCAGCTGAGCAGAGCCCGATTGTGCTCGAGCAGTCCGTGACCCAGCGACGTACCGTCCTTGTCCGTCCCCGGCCCGGTCACGGTGTTGTTGTCGAACTTGAAGAATCCCAGGCCGAACTCGCTGATCAAGCGATCGACCGTCTCGTCCAGATGTTTGCGAGCGCCCGAGCTACGGAGGTCGAGCAGGTAGCGGCCGGACTCGGCGACGCGCACACCGCGGCGAGTGAGGAAGGCTTCGTCAGGTAGCTCCTGGGCAATCGGCGAGCGGACGCCGATGACCTCGGGCTCGAGCCAGAGCCCGGGGACCATCCCGCGGGCGTGGATCCGGTCGATCACTTCGCCGAGCCCGTTCGGGAAGCGGTTCATCGAGGGCTGCCAGGCCCCTACGGTGTTCCACCAGTCGCCATCGGCGTACCAGCCGGCGTCGATGCAGAAGTAGTCCGCGCCAACATCCGCCGCCGCGTCGATCAGCGGCAACAGCTTGTCCGTCGTCGGGTCGCCCACGAGGGTGTTCATGAAGTCGTTGAAGACAACGGGCATCCGCGCGTCGATGGGCCGCCGCTGGCGCACGGCACGACGCTGGCGAGTGAGTGCGGCGAAAGCGCTGTCGCGATCCGTCCCGGCCACCAACGAGACCGGCACAGTGGTCAACGGCTGGTCGGCGGTGAGTTCGACACTCCACTGGTGCTCTTGGTCGGTCGGACCGCTCAGCACGAGATAGCCGCCGTACCGGCACTCCCCTAGTTCGTAATGCCACCCACCGTTGTGCTCGATCTGCCAGCCGAGAGCAGACGGCGTACCCGACTGAACGAGCACACCCACCGGCAGTCGCTCGCCGGACGACCACGAACCGGTGCTGGTGACAGCGTGCCGACTCCTGGCGACATGGCGATGCTCGTCCCGGACAATATCCGCCAACGACTCCGCACGCAGCGATCGCGCCGACCACCGGCTCTCCGCCATCCAACTGTTCGCGGCCGAGTACAGCTCGGCATCAATCGATGCCAGGCCGACAACCAGAGAAGACAGAAAAGTCAGCTCCAGCCTGCGCTCTCCGACCATTGAGGCCTCGGTCCAGGCCCGTACGCCGGCGCCCGCTTCGAACACGCTGGTCACCCGCAGACCCGACTCCGGGTCCTCCTGAACGATGCGCAACACCCGACCGCTGTCCTCGTGACTGACATAGCGCAACTGCCGCCCGAGGATCGTGTCGATGTGCCGCTGGCTGCTCTGCAGGTGCCCGTAGCCGACAGCCGTCACCTCGACCAACACCGGACCAGCAGGCAGGTCACCTGCAAGAGACCCCGTCGGTACGGCGGTCGCTCGGACCGGACCGTCGTCGAGAACGAACCGCAGCGTCAGGTCGGGCGTATTCCAGCTCAGCATCAGTTGATCCGCAGCGCAAGGCAGTTGGCAACGGCAACCGGTGGGGCTTCGGGCAGCCGGACCACGAGGATTCCGTGGCTCTGCTCGAACGGGACCGGGCCGTGACCGAGGAGCCGGACCTCGGTGACCGTCTCGTGGTCCGCGAGCGAGCGGATCACGCTGCGGCCGTCTTCAGGCCAGGCCAACTGGAAGGCGTAGACGATGTTGTCGCGCCGGGTGAACCGGTAGTCGGCGGCCTTCCAGTCGACGCGATCCTCGGTGAACCCGGAGATCGTCACGCTCGACGGTCCCTCGCCGAAGACCCGGAACGGCCTGGTGCCATGGATGCCTTCACCGCACACCCGCATCCAGGCACCGAGTTCTTCGAGCAGCTGGGAACACTCGAGGTCGAGCGTGCCGTCCGGCAACTGCGGGATGTTGAGCAGCAGGTTGCCGTTCTTCGACACGATGTCGACCAGCAACTCGACCACGTGCTCAGGGGTCTTGTAGACATCGCGAACGTTGTAGAACCAGTCGCCGACCGAAGTATCCGTCTGCCACGGCTCCGCCTGGATGCCAGGTGTCTGGCTGCGCTCGATGTCCATGACACCGACCATGGCCACCTCGGGCCGGCGATCCTTCTGCTGGTAGACAGCACGGTTCACCCCGTGCTTTTGCACACTGGTGTTGTAGAGATGCGAGACCGCGCGCAGGCCCGGCGTGTAGTCGGAATCACCGAACGGCAGCGGACCGTCGGAGTACAGGAGGTCGGGCTGGTAGCGGTCGACCATCTCGGTGACGGCCACGAGCCAGCGGCGGTGCCACTCGGGATCGTCGCTGTACCACGGCTCGTGGACCACGATGTCCTCGGCAGGTATGTACTTCTCGTTGTCCAGATAGAAATCCTGGTACGCCGGATCGCTGCCGTCGTACGGCACGCCGGCGTACGGACCGCTCTTGTCGCTGCCCTTGTTGACCGCCCACCAGCCGAGCGTGGCACCGAGGTGCTCGGTGATGCCGAACGGTAGTCCCCGTTGGTCCGCAGCCTCCTTCCAGAGTGCGACGATGTCCTTGCCCGGTCCGACCTGCACCGAGTTCCAGGCATGGATCGCTGAGTCATAGTTGAAGAAGTTGTCGTGGTGGACCGCCTGCGCCACGAAGTACCGAGCGCCGGCCGCGACGAACTGGTCCATCAGCGCGTGCGGATCGAACCGCTCGGCCTTCCACTGCTTGACGATGTCCTTGTAGCCGACCTGCGACGGGTGGCCGTAGGTCCGGAGGTGATGGCGGTACTGGTCGCTGCCCTCGCGATACATGTTCCGGGCGTACCAGTCGCCGTACCGGGGCACGGATTGTGGCCCCCAGTGCGACCAGATGCCGAGCTTCGCATCCCGGAACCAATCCGGACACTCGAACGTGGCCAGGGACTCGAAGGTTGCGTCGTACGGCACTGGTCGCTCCTCAGGGGATGGTGGTTACTTGTTGGGGGTCTTGTCGTACGCGGCCTGCTGGATCTCGAGGTAGCGCTTCAGGCCGAGCCCCTCGAGTCCCTTGACGTAGCTGTCCCAGTCGCTGTCGAGCTTCTTCGAGCCGGTGACGAACTGGAGAGCGTTCTGCTGCACGTAGCTGTCGATGTTCGTCTGCAGCGTCGCGACCTCACCGGCGAGCGACGGATCGATCCACACCTTCCAGTACGGGTAGATCTTGGACTTGTCCTCCTTGCCCTCGTAGAGCTTGGTGGCCTCGAACAGGCGGCGCTCGTAGCCGGCCTGGGAGTAGACGTCCGTGCTGATCGCCTCGGAGTTCCGGTAGGTCGCAGTGTTGTTGTACTGCGCCAGTGCCTGCCACCCGGAGTTCGGCGGAGTCGAGCCGGGCTTCTGCGGGATCGTCGCGAACGACGGCTTGAGCGACGTGTCGAGCGCGACGTCACCGGCCTTCGGCTTCCGCCAGGTCTTGCCCTCGGTCCCCCAGAAGGCGTTGATCTGGCCCTCGTCGGTGAACATGTAGTCGAGCAGCTTGATCGCCTGGATCTGCTCCTCCGGCGTGGCCTTGCTGGTCAGCACGAAGGTGGCACCGGGTGCGCTCGGGAAGTTGAACCCGGTGAAGTTCGCGCCCTCCGGTCCGGTCAGCGGCGGCACGGCGTCGTACTGCTTGTCCCGGCCGTCCGCGGAACCGGTGTTCACGAAGATGCCCGGGTGCAGCACGGTGGCGGAACCGAGGATGACCGTGCCGGCGTGGTTGCCCTGCGCCTGCAGCGCATCCGGGTTCTGGGTGAACGCACCCTTGTCGATCAGGCCTTCGGTGTACAGCGAGTTCAGGTAGGCCAGCCCTTGTTTCCAGCCGTCCTTGTTCGCCTGAATGTCGACCTTGCCGTCGTTCAGGACCAGCGTCGAGTTGTTGTTACCGCTGGTTCCCTGCGGGTTGTAGATGAAGGCGTTCATGAAGTACGGGATCAGTACGTCGCGCACGTCGGCACTGAGCGGGATCTCGTCAGCCTTGCCGTTGCCGTTGGGATCCTGGGTCTTGAACGCCTGCAGGACCTTGCGCATGTCCTCGGTCGTCTTCGGCTGCTGCAGCCCGAGCTTCTTCAGCCAGGCCGAGTTCATCCACAACTTGTCCTGGTAGGAGCAGTGGAAGCAGTCCACCCACTGCGGCAGGCCGTAGATCTTGCCGTCCGGCGCGGTGGCCATCTCCTTGTAGCCAGGAGAAGCCTCGAGCCCCTTCTTGATGTTCGGCGCGTATTGATCGATCAACTGGTTCAGCGGTACGACGACGCCCTGGTTCGACAGCCGGAGCAGATCCGACTGGCTGAACTGGTCGACCCACGGGATCAGCAGGTACAGATCCGGGTAGTCGCCGCTGGCCAGCGAGATCTGCCGCTTCTCCTTGGCCGGGCCGCCGTCGAACGTCGTGGTCTGCCACTTGATCGATAAATTGAACTTCTTCTTCACCTCCTGGGTGAAGTCGTTGGTGGCCAGGTTCCAGTCGGCCGCCTGCGGTGCGAACACGTCGAGCGTGACCGCGGGGTTGCCGGTGATCGTGGGCAGCGGCTTGCCTTGGTCGGTGGTCTGGCCGCTTCCGGAACAGGCCGCGAGTGCGAATCCCAGGAGACCGATGCCGGCGATCGCGGCACGCCTCCGCCTGGTGAACTGTACAGACATAGATCCCTCACAGGGGTTGGGGTGATGCGGAGGATCAGCCCTTCACGGCGCCGATCATGATTCCCTTGGTGAAGTACCGCGCGACGAACGGATAGATGAGCAGCACCGGCACACTCGCGACGACGATCAGCGAGTACTTGAGCAGGTCGGCCAGTTGCTGACGCTGGATCACGACGGACGCATCGACTGCGCCACCGCCGGTGGTGTTCAGGATCAAGATGTTGCGCAGGACCAGCTGGAGCGGGAACAGGTCCGGATTCTTCAGATAGATCAGCGCGTCGAAGTACGAGTTCCACTGCATGATCGCGTACATCAACGCCACCACCGCGATCATCGGCTTGGCCAGCGGAATCACCACCGACCACAGGAACCGCAGGTCACCGCAGCCATCCAGCTGCGAGGCCTCGACCAGTTCCTCCGGGATCGCGGTCCGGAAGTAGGTCCGCGCGATGATGACCTGCCAGACCCCGATCGCCTGCGGAATGATCAACGCCCACCGAGTGTCCAGCAGCCCGGCCGACTGCACCACCAGGTACGTCGGGATCAGGCCGCCGGTGAACAGCATCGTGAACAAGATCGCAGTCATCACGACATTGCGGCCGACCAGCGTCCGTCGCGACATCGGATACGCGATCGCGATCGTCATGACGACACTGACGATCGTGCCGACCACGGTGTAGAACAACGAGTTGACGTAGCCCTGGACGATCTGCGGGTTCTGGAACACCGCTTCGTAGCCGCGCAGCGAGAAGTCGACCGGCCAGAACAGCACCCGGCCCGACGACACCGCCTCCGGACTGCTGAACGAACTGGCCACGATGTAGAGCAGCGGCAGCAGGACAACCAGGAGGAAGACGGTCAGCAGAAGATAGACACAGATCAGGAAGATGCGGTCTGTCCGGGGCTCCCGGATCCGGCGGGCCTTCATGACCACAGTCCGTTCCCGGTCACGCGCTTGGCGATCGTGTTCACGCCGAGCAGCAGCACCAGGTTGATGACCGAGTTGAACAGTCCGACCGCGGTCGCCGTACTGAAGTCAGCGTTCAGCAGACCGGTCTTGTAGACGTAGGTGGCGATGATCTCGGACTCGCTCAAGTTGAGGGGATTCTGGAACAGGAACGCCTTCTCGAAGCCGATCGCCATGATGTTGCCGACAGCAAGCACCAGGATGATGACGGCGGTCGGCATGATGCCGGGCAGGTCGACGTGCCGGATCCGTTGCAGCCGGCTGGCCCCGTCGATCCGGGCCGACTCGTGCAACGCCGGATCGATCCCGGACAGCGCCGCCAGATAGATCACCGCGGAGTACCCGGTGGTCTGCCAGACGTCCGACCAGACGTAGATGTGGCGGAAGTAATCCGGGTTGCCGAGGAAGTCGACCGCCGGAACCCCGAAGAAGCCGAGGCCTTCGTTGACGATGCCGAGGCGCGGTGACAGCACCAGGATCGTCATCGACACGACCACCACGGTGGAGATGAAGTACGGCGCGTAGGTCACCATCTGCACCGTGCGTTTGAACAGGCCGTTGCGGATCTCGTTCAGCCCCAGGGCGAGGGCGATCGCCAGCGGGAAGCTGGCCGCGACGGTGTAGACCGACAGCAGGAACGTGTTCTTCACCAGGTTCCAGAACACGGGGTTGTTGAAGAACAGCTCGAAGTTCTGCCAGCCGACCCAGGGACTCCCCCAGATCCCCTTGGTGATGTTGAAACTCTTGAACGCCAGGACCGCGTTCGACATCGGGATGTATTTGAAGACGGCGAACCAGATCAGCGGTACGACCATCAGCAGGTACAGGGTCCAGTGCCGTTGAAAACTGCGCCGTAACAGGGTTGCCATCGCGCCCTCCCGGTCCGAGCCTGCGACCAAATTCATACTATGAATTGTCGGGATCGTAGCGAGGGCTTCGGCATTGGTCCATACTGAACGGCACCTGAACTGCAGGAAAGATCATATCTATTGCCACCCCAGGGGGCCCGCCATGCCACGTATCACCTCGGTGGAGGTCATCGACGTCCGCTTCCCGACGTCGCTGACCCGCGACGGGTCCGACGCGATGAACAAGGACGGTGACTACTCCGCGGCGTACGTCGTTCTGCACACCGACGAGCCCGCACTGGCCGGGTACGGGTTCACGTTCACCATCGGGCGCGGCAACGACCTGTGTGTCGCCGCGGCTACTCAGCGTGCCGTCCCGCTCATCGACCGCGATGTCGACGAGCTGTGCGAGAACCTCGGCGCGATCTACCGCGAGCTCCAGTCGGACAGTCAGCTGAGATGGCTCGGCCCAGACAAGGGCGTCATCCACCTGGCCCTGGCGGCGGTCATGAACGCGGTCTGGGACCTGGCCGCCCGACGGGCCGGCGTTCCGCTGTGGCGACTGCTGACCGACATGTCACCGCAGCAACTCGTCGAAGCCGCCGACCTCCGATACCTGAGCGACGTACTGACTCCGGAGCAGGCTGTCGCGCTGCTGGAGCAGAAAGAATCGGGCCGCAAGCAACGGATCGAAGAGCTGGAGTCGTCCGGCTACCCCTGCTACACCACGTCCGCCGGCTGGCTCGGCTACTCCGACGACAAGCTGCGGATGCTGTGCGAAGAAGCCGTTGCCGCCGGCTACAAACACGTCAAGCTAAAGGTCGGCGCCGACCTGGCCGACGACATCCGGCGCTGTGGCATCGCCCGCGAGGTCCTCGGCCCGGACGGCCACCTGATGATCGACGCGAACCAGGTCTGGGAGGTGCCGCAGGCGATCGAGTGGGTGCGAGCGCTGGCCGAGTTCGACCCGCTGTGGATCGAGGAACCGACCAGCCCCGACGACATCCTCGGCCACGCCGCGATCCGCAAGGCGGTCGCCCCGATCGGCGTCGCCACCGGCGAGCACGGGATGAACCGGGTGCTGTTCAAGCAGATGTTCCAGGCCGGCGCCATCGACTTCTGCCAGCTCGACGCCGCTCGCCTGGGCAGCGTCAACGAGGTGCTCGCGGTCTACCTGCTCGCCGCCCAGTTCGACGTACCGGTCTGTCCGCATGCGGGTGGTGTCGGATTGTGCGAACTCGTTCAGCACCTGGCGATCTTCGACTACGTAGCCGTCTCGGGGAACCTCGACGGCCGGGTCACCGAGTACGTCGATCATCTGCACGAACACTTCGTCGACCCCTGCGTCGTCCGGAACGGTGCCTACGTCGTACCGGACGCGCCCGGATACAGTGCCGAGATGCACAAGGAGTCGGTTCAGACCTACCAGTTCCCGAACGGGTCCTACTGGGCACTGCCATGACCGAGCCCACGGTCTCCCAGACTGATGTGGTCGTCGAGAGCATCCGGAAAATGATCATCGACGGCCAACTCCGCCCCGGCGGCCGACTCCCCGTAGAGAACGACCTCGCCGCCGCACTCGGCGTCTCGCGCACCCCGCTCCGCGAGGGCGTCCGCGCGCTGTCGATGATGGGCATCCTCGAGACCCGGCGTGGCGACGGCACCTACGTCACCAAACTCGACCCCGCGATGCTCCTCGCGCCCCTCGGATTCGTCGTCGACCTGCAGGACGGCAGCGCGACCCACCATCTCCACGCAGTCCGCCGAATGCTCGAAACCGAAGCCGCCGCCGCTGCCGCCCTCCACATCAGCTCGTCCGCACTAGACGCGGCGGCGGAACTCCTGCGCCACAACGAGTCCGAACTCGTCCTCGACGAACCCAACCACGAAACAGTCATCGAGAACGACATCGCCTTCCACCGCATCATCGCCGAGGCAGGCGGCAACCCCGTCCTCGCCGCACTCGTCGCCGCGCTCGGCGGCCGAACCATGCGCGACCGACTGCGCCGATCCATCTCCCAGCCCGGCGCCGACGAAACAGCCCACCGCGAACACCTCTCGATCCTCGCCGCCCTCACCGCCCAGGACCCTGACCGAGCCCGCACCCGAATGGCCGCCCACCTGTTCACCGTCGAGGACTACCTCGTCGAAACCGGAGTCGCAGACCCGCCGACGACCTGAGCCCGGTGAGATCATGGAGCGATGAGACTTCGCCGGCGGAGCAAGCAGCAGTTGTTGGCTGCTGCTGTCTACGATCATGACCGCCGGGCGCGCGAGCGGATCGATCGCTGGTGGGCAGCCGGCGGAACCCACCGCGACGAAGTGTGGCGCAGCGCCTGGTTCCTGCTGACCTCGGCAAACTTCAGGTTCGGAAATCACGAGCGGCCGGCGCGCGTCGTACCGGTGCTGGAGTTTCTGCTCGAGGACGACCCGACCTCGCCGTACCAACCGCAGAACCGGCTCACCGCTTGTCTCCCCTTGACCGCCGTCGAACCAGCGAACGGCCTGTACCTGGGCGATCCCTCGTTCCGGCAGTTGGTCGACGCCGCGCTGGGGTTCCCCGATCTCGCACTGCGGCAACGCATGGCCGACCTGCTGTCGGTCACCGACCAGCCCGGCCTGCTGGACGCCATGGAAGCCGAGTTCCGGCAGCATGCGCGACTCGGCCCCACCTACGTTGGCAGTGAGCCCGGCCGTGACACCCGGTGCCGACTGTGGCTTGGGGGCGAGCCGCACCCATTGCTGCAACTCGTCGCCGCCAACCCGCACCTGCCGCGGCCGCCGGCCCAGCCTGACGACCTCGACCTGGCTCTGCTCGCACTGCTGAAGGACCGCCTCGACCTGCTACCGGCCTTCGACCAGGCGGCCCTGGCCGTCCGCCTTCTGGAGTATCTCGGCACCTGGCTGCCGGAAGAGATCCACGCCCGCTGCCGCCGCGCCTTGCGCGAGCTACCGGCCGAAGGCGCCGCGGCCGTCTGCGAGCACGCCCTCCGCGGCAACGCCGAGGCAATCGCCGCAGTCCGCCACACCGGCTACCTGCCCACCGACCCCGCCTGGATACCCCTGCACCTGCTGCTCACCGACCAGTTCGCGGCCTACCGCGAGGCCGATCCGAACGCTTTGGTCCTGCAACTGCTGTCCTCGCCCTACGGCCAGACCGTCCCGGCCGACGTCGTCATCGACCGGATCCTGGCGCTCCTGAAAACGAGCCTGCCCCGAGACGTGGCCGCCGCCGTACGGCGATCCCTCCGCGACCTCGCTCCCGCCGGCAACCTGCTCGACGACTTCGGACGCCGCGGTCTGCGCAAGGCCATCCTCGACCAAGCAATCCAACTCAACCCCGAGGCCGTCGCCGCCGTGGTCGACGCGGGCTACCTACCGGAAGGCGACGAGGACCTCCTCCCACTCCTCTTCCTCACCGAACAGTTCGAACGCTACGACCACGAAGACCCCGACGGCACCAAACTCCCCGCCGCCCTAGCCAAGAAGCGCTACGCCTACGAGCACAACCATTTCCGGACCGTGGCAAAACGAGCAGGACGCCCAGACCCCTGGCCGCCCGCAGAGCCGTCACCACCCAGCAACCGCTCCTCCACCCAGCACGTCACCACCTACCCCAGCAGCTACGGCGCCGACTCAGGCGGCCACAACTACGGCGGCCACTTCTGAACCAGATGGCAGGTTGTTGGACCTCGACGACCGCCTGTTCGCAGCTGGCGATGAAGGCCGGCCGCGTCGTCGACTTCATGAACTCCGGCTCCCGCGTCCTGACCGACCCTGGGGAGACTCTGATCGTGTGGGCAGGTTGAGCACGCAACCAGCCCCCAAACAGCCCACACATCCCTTGTAAATAAGGGCGTTCTGGCCTCGAAAACTGTCGGTGGGCATGTCTAAGCTGTTGGGTATGGAGATGTTGGCGTTGCCCCCGGTGTGGTCGCTGAGCG
>NZ_BAAANF010000039.1:0-22040 GCF_039529655.1 Kribbella yunnanensis | reverse complement strand
CGGAGGGGAGTAAGGGTGGGCGGGGCGAGGGCGGGGCGTGGGCGGGCGGGGTTATCTACAGGAGCGGAGAGCGGGGGGCTCGAGGGTGGGGGTTGGGGTGGATGGTGTGGGATGGGGGGATGGGACTGGAGTTGGGGACGCCGTCGGTTGACGGGTTGCGTGACGTGGTGACCGCGCTGCGGGAGTGGCAGGGCGAGGGGAATCCGCGACAGCTGCATCCGGGGGACATCGGGTGGTACTGGCGGTTCGGGGCGGAGCAGACCGCGGCGGCGATTCGGACCTGGTCGCGGGACGGCGGGATCGTCGCACTGGGGCTGCTGGACGAGGCTGATCTGGTGCGGATCGCGTTCGACCCGAGTCTGCTGCAGGACGCGGAGCTGGCCGAGCAGGTGGCTGCGGATGTCGCTGACCCGGCGCGCGGCGTACTGATTGAGGGGCAGGTGTTTGTCGAGTCACCGCCCGGTTCTGCGGTGAAGGAGGTGCTGTCCGCGGCGGGGTGGAAGTTGGAGGACCCGTGGGTGCCGGTACGGCGAGATCTGAGTGAGCCGGTACCGGCGCCGGAGCTGCGGGTGGATGTGATCGGTGCGGAGGAGGCGCATGAGCGCGTGACTGTGCAGCGGGAGTCGTTCGACGGGTCGACGTTCACCAATGAGCGGTGGTTCGCGATGGCGGACGGGATCCCGTACGCCGACGCGCGCTGCCTGGTCGGACGCAACCAGCTGGGGGAGTCGGTGGCAGCGGTCACGGTGTGGTCCGCTGGCGAAGGTAAGCCGGGGTATCTGGAGCCGATGGGTGTCCACCGACTGCACCGCGGCCGGGGCTACGGCGAAGCGATCACTGTCGCCGCCGCGTACCACCTGCAGCAGATGGGCGCGTCGAGCGCCTACACGTGCACGCCCGCGTTCAACGTGGGTGCAGTGGCCACCTACGAGGCGGCCGGGTTCGTCCGGCAGCCCGACCTGCGCGACCTGCGCCGGGACGCCTAGACCGCGACGTCGTCGGCAGCGCGCAGTACGCGCAGAATGTTGCCTCCGGCAAGCTTTGCGAGGTCCTGGTCGCTCCACTTCCGCTCGGCCAGGGCCTCGAACAACCGCGGGTACGACGAAACGTCCGGCAGGTCGACGGGCGTCTCGGGAACCCCGTCGTAGTCGCCGCCGAGCCCGACGTGATCGATCCCGGCCACTCGCGCACGTGCTCCACGTGCTTGACCACATCGGCCAGCACGACCTGTGGCTTCGGCTTGCCGTAGAGCTCGGCGACCTGCTGCTGGTCCGCGGGGCGCTGCGGGCTCAGCCCGTTGGCCTTGGCGATCTCGTCGGACTCAGCCACCCAGTCGACGTACTCCTGCGAGATGAAGAACGGCACGAAGGTGACCATGCAGACACCGTCGTTACCGGTCAGCGTTTCCAGTACGTCGTCCGGTGCGTTCCGCGGTACGTCGCAGACCGCCCGCGCGGACGAGTGGCTGAAGATCACCGGCGCACTCGTCACCCGGAGTGCATGCCGCATCGTGTCGGCCGACACATGGGACAGGTCCACCAGCATGCCGATCCGGTTCATCTCCCGAACCACCTGCTCACCGAAGTCGTTCAGCCCACCCAGCACCGCCTCGTCGGTCGCGGAGTCCGCCCAGGGGACGTTGTTGTTATGGGTGAGCGTCATGTACCGCACACCCAGCGTGCGCATGGTCCGCAGCACGCCGAGCGACTCACCGATCGAGTACCCGCCCTCCATCCCCATCAGCGAAGCCACCCGCCCCGCCTTGATTGCCGCCTCCACCTCATCCGCAGTCGTCGCCAACTCCAGCGTCTCCGGAAACCGCCGTACCAGCTGGTGCACGAAGTCCAGCTGCTCGAACGTCCGCCGTACCGCGTGCTCGTCCTGCGGCACCCACAACGACCAGAACTGCGCCCCCACATTCCCAGCCCGCAGCCGAGGCAGATCCGTATGCAGCTGCGGCACCGACCCACCCAAGTCATGCGCATCCAGGTCGTACCCACACAACTCATAGAACGCAATCGGCAGGTCGTTATGGCCGTCGATCACCGGATGCGCAGTCGTCACGCGTCCCATCCTGTCAGGGTCTGGTCAAGAGTGTCCGTGGCATCGGTGACAATAGGTGAGTGAGTATCGACGAGCTGACCTTCGATGCGGCTGGGCTGATCCCGGCGGTGGTGCAGCAGCACGACACGCGTGAGGTCCTGATGGTGGGCTGGATGGACGCCGAGGCTGTGCGCCGGACGGCGGCGACCGGGCGGAGTACGTTCTGGTCGCGGAGCCGTCAGGAGTACTGGGTGAAGGGCGAGACCAGCGGTCATCGTCAGCACGTCAAGGAGATCCTCGTGGACTGTGACGCCGACACCCTGCTGGTGCTCGTCGACCAGGAAGGGCCGGCCTGTCACACCGGCACTCGGAGCTGCTTCGAGCACGGGACGATCGAGGTGACGGCATGAACACCCCGGATCTCGACACCTTCCGCGACTACGCGAAGGACCGCCGGGTGATCCCGGTGACGCGCCGGCTGCTCGCTGACGCCGAGACGCCGATCGGGGTGTACGGCAAGCTTGCCGCCGAGCGTGAAGGCACCTTCCTGCTGGAGTCCGCGGAGAACGGTGGCGTTTGGTCGCGGTACTCGTTCATCGGGGTGCGGTCGGCTGCGACGCTGACCGAGCGGGACGGGCAGGCGGTGTGGACGGGCAACCCGCCGGTCGGCCTGCCGCAGACCGGTGATCCGCTCAAGGCGCTGCGCGAGACGCTGGAGATCCTGCACACGCCGCGGCTGCCGGACCTGCCGCCGCTGACTGGTGGCATGGTCGGCTTCCTCGGGTACGACGCCGTGCGCCGGCTGGAGAAGTTGCCGGACACAACGACTGACGACCTCGGGCTGCCCGAGCTGACGTTCCTGTTCGCGACCGACCTGGCCGCGCTCGACCACGAGACCGGTGAGATCTGGCTGATCGCGAACGCGATCAACTGGGACGACACCGACGAGCGGGTCGACGACGCGTACGCCGATGCGGTTCGCCGGCTGGACGCGATGGAGGCCGACCTCGCGCGCCCCACCCCGTCGTACGTCGTCCGTGCCGACCGCGGCGCCGAGCCGGACCCGCACCGGCAGCGCTCGAGCGTGGAGTACCGCGAGGCCGTCGAGACGGCCAAGGAGGAGATCCGGGCCGGCGAGGCGTTCCAGATAGTCGTCTCCCAGCGCTTCGAGCTGCAGACGACCGCGTCCGCACTCGACATCTACCGGGTGCTCCGTCGGTCCAACCCGAGCCCCTACATGTACCTGGTCCGCCTGGACGGTTTCGACATCGTCGGTTCGAGCCCCGAGGCGCTGGTGAAGGTCACCGACAACAAGGTGATCGTGCACCCGATCGCGGGCACCCGTCGTCGCGGTGCGACGCCGGAGGAGGACCACGCTCTCGAAGAGGAGCTGCGCGCCGACGCCAAGGAGCGCGCCGAGCACCTGATGCTGGTCGACCTCGGCCGCAACGACGTCGGCAAGGTCTGCGTGCCCGGCACGGTCGAGGTCATCGACTTCATGGATGTACGGCGCTACAGCCACGTCATGCACCTGGAGTCGACCGTCACCGGCCAGCTCGCGGCCGGCAAGACCGCGTTCGACGCGCTCACCGCGACCTTCCCGGCCGGCACCTTGTCGGGTGCCCCGAAGCCGCGCGCGATGGAGATCATCGACAAGCTCGAGATGACCCGCCGCGGTGTGTACGGCGGTGTGGTCGGCTACCTCGACTTCGCCGGTGACGCGGACACCGCGATCGCCATCCGGACCGCCGTATTGCGCGGCTCGACGGCGTACGTGCAGGCCGGTGCCGGCATCGTGGCCGACTCCGACCCGGCATCCGAGGACGCGGAGTGCCGCACCAAGGCAGCAGCGGTTCTGAACGCGATCGCCGTCGCAGGAACGTTCACCGAGGTCTAGACGATGCGCCCACAGCGACTCGCGGATCTTCTCACCCTCGGCGCATTGGCTCTACTGGCTCTGTCTGCCTATCTGACGTGGGTGACGGCCGATCCGGGCTCTGGGCGGCCGGTGGTCGACTTCAACGGTTACAGCGTCACCAGAGCGCCTGTGACGCTGGCTCTGGCCGGCCTGGTTGCCCTCGTGGTCACCAAGCTCGCCGGTACGGCGCTCCGCCGCGTCCTCGGCGTACTGATCGCAGTGCTGGGCGCAGCGGCGATCGGCGTCGGACTGCAGGTGCGGCCGGGGACGACCGAGCTCAGCCGGCTGCGGCCCGAGCTCAGTCAGGTGGTCACCGACAACGTGGTGCTGAGCACCGGACCGGCTCCGTGGCTCGCGCTGGCCGGGGGAGTGGCACTGCTGCTCGCCGGTCTGGTCGCCGTCCTCACCGCACACCGCTGGAAACGCCCTACCGATCGGTATGAGCGGGCACCGGCCACCGGCAAGCAGCCGGACCAGGGGGCCGATCAATGGAAGGCGATCGACGCGGGACAGGACCCGACTCTCTGATCGCGGCGGGCAACCGCCACAATAGGACAGGACGACGACGAGGAGTGGCGGCAACCATGGACAATACGACTGCCGATCAAGCGGTGACCCGGGTGAGCGACGAGGCTCCCCACGACGCGCACGGCAACAGCACGGCAGCCTGGACCGCGGTGGCGATCATCCTGGTCGGGTTCACCGTCGGTGGCATCGCGATGGTGCTCGGACCGAACTGGCTGCTGTTCTGGATCTCGGTCGGGATCGTCGTGCTGGGTGCACTGGCCGGCAAGGTGCTGCAACTGCTGGGCTTCGGCGTCCCCGCCGACGACCACTGAAGGGCGGACAGACCATGACTGTGCTTGACGACATTCTCGCCGGGGTTCGCGAGGACCTCGCGGAGCGCCAGGCTCAAGTCAGCCTGGACGACCTCAAGCTGGAGGCGCAGCGCAAGCCCGACGCCAAGGACCCGATGCCGGTGTTCCGCGGCGACGGGATCGCGGTGATCGCCGAGGTGAAGCGGTCCAGCCCTTCCAAGGGTGAGCTGGCCGAGATCACCGACCCGGCCGCACTGTCGGGGGAGTACGAGGCCGGTGGCGCCTCGGCGATTTCGGTCCTGACCGAGCAGCGCCGGTTCAACGGCAGCCTGGACGACCTGCGCGCGGTGCGCGGCCGGGTCGACGTACCGGTGCTGTGCAAGGACTTCATCGTCTCCTCGTACCAGCTGTGGGAGGCGCGGGCGGCCGGTGCCGACATGGCGCTGCTGATCGTCGCCGCGCTCGAGCAGGAGGCGCTGGTCTCGCTGATCGAGCGGGCGCACTCGATTGGGCTGTGCCCGCTGGTCGAGGTGCACGACGAGGAGGAGACCCGGCGTGCGGTGGACGCCGGCGCTCAGCTGATCGGCGTGAACAACCGGAACCTGAAGACCCTCGAGGTCGACCGGTCCACGTTCGCCCGGATCGCGCCGACCATCCCGTCCAACCTGGTCCGGGTGGCGGAGTCCGGTGTCCGGGGTCCGCATGATGTAATCGAGTTCGCGCGCGCCGGGGCCGATGTCGTCCTCGTCGGTGAAACTCTGGTGACCGGCCGCGATCCTCGCGCCTCGGTCGCCGACCTCGTCGCCGCCGGATCGCACCCAGCCATCCAGCAGCGGCACTAGCCCTTCCCTGCCGGTCCAAACGGCGTGGGACAGCAACTCTCCCGCGCCTTGGGCCGGGATTGGAAGGTTTTGTCGGATGAGTACTGTGCTGCCCGACCAGCTCGGGCACTTCGGCCGTTTCGGCGGCCGGTTCATGCCGGAGGCGCTGATCGCGCCGCTCGACGAGCTCACGCAGGCCTGGAAGAGCGCCATGGCCGACCCGGAGTTCACCGGTGAGTTCGACCGGATGCTGCGCGAGTGGGCCGGCGTCCCGAGTTTGCTGTACGACGCGACCCGGCTGTCCGACGTGGCCGGGGCGCGCATCCTGCTGAAGCGCGAGGACCTCAACCACACCGGTGCGCACAAGGTCCGCAACGCGCTCGGGCAGGCGTTGCTGACCAAGCGGATGGGCAAGCCGCGCGTGATCGCGGAGACCGGCGCCGGTCAGCACGGTGTCGCCACTGCGACGGCCTGCGCCTACCTGGACCTCGAGTGCGTGGTCTACATGGGCGAGGTCGACACCCAGCGCCAGGCGCTGAACGTGGCCCGGATGAAGCTGCTCGGCGCCGAGGTGATCCCGGTGACGAGCGGCAGCCGGACGCTGAAGGACGCGATCAACGAGGCGCTGCGTGACTGGGTCGCCAGCGTCGACAAGACCCACTACCTGCTGGGTACGGCGGCCGGCGCGCACCCGTTCCCGGCGATGGTGCGCGACTTCGTCCGCGGTATCGGTGACGAGGCTCGCGCCCAGTCGCTCGAACTGCTCGGCAAGCTCCCCGATGCCGCGGTCGCGTCGGTCGGCGGTGGCTCGAACGCGATCGGCCTGTTCGCCGCGTTCATCCCGGACGCCGACGTGAAGCTGTACGGCATCGAGCCGGGCGGTGACGGGTTCGAGACGGGCCGGCACGCGGCCACGATCTCGGCCGGGCAGGTCGGCGTACTGCATGGTGCGCGGTCGTTCCTGTTGCAGGACGAGGACGGTCAGACGATCGAGTCGCACTCGATCTCGGCCGGGCTGGACTATCCCGGTGTCGGTCCGGAGCACTCGTGGCTCGCGGAGACGAAGCGGGCGTCGTACCGGCCGGTGAGTGATGCGGACGCGATGGAGGCGTTCAAGCTGCTGTCGCGGACCGAGGGCATCATCCCGGCCATCGAGTCGGCGCACGCGGTTGCCGGTGCGCTGGAGATCGCGAAGGAGCTCGGCCCGGACGCCACCATCCTGGTGAACCTGTCCGGTCGTGGCGACAAGGACATGGACACCGCGAGCTCGTGGTTCGGGCTGATCGATGGGGAGACCGGCCATGAGTGAAATGGTTGCCCTGGGCAAGGCCGGCGCCGCGATCCGGAAGGCGAACGACGAAGGCCGTGCAGGCCTGGTCGGCTACCTGCCGGCCGGCTACCCGTCGTACGACGGTGGCGTGGATGCGATCAAGGCGCTGGTCGACGGTGGTGTCGACGTACTCGAGATCGGTCTGCCGTACAGCGACCCGGTGATGGACGGTCCCGCGATCCAGCGGGCCGCCGAAGCCGCGCTGGCCGGTGGATTCCGCGTCAAGGACCTGCTCCGCACAGTCGAGGCAGTCGCCGCGTACTCCGACGTACCGGTGCTCGTGATGACGTACTGGAACCCCATCGAGCGGTACGGCGTCGATCGGTGGGCCGTGGACTTCGCCGGTGTCGGGGGAGCGGGCTTGATCACGCCCGACCTGATCCCGGAGGAGGCCGCGGAGTGGATCGCGGCCGCCGACAAGAACGAGCTGGACAAGGTGTTCCTGGTCTCGCCGTCGTCGACCGACGAGCGGATCCGGCTGACCACGGCCGCGTGCCGCGGGTTCGTCTACGCGACCGCGGTGATGGGCGTGACCGGCGTACGGGAAACCGCCTCGGATCTGGCGGCACCGTTGGTGGCCCGGACCAAGGCGGCGACCGGGTTGCCGGTCGGGGTCGGGATCGGCGTCTCGAACGCGGAGCAGGCGGCGGCGATCGGTGCGTTCACCGATGCGGTCATCGTCGGATCGGCGTTCGTGAAGCGGCTCCTCGACGGTGAAGGCCCGGCCGGTGTGCGATCCCTCACGGAGAGCCTGGCCGAGGGCGTTCGCCGGGAACCGTCAGCGGCGGCCGGACGTTGAGCCTGCCGTGAGTCGAACCAGGAACGCGGCGCTTCTGCTAGCCGCGGTGGGGCTGCTGGCCCTCGCGGGCTGCGGCGGTCAGCAGGAGAAGCCGGACAACCCGGGTGGTGCGATCATTCGCACCACCCAGGACCCGAACGGGATGCGCGGGGCGACGCTCGACCAGCCGTACAAGTTGCCCGCGGCCACGCTGACCGACACCGGCGGGAACCCGTTCAACCTGGTCACCTCGACCAAGAAGCCGGTCACGCTGATCTTCTTCGGGTACACGAACTGCCCGGACGTGTGCCCGACGGTGATGGCCGATGTCGCCTCCGCGCTGACCAAACTCGACGAGTCGGTCCGCAAGCAGGTGCAGGTGCTGTTCATCACCACCGACCCGTCCCGGGACACCGGGCCGGTGATCCGCAAGTACCTGGATCGCTTCGACCCGGCCTTCGTCGGGCTGACCGGCACGTTGCCGTCGATCAAGGACATCGCGCAGGCGGTCGGCGTACCGGTCGAGGGGATGAAGAAGCTGCCGTCGGGTGGCTACGAGGTCGGTCACGGCGCGCAGGTGCTGGGTTTCGGCAAGAACGACAAGGCCACCGTGCTCTGGATGTCGAACGCGGCGATCGGTGACATGGCGCACGACTTCGCGAAGCTGGTCGAGACCAACCAGTGAAGCTCTGGGTGTCCTTGGTGGCGCGCCTGGTGCTCGGCGGCGTGATGCTGGTGGCAGGGGCGCTGAAGGTGTCCGATCCGGAGACCGCCGCGCAGGCCGTCCGCGCCTACGAGATCCTGCCGCTCGGCCTCGCCGATCCGGTCGGCTGGGGACTGCCGTTCCTGGAGATCGCGATCGGGTTGCTGTTGATCCTCGGTTTCGGTGTCCGGCACACCGCGGCCGCCGCGGGTGCTTTCATGGTCGTGTTCATCGCCGCGGTTGCCTCTGCCTGGGCCCGCGGCCTCGCCATCGACTGCGGCTGCTTCGGCGGCGGCGGACGGGTCGATCCCGGCGAGACGAAGTACCTCGAGGAGATCCTCCGCGACGTCGGTCTGCTGCTGCTGGCGATCTGGCTGTGCTTCCGGCCGTCGAGCAGGTTCGCCCTCGAATCCGATCCGAACACCACGACAGGAGACACCGCACCGTGAGCAACACCAATCCGCTGCTGGAGCAGAAGAAGCGGGTCCCGCCCGGCGTCGTCGTGGTGATCGTCCTGGTGCTGGCCCTGCTGGCCGGTGTCGGGTTCCAGTACCTGCGGGGTCACTCCAAGGTCGAGGCCGGCGACCAGCCGCGCTCCGAACCGGCCGTCATCACCGGGCCGGGCCAGGACGGCAAGGGTGTCACGGTCGGCAAGGCCGGTGCGAAGGCGCAGATCGATCTGTACCTGGACTTCCGGTGCCCGCACTGCGCGGAGTTCGAGGAGATGACCGGGGCAACGGTCGACAAGCTCGTCGCGGACGGTACGGCGACTCTCACGTACTGGCCGTTGGCTTTCGTGAACCCGGATGCCTCGCCACGGTTGGCGAACGCGTTCGCGGCTGCGGCGGCGAACGGGAAGGCCCTGACGTACGCCGACGAGATGTACGGCGACTTCAGCAAGTCCTGGACGAATGATCAGCTGATCGAGCTGGGCAAGCAGCTCGGGATCGGCGACGCGAAGTTCCTGCAGGCGGTCCAGAACAACACCTACGCCGGCTGGGTCGAGTCGGTCGGCAAGGCGGCGGACGCGCGTGGTGTCACCGGTACGCCGACGGTCTTCGTCAACGGCAAGAAGCTGGAGACGAAGGATCTGACGCCGGAGGGCCTGCAGAAGGCGGTCGACGACGCGGCGAAGGCAGCCAGTTGAACCGCGGTCCGCGCACGAATCGTGACCCTGGGTTCCTGGCCGCTGGGCTGGGCCGTCGAGTAGCGTTCCGGATGCCATGTCTAGTCTGATCCCCGCCGTGATCGTGCCGGCGTTCATTCCCAGTCCCAGCCAGGGTGTCTGGCATGTCCTCGGCCTGCCGATCCGTGCCTACGCGCTGTGCATCCTGGCCGGGATCTTCGCCGGCTACTGGCTGACCCGCCGGCGCTGGGTCGCTCGCGGCGGTTCGCCGACGGTGCTGTCCGACATCATGTTCTGGGCGATCCCGTTCGGCCTGGTCGGCGCCCGGATCTACCACGTCGCCACCGACGCCGAGCTGTACTTCGGCGAAGGCCGGCACCCGATCGACGCCCTGAAGATCTGGCACGGCGGCCTCGGCATCTGGGGCGCGGTCGGCTTCGGCGTCCTCGGCGCCTACCTGGCCTGCCGCCGCGCGAAGGTCCCGTTCCTGCCGGTCCTGGACGCGGTCGCCCCCGGCGTCGCCCTGGCCCAGATCTTCGGCCGCTTCGGCAACTACTTCAACCAGGAACTCTTCGGCAAGCCGACCACCCGCCCCTGGGGTCTCGAGATCGACCCGGCGCACCGCCCCGACGGCTTCGCCGAGTTCGCCACCTTCCACCCCACGTTCCTGTACGAAGCCGTCTGGAACCTCGGCGTGATGGCCCTGATCATCTTCCTCGGCCGCCGCGTCACCCTCGGTCACGGCCGCGCATTCTTCCTGTACGTCGCCGCCTACTGCGCCGGCCGCGCCTGGATCGAGAACATGCGCATCGACACCGTCAACCACTTCCTGGGCCTCCGCCTGAACGTCTGGACGTCGATCATCCTCTTCGTCCTCGCCGTGGCCGCCCTGGTCATCAGCTTCCGCAAGCACCCCGGCCAAGAAGACATCTCCACCGGCCCAGCCGCTGGCCAGCCGACCATCGAGCCGGCGGATGCCGCTCCGGCGACCGCCGAGCCGACGGACGTCGCCGCGGCAGAGCCGACTCAGGACACGACCTCCGCCGGGGAGTCGACGCCCGATAGCACAGCCGTCGTACCGGATGATGGGAAGCGTGACTGACGGAGCGCAGGTTTCGGCGGAGCATCACGGTGACCACAAGCACCGGGATGTGAATGGCGGCTGGCTCAGGCCGGCCGTGTTCGGCGCGATGGACGGGCTCGTCTCCAACTTCGCGCTGATCGCCGGGATGGACGGCGGCACCCAGTCCGGCTCCAAGTTCATCGTGCTCGCCGGTCTGGCGGGGCTGGCAGCGGGCGCGTTCTCGATGGCGGCGGGGGAGTACACCTCGGTCGCCTCGCAGCGTGAGCTCGCCCGCGCGGAGATCGAGGTCGAGCGTCTGGAGATCGCCCGGCACCCGATCGACGAAGAGATCGAGCTCGCCGAGACCTACCGCGCCAAGGGTCTCGACCCCGATCTCGCCGAGAAGGTCGCCAAGCAGTTCCACACCGACCCCGACCAGGCCCTCGACGAGCACGTCCGCGAGGAACTCGGCATCGACCGCAACGACCTCCCGAACCCGCTCGTCGCGGCCGGCTCGTCGTTCGTGTGTTTCGCGATCGGAGCCTTCATCCCGCTCCTCCCGTACCTCCTCGGCGCGACCAACGTCGTACCGGCCCTGATCATGAGCCTCACCGCACTCTTCGCCGCCGGTGCCGTTGTCTCGCGCGTCACCAGCCGCTCGTGGTGGTACTCAGGCCTCCGCCAACTGATCCTCGGCGGCGCGGCCGCGGCGCTCACGTACTTCGTCGGTTCCCTCGTCGGCCCAGGAATCGGCTAACGTCAGCGGGTGTTCCCCGCGAAGATCGACGAGCCACCGGCCATCTATCTGCAGACGATCGGCGAGATCTTCGCCGTCTTCGACGCCCAGGACTCCGGCAACATCTCGTACGGCGTGACTGTCGACGGCCGGCGGTACTTCGTGAAGACCGCCGGCGACTCGGCCGACCTCGAACCGTTCCTGGCCCCGCCGCAGCGTCAGGAACTCCTCCGCCGCGCGGCCGTTCTGGCGGAATCCGTCGAGCACGAACTCCTCCCGGCGTACCACGGTCTGATCGAGTCGCCGTGGGGTCCGGTGCTCGTCTACGACTGGCGTGACGGCGAGCACCTCGGCACCCAGCTCGAGCGCTTCCATGCCCTGTCCGCCGACGAGATCTCCGAGGCGCTGGACCAACTCTACGACCTGCACGACGTCCTCAGCTCAGCCGGTTGGGTCGAAGGCGACTTCTACGACGGCTCGCTGCTCTACGACTTCGACACCCAGCAGCTGACCGTGATGGACCTCGACGACTACCGACCAGGTGCCTACAGCAACGACATGGGCCGGATGTTCGGCTCCACCCGTTTCATGGCCCCTGAACAACTCACCCTCGGCGCCGAGATCGACGACCACACGACCGCGTTCGTGATGGCCCGCACCGCTCTCGTGCTGCTGTCCGACGGCACCCTGGACCGCATGGCTTTCCGCGGCTCGAACGCCCAGTACGCCGTACTCGAGAAGGCCGTCACCACCCGCTTCGACAGCTACCAAGCGTTCTACAGCGCCTGGTTGGAAGCCTCTTCGATGACATAACCAAGCTTCGCCTGCAACGCCAGTACGCCGGTCTCCGGCTCGTCGGTCGTCTCCACCCCGACTGCTTGGAGAATCGCGAGCGCATGCTGCCAACCGTGCCGAGCCTCGTGATACCGACCCAGTACGGCGTACGCGTCGGCGCGACCGTCGTGAGCGCGCGCCTGGTCGACCGGCTGGTAGAGGGCGGTCGCCAACTCCAGTGCCCGCTCGTGCGCCACCACCGCAGCGTCTGCGTCACCCAGTGCCAGCTGAAGCCGGCCGAGACCCTGGTGAGCCTCCAACTGCCAGTTCCGCGAATCCAGCTCAGTGGCCAGCGCCATGCTCTGCTCTCGATAAGCCATAGCTCGCGTGAGGTCGCCGAGCTGCCGGTACACCTCGGCCATCCCGTCCACCGACCGGAGCTCGTTGTGGCGGTTGCCGCGGGCTCGCGCGTGCTCCAGCGCCTCCTCATAGAACTCGAGCGCCACGTGCGGCTTCCCGAGCAGTAGGTGGTCGTGGGCGATCCCGGCGAGTAGTTTGCCGACCATGCGATGCCCGACCGACTGTGCGATCGCGAGAGCCTGTTGCGTGTAATCGAGAGCAGCGGTGGTGTCTCCGCGCTTGGTATGGATCCACCCGATGGCGTTCAGCACGTCCAGCTGACAGTCACGATCACCAGAGGCCCAGGCGAGCCGGAGTGCGATCTCCAGCTCGGCCAGCGCCGCGTCGTTGCGGTCTCGCAGTGCGAGCACGATGCCTAGACCCCGCCTGGCCTGTGCTTCGCCTTGGCTGTAGTCCCCGGCGCCGGCCAAGGCTTCGTCGAAGGCGGCGGTCGCGGCGGCATACGACCCCTGGAGCCGCAGGCACTCACCAAGTCTGAGCAGTAAGTCGGTTCTGGTCTCGGAGTCCTTGGTGACCGCGAGCGCGCGCCGGTGCAGGTCTTCGAGTGCTGTCGACCGGCCGAGTGTGCGCAGATACAGGTACAGGCTGCCGGACAGGTGCACAGTGCACTCGGCCTCGGTCGGCAACTGCAGGAGCGTGGGGAGCTCCGCCTGCAGCCACGCCTGCGCAGCCTCCGCCGTACCGATGATTGGTGCCAGCCCGTGCGACACCTCTGCGACCTGCGGATAGAGCTGCGCGGCGGCCTCGGATGCGCCCTGGCAGTAGTACGCCACCAACCGAGCCAACGCAGTACGCCGGTCTTTGTCTTCGCTGCCGACCCTGATGGCGTGCTCCCGGACGAGGTCGTGGAACTGATAGCGACCGGGGGAGGGTTCGTGGAGCAGGTGGACCTCCAGCAACCGCTCCAGGCACCGGCCCGCGTCGGCGGAATCCAGCAACGCGGCGGCAGACGCCGTACCGAAGTCGCCGCCCGGGTGCAGCCCCAGCAGGCGATATGCCCGCCGAAGCGGCGCGTCCAGTTCGCGATAGGACAACCCGATCGCAGCAGCCACACTGCGCGGACCCGACGCCAGCTCCGACAGCCGATGCTCTTGCAACCGCTCGAGCAGGTCCTCCGGGCGCCAGGAAGCATGGGTCCGCAACCGCGCCGCCGAGATGCGGATCGCCAACGGCAACCGCCCGCACTGCTCGACAACCTCAGCCAGTACGCCGGGTGCTGTCGTCGCGACGCGGTCCCTTCCGACCACCCGGGTGAACAGCTCGACCGCATCGGACTGCGACAGCGTGTCGAGGGAGACGGTCACGTCCAGGTCGAGTCCCGACAACCTGTGCCGACTCGTGACGAGTACGCCGCAGCCCGCCGTACCGGGGAGCAACGGACGCACCTGATCCTCACCAGACGCGTTGTCGAGCACAATCAACACTCGGCGGCCCGCGAGCACGCTCCGCAGCAGACCGGCGCGGTCATCCACGTTCTCCGGCGTCCGCTCAAGCGGTACCCCAAACGCCTGCAGCAGTCGCCCCAGAACCTCACCGGGTGGTACGGCGGCCACCCCGTCGGTGTGCCCGTGCAAGTCGATGAACACCTGCCCATCGGGATAACGCGCCGCGAGCCGATGTGCCACGTGCACAGCCAGCGCAGTCTTCCCGACCCCCGCCATCCCATCGATCGCGGCAAGCGCACCTGCCCCAGTGAGCGCCGCTAGTTCCCCCTCCCGGCCGACAAACCCCGGCACCTCAACCGGCAACGACCGTGGCGTCCCCGGCTCGATCTCTCCGGACCCATGCAGCTTGGCGTCGCTCCCGAGCAACTCCGCATGCAGCGCTCGCAACTCAGCACCGACCCCGACACCCAGCTCATCCGCGATCCGCGCCCGCACCACGTCGTACAGCCCAAGCGCCTCCGCCGACCGCCCACTCCGAGCCAGCCCGCGCAGCAGCCGGATCCACAACGACTCCCGAAGCGGATGCTGAGCCGCCAACTCCCGCAACTCCGCCAGTAACCCACTACTCGGCTCCACCGCATCCGCCCGCCGCTCAACCGCAGCCAGCCGCAACTCCTCCAACCGCGGCACCACAGTCGACGTCAGCCACTCCGACCGCGCATCCACAAACGGCTGCCCAGTCCACACCCGCAACGCCCCAGCGTCATCCCCATCCCGCAGCAACCGCTCAAACCGCAGTACGTCGACCTGTTCCGCCGGAACCGCCAGCACATACCCGCCAGCCGCAGTCCGCACCACGTCAGCCCCCACCGCACTCCGCAACCGCGCAATCAACGTATGCACGCTCTGCGGCACCCGCTCCGGCAGCTCAGCCCCCCAAACCCGCTCAGCCAACGCCTCAACCGAAACCTGCTCACCCGCCGACAACGCCAACACCGCCACCACCGTCCGAAGCCGCCACCCCCGCAACTCAGCCGGCACCCCATCAACCACCACCCGCACAGCCCCAAACACCCGAACATCAATCACCATCAGCCCTCCACAGCCTCAGCAACGACATCCGCCAGCCGCACAAGCCGCTCGACGTGATCACCAGGCTCCGGCTGCCCCAACGACCAAGCCGCTCGCGCAACCGCCGTCACCGCAGCCGTCAGGACCGTGCCCCGCCGAACCACCTCAGCATCACCCACCCGATACGCAGCCACCAGCTTCTCCAGCGGATGGTCCGTGGACAGCAGCAGATACCCGAGGTCGAATCCCACCGGGCCGATCCCGAACTGCTCCCAGTCCGTCGCGATCACCACGTCGCCGTCGCGCCCCAACAGGTTCAGCGGATGGAAGTCGCCGTGCACGAGCGTCTGCGGCAGCCGATCGAGCTCGGCCAGCACCGCGTGCCGCCGACTCCACAGTCGCGCGCCAGAACGCCGTACCGGCTCCGGAACGACCGCTGCACTCTCCAGCGCGACCCAACCACCGCGCCGCTCGTCGTTGGCCAACCGATCACGCAGCACCTGCCGAGCGAACCAGTCCGCAGGCTTCAGCTCGTTCGCATTGAACCGCCCAAGCGCCGCGGCCGCATCAATCACCTCGACCGCACCGCCGTCGATCGCTTCGGTCCACAGCGTGATGCCGTCCGGATCGTGCTCGACCCGGACGCAGCGTGGCGCGCGCAGCCCGGTAGTTGTTTCGAGGAGGCGGCTGGCGGCGACCTCGGCCTGGCGCCGCCAGTAGGTGTAGTGCGCCGGGTTCTCGGCACCGGGCAGGAGTCGCTTCACGACAAGTCCGTCGGAGGTGCGCCAGACTCCGCCGTTGGAGATGCCGGAGCCCGGGGTCAGTGGGCTCCAGGTGCTGTCCGGCTGCCAAGGCACACGTGCAGAATTACCACTGGGCGGGCTCATCGGGGATGATGGGTCACGGAGTGAGCGCTTGCTTACTGGGCGTGACTGTGGAAAGTGAAAGGCGTGTGACGGTGGAATGTCTGTCCACCTGTCGGGCGTCATGAGGTAGTCTCGGGACACCCGGCTTGGGCCAATGTTGTCCCGCGGCCAGTTGTTGACCGTAGGACGACGGGAGCCCCTGAATGTTTGGTCGCGCCCCCTTCCCGAGTGAGGGTTTGTACGACGGACGCCATGAGCACGATGCGTGTGGCGTTGCGTTTGTTGCGACTCTGACCGGTGAACCCAGTCACGACATCGTGGCGAAGGCTTTGACCGCCCTGCGCAACCTCGAGCACCGTGGTGCCTCCGGTGCGGAACCGGATTCCGGCGACGGCGCCGGCATTCTGATCCAGGTGCCGGATGCGTTCTATCGCAAGGTGTGCGACTTCGAGTTGCCGGTCGCGCGTGCTTACGCGACCGGGATCGCGTTCCTGCCGGCCGATGCCGACGATGCCGCGAAGGCGATCGCGCGGATCGAGGAGCTGGCGGCCGAGGAGAACCTGACGGTGCTGGGCTGGCGCGATGTGCCGACCACGCCGGAGCTGCTCGGCAGTACGGCGCGTTCGGTGATGCCGACGTTCAAGCAGCTGTTCGTGGCTGCGAGTGCGGGGCGGGTGCTGGGTCTGGCGCTGGAGCGGATGGCGTTCCGGCTGCGGAAGCGGGCCGAGAAGGAGACCGAGACCTACTTCCCGTCGTTGTCCGGCCGGACCATCACCTACAAGGGGATGCTGACCACCGACCAGCTGGACAAGTTCTTCCCCGAGCTGACGGACCCCGACCTCGCTTCGGCGATCGGCGTCGTACACAGCCGGTTCTCCACCAACACGTTCCCGTCCTGGCCGCTGGCCCACCCGTACCGGTACATCGCCCACAACGGTGAGATCAACACCGTCCAGGGCAACCGGAACTGGATGCGCGCCCGCGAGGCACTGCTCTCCAGCGAAGTGATCCCCGGCGACCTCGAACAGCTCTACCCGATCTGTACGCCGGGTGCTTCGGACTCGGCGTCGTTCGACGAGGTGCTCGAGTTGCTGCACCTCGGTGGTCGTTCGCTGCCGCACGCGATGCTGATGATGATCCCGGAGGCGTGGGAGAACGCCGCCACGATGGATCCGAAGCGGCGCGCGTTCTACGAGTTCCACTCGACCATGATGGAGCCCTGGGACGGACCGGCCTCGGTCGTGTTCTCGGACGGCACCAAGGTCGGTGCGGTGCTCGACCGCAACGGCCTGCGCCCCTCGCGGTACTGGGTGACCGAGGACGGCCTCGTCGTACTGGCTTCCGAGGCCGGTGTCCTGGACATCGACCCGGCGACGGTGACCGAGAAGGGCCGGCTCGAGCCGGGCCGGATCTTCCTCGTCGACGTCGAGGCGCACCGGATCGTCACCGACGCCGAGGTGAAGAACGCCCTCGCCAACGAGCTCCCGTACGACGAATGGCTGCACGGCGGGCTGATCCGGTTCGAGGACCTGCACGAGCGTGAGCACGTCGTGCACAGCCACGCGTCGGTGACGCGGCGCCAGCAGGTCTTCGGGTACACCGAGGAAGAGCTGCGCGTCATCCTCACCCCGATGGCCAAGGCCGGCACCGAGCCGATCGGCTCGATGGGCACGGACACGCCGATGGCGATGCTCAGCGACCGGTCCCGGTCGCTGTTCGACTACTTCGCGCAGCTGTTCGCCCAGGTCACCAACCCGCCGCTGGACGCGATCCGCGAGGAGCTCGTCACCTCGCTGTCGTCCAGCCTCGGCCCGGAGTCCAACCTGCTGAGCCCAGGCCCGTCGTCGTGCCGTCAGCTGGTGCTGCCGTTCCCGGTGATCACCAACGACGAGCTCGCGAAGATCCGCCACATCAACCTCGACGGCGACATGCCCGGCCTGGCCACCACGGTGCTGCGCGGTGTGTACGACGTCGAAGGTGGCGGGGAGGGGCTCAAGGCACGGCTCGACGAGATCTGCGCCGAGGCCGACGCGGCGATCCAGGAGGGCGCGCGCATCGTCGTACTGTCCGACCGGCACTCGAACGCCGACAGCGCTCCGATCCCGTCGCTGTTGCTGACCGCCGCGGTGCACCACCACCTGGTCCGGAAGAAGACCCGCACCCAGGTCGGTGTGGTCGTCGAAGCGGGAGATGTGCGCGAGGTCCACCACGTCGCGCTGCTGATGGGGTACGGCGCGGCTGCGGTCAACCCGTACCTCGCACTCGAGTCCGTCGAGGACCTCTGCCGTCGCGGCACCTACCTGCCGGGGATCGAGCCCGAGCAGGCCGTCCGCAACGTGGTGAAGTCGCTCGGCAAGGGCGTCCTCAAGGTGATGTCGAAGATGGGTGTGTCGACGGTCGCGTCGTACACGGGTGCCCAGATCTTCGAGGCCAACGGGCTGTCGCCGGAGCTGGTCGAGCAGTACTTCACCGGTACGTCGTCGAAGCTCGGCGGCATCGGCCTGGACACGATCGCCGAGGAGGTCCGGCAGCGCCACCTGAAGGCGTACCCGGCCGACGGCATCCTGACCGCGCACCGCAAGCTCGAGGTCGGCGGCGAGTACCAGTGGCGGCGTGAAGGCGAGCCGCACCTGTTCGACCCCGAGACCGTGTTCCGGTTGCAGCACAGCACCCGGAGCGGGCGGTACGACATCTTCAAGCAGTACACCGCCGGTGTCGATGAGCAGTCCGAGCGGCTGATGACGCTGCGGGGGTTGTTCGCGTTCAAGGATCGCGAGCCGATCTCGATCGACGAGGTCGAGCCGGTCAGCGAGATCGTCAAGCGGTTCTCCACCGGTGCGATGAGCTACGGCTCGATCAGCGCCGAGGCGCACACCACGCTCGCGATCGCGATGAACCAGCTCGGCGCCAAGTCGAACACCGGTGAAGGTGGCGAGGACTCCGAGCGTCTGCACGATCCCGCCCGGCGCAGCTCGATCAAGCAGGTCGCCTCCGGACGGTTCGGCGTCACGTCGGAGTACCTGACGAACTCCGACGACATCCAGATCAAGATGGCGCAGGGCGCCAAGCCCGGTGAGGGTGGTCAGCTCCCCGGGAACAAGGTGTACCCGTGGGTCGCGAGCACCCGGCACTCGACGCCCGGCGTCGGCCTGATCTCGCCGCCCCCGCACCACGACATCTACTCGATCGAGGATCTCGCGCAGCTGATCCACGACCTGAAGAACGCCAACCCGCAGGCCCGCATCCACGTGAAGCTGGTCTCCGAGGTCGGCGTCGGCACGATCGCGGCCGGCGTCTCCAAGGCGCACGCGGACGTCGTACTGATCTCCGGGCACGACGGCGGTACCGGTGCGGCACCGCTGACCTCGCTCAAGCACGCGGGTGGTCCGTGGGAACTCGGCCTGGCCGAGACCCAGCAGACGCTGCTGCTCAACGGGCTGCGCGACCGGATCGTCGTACAGACCGATGGTCAGCTGAAGACCGGCCGGGACGTGATCATCGCGGCCCTGCTGGGAGCGGAGGAGTACGGGTTCGCCAGCGCTCCGCTGGTGGTGTCGGGCTGCATCATGATGCGCGTCTGCCACCTCGACACGTGCCCGGTCGGCGTCGCCACCCAGAACCCGGTACTGCGGGAGCGCTTCTCGGGGAAGCCGGAGTTCGTGGTGAACTTCTTCGAATTCATCGCCGAGGAAGTCCGCGAGTACCTTGCGGAGCTCGGTTTCCGGACCCTGGACGAGGCGATCGGTCACGCCGAGGTGCTCGACATCAAGCGCGCGGTCGACCACTGGAAGGCCGACGGTCTCGACCTGACGCCGATCCTGCACGTGCCGTCGCTGCCCGAGGGTGCCTCGCGGCACCAGGTGATCGAGCAGGACCACGGCCTCGACAAGGCCCTGGACAACGAGCTGATCCGGATCTGCCAGCCGGCGCTCGAGAACGGCGAACCGGTCCGGGCGCAGCTCGCGATCCGCAACGTCAACCGGACCGTCGGGACCATGCTGGGTCACGAGATCACCAAGCGGTACCGCGCGGCCGGGCTGGCCGACGGCACCATCGACCTCACCTTCACCGGATCGGCCGGCAACTCGTTCGCCGCCTTCGTCCCGCGCGGTGTCACGCTGCGCCTCGAAGGCGACGCCAACGACTACGTCGGCAAGGGACTGTCCGGTGGCCGCGTGGTCATCCGCCCGGACCGGCACGCCCGGTTCGACGCGGCCGACCAGATCATCGCCGGCAACGTCATCGCGTACGGCGCGACGTCCGGCGAACTGTTCATCAGTGGTGGCGCCGGACAACGGTTCTGTGTCCGGAACTCCGGAGCCACCGCGGTCGTCGAAGCGGTCGGCGACCACGCCTGCGAATACATGACCGGCGGGCGCGTCGTCGTACTGGGCGCGACCGGACGGAACTTCGCAGCGGGCATGTCGGGCGGCGTGGCCCACGTGCTCGACCTGGACCGGTCGCTGGTGAACCCGGAGCTGGTGGATCTGCTCCCGCTCACCGCGGACGAGTCCGAACTGTTGCAGGACTTGGTACGGCGGCATCACGAGGAGACCGGATCGGAACGGGCGGCCAAGCTGCTCGCCGACTGGACCGCTGCCGCCGCCAGGTTCACCACGGTGATGCCCCGCGACTACGCCCGCGTCCTGGCAGCCAAGGCGGCTGCCGAGCGCGACGGGCTGGACGAGGACGCCACCACGCGAGCGATGATGGAGGCCATCTGATGGCTGACCCCAAGGGTTTTCTCACCACTGGTCGTGAGGTCGCCGAGCGGCGGCCGGTCACCGAGCGGCTGCAGGACTGGAAAGAGGTCTACCCCGGTGGACCCGGCAAGGCGCTGCTGCCGATCATCACCAAGCAGGCCGGCCGTTGTATGGACTGCGGGATCCCGTTCTGCCACAGCGGCTGCCCGCTGGGCAACCTGATCCCGGAGTGGAACGACCTGGTCTGGCGCGACGACTGGTCGTCGGCGATCGAGCGGTTGCACGCCACGAACAACTTCCCGGAGTTCACCGGTCGGCTCTGCCCGGCGCCCTGCGAGACGTCGTGCGTGCTCGGCATCAACCAGGACCCGGTCACGATCAAGAACGTCGAGGTCGCGATCATCGACAAGGCCTGGGAGACCGGGCACGTCCAGCCGCAGCCGCCGGAATGGCTGACTGGCAAGACGATCGCGGTCGTCGGTTCCGGCCCGGCCGGGCTGTCCGTTGCTCAGCAGCTGACGCGGGCCGGTCACACGGTCGCGGTCTACGAGCGCGCCGAGGCGCCGGGCGGGTTGCTGCGGTTCGGCATCCCCGAGTTCAAGATGGAGAAGGAACAGGTCGACCGCCGGATCCAGCAGATGAAGGAGGAGGGGACCGTCTTCCGCTCCGGCGTCAACGTCGGCGTGGACGTCACCGGGACCCAGCTCAAGCAGCGGTACGACGCCGTCGTGATCGCGACCGGTGCCACCGCGGCCCGTGACCTGCCGGTGCCCGGCCGGGAGTTCGGCGGCATCCACCAGGCGATGGAGTACCTGCCGCAGGCCAACCGGGTCGCGCTCGGCAAGACCGTCGAGGACCAGATCGTTGCCACCGGCAAGGACGTCGTCATCATCGGTGGCGGTGACACCGGGGCCGACTGCCTCGGTACGGCGCACCGACAGGGCGCTCGCTCGGTCACCCAGCTCGAGATCATGCCGCGGCCCGGTGACGAACGGCCCGCGGGACAGCCGTGGCCGACGTACCCGATGATCTACCGGGTCGCCTCCGCGCACGAAGAGGGCGGCGACCGCGTGTACGCCGTCTCCACGGTGAACTTCGAAGCCGATGCCGACGGCAACGTCGCGGGGCTGAACCTGGTCGAGGTGAAGTTCGAGGGCGGCAAGTTCAACCAGATCGAAGGCTCGGAGCGGACCATCCCGGCGCAGCTCGTGCTGCTCGCGATGGGCTTCCTCGGCCCGGAGCGCGAAGGCTTCCTCGAGCAGCTCGGCGTCGAGCTCGACGAGCGCGGCAACGTCAAGCGGGACAAGAACTACCACACCTCCGTCGAAGGCGTCTTCGCCTGCGGCGACGCCGGCCGCGGCCAGTCCCTGATCGTCTGGGCCATCGCCGAAGGCCGCTCCTGCGCCAACGGCGTCGACAACCACCTCACCGGCTCCTCCACCCTCCCCACCCCCATCCCCCCCACCGCCCGCCCCCTCACCGTCT
>NZ_BAAANF010000038.1:0-1946 GCF_039529655.1 Kribbella yunnanensis | reverse complement strand
CGGCATAGATGCCACCTTCCCAACGAAGGAGGTGTGCATCAAACCCGGGGTGGTTCATCATCGCGAGTACAGCAGCGGCCGTTGTTCTGTAGATCGTCATGTCACCCAGCCTGATTCGAGGGCGTCTCACGGCCATCACACGCTCATCACTCGGCATGATGCTCCCCTCCGCCGGGCTCGCCGAGCTGGTGGCCGATGTCATGAAGGTCGTGACCCAGGTGGTACGCATCGAAGCCGAGTCCGAGAGCCTGGGCGCCCAGATGGCCGATTCCCAGCACACCCGCGACTCCTTCGACAGTCGGTCCGCCGATCAGGTAGAGCGGCCAGCTCGGGTTGATGCTCGGCGGAATCGGTTCGCCTGGGTAGTACGCATCACCCGTGTGACCATCCGGGTGGCTGTATCCGCCATGGCTCGCCGTACCGGGGTAGTAGCCCATCTCCGATCCGTGCGCGTCTTTGAACTCCATCTGCCCCTCGGCCGATGGCACGCTTGGCGGGGTGCCGGTCGAGCTGTTGGGCGTGGATCCCATCGCACTCGCCAGCCCGCCCGCTGCGGTGACACCACCGACGCCGTTGGCAACATCCTGTACGGCGCTGCCTTCCGTGCGACCCGCGTTGAGAATCGCGCTCAGGACGTCGTACCAATGCTGTAGATCGCCGAGTTGGCTGATCAGGTTCATGCGGTCGCTCCGGTCTTCTTGAATGCGTGCACACCGACCTGCCAGAAGCCGAGCAGCTGACCACGTCGAGCGCGTTCAGCCGCCGAAGGCAGGATCCACTGCGGTATGCGCGCAGCCGGCAGTCGCTTGCGACTGATCAGCCGCCACTCCAGGTAGATGTAGATGCCACCGGCAACGAGTAGCAGGAGCGACGCCCAGCCACCGAGCAGCAGCACGTGCGCCACCTTCGCCGGGGTCCGGACCGACGCATCGGAGTACGCGTTGCAGATTGCATGTTCACCAAGCGCCACCGCTGCCGTCACTGGCAGCGCCAGCCAGGTGAAGCGGCCTTTGCGGTACAGCATCGTGATGCCGAATCCCAGCGCTATCAGCGTTGTCCAGAGCAGATGACCTCCGGCCAGCATCGAACCGGCCTGGGTGTGGATCGGCAAGGCACTAGGAACCAGCAAGGACAGCGGCGGCGCGGCGCCGAGATCCATCCCACCGCGACCGAACAACGCGTTCTCGTGCAGCGCGAATCCGGCACCTGACCAAGCGCCGAGCAACATGATGTCGGCCACCGACAGCCGGACATCCTTCTTGCGCAATGCGAACCCGGCCACGAGCAGTACCGGCAACATCTTGAGGATCTCCTCGACCACCGGCATCACGACCACGTCACCGAGCTGCGGCATCCGCTCCAGCCGGTTCATCGTCGGTCTGCCGACAAGGATCGCCAAGCCGAACGCTGCGAAGAAGCCGGCGAATCCGGTCTTGAGGAAGGTCGGCAACGTGAGCGTCCGGACCGTACCGGCAGCCAAGGTCAACAGGACCAGCGTCCACCCGTGCGCCAAGACGTCGTTCACGAACAAACCGAAGCCACCCGCCTCGGTCACCTTCGGCAGCGTGATCAGCAAGGTCAGCGCCGAGCCGGCGACCCCGATCAGTCCCGCCCAGTCACGCTTACCAGCCGGCCTACTGATGCTCTGGCCGAGGGCTGTCATCCATCTCTCCCGCCTGTCCAACCGACGCAAATCGCCGGCACCCCCAACCTCCCGCCCCGACATCTCACCGCCGTGACACCGCCATCACCTGCCCCCACCCCCGGACCCCGCCCCCGCCGTACACCGCAATGTCGCCTCCCGCCTCCCACCCAAAGGTGGGTCGCCGTGTCTTTGGGCACGAGATGCATCTTTGGGTATCCACCAACCACTTCAGCGGCGCAGAAATGGCTGATGCGTACACAAAGACGCGCCACGCGCACAAAGGTGCGTCGCCGTGTCTTTG
>NZ_BAAANF010000037.1:0-32003 GCF_039529655.1 Kribbella yunnanensis | reverse complement strand
CTTTGTGCACGAGAGCCATCTTTGTGTATCCACCAGTCACTTTTGGGGGCTCTGCATGGTTGGTGGGTTCCCAAAGATGAGCTTCGTGCACAAAGAGCAGCGGGGGTGTTGGGGAATGGGGGGCTGCTCTTTGGGGGCTCGGGGTGAGGCTCGGGCTCGGGCTCGGAGTGGGGGCTCGGGCTCGGGGTGGGGGCTCGGGCTCGGGGTGGGGGCTCGGGCTCGGGGTGGGGGCTTAGGTGAGGGCTACACGGTTGGGTGAGGGGTGGACGGTTAGGTGAGGGATACGCGGCCGGTGTCTAGTTCGTAGTAGGCGCCTACTAGTTTGAGCTTGCCGGACTTTTCCAGGGGGGCGATTACTGGGGATTTGCGGAGTTCGGCGAGGACCAGGTCGACGTTGGCGTGGATGGCGTTGGTTAGGCGGTCGCCGGGTTTGCCTTCTGCTTGGCGTACGGCGGGAGTGAGCGTCTCGACGAGGTAGCCGATCTGCCCGGCTTCTGAGGTTCGCTGGTGGGCGTCGATGGCTTTGATGGTGGCGTCGAGCGCACCGCAGCGTTGGTGGCCGAGAACCACCAGCAACGGCGTGTGCAATTCGGCGACACCGAACTCAAGGCTGCCGACGACCGAGTGATCGAGGGCTTCACCAGCGCTGCGTACGACGACCAGGTCGCCGAGTCCCTGGTCGAAGACGAGCTCGATCGGCACCCGCGAGTCGACACAGCCGAGCACGGTCGCGAACGGGTGCTGTCCCTTGCTGACCGCGACCCGCCGGGCCACGCCTTCGTCCAGCCGCTCGTCGCGGTCGGCGACGAAGCGGGCGTTGCCGGCGACCAGGCGAGCCAGTGCCTGCTCACCAGTGAGGACTGGGTCGGCGCTGGGCGGGATCGATCCGGCGGGAACAGAGTTGGCCGGCGCGACCGGCGATCCTGCACCAACCGGCGTACTGGCGGGCGTAGCCTCCGAACAGGCGACCAGGACTGCACTACCTGCTCCGACAACCAGTCCGGTGCGCAGGGCAGTGCTCAGGAAACGACGGCGACTGCTGGTGGTGCTCACGGCATGCTCCTCAGGAAAGGGGCGGCGGGGGCGAACGCCGCTCTCCGAAGGTAGCGCATTGCATACTGTCTGCAATACCCGGTCTTTGTGCAGATCTCTCGGCTTCCGCGCCGGGATCTGATAGATACCCCTTATGAGATTCCGCCCCAGCTCATTTCCCAGGTCCCTGCTTGTCGGCGCCCTGGCCCTGACGAGCGTCCTGTCCGGCCTTCCGGTCGTGCACGCGGCACCGGTCGCGACCGGCTGCCTCGACACCGGAGTGACCGGCACGGTCGAGGAGCAACGCCTCGGTCGCGGTATCGCCGGTGGACCTTCGGTGCCCGCCGAGATCCTGCGGCGGACCGGGTTCGACAAGCACGTGGAGCTGTTCGGCCGGTTGCTGTGCAGGATGCCGAGCCGCGAGGCCGCCAAGCAGCTGATCCGCACTCAGGGCGAGGCGCTGTGGCGGACGGCCGTGCACCGCGCTCAGCACCCGGTCTCCGGCGATGACGCACTGCCGTCCACCGACGACCGCGGTTTGTACTGGGCGCGCATCTCGATGGCACTGACGCTTCGCCAGTGGCAGCCGCGGTTCACGATCGGTACGGCGGAACGCGCGGAGCTGATCCGGTCGCTCGAGTACGCGTCTCGCGGGATCACGAGCACGCGGTTCTCCCCCGGCGTACGGAAGATCCTGGTGACCGGGTTCGATCCGTTCACGCTGGACGCCGACATCCGGATCGGGAATCCGTCTGGTGCGAATGCGTTGACGCTGGATGGACAGCGCTGGGAGGTCAACGGGACGACGTACGAGATCCAGGCGGTTGTCTTCCCGGTTCGCTACACCGACTTCGACCAGAACATGGTCGAGGATGCGCTGGCGCCGCACTACCGCGGTGGGGCGCAGCACGCGGACATGGTGATGACGGCGAGTCAGGGGCGGACGGGCATCTTCGACCTGGAGGTCTTCAACGGCCGTCGGAGGTCGACCAGTTCGATCGGCGACAACAACAACCTGTGGGGCGGCGGAACCGCCGCAGCTCCAGTCGTCTCGCCGAGCATGCCGAGTGGCCCGGAGTGGATCACCTCCAGCCTACCGATGGCGCGGATGGCTCAAGCCGACGTGACGCCGTTCCGCACCCGCGTGAACACCTCGGTGCTGGAGATCCCCGCAGGTCAGACCGCGCCGGTACGGCGGCCGTTGGGCCCGACGGAAGGCTCGATCGCCTCCGAGGGTGCCGGCGGCGGCTACCTGTCCAACGAGGTTGCCTACCGCAACACCCTGCAACGCGATCTGAAGGACCCCTCAATGCCGGCCGGACATCTCCACGTCCCGGTCCTGTCCTTCGACGCAGCCAACAAGACGACCATCACCGACCCGACCTACGAAGCAAATCGCGAGGCGATCATCCGCGGTGCCCACGCCGTACTCCGCCAGGCCTTGTGATCAGTTTTCTGATCACCCGATCACAATCCTGAACGCGTCCAGCACCGACTCCACCTGGTAATCGGCCACTGGTCCGCCACGGCGATCCCCCACCAGAATCGTTCGGAGCCCAGAATTCTGACCACCCGCGACGTCGTACGCCGGGTGGTCACCCACCATCCACCCGTCCAGCGCGGCACCGGCCTCCTGCGCCGCGATGGCGAAGATCTCCGCCTTCGGCTTGCGCACACCGACCGCTTCGGAGACACAGCAGTAGTCCACCACTGCAGCGATCCCGGTGTGCTCGAGCTTCAGCGTTTGCTGCGCGACTGTCCCGTTCGTGACGACCGCGACCCGCCAACCTCCGTCCCGGAGTGCTGAGAGCCCTTCCAGGACGGCGTTTTCGGCGTAGGTGAACAACGGATGCTCCCGGTCGTAGCTCTCGACCGTCGGAGCGGAACGCCGCGTCGCGGTCGATGAGGGTGTTGTCCAGGTCGAAGCAGGCCAGCCGGGGCTGGGGCATCAGACGTCGATGCGGCTTTCGTCGAGTTCGTAGGCGCCTTGGACGATGAACTCCTTGCGGGGGGCTACGTCGTTGCCCATCAGGAGGTCGAAGACCTGGGCGGCGGCTTCGCCGTCGTCGACGGTCATCCGGCGGAGGGTGCGGTGCCGGGGGTCGACGGTGGTTTCGGCCAGCTGGTCGGCGTCCATTTCACCGAGACCCTTGTAGCGCTGCGGGGGCTCTTTCCACTTGACGCCCTTCTTCATCAGCTCGGCCGTCTTCCGCTGGTACTCCGCGTCGCTGTAGGTGTAGATGTACTTGTCCTGACCCTTCTTCGGGTTGGTCAGCTCGAAGCGGTGCAGCGGCGGTACGGCGGTGTAGACGCGACCGGCGTCGACCAGCGGACGCATGTAGCGGAAGAACAGGGTGGCCAGCAGGCAGCGGATGTGGGCGCCGTCGGAGTCGGCGTCGGCCATGAAGATGATCTTGCCGTAGCGGACCTGGTCGAGATCGAAGCTGCGTCCCGAACCGGCGCCGACCACCTGGATGATCGCGGCGCACTCGGCGTTCTTCAGCATGTCGCCGACGGACGCCTTCTGCACGTTCAGGATCTTGCCGCGGATCGGCAGCAGCGCCTGGAACTCCGAGCTGCGTGCGAGCTTCGCCGTACCGAGAGCCGAATCACCCTCGACGATGAAGAGCTCGGAACGGTCGACATCGTTGCTGCGGCAGTCGGCGAGCTTGGCCGGCAGGGCCGACGACTCGAGCGCGGTTTTGCGGCGTTGGAGCTCGCGGTGCTGACGGGCCGCGACACGCGTACGGGACGCGGCGACGACCTTCTCCAGCACTGCCCGGGCCTGCGCCTTGTGCTCACGCTTGGTCGAGGTCAGGAACGCTTCCAGCTCGGTCTGCACGACCTTGGACACGATCCGCGACGCGGCCGGCGTGCCGAGGACCTCCTTGGTCTGGCCGTCGAACTGCGGCTCGGCCAGGCGCACGGTGACGATCGAGGTCATGCCCTCGAGGACGTCGTCCTTGATCAGCTCCTCGCCGCTCTTCAGCAGGCGGGTGCCCTCCATCGCGTTGGTGAAGCTCTTGGCCAGCGCCCGCTCAAAGCCGGCCACGTGCGTGCCGCCCTTCGTGGTGGCCACGATGTTCACGAACGAGCGCAGCTCAGTCTCATACCCATCGCCCCAGCGCACCGCGATGTCCACGTCGAGATCGCGCTCGACATCGGTCGGCGTCATGTGGCCGGCGTCGTCGAGCATCGGCACGGTCTCGGTGAAGTGACCGGTCCCGGTCAGCCGGATCACCTCGGTGACCTTCTGGTCGGTGGCCAGGAACTCGCAGAACTCGCTGATCCCGCCGTCGTGCTTGAAGTGCTCCTCGCTGACCTCGTCACCGCGCTCGTCGCGGATCACCAGCTCCAGGCCGGGGACCAGGAACGACGTCTGCCGCGCCCGGGTGACCAGCTCGTCGTAGTTGAAGCTCGCGTCGCGGGTGAAGATCTGCCGGTCCGCCCAGTACCTGATCCGGGTCCCGGTCATGCCCTTCTTCGCGCGCCCGGCCTTGCGCAGACCCTTGGCCGCCGTGAAGCCGGCCGCGGCGCCCTCGGCGTCGAACTCACCGGCGACACCACGCCGGAACGACGTGGTCCAGACCACTCCACCACGATCGACCTCGACATCCAGCCGCGCGGACAGCGCGTTCACCACCGAGGCGCCCACACCGTGCAGACCACCGGAGGCGTTGTAGGAACCGCCGCCGAACTTGCCACCGGCGTGCAGTTTGGTGAACACCACCTCGACACCGCTGAGCTTGGTCTTCGGCTCGATGTCGACCGGGATGCCGCGGGCGCGGTCGCGCACCTCGACGGATCCGTCCTTGTAGAGGATCACGTCGATCCGCTCGCCGTGGCCGGCCAGGGCCTCGTCGACGGCGTTGTCGATGATCTCCCACAGGCAGTGCATCAGGCCGCGGCTGTCCGTGGACCCGATGTACATCCCGGGGCGCTTCCGGACCGCCTCGAGTCCTTCGAGGACGAGCAGGTTGCGGGCGTTGTACGTCGGGTCGAGCTCGGTACTACGAGGCGTCGGGGCGGCCACAGGGCTCCTTCACTGGTTCACCAACTCACTACGGGGACAGCCTATGCGGCCGCACCCCCAAAACCTGTTAGCACCTCCGACAGTCGGGGCACCTGATGAGTCAACGAGAAAGGTGTTGTCTCAGATATCGATCCGGACTCGATCGGGCGTGCCCCACGACACTCCGCGGATCAGCACGGCGTGACCAATTCATGGCGCAGAGTGAGATAAGACACGCCCGACGCAGCGCGTGCCGCCTAATTCGCTCGAATGAGAAACGATTCCGCGTCAGCATGCGTCATAAGGGAGCAGGTGGTTCGTCTCACATTCGGACACGTTGCCCCCACCGGGAAGCGATCCGCATGTCAGGATGTTGCTATCTGGTGAGAACGGAACTAGATGAGATGAGGCCTCAAGTGACTACAGCACTCGCCCCGAGTTCGGCCCTGTCGGCCGCGGATCGTTGTGACCGCTGCGGTGCGCAGGCCTACGTCCGTGTCACCTTGACCAGCGGTGGGGAGCTTCTGTTCTGCGCCCACCACGGCCGGGAGCACTCGGACAAGCTGCGCAACATCGCCGTCACCATTCACGACGAGACGGGTCGGCTCGACGCCGCTCCCGCCGCCGTCGCCCCGGAGGACGAACGGTAAGCCAGGTCTCATAAACGCGCCAACGACGGCGCCAAAGCCCTACAGATCCGATGGCGGTTCCCCGAGCGGGAGTCCGCCATCACTCATGTCATCGGGCGCCTCGAGCACGGTCAGCACCCCGTCCACAACCCGGATGGACAAGCGATCGGGCCCGAGGCGCAGCCCGGTCAGCGTGAGCTCACTCCACGGCAGCGATGCCGCCGGGGTGAAGCTCAGCGTCCGACCGGGCACATCCGGTTCGATCCCGAGGGCAGCCACCAGCACCGCCACCGCTGAGGCGGCCGCCCAGGCCTGTGGACGGCACGAGCTCGGGTACGGCGTGGGTCGCGTCTCGGCGCTCAGCCCGCGACCGCCGTACAGCTCGGGAAGTCGGTACTCGAAACTCTCGGCGGCTCGGACGAGACCAGCCACGTACGACGAGGCGACGTCGGCGTGGCCAGCGGCGTACAGGCCCTCGACGGTCATGGCGGTGTCGTGCGGCCAGACGCTGCCGGTGTGGTAGCCGATCGGGTTGAACCGGGACATCGTGGTCGACAGGGTGCGCAGACCGAATCCGCTGTCGAGGTCGTCCTCACCGAGGACGTCCGCGACACGCTGTTCCTCGTCCGCGTCCAGTAGACCGGTTCCGAGCAGATGCCCCATGTTCGACGCACGGCCGGACACCGCGTTCTTGGCGCCGTCGAGGGCGATCGCCGGGTACCCGTCGACCCAGAACGCACTGCGGAAGCGTTCCTGCAGCGCTGCTGCCCAGGCGCGCCACTCGTCGCCCGACTCGCCGAAGGCGTCGAGCAGTTCAGCACCCCGTACGGCGGCCGCGTACGCGTAGCCCTGGACTTCGCACAACGCGATCGGTGCGGTGGCGATCTCGCCGTTCGGCCATTGCACCGAGTCGTTCGAGTCCTTCCAGCCCTGGTTCGCCAATCCGTGGCCCGATTCGTCGATGTACTCGAGGAATCCGTCGCCGTCCGGATCGGCGTAGTCCCGCATCCAGGCGAGTGCTCGGCGCAGATTCGGCAGCAGGTCGCGCACCTCATCAGCCGGCATCCCCCAGCGCCACGCCTTGTGCAGGGTGGTGATCCAGAGCTGGGTCGCGTCGTGCGTGCCGTAGTACACCGGCGGAAGGACGAAATCGGCACCGTGCTCGGCCGCTTCGGCGCGGAGTTCGTGCGGGATCTTCCCGGGCTGCTCGGCGGTGTCGATCGTGACCTCGGTGCCCTGCCACTTGGCCAGTGCCCGCAAGGTGCCGGCCGCCAGCTCCGGGTCGACCGGAATCAGCATTCCCGCAGAGATCAACGAGTCCCGGCCGAAGAGTGTGAGGTACCACGGCGGGCCTGCTCCGAGGTAGCGATCGTTGCCCACCGCAAGTTGCAGCGCGCGGACATCGTCGAGGGACCGTTCGAACCAGCGTTCAACTCGGTGATCACTACAGTGAACACTCGCCGTGTACAGAATAGTGTTCACCGGTGGGTCGATCGTGAACCCGCTGAGCGTGGGCGGGCCGGGAGCGATCACTTTGATGATCATCGTGAACTCCTCCCCCGGCTCCAGCTGCGGTGTCGCAGATGTTCCGGGGTCGAGCTCGGCGGTGACCCGTGTGCCCTCATTCTCCCAGTAGAGACGGCCCAAATCGTCGTACTGAGCCTCGAGAGTTGGCAGTGTCACAGCACTGCTGTTGCGGACCTGGACGATCCCGGCGAGATCGGTGCCTAGGGCAACTTCCAGGCGGCAGGTCAACGTGTCCCGGGAGTTGTTCACCAGCGTGATCTGCTCGGTCATCCCGTCGCGGGTGACCTCACGCCGGCGATAGAGCAGGGCAGTCTCCTCGCGATCGACCTTCGCGACGTACACATGAGTCGACGCGCTCTGCTCGTCCACCTGCAGCGGAATCGGCTCCACCCCGTCGACCGTGACGACGAGCTTGGACAGCAACCGTCTGTCGCGGGCATAGACGCCTTCCACTCCGGTGCCGGTGAGTTGACCGGAGCGCGGCGACAGGACCACCCAGGGAGCAGCCAGTGCAGTGACCAATTCGTGCAGCTGGGACATGCCACCACCCTAAACGCGCCCGAGATGCGGCAGAGTGTGCGTGTGAACACTGCGATGACGGTCCTCGTCGGGGTAGCGATCTTCGTCGGCATCCTCGGCATCGTGATCCCCGTGCTGCCCGGCGCCATCCTGAGCCTCGCAGCCATCCTGGTGTGGGCCCTCGTGGAGCGCAGTGCCACGGGATGGGTTGTCCTCGGCATTGCGGTGATCCTGATCGGTGCCAGCCAGGTGGTGAAATACATCGTTCCCGAACGCCGGCTGCGAGAGTCCGGCGTCCCACGACGCTCGATGTTCATCGGCGTCCTGCTCGGTATCGTCGGCTTCTTCCTGATCCCGGTGGTCGGCATGTTCGTCGGCTTCCCGCTCGGCGTCTACGTCTCCGAGCGGCAGCGCCTGAAGACCCACGCGGCGGCCTGGGCGTCGACCAAGCACGCCCTGAAGGCGACCGGCCTGTCGATCCTGATCGAGTTCATCGGTACGTCGCTCGCCGCGGCCGTCTGGTTGATCGCCGTACTGTTCCTCTGAGACCTGATTGCCAGGGTTTTCTCAGGCGCACCGGAGCCTCGTCTCAGACCCGCGAGAGAGTCTGGGCCGCATGGCACTGTTCAGGAAATTCTCAGAGAAACGCTGGCGCATCGCGGGCACCATCGCCGCGGTCGCCGTCACCACCACGGCGGGCGGTGTCGCATGGGCCGCAACCAGCGCCGACCCGACCCCGTCCCCCTCCGCATCCCCGTCCACGCCGGCCCAGCCGGGCGACCCTGACAAGGGTCCGGGACGCGGTTTCGGCGGTCCCGGCAAGTTCCTCGGCCAGGGCGGCGCGCTGCACGGAGAGTTCGTCGTGAAGAAGGAAGGCGGCGGCTACCAGACCGTGGCCACCCAGCGCGGCGAGGTCACCGCGGTCAGCAAGGAATCCATCACGGTCAAGAGCGAGGACGGCTTCAGCCGCACCTACACGCTCACCGAGGACACCCTGGTGAACGCCGCTCGCGACGGGATCGGCGACGTCAAGACCGGGAACACGGTCAACGTCTCCGCTCTGGTCGTCGACGGCAAGGCCACCGCGACCAGCCTCAGCGACGGGACTGTCCGCAAGGCTGCCGGGGAGAAATGGGGCTTCCACCGCGGTCCCCGCTGAACAACTCACAGCGGATTGCCAGGAATCTGCCAGGGTGAACATGGGTAGCAGCGGCAGACTGTGGGCATGAGCCCGCATCTGCTGGTGGTCGACGACGAGCCGAACATCGTCGAACTGCTGTCCGCGAGCCTGCGCTTCGCAGGGTACGACGTGTCCACGGCCAGCCATGGCACCGAGGCCCTCCGCAAAGCCCGGGAGGTCCAGCCCGACCTGGTCGTGCTGGACGTGATGATGCCCGGCCTGGACGGGTTCGAGGTGGTCCGGCGGTTGCGGGGTGAGGATCGGCATGTGCCGGTGTTGTTCCTCACCGCCCGCGACGCCGTCGAAGACAAGGTCCTCGGCCTGCAGACCGGTGGCGACGACTACGTGACCAAGCCGTTCAGCCTCGACGAGCTGGTCGCGCGCGTCCGCGCCCTGCTCCGCCGCTCCGGCCACCGCGAGCAGACCGCGACAGAGTCCGCCGTACTGCGGTATGCCGATCTGGAGCTCAACGAGGACAGCTACGAGGTCTTCAAGGCCGGCGAGGCCGTGCAACTGTCGCTGACCGAGTTCAAGCTGCTGCGCTGCCTGCTGGAGAACGCCGAGCGAGTGATGTCGAAGGGCCAGATCCTCTCCGCGGTCTGGAACTACGACTTCGCCGGTGACGCTGGCGTGGTCGAGTCCTACATGTCCTACCTGCGCCGTAAGGTCGACACCGGCGACCAGAAGCTGCTCCACACCGTCCGCGGGGTCGGCTACGTCCTGCGCACCCCCCGAGGCCCGAGCTGATGAACGTCAACCACCGCCGCTTCACCGAGCGGTACCCCCTCCGCGTCACCATCGTCGTCGTCCTGCTGACCCTGGTGGCGCTCGCCTTGGCGGCCTCCGGCGTCCTCGCGACCACGATCATGCGCGGCTACCTCGTCGACAAGGTCGACACCCAGCTCTCCCAGGTCGCCGCGCCGATCCAGCGCGGCCGCCGTCCGGCTCCCCCTCCGGGCGGGCCCGGCAGAGGGCTCCCTAGCCAGTTCACCATCCAGCTCAGCGATCCCGACGGGAACGCCGCGTCCGGCGGCCCGTTCCGCGCGCCCCTGGGCGAAGGGGAGGCCGGGCCCGACCTCCCCAGTCTCACGCTCGCTCAGGTTCAGGCCCGGAACGGCAAACCTTTCGACGTACAGGCGGTCTCCGGCGGCGACACCTGGCGTGTCCTCGCCCTCCCACTGAACGACAACTCCGGCACGGTCATGGTCGCGCAGAATCTGCATGACGTACAGCGGACTGTGCAGCGGTTGGTGGGGGTGCAGGCTGCGGCGGGGCTGATCCTGCTCGTGTTGCTCGCCGGGGTCGGGACCTACGTCGTACGGCGGAGTCTTCGCGGCCTCGAGGATGTCGAGCACACCGCGGTCGCGATCGCCGGTGGTGACCTGAGCCGTCGGATTCCGGATCGCGATCCGCGGACCGAGGTGGGCCGGCTGTCGTACGCGCTGAACCAGATGCTCGGGCAGATCGAGAATGCCTTCGCCCAGCGGACTGCTTCGGAGTTTGCGGCCCGGCAGTCGGAGGACCGGATGCGGCGGTTCGTCGCGGACGCGTCCCACGAACTGCGCACTCCCCTGACCTCGATCCGCGGTTTCGCCGAGCTCAGCAGGCAGCGTGGTGTGGTCGAACCGGACGTGATGAAGCGGATCGAGGACGAGGCCAAGCGGATGGGTCTGCTCGTCGACGACCTGCTCCTGCTCGCGCGTCTCGATCAGCAACGACCGCTCCGGATGGAGGCGGTCGACCTGCTCCCGGTCGCTGCCGACGGCCTCCACAACGCCCAGGCGGTCCAACCCGAACGGAACATCTCGCTGAAGATCCTCCCCGGCTCCGAAGCACCTGTCGTCCAAGGCGATGAGGCGCGACTCCGCCAGGTCCTCGGCAATCTGATCAGCAACGCGCTCCACCACACCCCCGTCGACGCCCCGATCCTCGTCTCGGTCGGAACGCGCGGGCGCGACGCCGTACTGGAGGTCAGTGACTCAGGTCCCGGTCTGTCCGATGAGCAGAAGGCGCGTGTGTTCGAGCGGTTCTACCGCGCAGATTCAGCACGCACCCGTACGACGGGTGGCTCGGGGCTCGGGCTGTCGATCGTTGCGGCGCTTGTCGCGGCGCACGGTGGCCGCGTGACTGTCAATGACACCCAGCCGCACGGCGCGACCTTTACCGTGCTGCTCCCGCTGCCGCGCTAGCCGCGGTGATCTCGGCCGCGATTTCCGTGGCGATCTCGATCGCCCGGGCGGCCAACGGGGACTGCGATTCCGTGTTCGGCCAGTGCAGGTAGATCCCGCGGGTGGGCGCCGGCTGCAACGGGTGGATCGCCAACCGCTCGTCCAAGGGAACCTCGGATCCATAAACGGCGAGCCACGGCAGTACCGCCCAGCCGAGTCCAGCCCGAACCATCGACAGGATGGTCGCGTTGCCCGGCGAGCGGAACGCGATCTCTGGCCGCGCGTCGACGTCAGCAGCCGGCCCCATCCACAACTGGTCACACGACTCGTGGCAACCAACCATCGGCCGGCCATCCAGAACCTTCAGTGAAGCCGGGCCCGCCGGCAGGTCTCCGGCCCGGGCCACCAGGAAGTAGACATCGTCGATCAGCCGGGTCTGTACGACGTCGCCGTCGATCGGCCGGTCGAAGAAGACCAGGTCGAGATTGCCGACCTGCGGATCGTCAGCCGGCATGTCGGAGAGCCTGATGTCGCAGTCAGGCTGCTCGTCACGCAAGCGACGGATGAGCGCGGGCAGGATCACGTGCGACACGCTCTGGAACGTGCCGATATCGATCCGGCCACCGCCGGCCTTGAATCGGCCGATCGCATCGGACAACGCGTCCGCCTTGGCCAGCAGCTTACGTCCTTGCTCGAGAACCACCACACCGAGTGGCGTTAGCCGCACCGGCCGCGGACCTCCCGGCCGATCGAACACCGCTCCCCCGACCGATCGCTCCAGCGCAGCGATCTGCTGGCTGATCGTCGACTGGGTATAGCCGAGGCGGACCGCCGCCCGGCCGAACGTGCCCTCCTCGACGATCGCGACCATCGTCCCCAGATGCCGCAGCTCAACTTCCACCATGACCTGAATATAGCCGATAGCGATCATCATGATCGAAAACAATCGCTTTTCACGATGTTGGGATTTTCTCTACCGTCGAAGACATGACCACGCTGAGCGCAGCACCCACCACGACCATCGGCCGGACGCGATCGCGGCTGTCGAGCCTAGTGTGGGCGCTCACGGCGACCCACTTCGTCACCCGGGCCGGCGGCGTCGCGCGCTCGTTCCTGGTGCTCTACCTGACCCAGGAGCGCGGCCTCTCCGCCACGACAGCCGGAGCGGTCGTCGCGGCGGTCGGAGTCGGCGACATCGGCTCGCAGCTGCTCGGCGGCTGGCTGAGTGACCGCATCGGCCGCCGCCGGACCATGCTGATCGGCTTCCTCGGCACAGCCGTCGCGCTGATCGCCCTGGGCGCGGCCACCACGCTGCCCGCGATCGCCGCAGCCGCTCTCGGCATCGGCCTGATGGGCGAACTGTTCCGCCCGGTCGGATCCGCCGCCCTGGCCGACCTCCCGCCGAGCGAGCGGATCCGCGCCTTCGGCCTGCTCTTCTGGGCGGCCAACGTCGGCTACACGATCTCCACGGTGGCCGCCGGCGTCCTGGTCCGGCACGGGTACGGCGTTCTGTTCTGGATCAACGCCGCGGCCGCTGTCCTCGCGGCGCTGATCGTGTGGCGCTGCATCCCCGAGACTCGTCCGGTCGCCGCGGAATCGACCCGCCGGGCACTGCTGCCGACGCTCCTCCGCGACCGGGTGATGCTCGCGATGGTCGGGATCCACATCGTCTACTTCACGGTCTTCATGCAGGTGTTCTCGACACTGCCGCTCGTGATGACCGGCGACGGCCTCGGCCCCGGAACCTTCTCGATGGTGCTGGCTCTCAACGGGATCGCCATCGTCGTGGTCCAGCCGATCGCCGTCCGGCTCCTCGACGGACGCGACACCGCCTCGGTCCTCGCCGTCTCGATGCTGTTGGCCGGAGTCGGCGGCGGAGCCTCCGCCGTCGTCCACGGCAGCGTCGCCTACGCCGCCGCGATCATCGTGTGGACGCTCGGCCAGATCGGCGTCTCGGTCCTGTTCGGCGCCACCTTCGCCGGTATCGCACCGGCCGACCTTCGCGGCCGGTACATGGGCATCGCCTCCACCACGTGGAGCCTCGGTGCCGTACTCGGCCCGCTGCTCGGAACCGCCGTCCTCGACCACGCCGGACGAAGCACCCTCTGGGTGACAAGCTCGGCGCTCGGAATCGCACTCTTCATCGCCCAACGCCTGATCGCCCCGTCGCTGCGCAACCGCACCAACCAACTTGCTGGAGGAAACTGATGTCGACCACCGAGCGGTTCGTGAACGTCAACGATGTGGAACTGTGTGTGCAGACGTTCGGCGACCCCGCCGACCCGGCCATCTTGCTGCTGCACGGAGCAGGACACTCCCTGCTCGCCTGGGACGAGGAGTTCATCGGCAGACTGGTTGCCGGCGGACGGTACGTGATCCGCTTCGACAGTCGCGACGCGGGTCGTTCGACCAGCTACCCCGTGGGAGCGCCGACGTACGGGCTGCAGGATCTGGCGGCGGACGCGGCCGCACTGCTTGTAGAGCTCGGGATTCCGGCCGCGCATGTGGTGGGGATGTCGCAGGGATCCGGCGTGGCTCAACTGCTGGCGCTGGACCATGCTGACCGAGTGACTTCACTGACGCTCGCGTCGGGGACGCCCGGCGGGCCCGGCCACTGGTACGACGATCTGCCGGGCATGTCAGAGGAGATTCAGAAACTGTTCGCGGATGAGCCGGCGCAGCCGGACTGGACCGACCGGGCGGCGGTCATCGAGTACCTGGTCGAGGCCGAGCGTCCCTTCTCCCCCAGGTTCGACGAGGACCGGATGCGCACATGGTCCGCGCAGGTCGCCGACCGGACCGTCAATATCGCCGCGCAGCTGACCAACCCGTTCCTGATCAGTGCAGGCGACCCCTGGCGCGAGCGGCTCGCCGAGCTCCGGGTACCGACGCTGGTGTTCCACGGGGCCGACGACCCGATGTTCCCGATCGGACACGGCCAAGCCCTTGCGGCGGAGATCCCGGGCGCCGCCTTCGTGCCGCTGGAGCACACCGGCCACGAAGTCTTCCCGCGCCACACGTGGGACAGCGTCGTACCGGCCATCCTTGGTCACACCGGGTCAGAGGACCGGGAAGGACCTGTTCGCTGACTCACCGTGTTCGAGGACCTGAGCCGCAGGGCCGAGAAGTTTGGGGTCCGGCCGCGCGACCAGCTCGTGGTCCTTGTCCGTGTAGTCGTAAAGGCTCAGGACGTGCCGCATGGCCTCCAGCCGGGCCCGCTTCTTGTCGTTGCTCTTCACAACGGTCCACGGCGCGTGCGGCGTGTCGGTGTAGTGGAACATCGCCTCCTTCGCCTCGGTGTAGTCGGCCCACTTGTCCAGCGAGGCGAGGTCGGTCGGCGACAGCTTCCACTGCCGCACCGGGTCGATCTGACGGATCGTGAAGCGGGTCTGCTGCTCGGCCTGCGACACCGAAAACCACAACTTGACCAACAGGGTGTCCGACCGGACGAGCATCCGCTCGAACTCGGGCGCCTGCCGCATGAACTCCTCGTACTGATCGTTCGTGCAGTACCCCATCACCCGCTCGACACAGGCGCGGTTGTACCAGGACCGGTCGAACAGGACCATCTCGCCGGCCGCGGGCAGGTGCTCGACGTACCGCTGGAAGTACCACTGGGTCTGCTCGCGCTCGGTCGGCTTCTCCAGCGCGACGATCCGCGCACCACGCGGGTTCAGGTGCTCCATGAACCGCTTGATCGTGCCGCCCTTGCCTGCGGCGTCGCGGCCCTCGAACACGATCACCAGCTTCTGCTTCGACCGCTTCACCCAGTACTGCAGTTTGAGCAGCTCGATCTGGAGCAACCGCTTGTCCCGGTCGTAGACCTCCCGCGAAAGCCGCTCGCCGTACGGATATCCCTCGCGCCAGGTGTCCACCGGCGTACCGTCGGCGCGGAGCAGGACAGGATCATCGTCTTCCTCGTCGAGAACGCGGAAGCCGAGCTCTTGGACCAGATCAGGGGTGCTCATCGTCGTCCTCGCTTCGCTCCGGGCGCCGCTGAGGCACCTTGTGCCCTGTACCTTCTGATGACCTCGCTGCGCTCGCTCATAGCGCTAGGTTCGGCTGGCCGGATGACATCCAGGTGAACAGGTCAGCGGTCGAGCACCGGGAGTGGTTCGGCGCGGCCGACGATGAACGCGTAGGTGAGCGCACCGATCACCGCGACCACTCCGGCGACCAGAAACGACGGGAGGTAGTTGCCGTCATACAGGTCGAGGAGGAGGCCGAAGACGAAAGGGCTGATGATGCCGGCGATGTTCGAGGCGAAGTTCTGGATCCCGCCGATCGACGCGACGTGCCGTGAGCTCGGCGCCACATCACCCGGCAGCGACCAGATCCCCGTGGCCGCGATCGCCAGGCTCGCGTACGAGATCGCCAGGAACAGCAGCGCGACGTACACGGACTTCGCCGGCGCCGCGAACACGATCGCGGCACCGCCGAGCAGGCCGCCGACCATCACCGTCTTCCGCACCCGGGTCACGTCGGCGCCGGCCCGAATCCGCCGGTCCGCGACGATGCCGGCGATCCAGCCGCCCGCGATCGCGGTGATACCGGGGAGGGTGCCCAGCGTGCCCAGCTCGGCGAGGTCGAGATGCCGGGCGTCCTTCAGGTACGACGGGAACCAGGTGAGGAAGAAATAGATGACGAAGTTGAGGCAGAAGAAGCCGAGCATCATGCCGCGGATCGTCCGGTACCGGAACAGGTCCCGCCAGCGGATCTGCGCCGCGGCCTCGTCATCGGTCTCCTCCAGCCGCGCGCCGTTCGTCGCGATGTACTCGCGCTCGGCGTCGTTGGCACCGGAGTGCTCCCGCGGGTCGCGGTAGTACCAGTACCAGACCGCGGCCCACATGATGCCGATCACGCCAAGCACGACGAACGAGAAATGCCAGCTCACCAACGCGATCAGCGCTGTCACCACCGGCAGCGACAGCACCGTCCCGACCCGCGACCCCGAGTCGATCACCGCGGTCGCGAACGCCCGCTCATGCCGCGGGAACCATCGCGAGGCCGCCTTGGTGGCACTCGGGTACGCCGGTGCTTCGCCCGCACCGAGCGCGAACCGGAACGCGAACAGCGACCAGAACCCGCGAGCCAGTGGCGTCAGCGCGGTGACCACACTCCACCACAACGCCGCGAACGTGAACGCCTTCCGCGACCCGTACCGGTCCGCCATCCAACCCGCGGCCAGCATCGCGCCGTCGTACGCCCAGAAGAACGCGCCGAGGATCAGCCCCTTCTCCGCGTTCGACAGATCCAGCTGCAGGTCCTCCTGGATGAACGGGAGCGCGACGCTCAGGTTGGCCCGATCCAGATAGTTCAGTGACAGCCCGATGAAGGCCAGTCCGAGGATCAAGTAGCGCCTGCGCGTCGCGCCCGGTGGCGCCTTCACAGAGGTGGCGGTCACTGTGTGCTCCGATCTCATCGCGGATCGTTGCACGTTATCGTGCACACCACTTTTGTGCAGACAAACGTTTCACCCAGCGGACTCTCATCCGGTGAGTTTCGACAGGAACGACAGGTCGAGGGTGGCCGGCTTCAGCTGGTACGGCGGGGGTGTGACGCCGGCCAGGTGTTGCAGGAGGTAGTTCCAGCGGCGGCGGACGACGTAGTGCTCGTAGCCGATCATGATGTGTTCGGCGCGCGGTAGCACCAGCAGGTCGAAGTCCTTGCCAGCGGCAATCAATCGCTCGGTCAGCCGCAGGGTGTGATGCGGGTGCACGTTGTCGTCCAGGCCGCCGTGCATGAGGAGCAGCTTGCCCTCGATCTGGTCGGCGTAGTCGAGCAGCGAGCCGTCGGTGGTGGCGGGCAGGCCGGGCGGGACGACGTACGTCTCGCCGAACGCCTGCAGGTAGTAGCGGTTGTCGAGGTTGCCCGACTCGGCCACGCCGACCTTGAAGAACTCGGGGAACTCTCCCATCGCCCGCACCGTCGAGTAGCCGCCGCCCGAGGCGCCGAAAATGCCGACCCGGTCCAGGTCCATCCACGGCCGCGTCTCAGCCAACTGCCGGATCGCAGCGACGTGGTCGTCGATTCCGGCGCTGTAGTTCCCGTACGACGCGTCGTGGAACGCCTTCTCGCGACCCGGCACGCCACGAGCATCCACCACCACGACCACGAAACCGAGAGCCGCCATCGGATCCGCCTCGGCGCCGTACAGACCGGGGTCGAAGGTCGGGACGACGCGATTCGTCTGAGGGCCGGCGTACGGGTGGTCGACGATCGGGTAGCGGACCGTCGGGTCGAAGTCGTGCGGCTTGTACAGCAGGCCGTACAGCTCGGTCACGCCGTCGGCGGCGAGCACCCGGAACTCCTCCGGTGGCTGCCAGCCGATGGCGACCAACGCCGTACTGTCTGCCGCCTCCAACTCGACCAGCAGCTGACCGGTCCACGATCGGACCGTGTGCACCGGCGCCAGACCGACCGTCGAGGCGCTGTCGACGAAGTAGCCACCGTTCGGCGGAACCGCGACCTCATGATCCAAGTCGTCGTTAGTGACTCGCGCGAACCCGCTGCCATCCAGACCGATCCGGCAGACCGTACGGCGCAGTGGGCTCCCGTCGACCAGTCCCGCGGCGGTGAAGTAGACGACGCGCTCGGCCAGATCCACGTGCAGGAGCTGCCGGACACTCCACTCCCCCGAGGTGATCTGCCCCAGCAGTTCGCCGGTGCGGACGTCGTACCGGTAGAGGTGCGGCCAGCCGTCTCGCTGCGAGTACCAGAGCACCTCGTCTCCACACACTCGACTGATCGCCGGCAGGTCCATGAACTGGTTCGGCTCGATCCGCGTTGGCGCGGTCTCGCTCACCACAAGTGAGACCTCACCGGTCGTCGGGTCCAGACGCTTCAGTTCCAACGTCCGCTGATCCCGTGGCTGGTCGAGGAAGTAGACGGTCTCGCCGGACCACCACGCCCACTTCCGCGCGATCGGTGAGAGCAGCGACAGCACAAACGGCTCACTCTGTGCCCGGACTGCAGCTCCTGTCTCGACATCCAGTACGACGAACTGCGCCAGCGGCACGTGCTCATCGCCCGGGTACGCGTACCGCTGTGTCAGCAGCTCCGGTGCACCACCGTCATCCGGCAGCACGTCGATCAGATGCGCCTCCCGAACCAGCCGACTGTCCAGCTGATGCGTCAGGATCCGGCGCGAGTCCGCTGACCACGCCACCGCCGAAGGAAGATGCGGCAGGCCGAGCTTGCCCAGCAGGATCTTGATCGCGAACGGGCTGGTCCCGTAGTCGTAGTCGACCTCGCCATCCGTGGTCAGCGGCCGCTCGGAACCATCGGAAACCGTGCGCAGCCACAGATCCGGACCCTTGCGGAACACCTCGTGCTTGCCGTCCGGCGAGACAACAGCCAGGAAGTCTCCGGTACCAGGCGGTGTCGGCATCGCCTCGATCTCGTTCCGCGTGCCGGCGGTGGGGTCGACCTCGTAGGTGTGATCGGCACCCGAGCGGGTGACCTGGTAGCTGAAGCGTGCGCCGTCGTCGCTCCAGTTCGGGGTGATGCGGCCGGCGTCGACCAGCTTCGGGCGGTTGTGCCGGAGCAGGGCTTCAGCAGCTTGTACGTCGATCATCGGGCGGAGTCCTTTCAGTGGGTGAGAGCCGGGGCGGCGTCGACCTGGTCGACCGCCGGCTTCTTGTCGCGAAGGAGCAGGAAGGCAAGGAGGGAGGAGCCGGCCACCGCGATCGCGCTGGCGACGAAGGTGCCGGACATGGCCTCGGCGAAGGTGATCTTGGCGAGGTGGGCGAGCTGACCATCACCAGTGCTCGCAGCGACCGCGAGCGCTTCACCGATCGAGCCGCGGGCTGCCTCGGGTGTCGAGTCCGGCATGGACGAGGTGAAGGTTCCGGCGAGCGCACTGCCGAGGATCGCGATCCCGAGCGCAGCGCCCGCCTGCTGGACGGTGTCGTTCAGGGCCGAGCCGACACCGGCGTGCTCGGCCGGCACCGCACCCATCAGCGCTGCAGTCGCGGCAGGCTGCGCCAGGCCGGCGCCGATCCCGAAGACACCGAGTGCGAGCGCGACCATTCCGAAACCGTCGTCGGCGCGCAGCGTTGCCATCACACCGAAGCCAGCAGCGAGCACCAGCAGACCGATCACCGTCATCGGGCGGTTGCCGATCTTCTGGCCGAGCGTGGCGCCGATGCCGTTGACCAGGATCACCGCGACTGCCATCGGGACCAGGGCGAGACCGGCTCGGGTCGGCGAGTAGCCGAGGACGAACTGCAGGTACTGCGTCAGCGCGAGGATCAGACCGCCGTTCGCGATCTGCAGGAGGACGAGCGACAGGCTGCCGCCGCTGAAGTTGCGGTCGCGGAAGAGCTGCAGCGGAACCATCGGGACCGGCGTACGGAGCTCCCAGACGACGAAGGCAACCAGGCTGGCCACCGCGATGATCGCCATCGGCCACGACACACCACGCTCAGGCAGTTCGATGATCACCCAGACCAGCGACACCAGACCGACCATCGACAGCACTGCACCGACCGGGTCCGGCTTGCGCCACGGGCCCTTCGACTCCGGCATCCAGATGACCGCGGCCGCGATCGCGATGACGACGACCGGCACGTTGATCAGGAAGACCGAACCCCACCAGAACTTCGCGATCAGTGCACCACCGAGGACCGGGCCGCCGATCAGGCCGACCATCAGCACCGAGCTCCAGATCGACATCGCCTTACGGCGTTCCTCGTCGTCGAAGACGGTGATCAGCACCGACAGGGTGCTCGGCATGACCACCGCGCCGCCAATCCCCATCAGGACCCGACCGGCGATCAGCATCTCCGGACTACCGGCGTACGTGGCCACCAGCGAGGCGACCCCGAAGATCGCCAGGCCGATGATCATCACTTTCTTACGGCCGTAGCGGTCGGACAGGCTGCCGGCCGTCAGCAACAGGCCGGCGAAGACCAGGATGTAGCTGGCCACGATCCACTGGATCTCCTGCGCGGTCGCGCCCAGGTCCTCGGTCAGGACCGGGATGGCCACGTTCAGCACACCGTTGTCCAGCACCAGCACCAGCGTGCTCAGGCAAAGCACGATCAGAATCAGCCACCGACGCGGATGACGAGCAGTCATCACGCACCTCCTCAGAATGTTTATTGAACGGTGTGCAAGTTGCTTGAACAGTGTGCAGGAGAACCTGTACAGCGGTCAAGTCCTGCACAGCGTTCAGGTCATCCGCTAGACTGCGGAGATGGCATCCGACGAATTCGACTCCGTCTGGACCCGGCCCAAGCGCAACCGGCGCCGCGAGCAGCCGGCGCTCAGCCAGGAGCAGATCGTCGCCGCGGCGATCAAGCTCCTCGACGCCGACGGCCTCGAAGCGCTCACCATGCGCAAACTCGGCGCCGAGCTGGGCGCTGTGGCCACCGCGGTCTACTGGCACGTCGCCAACAAGGACGAGCTGATCGAGCTCGTCGTCGACCACGTGTACGGCGAGATCGACGTACCGGAGATCTCGTCGCCGGACGAGTGGCGGGCTGCCGCGACCGAGTTCGCGCAGAACTTCCGGGCCACGATCCTGCGGCATCCGTGGCTGGGCTCGACGCTCGCGGATATCGGCGTCACGCTGCTCGGCCCGAACTTGCTGCGCTCCTCCGACCGCACGCTCGGTCTCTACCAGACCGCCGGCTTCGGGCTCCGGGAGGCGAACTACGCCTCGACCGCCGTGCTCAGCTATGTCGTCGGCTTGACCTCAGCCGAGGCCGCAACAGTCAGCAAGGTGAAGCGCAGCGGCCTGTCCGAGCAGGAGTGGACGGCCAAGCTCTGGCCCGCCGCCGAACAAGCGGCCGAACCCTACCCCCGGCTCAAAGCCCTCTATGCCGAGTACACGAGCAGCTCCGCCGCCGAGGGCGGCGACGAAGTCTTCGCCTACGGCCTCAACTGCGTCCTCGACGGCCTCCAGGCCCGTCTCGCCTGAGGCTTCGCCAGAAGCGTTCGAGTACGGCGCTTGAGTCCCGTACGGCGGTTCCGGGTGGGTGCATGCGCATCATCACCGGTCCGCGAGGCGCCGCGACGACGCCACCGGTCATGTGGTGCCGCAGATTGGTGCTGAGGAGTTCCGGTACGCCGGTCTGCAGCAACAGCTCGAAGGTTGTCCGGAGCTGCATCTCGGCGAAGGCTGCGCCCAAGCAGCGGCGGGCTCCGGCGCCGTACGGGAAGAACTCGAATGGCGTCGGCTTCACGGTCGCCCAGCGCGTCGGGTCGAACTCGTGCGGCCGGTCGTAGACCTTCGGGTTGCGGTGCTCGAGGTAGGTGGACAGGAACAGCAGCGCGCCGCGAGGAACCCACGTGCCTTGGATGTCGACGTCCCGCATCACCCGCCGAGGTAGCGACATCGGCACCGTCGGCATCAGGCGCTGCGTCTCCTTGATGACCGAGTCCAGCTCGTCTTGGGCGTGCCCACCGGCGAGCGCGATCATGGCCCACGCCATCGTGACCGAGGTGGTCAGGTAGCCCGAGGCGAGCATGCCGTGCAGTTCGCCGACGATTTCGTCCGTCGAGAGCCGGCGCCCGTCCTCGTCGGTGGCGTGGCACAGGATCGACAATGCATCCACCCGCGGCTCCGCGTCGCGGTTGGCATCGATCAGCGCGGACAGATCGCGGTGCACACTCTCGACCAGCCGCAACCACCGCCCGTACGGCGTGCGGCGACCGAAGCGGAACAGGAACACGCGCGGGTCCATCGTCGCCACGAGCAACTGCGTGACCCGCTCGCTCAGTTCGGCCTCGGCGTCGCCGAGGCCGATCAGGCAGGCGAGCATATTCGCGTTCGTCAGCCGATCGAGTTCGGCGACCAGGTCGAACGTCTCACCCGTCGGCCGGGCGAACGGGGAGCGTTCGAAGTTCCGGATGACGATCTTCTCGTAGCTGTGGATGGCCGACCGATGCATGATCGGCAGAAGCAGTTTGCGGGACCGCACATTCCGCCGGCCGTTCAAGGTCGCGGTCGCGTCGAACAGCGTCGAGTACGGCTGCCCGGTCGGGAGCGCGAGTGGGCCGTCACTCAGATGCTCGAACGTGGTGACGTCACCGAGTACCTGCTTGGTCGCGGCACTCCCCCGGACCGCGACGATCGACCCGTTGCCCAACGTCACGCCGACGACCGGGACATCGCCGTACGACGCCAGCCGCTTCCGCGAATAGTCGACCTGCCCCATCCAGAAGCGCAGGTTGTTCAGATGCGCCGACCCGGAGGGACCCGGGACATCGGCTCGCAGCGTGGCGTCGTACAGGCGGTTCGATCCCATTTTCGCAGTCTTGCGCCGACCGTAGCCCTGGGCAACGAAATGCGCTCAGGGCTGGCCGTTCGTGCAGCAGATCAGCGTTGCAGGACAGTGCGTTCGACAACGGTCCACGTCGTGGTGGTCAGCAGGTACAGGCCGGCTGCGAGCGGTACGAAGGCCGCCGTGAGCAATGTGCCGTACGGCAACCAACGAGCGAGCCGACGCGACAGCGTCGTTGCGGACTCATCCAGCTGCCGCAGCGCGAGCCGGGCCGAGAACCACGCGACAACCCCGAGCAGTACGGCGAGCACCAGGAACCCCGGTGTCGCGGCGAACGCCGGCCAGTGCAGACCGAGCGGTGCACCGAGCAGTGTCCCGCTGATCAGCTGGTTGGTCGCACCGCCGACCAGGGCACGCGAGAACAGCGTGTACATCAGCCAGAAGAACGGCAGCTGGGCCAACGTCGGCATCATGCCGGCGAAGAGCGTCGTACCGTGCTCGGTCTGCAGTTTGGCGAGCTCGCGCTGCAGACGCTCCGGATTGTCGCGATGGCGCTCAGTGAGCTTCTTCAGGTGCGGCATCAGCGCTGCGCGGGCGCGCAGCCCGCGGTGTGCGCGCACGCTGAGCGGGAGCAGGCAGAGCCGGACCAGCAGGGTGCAGGCCACGATAGCGATGACAGCGGCCCAGGGGCCGGCCAGTGGCTGCAGAGCGGTGACGAGGGATGTGAGCAGGTGATAGGCACCGGAAACCGGTGCCTCCAGGAAAGAAGGCACAGCAAGACTCCAGGAAGGTGAGAAGGAACGAGTAGCCCGAGCGGGCTACCGTCCTGGAGCTCGAGGCCTGGGTCTGCCGGCGGCGTCCGGATCGCGGAGCCGGAGGAACGCGGTACGCTCGGCGCGGTCGCGGACCGAGGCCGCCCGCGCGAGCAGCGGTGCCGGGGTCGGTGCCGCGGAGCGGGCGACCAGCAGCACGGCCAACAGCAAAGCCGCCGCCGTGAACACGGCGGCGGCCAGAGATGCCGTATCGAGGACAGGGATCACCAGCGCAATGGCGCTGGCGATCACCTGACCCATCATCAGTCCAGGTAGTCGCGCAGGACCTGCGAGCGCGACGGGTGCCGCAGCTTCGACATCGTCTTGGACTCGATCTGCCGGATCCGCTCGCGCGTGACCCCGTAGACCTTGCCGATCTCGTCCAGCGTCTTCGGCTGGCCGTCGGTCAGACCGAACCGCATCGAGACCACACCGGCCTCGCGCTCGGACAGCGTGTCCAGGACCGCGTGCAGCTGCTCCTGGAGCAGTGTGAACGAGACGGCCTCGGCCGGCACGATCGCCTCGGAGTCCTCGATCAGGTCGCCGAACTCGGAGTCGCCGTCCTCACCGAGCGGAGTGTGCAGGGAGATCGGCTCGCGGCCGTACTTCTGCACCTCGATGACCTTCTCCGGGGTCATGTCGAGCTCCTTGGCGAGCTCCTCCGGAGTGGGTTCCCGGCCCAGATCCTGCAGCATCTGCCGCTGGACGCGGGCCAGCTTGTTGATGACCTCGACCATGTGCACCGGAATCCGGATGGTGCGGGCCTGGTCGGCCATCGCGCGGGTGATCGCCTGCCGGATCCACCAGGTGGCGTACGTCGAGAACTTGTAGCCCTTGGTGTAGTCGAACTTCTCGACCGCGCGGATCAGACCGAGGTTGCCCTCCTGGATCAGGTCCAGGAACAGCATGCCGCGGCCCGTGTAGCGCTTGGCCAGCGACACCACCAGGCGCAGGTTGGCCTCGAGCAGGTGGTTCTTGGCGCGGCGCCCGTCCTCGGAGATCCACTCGTACTCGTCGCGGACCTTCTCCTTGAGCTTGGCGGCTTCGTCGCCCATCTGCTCCTCGGCGAACAGGCCGGCCTCGATCCGCTTCGCGAGCTCGACCTCCTGCTCGGCGTTCAGCAGCGGGACCTTGCCGATCTGCTTCAGGTAGTCCTTGACCGGGTCCGCGGTGGCCCCGGCGACCATCACCTGCTGCTCGGGCTCGTCGGTCTCGTCGGCCTCGGACACGATGAAGCCCTGGTCCTCGGTGATCTCCTTCTCCAGGCCCTTCACCGCATCGGGCTTGAAGTCGGTGTCGTCGACCTCGTCGAGCGCCCGCGGCTTACCCGTCTTGGGGTCGATCGCCAGTCCGGCCTCGGATACTGCCTTCTTCGCCGGCGCCTTCTTGGCGGCAGCCTTCTTCGCGGCGGGGATACCGTCCTCCTTGGTGCCGGCGGCCTTGACCGCAGCCTTCTTTGCGGCCGCCGCCTTCTTGGCAGCGGGGTCGGTCACTCGGGCGCTGGTCCTCGGAGCGGCACTGCGGGCGGTGGCGGCCACCACTGCCCTTACCGACTCGGCGGGAACATTCTCGGACGAGCTGGACGACACGAAATACCTCTCGTCTGACGCAGGGTTTTGTACGACGTGCTGGTGCTGGTACTGCATGCTTTTGGATACGACTGTGTGCGGCGGCTCGCTGGTCAGGCGGCGACAACACTCCATTGTAATCCGCAGACCAAGCCAAGGCGTTCCGCGACCCCCCGAAGGACGCCTTCAGGCCTCCACCGAAGCGCCACGTTGCGCCGGTGGAGGCCTGTGCCGAGCACTGTGCGTTCTGCCGTGCTAACCGTTTCTGGTCTGCCGCAACGGGCGGGCGACCACCCGCTGCCGGCCGACCTGCTGCTCCTGCTTGAACTGCCGCACCTTCACCAGTGACGCGACATCGATCACGTCCGCGACCGACTTGAACGCACCGTCCTCGCCGTACGGCTCGGAGGCCTCGCGCCAGCCGCGCGGCCGGACCTTCAGCTGCTTGCCGAGCAGCGCGACGAAGATCTTCGCCTTCTGCGCGCCGAACCCCGGCAGCGCCGACAACCTGGCCAGCAGGTCGTCCCCGGACTTCACGTCGGACCACAGGCCCGAGGCGTTGCCGCCGTACTCCTCGTCGAGGTGCTTGGCCAGGGTCTGGATCCGGGCCGCCATCGCGGTCGGGAACCGGTGCACCGCCGGCGGACCGGCGACGATCTCGACGAACGCGTCCGGATCGTAGTGCGCGACCGTGGTCGGGTCGAACGGACCGGCCATCCGCTTGGCGATCGCGACCGGGCCCGCGAACGCGCGCTCCATCGGGATCTGCTGGTCGAGCAGCATGCCCACCAGCAAGGCGAACGGATCCCTGCTCAGCATCTCGTCGGCGTCGGGCTGCTGTGCGAGGCACAGCTTCTTGCTGCGTGTCGAAGTCACCCCTAGTCCTCCCCTTCCTCGGCCTTTACTGCCAGCACCGGGCACGGAGCTTCGAGCAGCACCCGCTGGGCGTTGCTGCCGAGGATGAGCTTGCCGACCGGTGAACGGCGCCTCAAGCCGATCACGATGAACTCCGCATGCACCTGCTCGGCGACGGCCACCAGGTCCTCCGCCGGGTCGAGGCCACGCACCAGCTGCCGTACCTCGTACGGCACACCGGTCGAGTCGAGCTGCTCCCGAACCTCCGTCAAGGCGGCGTCACTCGCCGCGGCCTCGTCGCTGTCGAAGCTGCGACCGCCACGGTGCGAGTTCACCACCACCAGCTTGGCGTCGCGCAGCGTCGCCTCTTCGGCCGCTCGCCTGAGGGCGGCTCGGCCCTCGGCCTTCGGCACATATCCCACGACGATGGTCGTCATCGCCCTGCCTCACCTCCGGGTGTCAATGTCGACCCGTTCCGAACGATACTGCTCCCGGCCCGAGTCGGCATCCGCTGCCTATACACCACCTGGTGTCGCAGATGCCAGCTGGTGTGTCACGGTCGGCCGATCGTCGAGCGGGTAGTACACCCGCACCGCTGCAGCCGTCGTGATGACCGCTACGCCGGTGCCCGAGTACTACCCGCGGCGGGACGCTCTAACCTTCCGGTTGCCACACCTTTGCAGGGCTGTCACCCAACACGCCACCCCTGTAGGCCGGGTCGTTATCGAACTCGTCCACCCAGTTGCCCTGGGCAAGATCGCCGGTTCCGCCCGGCTGACCGTGGTTCCGCGCTCCCCCGAGCGTGTTGTCCACCGTTGTCTGCACTCAATACCTTCCCCGCCCCACCGCCCCGAGCAGGCTAATCCGGTTCAGTCGATGGGCCATTCGTGAACCGGCGTGTTCTCGTGCATGTGATCGCGATAGCGGCGCAACATCCCCCGCAAAGCGTCCTTCCGATCGTGCGATCCCTTTGTATACAGTCGATGAAACTCGTCGACCTGCCACGACGCGCCGTTCCGGTTGGTCAGGCAGCGTTGCTCGATGATGCCCAGCAACCGATCCCGGACCGAGGTGTCGACACCCCAGGCCTCGAGTCCCTTGGACGCGAGTGGGAGCAGGCGTCGCAACACCAGCTCGGTGGCGCGCGCCGTACCGACTCCTGGCCAGAAGACCTCGGCGTCGATGCCGCTCTTCGCTGCCTCGTGAAAGTTTTCCTCAGCGGCACTGAACGACATCTGCGACCAGATCGGCCGTTCGTCATCCGCGAGCGCGCGAACCAGGCCGAAGTAGAAGGCCCCGTTGGCGATCGTGTCGACCACGGTCGGGCCGGCCGGCAGCACGCGATTCTCTACGCGCAGGTGCGGTTTCTCCCGCACAACGTCGTACACGGGACGGTTCCAGCGATAGATCGTCCCGTTGTGCAGGCGAAGTTCCGAAAGGGCCGGCGTGTCACCACGATCGAGTACGGCGATCGGATCCTCGTCCGACGTCACCGGGAGCAGCGCCGGGTAGTACCGCGAGTTCTCCTCGAAGAGGTCGAAGATCGAGGTGATCCATCGTTCACCGAACCACACTCGCGGTCGCACACCTTGGGTCTTCAACTCGTGCGTGCGGGTGTCGGCGGCCTGCTCGAACAACGCGATGCGGGTCTCGCGCAACAACTCCTTGCCGAACAGGAACGGCGAGTTGGCACCGATCGCGAGTTGCACACCGGAGATCGCCTGCGCGGCGTTCCAGTAGCGCGGGAACGCCTCCGGCGTCACCTGCAGATGGAACTGCGTCGACGTACACGCGGCCTCCGGCACGATGCTGTCCGCGGTCACCTGCAGCCGCTCGATCCCGTCGATGGAGATCTGCACGTCCTCGCCGCGGGCGGCGAAGATCTGATCGTTGAGCAACGCGTACCGCGGGTTCGTGCTGAGCGCCTCGCGATGGATGTGCTCGGTCAGCAGCGTCGGCAGGATGCCGACCACCACCATCGACGACCCGGTCCGGGACGCCTTCTCCTCGGCCGCGTTCAGGCTGTCGCGGATGTTCGACTCCATCGTGTCCAGCCCGATCCCGTCGATCTGCCCGGGCGGCACGTTGATCTCGATGTTGAACTGGCCGAGCTCGGTCTGGAACGCGTCGTCCTCGATCGCGCTCAGCACTTCCGAGTTCTTGAACGCCGGATCGCAGCGCTCGTCGACCAGGTTCAGCTCGATCTCGATCCCGGTCATCGGCCGGTCGGGTGCGAACCGGTCCTCGCGCAGCATCCGTGCGAACGCGTCCAGGTTGCGATGCACCTGATCGCGGAACGCGGTCCGGTCCGCCCGGGTGAACTCGACCCGGTCGACTTCCTCACCCATTGCGCCTCCCCGGCTTGGCTCCTCGCCTCAGTGTGCCTGAAGGTGCCCGTTCATGGGGTTCTCACTCGCGTGGTGGACGTCAGACTGGGTAGACGATGAAGTGATCTCGCACGATTCGCTCCGGTTCAGCGCCCAGCACGGCGTCGAGCTCAGCCAGTACGGCGGGCGCCAGCCGCAGCTCGTGCTCGTCGGGGTGCTCGGTCGCGCCCATCGGGTAGTCCTCCCCCGGCCGCGTCGTCAGCTCGATATGCGCTCCCAGCACCCACTCCACCGGATTGCCAGCGGCAACAAACCGCGCCAGCCGCGACACACTCGCACGAAACGCCGCCCAGTCGGCGACGTAGAGTCGCCCGGGATACACCGTGTCACCCGTGAACAGCAGCCGAGTCGCCCGGTCGTACACCGCGATGTGAGAGGCGTGATGCCCCGGAATCGGGATGATGTCCAGCACCCGATCCCCCAGATCGAACTGAGCAACACCCTCCGGCCACTCACTCAACCCGAAGAAGGCAGCAACCTCTGGGGCGGTCCAGCCGACCACCTCGGTGGGGATGGGGACGATCGCCTCCGCGAACTCGGCGTCTCCTCCTACGTGATCACCATGGGCGTGCGTGTGGGCGACGACCAACTGCTGTCCGTCGAGCAGACCTTCGACCAGCGGGCGGAGTGGTACGTGGCCGGTGCCTGTGTCCAGCAACAAAGCTCGTTCGGTGCCGAGTAGTAGGTACAGGAAGGGGGCCTCGAAGTTCGTGTGGAGACCCTGCCGGATGATCACCGTGCGCTCGTCGTAGCGCTGCACCTCATGGTCCATACCAAGAATTGTCGGTGGCGGCGGGGAAGATAGGCCAGTGCGTATGGAACCGTCGGTGCTGCATGTCGATCTCGACGCGTTCTTCGCGGCCGTCGAGCAGCGCGACAAACCCTCGTTACGCGGCAAACCGGTCGTCGTCGGTGGGATCGGACTCCGCGGAGTCGTCTCCACCGCGTCGTACGAGGCCCGCAAGTACGGCGTTCGCTCCGCGATGTCGACCGCGGAAGCGCGTTCGCGGTGCCCGCACGCGGCGTACCTGTGGCCGCGTTTCGAGGTGTACCGGGCGACCAGCCAGGCGGTGATGGCCGAAATGCGCGCGCTGTCGCCGCTGGTCGAGCCGCTGTCGCTCGACGAGGCGTTCATCGACTTGGCGGCGGCCGGGCTGACCGGGCTCACCGACGACGACGTACGGGCGATCTCCGAGGACCTCAAGGACTCGATCCGGAAGGCGAGTGGCGGGCTGACGGCGTCGGTCGGGGCCGGGACCTCGAAGCTGATCGCGAAGATTGCCAGCGATCTCGACAAACCCGACGGCGTGGTCGTCGTACCGGCCGGCACCGAGGCGGACTTCCTGGCGCCAATGCAGGTCACCGTGATTCCCGGCGTCGGACCGGCGACCGCGCAGCGGCTCAGCATGGCCGGCGTGCGGACGGTTGCCGACCTGCAGCAGCTCGACGAGGACGAGCTCGTCCGCCAGGTCGGTTCGGCGCACGGCACGAGCCTGCACCGGCTTGCCGTCGCGGCCGACGACCGGCCGGTGGTCAGCGACCGCGAGACGAAGTCGGTCAGCGTCGAGGACACCTTCGAGATCGACATCATCGACCGCGCGCTGCTGACCGCGATCGCCGATCGGATGGCGCACCGCGTCTCCGAGCGCCTGCAGAAGGCCCAGCTCTCCGGGCGGACCGTCACGCTGAAGTCGCGGATGCACGACTTCACCACGCACACCCGCTCCTCCACGCTCGCCGGTCCGACCGACGATCCGCGGGTGATCGCCCGGGTGACCCGACGGTTGCTCGACGACACCGACCTGGCCGGTGGCATCCGGCTGCTCGGCGTCGGCGTGTCATCGCTGGCCGACTGGATCCAGGACGACCTGTTCACCGAGAGCGAGGCGGCGGAGGCTGCGGAGGCCGAGGTGGTCGATGTGATCGAGATGCCCGACCGGTCCCGCGAGCAGCCCGGCTACCACCCCGGCCAGGACGTCCACCATCCCGACCACGGCCTCGGCTGGGTGTGGGGCTCGGGCCGCGGCCGGGTCACCGTCCGGTTCGAGACCGCGGAGACCCCGCCCGGTCCGGTCCGGACCTTCGCGGTCGACGATCCGCTGCTGACAAAACGGGCAACCGCCGTGGCGGAGGAAGACGCGGAGGCCGAAACTCGACACAATGGGCCGAATGAGTGAGGAACGGCGGGGGGTCTACCCGTTCTGCGGCAGCTGTACGGCGTCGTCGGTCGCGTGGCGGGTCAACGATCCCGCGGGCGCGACCGGGATCGGCCGCCGGTTCTACGGCCACACCGACATCTGCGAGAACTGCGGTTCCTCGGTGCGGACGCTCTACACGACGTTCCTGTGGATCCCGTTCGCGAAGGCCGGGCGGTTCCGGATCATCCCGACCGGCGGCCGGACGTACGTCGCGCGCAAGGTGATCGATACCCCGATCGTCGCCGTACCGGGTGAACCGGCCTCGGCGATCGACGCTCATCCCGAGCTCGAGCGCGATCCGTCGTACCGGCAGGCCGAGTCGTACTGGGAGGCCAAGGAGCCGGGTCAGGCGCTGCCGTTCTACCAAGCGGCGCTGGCGTTGCGGGAGAGCGTGCTGGAGGCCGACGATCCGGCCACGCTACGCGTGCGGCTGCGGGTGGCGCAGGGCATGCTCGCGACGGGGAACTACGGGCGGTCGATCGCGTGGTTCGAGTTGGTGACGCCGCAGCTGGCCCGGGTGTTCGGCGCGCAGCACGAGCTGACCCGCTCCGCGAATGAAGGCGTGACCGGTGCTCGGCTGATGGTTGGCGGACCGCGCTCAGAGGCGAGTCTGCTGACCGACATCGTCGCGGTCGACACCAGCAACCTGGCCACGTACGACCCGCAGTTGATGCGCGACCGCGCTGCACTCGGACGTGCCCTGCTTGCAGGCGGCGAGATCACTCCGGCTCTTGAGGCGCTGACTGCGTCGGTCGTCGATGCCACGGCTGCGCTCGGTGCGGATCATCCGGACACTTTGGTCTACCGGGCGGCGCTGGGCGAGGCCTGCGAGGTGGGCGCGGCGCGCACACGGAAGCGCGACCTGCCAGCCGTCGAGGCAGCGCAGCGGTTGCTCAGCGACGAAGGCGCACCGACAGACAAGTGACACACCCTTCGAGCTTCTCGAACTCACTGATGTCGACGACGACCGGCGTGTAGCCGAGCTCCGCGAACAACGCGGCCGACTTCGGCGCCGACGCCGCCATCAGCAGCCGGTCCTCCCCCAGCAGTACGACGTGAGCGCCCGCCTCCTCGGGGACCGCGCGGAACGCGTCGAACGCGGCCGGGTCGTCGACGAGCGGCTCGTACCCGATCACCGTGCCATCCGGCAGTGCGGTCACGGCCGACTTGAGGTGCAGCACCTTCTGGACCGGCACCGCGCGGACGTCGGCACCCAGCGGGGTCAGGGCGGCTGTGAGCTGCCGGATGCCTTCGGCGTTCGTGCGCCCGCCGAGGCCGACGTACACGATGTTGCCGACCTTGAGGATGTCGCCGCCGTCGAAGGTGCCGGGCTCAGTGACATGAGAGATGCGGTAGCCCTGCTCACGCACCGCCTCCTCGGCCGCTGCGGCTTCGGGGCGACGCGACTCGGCTCCTGCCCGAGCGATCACCGCGAGGTCGCCGTACACGACCATCGTGTCCTCGACGAACACCCCGTCCGGGCAGGAGTCGACTGGTGGTACCTCGACTGGGGTCCAGCCGTGCTGCGCGAGTACGTCGACGTACTGCTGCCACTGCCGTACGGCGAGTTCCGGGTCGACCGGCTTGCGTTCGATGTGCGTGATCAGCCCCTCGGCCAAGCGGGGACTCGGGCGGCGGACGAGCGCAGTAGGCATGAGCGCAGCGTAACCGGCAACCTGCCAGCAACCACGTCAGCAAGAAGCTCCCCAGCCCGCCGACCCCGCTCACCGCGACTGCCCCGGGGGTCCCACCACCCCTTGCTCCCGCGACCGCCCCCGCCCCCGCCCCCGCCCGCACCCGACTGTGACAACCAGGTCGCCGGAAACCCGGCGGATTCAGGTGGTTGTCGCAACACTGCGGTTCGGATAGGGATTTGAGAGTAGCT
>NZ_BAAANF010000036.1:0-56207 GCF_039529655.1 Kribbella yunnanensis | reverse complement strand
GGGGTTGCCCGTTGAGATGGGGGGTTGCACGGCGGGTTTTTGAGGGGGCAACCCCTCAGCTCGGGGGTTATCCACTGAGATGGGGGGTTGGCCGGCGCGGGGCGGCGGGTTTGGGTGGCTGGCGGCAATCTCCTTTCACTCGACGGCGGGGCTGGTGGTGCACGGCGACCTGGCTCACTGTGGCGCGAGCGGCCTGACGCGGTTTGCGAGGTCCTGCGCGCGACGATCATCCAGGCGGTCGCCTTGGCGTAGGCCGAAGTAGTGGGCTGCTGAACCGCCGCGGACTACCAGCTCGGCTACGTCTGAGCTGCCGGGGATGAGGCCGGGTTCATCACGCGGTACGGCGGTCAGGTGCGGATAGCGCGGTATGCCTGCCAGCTTGAGTTCCGCGGGGGCGCGGTCAAGTTTGCAGTTGCCGAAGTTGTCGACGACGGTCACGAGTGGGCCCTCGTCCGGGGTGACGGGTATCGGGGTCGGCGTCGAGGGGACCGCGCGGCCGTCGGTGACCCATTTCGCGAGCAGGGGTAGGTACCAGAGGCTGCGGAACTGGGTGGTGATGATCCGCTCGGATTCCACGGGGTCGAAGTCGAGGGCTTCCAGGACCTCGGCGATGTCGGTGACAAACACCTCGGTGATCCCGAGCTCCCGCCGTACCAGCGCCAGGGCGCGCGGATTGAACGTGCTTGCGACGAGGTGTTCGCCGTACCGGAAGAAGCAGAACGGGACGCCGTTCGGCCAATGACCGTCACGAGGGGCGAGGTTGAGCAGGGTGATGGTGGGGTGGCCGGGTTCGCCGAGGGATTCCGTCGATCTCAGACAGTCCAGCAGGGTCAACGCCGCGAACGACTCGGGATCGGGGTCGTCGAGCGCGATGATCGTGGGGGACTGGCCGAAGAGGGCGCCGATGCGGGTGCTGAGGCGGGCGCGGGCGTTCCCGCCGACACAGTCGGTCAGGTAGGTGATCGGGTACATGCGAGGTCTCCTGGGGTGGTTGCAGACATGAGAAGAGGCCCCCGACAGGAGGCCTCTCGCTGCAAGCACACGTGACTACGCTGCCGAGGTTCCTCCGTATCGAGGGCTCAGCATTCGCATCGCGACGGCGTACCTGGTCACGTCGTGGATGTTAGCACCTGCGGTCATGCGCTCTATCGGACTGACCAGCCCTATCCCAGAGCGTGAGCTCGAGGAGCAAGCGCTCTGGATTTCGTCCGCCGGGTGGTGCGACGGTTCGGCTCTTCCGGCGCCACCTTGAGCACGCACCAACCACGTGACACCTGCCGAAACGGTTGAGCCGTGCTCAAGGTCGCGTGCCCGGCCCACCTTGAGCGCCGCTCAACCACCGTCCGGCCGGACAGGTGACTGATCCGTGCTCAAGGCCGTGGCGCCCTCAGCGCACCTGACCGTTGTCGAAGTAGGCGATTAGGGCGGGGTCGAGGTCCGGTACGTCGATCGGTACGCCGTTCGACCGCAAGGAGTTCGTGGCGGCGACGCCGGCGGCGACTGCGGCGCGGGCGGCGACGGGGGAGGTCAACGTTGTACCGCCGTCCCGGACGAAGGTGAGGAACTCGTTGACCAGGTGCGGGTCGGCGCCGCCGTGGTGGTCGCTCTCGCCGGCGATCTCGACGACCAGGTCGGCGTCCTCGCGGTAGCCGGAGCGGCGGCTGTTCCAGACCTTCACGACGCCGCCCGCGGTGTCGCCGAAGTTCTCCAGGCGGCCGCGGGTGCCGATCACGGTGTAGTTGCGCCAGTAGTCTGGCGTGTAGTGGCACTGCTCGTAGGTGACGAAAACGCCGTTGTCCAGCAGGAGATTCGCCATCGAGAGGTCCTCGACGTCCATCACCGGCGCGAGGCCCTTCTGCTCCAGCGGCGGCCAGTTGTCCGAGCTCACGAAGTCGGAGAACCGCTGGCCGGTGCGGTCGAGCCTGTCCTCGATCCCGCCGTACAGGGTGAGCGCGCCCATCGCGTTGACGCGCCGGGTGTAGCCGTTCGCCAGCCAGTGCATCACGTCGATGTCGTGGGCACCCTTCTGCAGCAGCAGGCCGGTGGTACGGCGGCGGTCGGCGTGCCAGTCCTTGAAGTAGAAGTCGCCGCCGTGGCCGATGAAGTGCCGGCACCAGATCGCCTTCACGTCACCGATCGCGCCGTCCTGGATCAGCTGCCGCATGGTCTGTACGACGGGCATGTGGCGCATGTTGTGACCGACGTACAGGCGGGCGCCGGACTCGTAGGCCGCCTGCAGGACGCGGTCGCAGCCCTCGGTGGTGATCGCCAGCGGCTTCTCCACGAAGACCGGGATCCCGGCGGTGAGGAAGTCGATCGCCGGACCCTCGTGCAGGTCGTCCGGGGTGGTCAGGAAGACACCGTCGAGCTTCTGGTCGAGCAGCTCGCGGTGATCGGCGTACGCGGTCGCCTCGGGGTACTTCTCCAGGGCCTGGTCACGCTGCGCGGCGACCGGATCGGCCACGGCCACGATCGCGCTGCCCTCCCCGGGGCGATGGGCGTGTCCCGCGAGGTAGCTCCGGGCGCCGAGCCCCACCACGCCGAGTCGAAGATCAGTCATCAGCCAGCAACTCCTGCACATAGTTGTTTGAATCAGCCTAACTCCGAGCAGTTCCGTCCTTCAATCACCGGGTCGCTGGATGGAATTGCCTTCCTGGTCACCCAGTCGACAGCGGGACCTCGCCCCGTGTCGCCACCATGACGGAATGTGAGCCTCCACTACGTGGCACTGGGGGACTCGACCACAGTTGGTGTCGGGGACCCGATGAACGGCAGCAGTACGACCGACCTTTCCGGTGCCGGCGCGCGCCCGGGGGAGGGGTGGCGGGGCTGGGCCTCGCTGCTCGCCGACTCCTTGGGCAGCTCCCACCGTGTGACGTTCTCCAACTTTGCGACCAGTGGCGCGACGACCGACCTGGTCGCGACCCGACAACTCCCCGAGATCGGCAGCGGCCCGATCGACATCGCCTCGCTGATCGTCGGCATCAACGACACCCTGCGGTCCACCTTCGACCCGGGCCGCGTCCGCGACCACCTGCACGTGTGCGCCGAGGAGCTGACCGCGCGCGGTGCGCTCCTGCTCACCGTCCGGTTCCATGACCACGCCAAGATCTTCGGCCTGCCGAAGTGGATGGGCCGGCCGCTGTGGCAGCGGATCGAGCAGGTCAACCTCGCGTACGACGACCTGCACACCCGGTACGGCGGGATCCGGCTCGACATGGCCGATTACCCCGAGGTGTACCGCCGCGACTTCTGGAGCATCGACCGGATGCACCCGGGGGAGCGTGGGCACCGCAAACTCGCCCGGATGTTCGCCGACGAACTGACCGGTCGAGGCGTGCGGATCGACGTACCGCCGGATCTGGACTGCGCCTACAAACCGCCGAGCAAGTGGGCCGACACGGTCTGGATGGTCAAGGAGGGCGTCCCGTGGCTGGGCCGCCGCGCCGGCGACCTGCTCCCGTTCGTGGCCCGGATGGCGTTGTCGCAGCGCCGGCCCGCCTCGGGCGCGTTGACCAATGCGGAGGTCCAGCGGCTGGAGGCTTAGGGTTTGGACCATGGCTCGCATCGACGGACGTACCCCTGACCAGCTCCGCCCGGTAACCCTGACCCGGAAGTGGCTCGACCACGCCGAAGGGTCGGTGCTGGTGGAGTTCGGGAAGACGCGGGTGCTGTGCGCGGCGAGTGTGACCGAGGGTGTGCCGCGGTGGCGGAAGGGTTCCGGGCTGGGCTGGGTCAGCGCCGAGTACGCCATGCTGCCGCGGTCGACGAACACGCGCTCGGACCGCGAGTCGGTGAAGGGCCGGATCGGCGGCCGGACGCACGAGATCTCGCGGCTGATCGGGCGGTCGCTGCGTGCGGTGATCGACTACAAGGCGCTCGGCGAGAACACCATCCTGCTGGACTGCGACGTACTGCAGGCCGATGGAGGCACCCGTACGGCGGCGATCACCGGCGCGTATGTCGCGCTCGCGGACGCGGTGTCGTACTTGCGCGACCGCAAGCTGCTGAAGAGTGAGCCGCTGACCGGCACGGTCTCGGCGGTGTCGGTCGGAATCATCGACGGCGCCCCGATGCTCGACCTCTGCTACGAAGAGGACGTCCGGGCCGAGACCGACATGAACCTGGTGATCACCGGCGACGGCAAGTTCATCGAGGTCCAGGGCACCGCCGAGGGCGCACCCTTCGACCGCGCCGAGCTGGACAGCCTGCTGTCGTTGGGTCTTGCAGGCTGTGCGGACCTGACAAAGCTGCAGCAGGAGGCGCTGGGATGACGCGCGTCTTGCTCGCCTCGAACAACAAGAAGAAGCTCGAGGAGCTGCGCCGGATCCTGACCCCGATCGTGCCGGGGATCGAGGTGCTCGGGCTGGGCGACGTACCGCCGTACCCGGAGCCGCCGGAGACCGAGCCGACCTTCGAGGGCAACGCCCTGCTGAAGGCGCACGCCGCGCTGGCTGCGACCGGCCTGCCGTCGATCGCCGACGACAGCGGCATCTGCGTCGACGCGTTGAACGGGATGCCCGGCGTACTGTCGGCGCGCTGGTCCGGTCCGGCCAAGGACAACGACGCGAACAACCAACTGCTGCTGGGTCAGCTCGAGGACGTGCCGGATGAGCGGCGGGGTGCGTCGTTCGTCGCGGCCGTTGCCTTCGTGCGGAAGAACGCGGCCGACGAGCTCGTGCTCGGCGAGATGCGCGGCTCGGTGATCCGCGAAGTCCGCGGTACGGGCGGCTTCGGGTACGACGTACTGTTCCAGGCCGAGGGGTACGACGTGACCACGGCCGAGCTGACCATCGAAGAGAAGGACGCGATCAGCCACCGCGGCAAGGCGTTGCGCGCCCTGGCTCCGATCGTCGCGAAAGCATTGGGGGCCTAGCGCATGTTGTTCGCAGGACGTGACAAGGAAGGCGTCGAGGACGGCTGGATCACCTCGGCCTACCGCCGCTGGTCCGAGGCCCGCGTCGTCGAGGGCCGGATCTACCGCACCAACGCCGGCCGGATCCAGATCGACAGCATCAGCGAGATCAACCCCGCCTTGATCGCCGACAACGACCCCGACGTAGCCCGCGCCGACCGCAGCAACGCCGGCGACATCCTCCGCCGCCTCCGCGGCGACGACTCCTGGCCGACCTTCCTGATCCGCTTCCACCTGGTCAAAGAACCCGACCCCCGCGACCAACTGGCCGCCCAAACAGACCTGACGGCCGAGGACCTCAAGGACCTCAGCGACCGCCTGGCCCGCTTCGACGCCACCAACCCCCACGGCCCCTGGACAACCCAAACCCTCCGCCTCATCCAGTCCAAACCAGCCACCCGAGCAGCCGACCTAGCCGCCACCCTCGGCCGCGAAACCGCCCCCTTCAAACTAGACGTCCGCAAACTCAAGAACCTAGGCCTGACCTACAGCCTCGAAACCGGCTACGAGCTGTCTCCCCGCGGAACGGCGTACCTGAACACCCTCGACTAACAGCCGTCGACGCTGCAGGCCGTGCCGAAGGCGATGGCTTGCTCGGCTTGGGCGTCGAGGATGGCTTTGCGGAGTTCGAAAGGGGTGGGGACGCCTTCTATGCGGGTGTTGCCGACCAGGATGGTGGGGACGGACTGGATCTGGTGGGCCTCGGCCTCGCGGAGGGCGTCTTGGTGCTTCTCGCGGTAGGTGCGGTTGTCGAGGGCCTTGCGGAAGGCGGGGGCGTCCAGGCCGATCTCGGCGGCCAGGGCTTGGAGTACGTCGGGGTTGCCTAGGTCCTGGTCTTCTTGGAAGAAGGCTTGGAACATGCGGTGGGTGTACTCGGTGCCTTTGTCGTGGGCGGCGGCGTACTGGTAGCCCTCGAAGGCCAGGTGGGTGTAGGGCTGGGGGGAGACGGTGGGGAGGGTGATGTCTACGCCCAGTTGGCGGGCCATCGGGTAGACGGCTCGGGCCCAGATGGCGGGGAGGTACTCGTCTTCGGGGCGCAGGGTGGGGTGCGGGTGCGGGCGGAGTTCGAACGGCATCCACTCGATGTCGACGTACAAGTCCTTGGTCGCTTCTTCGATCGGGCCTTCGGCGAGGAGGCAGAAGGGGCAGACGTAGTCGGAGAAGATCTTGATCTTGACCTTGTCGGTCATCGGTGGGCTCCCTTCCGGCCGGACATGAACTCTTCGAACGGCGCCTCGTGTCCCTCGATCGGGGCGTGGGTCACCTGGATCGGCCAGTCGGTGGGGTCGCTGGCGAAGATCGAGTAGGAGCTGGAGTAGTTGAAGCCGTAGGCCTCGGCGGTCTTGCGGTCGGCGGCGTACACGATGTGCTCGATGTTGAAGTAGAGCGCGGCCATGTAGCACAGGGCGCAGGGCTCACCGGAGGCGATCAGGGTGGCGCCGGCGACGCCGAAGCGGCCGGACTTCTTGGCGGCGGCGCGCAGGGCGACGACCTCGGCGTGGGCGGTCGGGTCGTCGTCCTCGAGGACGCGGTTGAAACCGGTGCCGAGGACGTGACCGTCGCGGACGACGATCCCGGAGAACGGGATACCGCCTTCGGCGACGTGGGTGCTGCTGATCCGGACGGCCTCCTCGATGTGAGGAGTCAGGTGGTCGAGAGGGTCAGTGGGCATCAGGAAGTCCTTGGGGGGAGGTCGATGAGGACACCCGGGGCGGCCGGTCGGCTCGGACGGGAGCGACCCGGCCGCTCCGGGTGTGTCGAGGGGCTCGCGTCAGACGCCGGCGTTCTCAGGCGCGGGCGTGGTCTGCTCGGCCGAGGCCTTGGGGGCGTCGAACTTGTCGGCGAGCTTGAGCCAGATGACGCCGAGGACGATGAGGCCGAGCCACAGCGACTGCACGACCGTGAGGCTCTGGTCGAAGAAGACCGGGCCGAGGGCTGCTGCGCCGGCCGCGCCGATTCCTGCCCAGACTGCATAACCGATCCCCACCTCGATGGTGCGCAGTGCGGCGCTCAGCGCCCACAGGGTCAGCAGGAAGAAGAAGACGGCGACCAGGGACCAGGTCAGCCGGGTGAATCCGTGGCTGCCGCCGACGGACAGCGCGTAGCCGATCTCGAAAACACCGGCGAGCAGGAGCATCAGCCAGGACTTGGCCGCGGAGGGGGACGTCGAGGACATCGGAGGTTCCTTTCGAAGGAGTTCGAGTTTGCTTACGCTGCGCCGCTGAGCTGCAGGCCGACGACGCCGACGATGATCGCGGCGATGCCCAGGCCCTTGCGCCAGCTCAGCTTCTGGCCGAACAGCAGCGCGCCGAGGACGGTGATCCCGATCCCGGAGATCGACGTCCACAGGGCGTACCCGACGCCGACGTTGAAGGTCAGCAGCGCCCGGCTGAGGAAGAAGGTGCCGAACGCACCACTGACGAGGGTGATGATCGTCCACTTGCGGTTCTTGAAGCCTTCGGCCTTGCCGGCCGCGATCGCGACGACGATCTCGAAGACGACGGCGATGCCGAGTAGGAGCCAGTGCATGAGGTGTCCTCCGTTGAGTTGCTTGTACATGCAAGCGTCTGGCCCAGACTGTACGCCAAACTCCTGAGCAAGGGAAACCCCGAGAGGTTGCATGGGCATGTACTCTGATTCAAGAATCAATCGAGGAGGACCAGGCTCCATGACAACCTCGCAGCTGGCGCCCGCGCGCACTTCCGACCGCAGCGCCTGGGATCGCGTGCTCACCCTGCATGCCCAGGTCGAGCGTGAGCTCGCCGCGGCCCTGCAGAGCCGGCACGGCATCGGCCTGTCGGAGTACCGGTCCCTCGAGCACCTCGTCGGCTCCGAGACCAGTGAGCTGCGGATGCAGGATCTCGCCGACAAAGTAGGCCTCGGTCAGTCGTCGATCACCCGCCTGGTAGGGCGTTTGGAGGCGTCCGGCTTCGCCTTCAAGGACCTTTGCCCGTCGGACAAGCGCGGTGTCTACGCGGTCATCACTGACGAGGGTCGCAAGCGCTATCAATCGGCTCATGCCACGTACGTCGAGGTGCTGTCGGCCGCCCTGAATGCTTTCGCCGCCGACCCGGACCTGGGGCCGACAGTCCAGGCGCTCCGCACCGCGTAGTCACCGCTCACCGACCCCCGCTCGCCGATCCGGCGATGCGGGGGTTTTTGTTTGCCCGCACAAGCACCAATGATCCTGCTCACTACTACTTCGCCAAGTAGATGCTTGACCAAGCATGTACCTCGCGGGATACCTTCGGCACCGCCGCCCCGGGTTCGAAACCTTCGAACCGAGTGGGTGTGCACCGTCCAGAGATTTCCCTAGTGCGAGGAATTCCGCCGTGCCATCACCTTGCCTGGCCGAAGCCGTCGCCGTTCACGGCCACCTACGACCCCACGCAACCGCCCTGGTCACCAGCGACCGCACCGTCTCGTACGGCGAACTGGGCGAGCTCACGCAGTCCTTCCGGCACAGCCTGATCGAGCTGGACGTGCCGGCCGGAAGCACGATCTGCGTCCCGGCGCACAAGACGCCGGAGACCATCGCGCTGCTGCTCGCCGCGTTCCTCGAGGGCCTCGTCGTACTGGCTCCCGCTCCTGATCTCGGCGCGGCCGCACTGGTCCGCCTGGCGCAGCAGGCCCGCGCCACCCACGTGCTCACCGCGTCTGCGATCGATGCCCTGACCGCGGACGCGGTGCAGCCCGACGAGCAGGAGGCGGCGGGGTTCGCCGCCCCGGATCCCGCCCGCACCTGCCTCCTGCTCACCACCTCGGGTTCCACCGGTACGCCGAAGATCGTGCCCATCGCGGCCACCGGTTTCGACGCCTTCGCCGCCTGGGCCACGAAGGAGTTTGCCCTTACGGACAACGAGGTTGCGCTCTCCTACGCACCTCTCAACTTCGACCTCGCGCTCCTCGACATCTGGACCTTCCTGCAGCTGGGAGCGCAGGTCGTCCTGGTCGACCAGGGCCGAGCGACGGATGCGCCGTACGTCGAAAGCCTGGTCACAGACGTCACCTTCATCCAAGGCGTCCCCATGCTCTACCGACTCCTCACAGAAGCCGGTGCTGAATCGATACCTTCCCCACCCCACCGCCCCGGTCGGTTCGCTCCGGTCCGCCAGGTGATCTTCACCGGGGACAGCGTGCCGGATTCGCTGCTCGGACCGGTGAGTGCGGCCTTCCCGAATGCCCGGTTCCACAACATCTTCGGCTGCACGGAGACGAACGACTCGTTCATCCACGAGGTCGACCCGACCACGTTGACCGGCAAGATGCCGATCGGCCGTCCCATCGCCGGAACCGACGCGCTCATCCGCGACGGCGAGCTCTTGGTGGCAACGCCGTTCCAGACCGACGGCTACCTCAACACCGCCTTGAACGCCGAGGTCTTCGAAGAGATCGACGGCCGCACGTTCTACCGCACCGGCGACCTCGTCACCCAGGACGACGACGGTCTGTACAGCCTGCAGGGCCGTGCGGACTGGCAGGTGAAGGTCCGCGGTGTGCGGACCAACCTGCAGGAAGTCGAGCGGGTGATCTCCGCACACCCCGACGTGATCGAGGCGGTCGTCGTACCGCTGCCGGACGAACAGGCCGGCGTACGGCTGCACGCACATGTCAGCCGGCGCCACAGCAGTGCGCTGACCGGCCTTCGGCTGCGAACGCACGCAGGTCAGCACCTGCCCCGCCATGCCATTCCCACGTCCGTGCACGTCACGGACGACCCGATGCCCCGCACGTCCACGGGCAAGCCCGACCGAAACCTCATCAAGAGCAACCGCCTGAAGGAGAACAAGTGAGCACCCGAGACATCGCCGGCGAGATCCGCGCCTACGTGGTGGCCGAGTACCTGGCCGGTGAGGACACCTCCGACCTGACCGGTGACTACGCCCTGATCGAGTCCGGCGTCATCGACAGCCTCGGGCTGATCCGCCTGATCTCGCACCTCACCGAGACCTACCAGGTCTCCTTCGACGACATCGAGTTCGGCCCGGACAACTTCCGCAGCCTCGACGCGATCGTCGCCCTCGTCCAGACCCATTCCGTCGTACCCGTCCAGTAGAAGGAGCAAGCAAGAAATGATCGTCCGCAGCATCGACAACGTCGCCCCTGTCGAGTGGGGCAACGGCCTCAGCTACCGCGTCCTGACGGATGCCGATGGCATGGGCTTCGCCATCTGCGACACCCTCGTCCGCCGCGGCACGACGAGCGCTCTGCAGTACCGCGCGCACCTCGAGGCCTGCTTCTGCGTCGGCGGTTCGGGTGAGGTCGTCGAAAAGGACGGCACCCGCCACAAGATCGTCGAGGGCACGATGTACGCCCTCAACGAGCACGACCCGCACTACCTGGTCGCGTCCGAGGACGAGGACCTGCACCTGATCTCCGTGTTCAACCCGCCGATCGTCGGCAACGAGAAGCACACGCTGTCCGCGGACGGCTTCTCGCAGTACTGAGCCGTCCGAGCCTGCCGGCTGTTGCCATAAGCAATGGCCGGCAGGCGCCCGCAGCCGAACCGAGGACACCTCTTGAACGACGACCTTTTCCACCTCGCCACCCCGTGGGCAGATCAGCTCAACGCCGACCTGCAGGAGTCGGACGCAGCCGGTGCCTTTCCGCAGGACAAGTGGAAGGCCATCCAGGACTCCGGGATCCTGCGGACCCCCTTCGACCCCGAACTCGGCGGCAGCGGTCGCAGCCTGACCGACACCATGCGTGCCCTGGAAGGCCTCGGCTACACGTCGCGTGACGCCGGCCTGTCCTTCTCGACCTCCACCCAGATCGTCTCCGTCGGCATCCCGATGCAACGGTTCGCGACCCCCGAGCTCAAGAGCCGGTACCTGCCGCGGATCATGGCCGGTGACCTGGTCACCGCGCATGCGATCACCGAGGAGACCGGTGGCTCGGATGCGACGAACGTGTCGACCGTTGCCCATCGCGACGGTGACGACTACGTCATCAACGGCAGCAAGATGTTCATCACGAACGCGCCGATCGCCGACCTGTTCCTGCTGTACGTCCGCACCGGCAAGCCAGGCCCGTTCGGTCTGACCACGCTGCTGGTCGAGGCCGGTACGCCGGGTCTGTCGGTCGGACCGGTGATGGACAAGCTCGGCCTGCGCACCAGCCCGATCGGCACCCTCGCCTTCGACGACCTGCGTGTCCCGGTCGCCAACCGAATCGGTGCCCAGGGCGCGGGATTCCTGGTCCTGGACTACGTGATGAAGCGTGAGGTCCTGTTCGGCTTCTCGCTCACCCTCGGCGAGATGACCCGCCGGCTGGAGGAGACCGTCGAGTTCGCCAAGACCCGCACGCAGTTCGGGCAGGCGATCGGCAAGTACCAGGCGATCTCGCACAAGCTCGCCGACATGAAGATGCGCGTCGAGACCGCCCGCAAGTGGCTGACCGACACCGGTGCCAAGGTCGAGGCCGGGCAGGACGCCGCCTTCGATCTGGCCGCCACCAAGACCATCGTCTCCGAGGCCAACGTGCAGACCGCGCTGGACGCCGTCCAGATCCACGGCGGACGCGGCGTGCTCACCGAGTTCGGGATGGAGCGCGAGTTGCGCAACTCCATCGCCGGGACGCTCTACTCCGGCAGCTCCGAGATCCAGCGCAACCGCATCGCCACTCTGATGGGCCTTTGAGGAGTTCCCATGACTGCTGACCTGAACGAGCTGACCCGGCCGACCGCGTTCCTCGACTACGAGACCGACGAGGTCCAGGCCTTCGTCGACCACGCCGTCAAGGACCGCTCGGCCGACCCGACGACCAACGCGATCGAGCTGTACTACGCCGTACGCGACGGGATCTTCTACGAGGTGTACGACGCCGACCTGTCGCCCGAGGGGCTGAAGGCGTCGAGCACGGTCCGGGCCAAGTCCGGCTTCTGCCTGCACAAGTCCGCGGTCTACGCGGCCGCGGTACGCGCCGTCGGCATCCCGTCGCGCCTCGTGTACGGCGATGTGCGCAACCACCTTGCCTCGCCGCGACTGATCGAGCACATTGGTGGTGACGTCTTCTTCCACGGCCTCACCCAGGTCCACCTGAACGGCAAGTGGGTCAAGGCCACACCGGTCTTCAACAAGATGCTCTGCAAGCTGTACGGCATGGAGGCCCTCGAGTTCGACGGCCTCAGCGACAGCCTCTACCACCCGTACGCCGAGGGTGGCGGGTCGATGGAGTTCCTCACCGACCACGGCAGCTTCGACGACGTCCCGTACGACTTCGTCATCGCCACCATGCGGGCCAAGCACCCGAAGTTCCTCTCGGGCACCGGCACAGTCGCCGGCGGGAGTCTCGCCGCAGAAGGGACAACTCGATGAGCAAGGCACCACTTGACGGCTGGGACGCGAGCACCCGGATCGGAGTCGTCGTACCGCATGCCGATGTCGGTCCCGAGGCCGAGCTCCAGGCGATGGCTCCTTCGTCGGTGTCGATTCACGGATCGCGGATCCACTTCGCCGCGATGCGGGCCGGTGGCGAGATGGACGAGAAGATCCCGCACGACCCGGTCCGCGCGTTCGTCGAACCGCCGTTCCTCGACCAGGCCGTGGAGCTCGTCGCCGCGAGCCCACTGCATGCCCTCGCTCTCGCCTTCACCTCGTCGAGCTACGTGCTGAAGGCGAAGGGGGAGGAGGAGCTCTACGAACGACTCGCTCCCGTCACTCGCGGTCTGCCGATCACGGGCACGACCGTGGCGGCTCGGGCGGCGTTCCGCGCGCTCGGTGCACACAAGATCGCGATCGTGAATCCGCCGTGGTTCGACGACGTCCTCTCGCAACAGGGCGCCGACTACTTCGGTGAGTTCGGGTTCGACGTCGTACATCATGGGCCGTGTGGCCTGCCGTCGAACCAGAAGGCGATCACGCCGACCAACCTGTCCGCCTGGATCCGTACGACGGTCGCCGCGCACCAGCCCGACGCCGTACTGGTTGCCGGTAACGGGATTCGCGCGGTCGGGACCATCAAGCCGCTTGAGGAGGAGCTCGGCTTCCACGTCGTCACCGCGAACCAGGTGATCATGTGGCACGCGCTGCACCTCGCCGACGCCGCGCACGTCGCGGCCGGCATCACCGACTACGGTCACCTCTTCAGCACCAAGCCGTAAACACCAGTCAGGGCCGCGCTCTTCGACGTACTGAAGGGCGCGGCCCTGCTGTGTCGTCAGGCGACCTGGCGCAGGTGGCGCACTGCCAACTGCTGATAGTTGTACGCCGCGGAGACCAGCGTCATGTGGTGATGCCAGCCCGGGTACGAGCGGCCCTCGAAGTCCCGCAGACCGAAGTCCCGCTCGAGGCGGCCGATGGTGGTCGCGGTCGTTGTCTGCGCGTCCACCAGTGCGAGCAATTCGCCGAAGGGCCGGTTCGTCATGTTCGTCAGCCAGAGACCCCCGGGACGGCCGCGGTCGTCCTCGGGGCGCGCGAACAGGCGGTAGGTGCGTTGCAGCCCTGGTCTGGTGTGGGTGCGCGGCAGGTAGACGAGGCCGGAGGGGTGTGGCGCGTGACCGGCGCGTCCGTCGAGGAACTGCGCGGCGCGCACCGGCGCACCTTCGGCACACTGCCGGGCGGCCAGATGGCTGCCGGGCTGCAGCAGCAGGTTGTCCGGTACGGCGACCACGAAGTCGTGACCGCGTTCGACCAGTCCGCGGATCATCGCGGAGGTGTCCAGGTATCCGACCATGTCGGCCACCACCGGCAGCGAGTCCTCGGTCGCGTAGAGCGCCAGGCCGTTGGTCAGCTTCAAGGCGTTGGGGATCGCCGATGCGGCCGTCGCGGTGCTCGGGATCCTGGCCTGCCGACGGCGCGCGCTGTCGGACCACTCCTCAGGGATCAGCAGGTTCCAGGCCACCGGCAGGTCGCCGGTGCCCGACGAGAGGAAAGCGCCGATCCCGATCTGGCAGTTGACGGTCCGGCCGGTCTGCCGGATGAACCGGCGGTGCACCCCACAGGACTGCCCGCCGCGCTTCGGGAGCACGACCGGCGCGAGGCTCCAGCACCGGGGCTGGGTGTGCCGCTCGACCCAGCGGGTGATCTCGGTCTGGATGGGTTCCCATTCCCAGGGGCTCGCATTGACGAACTGGTGCAGGGCCTGGGCCGCGGTATCGGAATCGGTGACGGCGGCTGCCATCCGCCGGACCGTCTTCTTGCCCGGTGTCGTGAGGAGTCCCTGCACGTACACCTCGGCCCACCGCCGCTGATCGGCCCTGGGTATTCGTCTGAACAACTGGTCGGTAAATCCGTCGAAGCTCGTCGATCGCGCAGCCGTCACTGAAGTTCCTCCCCTGAGGCCCACCGGGGCTGGTGGACGCCCTCAAGAGAATAAAGAACAACCGCTATGTTTTTTAGGCCTTTCGCGGCACCTCGCTGCAACTTCACCATGTTGCCAAGTCACGTTCGGCAAAAGCTCCCCGGAGTTATCACTTGGGTAATTGTGCAGTTACCGTGCGGGTATTCGGCCAAGCGTTTGGATGGATTGTTTCGACCTGAATTGAATAGTTTCCGGGCTAGCCCAGTTGATCGCGGCGACGGCCCAGAAAAGCTGCTTCGGCAGTGTTCCCGGCGAGGATGATCGCCTGGTCGTAGGCAGCCCGCGAATCGTCGCTGCGGCCGAGCCGGCGGAGGAGATCGGCGCGGGTCGCGTGGTAGGCGTGATAGCCCGACAGCGCCGATTCCAGCTCGTCGATCGCGGCCAGTGCTACCTCCGGCCCATCCAGCTCGGCGATGGCGATGGCTCGGTTGAGCGCCACGACAGGCGAGGGGTCCACGCGGATGAGCTGGTTGTAGAGAGCGACGATCTGCGACCAGTCGGTGTCCCAGACATCGCGAGCCGACGTGTGGACGGCGTTCACCGCCGCGAGGATCTGATACCGCCCGGGGGCGACACCGGCGGCCAGGCGTTCGCGGACGAGCTGATGCCCTTCCGCGATCAGCTCGGCGTCCCAGACTCCGCGGTCCTGCTCCCCGAGCGGAACCAGCTCCCCGGTCGCCGACACCCTCGCCGTACGGCGGGCTTCGGTCAGCAGCATCAACGCCAGCAACCCCGCGACCTCGCCGTCGGTGGGCAGCAGCCCGCGGATCAGACGGGTCAGGCGGATCGCCTCGGCGGTGAGGTCCGCGCGGACCGGATCGGTATCGGGGCCGGTCGCGAGATAGCCCTCGTTGAAGACCAGGAACAACACCGCGAGTACGCCGGTCACTCGCGCCGGAAGGTCCTCTGTCGCCGGGACCCGGTACGGGATCTTGGCCGCCTTGATCTTCGCCTTCGCGCGGGTGATCCGCTGGCCCATCGTGGTTTCCTGCACCAGGAACGCCCGCGCGATCTCCGGCACGGTCAGCCCACCGACCATCCGCAACGTCAACGCCACCCGCGTCTCCGGTGCCAGCGCCGGATGGCAGCACGTGAAGATCAGCCGCAGCCGCTCGTCGTCGATCACGCCGAGCGGCTCGACAGGTTCGTCGTACGCGAGCTGAGCCTCCTTCTGCCGGTCGTCGCGCTTGCTCTCCCGCCGGAGCCGGTCGATGGCCTTCCGGTTCGCCGTCGTCGTCAGCCACGCACCTGGATTGGGCGGTACGCCGTCACTCGGCCACCGCTCCACCGCCACCGCGAACGCCTCGGCCGCAGCCTCCTCGGCCACATCCAGATCCCCGAACCGCCGAGCCAGCCCGGCCACCACCCGAGCCCACTCCTCGCGGTGGACCCGGCTGATCGCGTCATCCACGGAAACAGCCACCTCGACAAGTTAATGCAAATAGGGTGGAGGGCATGGCAACGGTCAGGCAGTTTCAGGTGACGTTCGACTGCGCAGAACCCGAGCGGGTAGCGCGGTTCTGGTGCGAGGTGCTCGGGTACGAGGTGCCCCCGCCCCCGAAGGGGTTCGCGTCCTGGACCGAGTTCGACCAGTCGCTCCCGGCGGAGAGCCAGGGCTCCGCGTTCGCCTGCGTCGACCCCACCGGCGTCGGACCGCGCCTGTTCTTCCAGCGCGTCCCCGAGGGCAAGGTCGTCAAGAACCGCGTGCACCTCGACGTCCGCGCCGGAACCGGCCTCGTCGGCGACGAGCGCCTCGCCACCCTCCAGGCCGAATCCGACCGCCTCGTCGCACTTGGCGCCGTACAAGGCCAGATCCTGTACGCCGACGGCATCAACGAGTCGTGCATCAACATGCAGGACGTCGAGGGCAACGAGTTCTGCCTCGACTAGTCGGGGTTGTGCCAGAGGCGGGACTCGAACCCGCACGCCCAAGGGCACCGGCACCTAAAGCCGGCGTGTCTGCCGTTCCACCACTCTGGCCAGGGAAAAGCTCCCCTAGGACAGACATCCTAGGGGAGCGGGTTGCGTCAGCGGCTCTGCAGGGCGTCGATGAACACCTGGCGGAGGTCGCTGGGGTTGTCGGCGACGTAGGAGCGGCCGCCGGTGGCCTGGGCCAGGCGGCTGAGCTCGTTGGCGTTGACGTCCGGGCCCATACCGAGGGCGATGATGCGGACCGGGCGGTCGGGGTCGTTGAGACTCTGCAGGCTGCGGATGGTCGCGTCCAGGTCGGAGCTGCCCGGGTCGTCGTTCTTGCCGTCGGTGAACAGCAGGATCGAGTTGACCGCGTTCGGGTCGTAGTTGCTGCGCACCGCGCGGACGGCGGCGATCGCGGTCTGGTAGAGACCGGTGCCGCCGTTCGGGATCGGCTTCTGCTGCTTCAGGACGTTGCCGATCGTGTTGCGCTGCTTCGGTGACAGCGGCGCGATCGGAACCAGCTTGTTGTAGTCGGCGCCGTCCTTGCCGACGTTCGAGGAGAACGTCCACAGGCCGAGGGAGGCGCTGTCCGGGAACAGCGAGAGGCCGCCGCTGGCCGCCTCGATGGTGAGCTGCATCCGGGTCTTGTTGCCGACCTTCTCCGCCATCGAGCCGGAGACGTCGATCACCGCGAGCGAGTGCGTCGACAGCGAGAGCCGGCTCCAGGTGCCGAGCGTGCGGTCGATCGAGTCGGCGTTCGGCTTCGGGAGCTGGTTGATCTCACCGACGCCACGGCCGCCGCTGAGCTGACCGAGCAGCTGGTCGCGGAAGCCGGCCTGGTCGCGGGCCTGGCCGGCGGCGTCGCCGATCATCTCCCCGCCGAGTGTCTTGGCTGCCTCGGTCGCCTTGGCGGTGTCGCCCTTGGCGGTGACCACGACCGGGTAGTCGAGTGAGAGCGTGCCGGTGGCCGGCATGACGGCCTTGAGCTCGCCCTCGGGGTGCTCTTCCTGGTACTTCACGAACGCCTGCTCGGAGGCCGGGACGATGACGTCGCTGCCCTCCTGGCTGGCGCGGCCGAAGAGCGCGTTCACATCGGTGAACGGCTTGGGCATCGAGCCGAGACGCTGCGCGAGCGGTACGACGACGTTGTTCACCGTGGTGTTGGACGTCGAGGTCTGCTGCCGCTCGGCCTGGATCGCCAGCAGCGTGAGCGCACCGGGCGACGTACCCAAGGGGTCGAGCAGGGCCGGCTGCGCGCCGCCGAGAGCCCGCAGCCAGGACGAGGTGTCGGCGAAGTTCGTGTTGCGGCCGACCAGGACCATCGGCGAGCTGGCGACCGACGGTACGGCGACGGACGGGACGGTCTCGCCGTCGTCGGCCTGGGAGACCCAGAGTGAGGAGTCCGGGATCCAGATGTCGGGGCGGTCGTCGGCACCGGTCGCGAGGCTCCGGGCGACCTTGGCCGCCGGCGTACCGGTGATGGTGAACTGCAGGCACGGAACGCCGTCCTTGCCGCCCTTGGCCGACAGCGACTTGGCCGCGGTCTCGATGGCGGGCTGCAGTTCGGGTGCGGTGGTCAGCTTGATCTGCGTGGGGTCGTCGCAGGATTTACCCCCGAGGATCCCGTCGGAGCCGGACTCCGAGCCGAAGGACCGGACTACGAAGACGCCGCCGATCGACAGCACCAGTAGTCCGACCGCGGTGATGTACACCGGCCGGCGGTTGTTGTTGCTCTTGTTACTTCGCGTTACCGCAGAGGAATGCTTTCCCATCGTGGTTGGTCCCTCCCTCCCAGAGGCTCACTGCGCGCGCAGAGTACCCGGTTTCGGCAGGTCAGAGCGAAGTTCACAACGAACCGAAACGGCTTCTCCGGAATACTGCAAGGGGCTCCGGAGTACTGCTCGTTCACAGGAAAGCGGGAAATCTCACGGTGGGTGATGCCGTAGCTGCGGATCGCTGAACTAGCGGTGTGATCCAAATCACACCAGCCGGACCGGCCTCTGGACCGCTCACATGAAACGGTCGAAGGTTTCCCTCCGCAAACGGCATCCGGCCGGTGAATCAGCAACCAGGTCTACAGCCCCAGATCACGCCGCAACTTGGCCACGTGGCCGGTCGCTTTCACGTTGTACTGCGCGACCGCGATCTTGCCGTCCGGGTCGACCACGAACGTCGACCGGATCACCCCGGTCACCTTCTTCCCGTACATGGTCTTCTCCCCGAAGGCGCCGTACGCCGTCAGCGTTTCCTTCTCCGGGTCGCTGAGCAGCGGGAACGTCACGCCGTCGCGCTCGCGGAACTTGGCCAGCTTGGCCGGCTTGTCGGGGGAGATCCCCAGTACGGCGTACCCGGCGGCCTGCAGTGAGTCCAGCGAGTCGCGGAAGTCGCAGGCCTGCTTGGTGCAGCCCGGGGTCATCGCGGCCGGGTAGAAGTAGACGATCACGTTCTTGCCGCGCAGGTCCTTCAGCGCGACGTCGTTGCCGTCGGCATCCTGGAGGGTGAAATCAGGTGCGGTGTCACCGACGGACAGACGTTCGGACATCAGGCCCTCCACGGATCGAGTGAGATGCCCGCAATGTTACGTGCGTGAAAACTCTGACCGGGTCGCAGGGGGCACGCCTCTCGTTCCAGGTGCGGACAAGGCTTTCGTGAGTGAGGATGCGGAGATGAGCCGCCGCCCGGAACCTCAGTTGTTCGCCGGATACCTCGATCCGCGCCGGCCGCATGCCGATGCGTACGACGAGATGTTCGATCCGGTCGATGGTGTCCGGACGGCGTACAAGCGGCTGCACGATTCGCTCAGCCCGTTGCAGCCGGGGGACCTGACGACGCGGTCCGAGGCGCTGGATCGCGCACTGGTCGACCAGGGCATCACCTTCAGCCTGTCCGGTCAGGAGCGGCCGTTCCCGCTCGACCTGGTGCCACGGGTGATCACGGCCTCGGAGTGGGCTCGGCTGGAGCGCGGCATCGTGCAGCGGGTGCGCGGGCTGGAGGCGTTCCTGGCTGACATCTACGGCGACCAGCAGATCGTGAAGGACGGCGTACTGCCGCGCCGGCTGATCACCTCCTGCGAGCACTTCCACCGGCAGGCCGCTGGCATCGTCCCGCCGAACGGCGTCCGGATCCACGTGGCCGGGATCGACGTGGTGCGCGACGAGCAGGGCGACTTCCGGGTGCTGGAGGACAACCTGCGTAGTCCGTCCGGGGTGTCCTATGTGATGGAGAACCGCCGGACGATGGCGCGAGTCTTCCCGGACCTGTTCGCCAAGCACCGGGTGCGGCCGGTCGGCGACTATGCGGTGCACCTGCTCAGATCACTCCGCGCTGCGGCACCACCGGGTGCCACTGACCCGAATGTCGTCGTGCTGACGCCAGGTGTCTTCAACTCGGCGTACTTCGAGCACTCGCTGCTGGCACGGCAGATGGGTGTCGAGCTGGTCGAGGGGCGCGACCTGTTTGCCCGGAACAACGTCATCTACCTACGGACCACCGAGGGCGAGCAGCGGGTCGATGTGATCTACCGGCGGATCGACGACGACTTCCTCGACCCTGTGCACTTCGTACCGGACTCCGTGCTCGGTGTCGCGGGCCTGGTGAACGCGGCACGTGCGGGCAATGTGGTGATCGCCAACGCGATCGGAAACGGTGTGGGTGACGACAAGCTCGTCTATACGTACCTGCCGGAGATCCTGAAGTACTACCTCGGTGAAGCGCCGCTGCTGCCCAACGTGGACACCTACCGGTGCTGGCTGCCCGCTGAACACGACGAGGTGCTGGACCGGCTCGACGAACTGGTCACCAAGCCTGTGGAGGGTTCTGGCGGCTATGGCATCGTCTTCGGACCGGATGCCTCGCCCAAGGAGCTGCAGGCCCAGCGGCGCCGGATCAAGACGAATCCGCGCGGGTGGATCGCGCAGCCCGTCGTACAGCTGTCGACTGTGCCGACCAAGGTCGGCGGACGGCTCAAGCCACGGCATGTCGACCTGCGGCCGTTCGCGGTCAACGACGGTGACTCCGTCTTCGTACTGCCGGGTGGACTGACCAGAGTGGCGATTCCCGAGGGCAGTCTGATCGTCAACTCGTCGCAGGGCGGTGGATCCAAGGACACCTGGGTTCTGGCGCCACGTGCTTCGACCGGAGTCGCCGAGCTCAGTGGCGCAGGACTCGGTGTGACCTCGGAGGACGCAGCCACTCCGGAACGCGGACCGGAACTCAATATCGCCCAGCAACAGCAGCAACAGTGATGGGGAGGTGCTGACGATGCTCGCACGCAACGCCGAATCGCTGTACTGGATCGGCCGGTACGTCGAACGCGCGGACGACACCGCGCGGATTCTCGACGTCTCGGTTCACCAGCTGCTCGAGGATGCCTCGGTCGACGCCGACACGGCCAGCCGGACACTGCTGCACGTGCTCGGGATCAACCCGCCCGACGGTGCACCGCTGGATGTGTGGGGACTGACCGAGCTGGTCGCCATGTCACCGGAGACCGGCTCGATCATCTCGTCGATCTCCAGTGCCCGGGAGAACACCCGCGTCGCCCGAGAGGTGGTGTCGAGTGAGCTCTGGGAGTGCATCAACGCGACGTACAACGCCGTACCGGAGCGGCAGCGTGCTGCCCGGCGGCTGGGGCCACATGGGTTCCTGACGTTCGTGGAGGACCGGGCGGCGATGTTCGCCGGGCTGGCGGACTCCACGATGAGTCGTGATGACGGGTGGCGGTTCCTGGTGCTGGGGCGCTCGGTGGAGCGGGTCGACATGATCGTCCGGCTGCTGATGTCCCGGGTGGGGGACAAGCCGACGTCTCCCGGGTGGGTGACAGTACTGCGCTCTGCTGGTGCGCACGACACGTATCTGCGCACCTATCGGGGTGCACTCGATGCGTCCCGGGTCGTGCAGTTCCTGCTGCTGGACCGGCTGTTCCCGCGGTCGGCGTTCCACGCGCTGCTGCAGGCCGAGGCGTGCCTGGAGGAGCTCGACCGCGGTCCGACGGCTCGGATCGGTACCGGTGCGGAGGCGTCCCGGTTGCTGGGCAAGGCGCGGAGCGATCTGGAGTTCCTGCGCCCGGCCGAGCTGCTGGACAACCTCACCGGTCGGTTGCAGGCGTTGCAGACCACAGTGCGCGAGGTCGGCGAGGCAGTGTCCCGCCAGTACTTCCACGCCGTGCCCTGGATCGAGTGGAACAACGCGGAGGTGAACCTGTGAAGTGGCGTCTCCGTGTCGTGCACACAACTGGCTACCGGTACGACGGTCCGGTCGCCCAGTCCTATAACGAGGCTCGGCTCACCCCGCGTAGTGACGACCGGCAGAACCTGATGGTTGCGCGGCTGGAGACTGTCCCGGTGACCCGTGCCTACAAGTACACGGACTACTGGGGTACTGAGGTCAATGCCTTCGACCTGTTCACTCCGCACACCGAACTGAAGGTCGTCGCGGCCTCCGTGGTCGAGACGACTGGCCGGCCGCTTCCCGCGGTCGACGCGTCCTGGAACGAGGTGCGGTCGTCGGAGTCCGTCGACCTGTACGCCGAGTACCTCGAATGGACCACCTACGTTCCGAAGCACCGGGAGCTGACCGCTGTGGCTCGCGGACTGCGTAAGGGGCGGACTCCCCAAGAGACCGTGCTTGCGGTCTCCAAGTGGGTGCACGACACCCTCAAGTACCAGCGCGGCACGACAGGGGTGCACTCGTCGGCCATCGACGCGTGGCAGGCCGGTGAGGGCGTGTGTCAGGACTACGCGCACCTCACACTCGCCATGCTGCGTGCCGTCGGTATCCCGAGCCGCTACGTCTCCGGCTACCTGCACACCAAGCCCAACGCGGCAGTGGGTGAAACAGTCGTCGGTGAGAGCCATGCGTGGATCGAAGCGTGGACCGGTGAGTGGTGGGGCTTCGACCCGACCAACGACATTCCGATCGCGCACCGGCACGTCTGGGTTGCCACTGGTCGCGACTACGCCGACGTGTCTCCGTTGAAGGGCATCTACTCGGGTGGTGCGGCCACGGCGATCGAGGTGACAGTGGACATGACCCGGTTAGCCTGAGCCCATGCGGGCGATGACCATCACACCGGGCAAGGCGGACTCCGCGCGGTTGGGTGAGGTGGCAGAGCCGCCGTCCACCGACGGGTCGGTCCTCGTCGAAGCCCTGCTGACAGGTATCTGCGGGACCGACCTCGAGCTGGTGTCAGCTCACTTCGGCTCTGCTCCGCCGGGCTCTGATCAGCTGGTCATCGGCCATGAGTCGCTGGGCCGCGTTCTCGAGGCGCCTGCGGGTTCCGGCTTCGCACCGGGTGACCTGGTCGCCGGAGTGGTCCGCCGGCCCGACCCCGTGCCCTGTCCGGCGTGTGCACGCGGTGAGTGGGACTTCTGCCGCAACGGCCTGTACCGCGAGCGCGGCATCAATTTGATGGATGGGTACGGCGCTGAGCGATGGCGCGTCGACCCCTATTTCGCCGTACCGGTCCCGGCTGAACTCGGAAATCTCGGAGTCCTGGTGGAACCGGCCAGTGTGCTCACCAAGAGCTGGGAACAGATCGATGCGGTCGGGCAGCGGTCCTGGTACGGGCCTGAGCACGTCCTGATCACCGGGGCCGGGCCGATCGGCCTCCTGGCCGCCATGGTCGCGCGGCAACGCGGGTACGACGTCCACGTGCTCGACCGGATGTCCGACGGGCTCAAGCCGGATCTGGTCCGGGCACTCGGGGCCAGCTATCTGACGGACCTCAGCCAGCTGCCCGTCGTACCGGATGTGGTCATCGAAGCGACTGGGGTCGGGCAGGTGGTGTTCGACTGCGCCAAGCTGCTGGGTCCGGCCGGGGTGATGTGTTTGATCGGCATCTCGCCCGGGCCGGCATCGATCGACGTACAGCTCGATGCGCTGGTCCGGCAGCTCGTGGTGCGCAACGTCGCGCTGATCGGTGTGGTGAACGCCGGTAAGCGGCACTACGCCGACGCTGTGGACGTGCTGCAGGCGGCCGATCCGGACTGGCTGGCGCGCCTGATCACCAGGACCGTCCCGCTGTCCGACTGGACGTCGGCGCTGGCCCGGGAGCCGGACGACATCAAGGTGGTCGTGGACATGCAGGGCTGACCTGCGAGGATGGGGGTATGTCGGAGACGAAAGCTCGGACCGCCGAGCAGATCGAAGCGGACATCGCCGCCACCCGGGCCCGGCTGGCCTCGACCGTGGACGAGCTGGTCGACCGCGCGCACCCGAAGAACGTGGCCCTGCGGCAGGTCGAGCAGGCCAAGTCCCAGGTCTTCGACGAAACCGGGCAGCTGCGCACCCAGAAGGTCGTCGCGGTCGCCGGTGCGGCCGTCGGTGTGGTGGCCGTCCTGCTGCTGATCCGTCGCCTGGTGGGACGCCGGTGACTGCTCGCAAGAAGCTGACCGACGACAAGCTGCCGGTCCGGATGCTGCACGACCGCGTCCTGGTCTCGCTGGAGGCCGAGGGTGAGCGGAAGTCGTCGGCGGGCATCCTGATCCCGGCCACCGCCCAGATGGGCCGCCGGCTGGCCTGGGCGAAGGTCGTCGCGATCGGCGCCAACGTCCGGACCGTCGAGGTCGGCGACCGGGTCCTGTTCGACCCGGAGGATCGCGCCGAGGTCGAGGTCCGGGGCGACGACTACATCCTGCTGCGTGAGCGCGATCTGCACGCCGTCGCCTCCAACCGCCTCGAGGACGGCCAGACCGGCCTCTACCTCTGAGACGCCCTCTGATCAGAAGCTGTTCGGGCCGAACCGGAAGATCGCGACCACGACGGCCAGCACCAGGATCACCGCGTTGATGATGATCGGCTGGTTCTCCTTGCGACGGCCGTGCGTGACGATCGCGCCGAGCATGATCACCGCCAGGCCGACCGCGGCCAGCGGCGTCAGGATCGGGGCGATGTCGAGGACGGCAGGCAGGATCAGGCCGATCGCGCCGAGCACCTCGGCCGCGCCGATCAGCTTGATGGTGCCGGCCGAGAAGTCCTCGACCCACTGCATGTTCGGGTTCGCGAGGAGCTTGCGGCGCGACTGCGCCAGCTTGGTCGCGCCCGCCGCCAGGAAGAAGGCGGCCAGGACTCCGGCGAGGATCCACAGAAAGACGTTCATAGCCCACTCTCGGTGATGAGTTGATGTTTCAACCCAAGGTAGGTCGTTAAGACTTGAAGCGTCAACAAATCGCGTAAACTCTTGGCGTGGCGGAGACGAACGAAGACACCCGGTGGCTGGAGCCCCATGAGCTCGCGGCCTGGATGTCCCTGGCCGGACTGATGTTCAAGCTGCCCGGAGCGCTCGACTACCAGCTCCAGCGGGACTCCGGTCTGACCCATTTCGAGTATCTGGTGCTCGCTGGGCTGTCCGAATCACCGGACCGGTCCCGGCGGATGAGTGATCTGGCCGGATTCGCCAACGGCTCGCTGTCGCGGCTGTCACATGTGGTCAAACGGCTGGAGCGGCGCGGCTTCGTCGTACGGCGTCCTGCTGCGGACGACGGCCGGATCACCGTCGCCACGCTGACGGATGCCGGCTACGCGTTCCTTGTGGACGCAGCGCCCGGACATGTCGGTACCGTCCGCGAGTATGTGATCGATGCGCTCACGCCGGAGCAACTCGCTCAGCTGAAGGCCATCGCCGACCAGATCCTCCAGAGAGTGGACCCAGGCAAGCCATGCAGCGAATAAGACCGCCCTTCGCCCTCCTGGAGCGGGTTGCGCCTGCTCTGGGCGCCGCACTGCTCTACCGGACGTGGTTCCAGGTCCGCGACGTACCGGAGAAGGTGCGCGCGCCGCGTGCCGGTCTCCCCGAGGCGACGCCGTTTCAGGTCGGCGCAGTGCGCGGACGCGCGTACGGCGAGGGTCCGCTGGTCTACCTGGTCCACGGGTGGGCCGGCTGGGGCCTGCAGCTCGGCGCGTACGTCGCTCCGCTGGTCGAGCAGGGTTTCCGGGTCATCACGTACGACGCCCCGAGCCATGGGGACGCGGATCCCGGAGAGCTGGGCCCAGGCAGGTCCACCATGCTGGAAGCCGCGGAAGCCCTCCAAGCCGTCGTGGCTGAGCACGGCCCGGCGCACGGCCTGATCGCGCACTCCGGCGGCGCCGTTGCGACTGCGCTGGCGCTGCGGGCCGGCCTGAAGGTTGAGCGCATGGTGTTTGTTGCCGCAGCCACCGACTTCAGCGAGACACTCGACCAGTTCGCGGCGCTGCTCGGATTCGGACCGCGGATCCGCGCTGGGTTCTTGTCGCGCTTCAAGCGGGACTTCGGACCCCTCGAGGATTTCGCGTTGCCGAAGGTGATCGCCGGGCTAGACCTGCCGCCGCTGCTGCTGATTCACGACCGCGCTGACCCGGAGACGTCGTACCAGGGGAGTGTTGCGCTGCTCGACCAGTGGCCGGGTTCACGGCTGGAAACGAGTGATGGGCTGGGGCACCGGCGAGTGCTGCGGGATGCGGCGCTGGTGCAGCAGGCGGTGGACTTTCTCGCGGAGCGGGCGCCCGGGGATGGGCCGGCGGTTGTGCGGGAGACAATGGGGGAGTGAAATTCGAGACCTCCAGCCGGTTGCCCGACTTCCCGTGGGACAAGCTCGCCCCCTACAAGGCCAAGGCGGCCGCCCATCCGGACGGCATCGTCGACCTGTCCGTGGGCAGTCCCGTCGACCCGGTGCCCGCTCTGGTGCAGAAGGCGCTGGCTGACGCGGCGAACGCACCGGCGTACCCGACCACCATCGGCACGGCGTCCGCTCGGCAGGCCGCTGTCGATTGGATGGCCCGCCGGCTCGGAGTGGTCGGCGTGGACCCGCAGGACGGCGTACTGCCGGTCATCGGGACCAAAGAGCTGATCATGATGCTGCCGACGCTCCTCGGTGTCGGTGCTGGGGACACAGTGCTGATCCCCGACCTGGCGTACCCGACGTACGAGGCCGGTGCGGCGCTGGTGCGCGCAACCAGCGTGCCGGTGGCGGACCCGACGGCGTACGACGGCGGTCCGGTCCGGGTCGCCTACTTGAACTCGCCGCGCAACCCGTCTGGGCAGATCACGCCTGCGGAAGATCTGCGGCGGGCTGTCGAGTGGGCGCGGGCGAACGACGTACTGCTGGTGAGTGACGAGTGCTACGCCGAGTTCGGCTGGGACGAGAAGCCGGTGTCGGTGCTGCACCCCGACATCTGCGGTGGGAGCTTCGACAACCTGCTTGCGGTGCACTCGCTCTCCAAGCGCTCCAACCTGGCCGGCTACCGGGGCGGATTCGTCGCGGGTGACGAGACGGTGGTCGCGGAGCTGCTCGCGGTTCGCAAGCACGCCGGGCTGATGGTGCCGTCGCCGATTCAGGCGGCCATGGCTGCTGCGTTCGCCGATGACACCCATGTGGACGAGCAGCGCGAGCGCTACCTCCGTCGCCGTACCCTCCTGCGCGATGCGCTCACCGGGGCGGGCTGGAACATCACCCTGTCCAACGGCGGGCTCTACCTGTGGGCCGACCACCCGACGTACGACTCCTACGCGTCGGTGGCCGCTCTTGCTGAGCACGGCATCCTCGTCGCGCCGGGCACTTTCTACAGCCCGGACGCCGATCACCACATCCGGGTCGCGCTGACCGGTACCGACGAGCGCGTCGAGGCTGCGGCTGCCCGGCTCAGCAGCTAACTTCAAAAGATGTATTACCTTTCAGTATTTCTTCGCTTACACTCCGAAGATGGGTGAGTTCGAGCGATACGGACGGCTGACCGCGGGCTTGGATGCCCCGTTCGCCGTGGTGGATCTGGCCGCGTTCCGGCGGAACGCGGACGATTTGGTCCGCCGAGCCGCCGGGACGCCGATCCGGGTCGCGTCCAAGTCGGTGCGGTGCCGCCCGCTGCTCGCGGCCGCGCTGGAGCGGCCCGGGTTCCACGGGGTGATGGGTTACTCGCTGGTGGAGGCGCTCTGGCTGGCCGAGAACGGTGTCGACGACATCCTGCTCGGCTACCCGACCGCGCACCGCACTGCGCTGCGCGAGCTGGCCGCCAACCCCGAGGCGGCCGCGAAGATCACGCTGATGATCGACTCACCTGAGCACCTGGCGTTCATTCGGTCGGTGACCGCTGGTGCTGATGCCAAGATCCAGGTTGCGCTCGATGTCGACGCGTCGCTGCGGGTCTTCGGCCAGCACCTCGGCGTACGGCGTTCGCCGCTCCGCACCCCGGATGACGTCACCGCGCTGGCTCGCCAGGTTGTCGCGGACGACGCGTTCGAGCTGACCGGCGTGATGTTCTACGAGGCGCAGATCGCCGGTCTGCCCGACACGTCCCCGGCTGTGCGCTGGGTGAAGCGTCGCTCTGCCGCTGAGCTCGCGGACCGGCGTGGTGCGGTGGTGGACGCGGTCAAGCAGCTCGGTCCGCTGCGGATCGTGAACAGCGGTGGAACCGGCAGCCTGGAGATCAGCAGCGCCGACCCGGTCGTCACCGAGGTTACCGCCGGTTCCGGCCTCTACGGTCCGACCCTGTTCGACAAGTACGACATCTTCCAGCCCGAACCCGCGGTCGCGTACGCCCTGGACGTCGTACGTCGCCCCGCGCCCCGGATCGCCACCCTCTTCGGCGGCGGCTATGTCGCCTCCGGCCCCGCCAAGAAATCCCGCCTGCCATCACCCGCTTGGCCGGCCGGCCTGAAGCTTTTGGGCACAGAAGGTGCCGGAGAAGTGCAGACTCCGGTCCTTGGAAAGTCCGCCGACGGCCTGCATCTTGGAGATCGAGTCTGGATGCGCTACGCGAAGGCGGGGGAAATGTTCGAGCGATTCGAGGTCGTCCACGCGATCGACGGCGACGTGATCACCGAGCTGAAGACCTACCGAGGTGAGGGGCGGAACTTCGGATGAGCCACACCTTTCGGAACTGGTCGGGTACTGAGGCGGCCACCGGGGTTGAGGTGCTGCGGCCGGGGTCGGTTGACGAACTGGCTGCGGCGGTCAAGGCTGCGGCTGAGCAGGGCAAGAAGCTCAAGGCGGTTGGTTCCGGGCACTCGTTCACTGGTTGTGCGGTGCCTGAGCAGGTGATGGTCCGGCTCGATGGGTTGTCCGCGATCACCAATGCTGACCAGGAGTCTGGGCGCGTCACGGTCGGCGCGGGGACCGGGCTGCGCAAGTTGAATGCCGGGTTGGCCGCATTCGACCTTGCGATGGCGAACCTCGGCGACATCGACAAGCAGACCATCTCCGGCGCGATCTCCACCGGCACGCACGGGACCGGCGCTCGCCTCGGCGGCATCGCCACTCAGATCGCCGCGCTCGACCTGGTCACGGCCGACGGTTCCGTCCTGCATTGCTCGCCGGAGGAGAACGCCGACGTCTTCAACGCGGCCCGAGTGTCGGTCGGCGCGCTCGGGGTGATCAGTTCGATCACCCTGCAGACCGTTCCCGCGTATCTGCTGCGTGCGCAGGAGATGCCGCTGCCGCTGGCCGAAGTGCTGGACGGTTTCGATCAACTTGCCGATGGCAACGATCATTTCGAGTTCTACTGGTTCCCGCACACCGACATCGCGCTGACCAAGCGCAACAACCGGGTCGCCGCGGGCGTCGGACCGTCGCCGGTCAACGCGATCCGCGGCTGGGTCGACGACGAGCTGCTCTCCAACCGCGTCTTCGAGCTCACCAACCGGCTGGCGATGCGACGGCCGACGCTGGTGCCGCGAATCAACCGGTTGGCATCCCGCGCCCTCTCCGCCCGCGAGTACGTCGATGCGTCGTACAAGGTGTTCTGTTCCGAGCGCAACGTGCTGTTCCGCGAGTCCGAGTACGCCGTACCGCGTGAGCATGTGGTCGAGGTGCTGCACCGGCTTCGGCGCTGGATCGATGACTCGGGCCACCATTTCCCGTTCCCCATCGAGGTCCGGGTGGCTGCGGCCGACGACATCTGGTTGTCGACCGCGTCGGGTCGCGACACGGCGTACATCGCGATCCACCAGTACCACCGGCTGCCGCACGACCATTACTTCCAGGCCTTCGAGCGGATCGTCGCCGAGTACCAAGGGCGCCCGCACTGGGGCAAGCTGCACACCCTGGGTGCCGACGACCTCCGCGCTCGCTACCCGTACTTCGACGACTTCCTCGCCGTGCGCGATCGGGTAGACCCCGGCCGCACGTTCAGTAACCCGTACACGCGCAAGGTCTTCGGCGACTAACCTGCACGTCATGAGTGCTTCGGAGGGATTGCAGCCGGTCGACGAGGACTGGCAGAAGGCGCTGGCCGTGGTCGCGCATCCGGACGACCTGGAGTTCGGGTCGGCGGCGGCGATCGCGCGCTGGACCGCGCAGGGCAAGGAGATCGTGTATGTCCTGCTCACGTCGGGGGAGGCCGGGATCGACGGGATCGCACCGGACGAGTGCGGCCCGCTCCGCGAGGCCGAGCAGATCGAGTCGTCGCGGATCGTGGGAGTGTCGGCGGTCGAGTTCCTCGGTCAACCCGACGGCACGATCGAGTACGGCGTACCGCTGCGGCGCGTGATCGCCGAGGTGATCCGCCGGCACCAGCCAGAGATCGTGATCACGAACAACTTCCGCGACACCTGGGACGGCGACGTACTGCTGAACCAGGCCGACCACATCAACACCGGCCGCGCCACGTTGGACGCTGTCCGCGACGCGGCCAACCGCTGGATCTTCCCCGACGCCGGTGAGCGCTGGGGTGGCGTCAAGCAGGTCTGGGCGGCCGGCTCGCCGAACTCGCGGCATGCCGCCGACACCACCGACACGTTCAGCATCGGTGTCGAGTCCCTGAAGGCGCACAAGGCCTACATCGACGGCCTCAACTGGCCGCACTTCGACGCCGAGGAGTTCCTCGAAGGAACTTCCCGTCCCACCGGCACCGCGTTGGGCACCAAGTACGCCACCCGCTTCGAGGTCTTCACCCCGTAGCGCCAGGTCCGGTCGCGCAGGTGGGAGCATCGCGCGGTCGGCGGGCACGCCGAACTGTCCGCCGACCGCTCGGCTCAATCTGTCGGCAGCTCCTGCGCGGCCCGCAGCTGTGGAGGCGTCGGCTTCGGCCTCCGCGGTTCGCGATCTCCGGCGGGGTCGCCGGGACCACCCTGCGGTCCCATCCAGGAACGCACCAGGGTGCGCCCGTGTTTACGGGTGAGCCGGAGTAGGTCCACTCGCTCGACCTCGGTGGCCGCGATGCCGAGCTGGAACAGCGTCCGCTGCGCCATCGCGTAGGCCTGGTCCTGTTTGCGGGCCGAGGACTTGTGCTCGAGAACGATCGCGATCTTCCCGTCGGGCAACTCGTCGAGTCGCTGGAACCGCAGTCCGCGGTCGAGCGGGTACGAGGTGAGCGACAGGGCGACGTACTCGGGCTCGGTCAGACGGCGTACCGGCTTGGCGTGCGCTATCACTTCGTACCTGGACATACTTCGATCATGCGTCGCCTGGTCGCGGAACTCCAGAAATCAGAGCTGGAGGATCCGCTGCGCCTCGGCCAACACAGCCGGCGAGGTCAGCGACTGCCAGCGCGGAATCTGCTCCTGCAGGAACGGGCGCAGCTTGTCCGCGAGCTTCGGGGCGTGGTCGAGAACGTCGAGCTCGTTGACGATCGTGAGGTCGACGAACTCCCGCAGCTGCTCACCACTCAGCTCCTCCGAAGTACCGGTGAAGCGGTCGGTGACCGTGCGGTGCTCGGCCAGATCGCGCCAGCTGGTCTCGCGGTCGCAGGCGCCGTACCGATAGACGAGCAGCTCGGCCTCCGGGCCGATCACCGACTCGAGCACCGGCCGCTCGGTCTGCCAGTCGAACAGATGGGTCGGGAACCCGTCCGTCCCGTACGCCGCATGCGCGAGCCCCGCCAGCGTCAGTGTCTCGGACGCACCCAACGTGGTGAGCCGCTTGGCGACGCGATGCAGATGCACGTAGAGGCTTCCGCCGGCGTGGTCGATCTCGTCGGCACCGCGGACCAGCAACAACGAACCCAAGTCCTGGAAAGTGCTCATCTGACCCCTTCTCGGCGCCGGCCCAGGCACCAACCGTAAGGCCACAGGCCGCCGATCGCCCACCACCCCGGCGTGCCGATTCGGTCACACCCAGTTCACCCGCCGTTCCCGAGCCACCGTGCGCCCGCGACCGAAGCCGCCCTGCACAAGGGAACCCCCGGAGCGCACCCCGGACCGGCCCCTGAAACCCGCGCAATCCCCTTTCGCGCACGACCTGCCGCGCGCCACGATTTCCTCATGAGCAACACCGCAGCCCGCTGGACCCTGATCGCGGCCTTGGCCGTCCTCACGCTCCTCACGATCACCATCACCACGCGCCTCGACGGCGCCCTCGACAAGCCGGCTCAGTCCACCGGACAGTCAGCTAGTAGGTGACGTGATCGGCAGTAGCACCCGGCTTGTCTCCTGCAGCAGTAATGGCAGGTACGGGTTCGGGTTGTGCACAGCCCACATGAGCGCCAGCTGATTCGGCGGCGCGTCGACCAAGGGCAGCCACACCAGTCGCGGGTGCGCGAAGTACGTGACCGTCGACGCCGGCGCGATCCAGCAGCCGTGACCCGCGGCCACCAGATGCAGGCACTCCTCCGGAGTCCGCCCCTCAGGCCCGAACACCGCCCGCGACCCGTCGGGGCGGGGATCGATGAACCAGAAGCTGACGACAGCCTCGGGCATCCCCTCGCGCGGCCCAACTACCGGTACGTCGGCCAGGTCGGCGATCGTCAGGCTGTTCCGCCCGGTCAACGGGTGCCCGGGCGGTAGCGCGACCCAGCGGTCCTCGGCGAAGAGCGGGTGGATGACGAACCGCGGATCGTCGCCGATCGGCAGCCACAGGAACGCAGCATCGGCGCGACCCTCGACCAGGGCGTCGATCTCGTCCGGCAGGGTGTGCGAGGCGATCGGCTGCACCTCGAGATCCGGTGCCTGTCGACGCAGCGCCGCCTCGACCGCCGGCATGAAGTGTGCGGTGCTCTGCGCCTTGAACGCGATCCGCAGTGGTTCGGACCGGCCGGCCGCGACCATCCGGGCCTCGGACATCATCGCCTCGGCGGACGACAGCAGTGCCTCGCCCTGTTTCAGGACGACCTGGCCGGCCGCGGTGAGCTCGATTCCCGACGGCAGCCGCACGACGAGCGGCGTACCGACGACGCGCTCGAGCTGACGGATCTGCCCGCTGACTGCCTGCTGGGTCAGATTCAGTCGCCGGGCGGCCCGCGTCATGCTGCCGTCCTCGGAGACGGCGGCCAGCGCCTGCAGGAGGCGCAAGCTCAGATCCACCTCTGCATCCTGTCACAACGAAATCTTGTGACCTCCCCAACAAGTCTCTGTTTCCGTTCAGTCGGATCACGCCGGACGATCGGAACAAGGCGACTTGATGGGAGAAAGTAAGTATGACGCTGCAGGGGAAAACCGCGCTCGTCACCGGCTCGTCGAAAGGGCTGGGCCGGGCGATCCTGCTCCGGCTCGCCGGGCAGGGTGCGAATGTCGTGGTCAACTATTCGCGCGACGAGAGCGCCGCGGCCGAGGTTCAGGCGGCCGCGGAGGCACTCGGCGTACAGGCGATCACGGTCGCGGCCGATGTGTCCCAGGTGGACGGGATCACTCAGGTCTTCGACGCCGCGATGAAGGCGTTCGGCCGGATCGACATCGTGGTCGCGAACGCGGGGATGGAGAAGGTGAACATCCCGGTCACCGACGTGACCGAGGACGACTTCGACCTTCTCTTCCGGGTCAACACCAAGGGCCCGTACTTCGTCCTGCGCGAGGCGGCTCGCCGGATCGCGGACAACGGCCGGATCGTCACGATCTCGTCGAACACCACCACCGTCCCGCAACTCGGGGTCGGTCTCTACGGCACGAGCAAGGTGGCCACCGGATACCTGGCCCGGGTGCTCGCGCTCGAACTCGGACCACGCGGCGTGACCGTGAACACCGTCGTACCGGGTCCGATCGACGGCGCCGGCATCTTCACCGACCCGGCGAACGACGAGTACAAGCAGAGCCTGATCGAGATGGTGCCGATCGGGCGCCTCGGTACGACGGAGGACGTGGCGGGCGTCGTGGCGTTCCTGACCAGCGACGACGCCGGCCTGATCACCGGCCAGCAACTGGTCGCCGACGGCGGAATGCACTGAAAGGGTTTTTGATGACCATGCGAGCAGCTCAAGTTCAGCAGCCCGGCGGCCCCTTCGTGGTAACGGATGTAGCCATCCCGGAGCCGGCACCCGGGCAGATCCGGGTGAAGGTCTACGCGTGCGGGATCTGCGGCGGTGACGCCATCCCGCGCAACGCTCTCTTCGGCACTGTCTTGCCGCGCACCCCCGGCCACGAGATCGCCGGCGTGGTCGACGCGGTCGGCGAAGGCGTGACGCTCTGGACGGTCGGCGAGAAGGTCGGCGTCGGCTGGTCCGGTGGCGTCGACTTCACCTGCGAGTTCTGCCGCCGCGGCGACTTCACGAACTGCGTCCAGCACACAATCGTCGGCACGTCGTACGACGGCGGTTACGCCGAATACATGGTCGCTCCGCAGGATGCGGTCGCGCGGATCCCCGAGGGGTTGTCCTTCGAGGAAGCAGCCCCACTGATGTGTGGCGGGATCACCGCCTTCAACGCCCTCCGCCACGCCAAGGCCGGACCGGGCGACCTGGTCGCGATCCAAGGCGTCGGCGGTGTCGGACACCTCGCGATCCAGTTCGCCGACAAGATGGGCTTCCGCACAGTCGCGATCAACCGCGGCCGCGACAAGGAGGAGCTAGCCCGCCGACTAGGCGCCGACGACTACATCGACAGCACCGAAGGCGACGCCGGCGAAGCCCTCAAAGCGCTAGGTGGAGCAGCCGCCGTACTGGCCACCGTCTCCCGAGCCGAACTCCAATCCGACCTCATCAAAGGCCTTCGCCCCAACGGCCAACTCATCGTCCTAGAAGGCTCCGACCCCATCCAAGTCACTGGCCACGACCTGGCCGACACCCGCCTCACCGTCTCCGGCTGGTACTCCGGCGTAGCCCAGGACTCCGAAGACACCCTCAACTTCGCCGTCCTCAAAAACATCCGCCCCATCATCGAGACCTACCCCCTCGAAGAAGCCGAAGCCGCCTGGCAACATCAGCCGAAAGCCAACCTCCGCATAGTCCTCCAAACCCAGCCCAGCTGAGCGTTACTTCGCCTCGAGGCGGTAGCGCTGGCAGGGACCGTTCCAGTAGTCCCACAGGATGAGCGCAGCGCCCGCCTCGGGCCAGCAGCCGGCCACGTCTACAGCCTTGCCGGTTCGGGTGTCGAACACCAAGATCCTGATCAAGACGACCACCGCGGTGGTTCTGGGCACGGCCTGCGGCTCGGCGTCATCAACCAGAAGATCAACGCACGGTATCCGGGGCGACGGAACCAGCCCGGCACCTGCCACTACGCGATGGGCCTGACTATCTGCAACAGATAGTCAGGCTGTGAGGTACTCGGGTTACATCGGGTCTTCGCAGCGGATGCCGGAGCACGGGTTCTTCGGCGGTGGGTAGTAGACGAGTTGTCCGAGCTGCTGCCAGCGGGACAGTCCGTTGGCGCCGTAGGTGGGGCCGGCGTAGTACTCGCTCTGCAGGGTCACCGAGGGCGTGTACGCGGTAGCCAGCCAGGACCTTCTCTCGTCGAAGGTGTCCGGCTTGTGGATCGACAACCAACTGGGGTCGTGCTGCTTCGTGGTGAAGAAACCCCTGGCGTTCGGGAAGCCACAGTCCATCAGGACGGGCTTCTTGCTCGCCCCCACCACGCCGATGCACTTGCGGTACTGGGTGTTCTCGATCCAGGCGGTCGTGGAGGAGACAGTGGTGATCTTCCAGCTCTGTGTCGTCCGGGCGCCCGTACACGGTCGCGTCGTCAGGGATAGATCGGTGTCGACCACGTCGAGGCACAGGTTCTCGCGGCCATCGCCGTACTGGCCGCCGTTGCGCAACCACGTCACCGTGACGGTGTCCGCGCTGGCCGGCACCGCACCCCGCACGCCCGCAAGGATGCCCAAGGCCGCGAGGGTGACCGCGCCGGCCCCCGCGACCACCTTCTTCGTCAGTGAGATCTTCATAGCCGAGATCGTCGTCACAACCTGTTTCACCGACGTCTCGCGCCGATCTCACGAGGTCGCAACGAGCGCAGCCCTGACCCCTGACAGCCGGTCGCCGGCCCGGCGGTCACCTTGAGACCCCACCAACCATCTAACCCCCCCCGAAGCGGTCGAACCGTGCTCAAGGTCAACCAGCCGACTCACCTTGGGCACCCCTCAACCACCTCCCGGCCGCGCACATGGTTGACCCGTGCTCAACGTCGTACCGGCCACAACCCGGGGGTGGGCGTAGCCGGCGGGGGCCGTGGACAGGTAATACCTTGTTCAGGGCCACTGGATCTTGTTCACGCCCCCGGTCCGATGCGCGAGAGGTGTCGATGAGGTTGCTGTTGAGTTCCTGGTTCCTGACCCCTGACAACCAGCCGTTGGTGCTTTCCGGGGGCCGGGCTGGAATCGTGCTGAATGCGCTTGATGGGTACGGCGTATCGCGCGCTCGCGACTATGGCCGGGAGAGCCGCACTCTGGAGTCCTTTGGGTACTCCTGTGAGGAGCTCGATCTCCGCGAGTACTTTGCAGGGCCCGAGGAACTCACTGAACGCCTGGGCGGCCTCGACCTCGTCTGGGTCCTGGGTGGGAACGCGTTTGTGTTGGCTCGGGCGATGACTCGGGCGGGATTTCGGGCGGCTGTTCAGGAGCAGGGGCAGCGGACGGACTTCGTGTACGGCGGGTATTCGGCGGGGGCCTGTGTCGCCGGGCCGGATCTTCAGGGGATCGAGCTGATGGATGAGCCGGGCGTTCTGCCCGCGGGGTATTCATCGTCGACTCGACCGGAGTGCCTCGGGCTGGTGCCGTTTCGGATCGTTCCGCACTGGCGGTCTGAACATGCTGAGACGGAAGGGGCGGAGCTAGCCGCGGCCTATCTCGCCGAGCGCGGGTTGGAGCATCGACGGCTGCGGGACGGGGAGATGCTGGAGCTGCACGACATCAGCTGAGTAAAGACCGCAGCCCAGATGCGCGGGGCACCTGGGCTGCGGGGGCGATGTGCGTCCTGGGAAGAGGACGAGCATCGGCGGGTCTTGGTCGCCAGGGAAGGTGGCTGCCAGGACCGGAGAGTCCGGCCGGCGAGGGCCAGACAACGGGTGGGTGGGTCAGGAGAGGTCGGCGAGTGCCTGGCGGGCGGCCTCTAGCTCGGCTTCGAGGGCGGCGACCTTGGCGGCCTGCTGGGCGCGGGCCTCTTCGATGACCTCGTCGAGCGGGGTCGAGAGGTCCTCGTGCAGCTCCTTGGCGGCGCGCGAGACGGCCGCGGCGGCAACTGCCACGCCGCGGGCCAGGTAGGTCGAGCCCTGCTTGAGCTCGGCGGTCCATTCGCCGTCGGCGGTGCCGGTGACGGTGAGCGTCAGCTCGATCGTCTTGGTCTTCTTGGCAGCGGTCTTCTTGGCCGGCGCCTTCTTCGGAGCCGGGGCCGGAACCTCGGACTCAGCCTCGGCGTCGGGGGCCGAGAAGGATGCAGCCGGGGTGGTGTCGGCGGTGACGGGAGTGTCGACGTCGTCCGACGGCGTTTCTACTGCCAGAGTGTCTACAGTCATCGTTGCGGCGATCTCCTTAGTAACGTCGCCCGCGGTGAGCGGGCTGGCACTGTGCGAACATTAGAACATACGTTCGACCCCAACGCCAACCCGCCCGCGTGTCGCAAGACCTAGGACTTCGTCTCCGAACGGTCGCCCGACCACTCCAGGTGGAAGGTTCCCTCGGCGTCGACGCGCTTGTAGGTGTGCGCCCCGAAGAGGTCGCGCAGACCCTGGATCAGCGCCGCCGGCAGCCGGTCCGCACGCAGGCCGTCGTAATACGACAGTGCCGCCGAGAAGCCCGGAGCCGGTACGCCGGCCGTGGCTGCGGTCGCGACAACGCGACGCCAGGCGTCCTGGCCGTTGGCGACGGCGTCCTTGAAGTAGTCGTCGACGAGCAGTGACGGCAGGGCCGGGTTCCGGTCGTAGGCCTCCTTGATGCGGTCCAGGAAGCGGGCCCGGATGATGCAGCCGCCGCGCCAGATCGTCGCCATCGCGCCGAGGTCGACATTCCAGTCGTACTGCTCGGAAGCGGCCCGGATCGCGTCGAAGCCCTGCGCGTAGGCGACCAGCTTGGACGAGTAGAGCGCGTGCCGCACGTCCTCGATGAACGCGTCCCGATCCACGTCCACCTTCGCCGACGCCGGCCCCGGCAGTACGCCGGCCGCCGCCTCACGCCGTACGACGTCGCCCGACAGCGACCGTGCGAACACCGCCTCCGCCATGCCGCTCACCGGGATGCCCAGGTCGAGTGCGGACTGCACCGTCCACCGTCCGGTGCCCTTCTGCTCCGCCTGGTCCAGTACGACGTCCACGAACGCCCCGCCCGTGGTGGGGTCGACCTGGCTGAGGACGTCGGCGGTGATCTCGATCAGGAAGGACTCGAGGTCGCCGGTGTTCCACTCGCGGAACACGTCGGCCAGCTCGGCCGGGGACAGGCCCAGGACGCGACGGAGCAGGTCGTACGCCTCGGCGATCAGCTGCATGTCGGCGTACTCGATGCCGTTGTGCAGCATCTTCACGAAGTGACCGGCGCCGTCCGGGCCGACGTGCACGCAGCACGCTTCGCCGTTCACATGCGCGGAGATCTTGGTCAGGATCGGGCCCAGTGCTGCGTAGGACTCCTTGGAGCCGCCGGGCATGATGCTCGGGCCGTTGAGTGCGCCCTCCTCGCCACCGGACACGCCGCTGCCGACGAAGTGCAGGCCCTTCTCGCTCAGCGCCTTCTCGCGGCGCCGGGTGTCCAGGAAGTGTGCGTTACCGGCGTCGATGACGATGTCGCCCTGGTCCAGCAGCGGGACGAGCTCGTCGATGACGGCGTCGGTCGGCTCGCCGGCCTTGACCATGATGATGATCTTGCGCGGCTGCTCGAGCGCCTCGACCAGCGCGGGCAGATCGGCGGCCGCGGTGAAGTCACCCTCGTGCCCGAACTCCTCGATCAGCGCGTCCGTGCGGCCCTGGGACCGGTTGTGGACGGCGACGCGGAACCCGTTGCGCGCCAGGTTCCGGGCCAGGTTGCGCCCCATCACGGCGAGGCCGGTGACGGCGATCTCGGCTTTTGCCCCCGACCGGGGTGGTGGGGTGGGGTCGGCAATTGCAGAGCTCATCGATTTACTCCCGCAGTCTCAAGGTGTGTGCGGACCCATCTTTGCGCGCCCGGCAAGCGGTCGCCGCAGCGGCCCGGCCCGCGGACAGCCAACTCCCCGAAGCTGAGCCCTTCTCAAGCGCGGTGCAACGATGGTAGACACTGAGAAATCGATTTCCCGCCATCCATTCCGCCGGAGGGCTCGCCCATGTTCCGTCGCATAGTCGCGGTGGTCGCTGCCGCCGTACTGGTGCTCCCGACCGCAACAGCAACAGCCGGTACGACGCCGCTTCCGCAGAACAACGGTCCCGTCGGATGGGACGTCTACCGCCACCTGGACCGCCTGCCGGAACTCCAGACCGGCGTCCGCACCAAGCAGTTCTCCAGCTTCGGCCGGGACGGCACCAACAACGACGGTTTCGACGGCGCCTTCTCCTGCCTGCGTACGTCGGAAGCCGGCTGCGTGATCGCGGAGGACAGCGGCCCTGGTGAGGTCGCTTCCATCTGGTTCACCCGCGACGAAGGCAATGTGACCAAGACCGGCACCATCACTGTCGAACTCGACGGCAAGCAGGTACTGCACGGTTCACTGCAGGACATCGTTGACGGCAAGCTCGGTGCGCCGTTCAGCTACCCCCTGGTCGCGAACGGCGTCCAGAGCAGCGGTGGTGTCTACATCCGCGTCCCGATGCCGTACCGCTCCTCGATGCGCATCACCACCCAGAGCAACCCGTACTTCTACCACGTCGGCTACCGCGAGTTCCCGGACGCAACTGGCATCCGCACCTTCGACCCGGCAGACAAGGCGGAGGATGTACTGAAGCTGCTCAAGGACGCCGGCACCACAGACCCCAAACCCGCCCAGCCGAACAGCCAGACCACCAAGAGCACGCTCAAACTTGCCCCCGGCAAGCGAGTCACGCTGGCCGATACCTACGGGCCAGGTGAGCTCAGTGCTCTCCGGCTGAAGCTTCCGAGCATCGTCGGCCTCGAGTTGCCGGAGTTCGCCGACGACGGCCGCGCCTTCACCGGTAGCAGCAAGTTCACGATGAAGATCGACCCGGCCAACACCGGCGTGAAGCTGACGCGTCGGATGGACCTGCGGATCGGCAACCAGCGAGCCAAGGTTCTGGTCGACGGCGTCGAAGCAGGGGAGTGGGCTCCGCTCAAGGCGGCCGGTGCGCAGTGGCACGACCAGACCGTCGACCTCCCGGCCGCACTCACCGCGGGCAAGTCGCAGATCACCATCACCAACCAGTTCATCTCCTCCGACCTCGACTTCAACGAGTTCACCTACTGGGTCGATTCACCCAAGCGCACCGACACCCTCGATGTCGGGCCGAACCACGTCGCCGACGAGCAGGCGCACGGCTACGAAATCACCAAGCAGGCCTGGAGCGGCGCCCACACGATGCCGTACGCCGCAACGGAAGCCGACGGTGCTCGCGTCAAGCCCTCCGACTCGTTGCTGGCCGGTGTCCGCGTCGAGGTGACGATCGACGGTCAGAAGCGCGTCGACGCCCAGATCGGTGAGTTCTTCGGCTCCGGCCTCGGTGAGAACCCGGTCCGCTCGCTCTTCTTCGCCATGGACCCCACTGGCTGGTACTCCGCCTGGTGGCCGATGCCGTACGTCGCCCGTGCCACGGTCAGCCTGGTCAACAAATCGGCGTACCCGCTGACCGGCCAGTCCGAAGTCACCGCATCCCGGGACGCGCGTAAGGCCGTCGACCTGGTCACCGGGAAGACCGGCTACTTCACCGCGATCTCGAAACGTGGTGAGACCACGCAGGGCAGCGACTGGACGCTCGCGCAGACCTCGGGACGTGGCAAGTTCGTCGGCGTCGTCCAGACCATGGAGGGGCTGCTTGCCAACGGCAACACTCGCGGCTACCTCGAAGGCGACGAGCGTGTGTACGTCGACGGTGAGCGGACCCCGGCGATCCACGGTACCGGGACCGAGGACTACTACGAGTCCGGCTGGTACTTCAACGCTGGAACCTACTCGACGCCGTTCCACGGCAACTCCGCCCACGAGGTCCAGGCCGGCTTTTGCACCTACGAATGCGATGGCGCTTGGCGTCTGCACATCACCGACTCGATCGGATTCCAGAACCAGCTCGACATCGGCATCGAACACGGTCAGCAGGACGACCACCCGGCGATCTATGGCTCCACCGCGTTCCTCTACACGTCGGCGAAGTTCGGAGCCCGGGAGACCGATCGCATCGACGTACCAGGGACCGAGCTGACGTCGGTCTACGAAGGGGACCACGATGATGTCGCGTTGACCGATCAGGTCGGTCAACTGCTGCGCTTCACCGCGAAGATCGACCCGGTCAACCAGGGTGTGACGCTGAGAAGGACCAGCGATCAGAAGGTCGCCGGACAGTCCGCGCAGGTCTTCGTCAACGGCAAGGCCGCCGGCACGTGGTTGCAGCCGCTCGGCAATACCCACCAGCGCTGGCTCGACGACAACTACCAACTGCCCGCAACGCTCACCGCCGGCAAGTCGACACTCGACATCGAGCTGCGCCCCACCGGACCGTGGACAGCCAGCCGGTACGTCGTTCAGTCGCTCGTCACCCCGTACGCCGACCGCCGCGCACCCGCCGCTGTCACCAACGTGAGCGCGACCGGCCAGACAGGCAACGCGATCAACCTGGCATGGGAAGACGCGGCTGATGACGCAGGTATCGCGCACTACAACGTGTATGGGACCAAGGTGGTCGGGACGAAAGCGCAGGGTCAGGAGAAAACGCGGGGCGGGCAGGCAGCGCAGGGCGGCGAGGAGTTGCTCGGGAGCACGCCGCTGCCAGGCTTCGTCCACCGTGGCCTCGGACTCCACGAGACGTGGTCCTATCGGGTGGCGGCGGTCGACCTGGCGGGGAACGTCGGGCCCAGGTCGACGGCGGTCGAGGGGACGAGTGGCAATGTGCTGCGGGTGGAGGGGGAGGCGATGCTGCCACCTGTCTCGTCAAGCGTCCCTGTGGATCCGCAGGGCAACTGCTGTGGCGTGAGTTGGTCAGGTGGCGCACAAGCCTGGATCCACGGCACCAAGGCTGGTGACAAGACCACGCTGGCCTTCACCGTGCCGACCACCGGCACCTACGAGCTCAACGCCGTACTCACCAAGGCCGCCGACTACGGCACAGTCGACCTGCAAGTGGACGCCGGCGAGGTCAGGAGTTTCGACGGCTACCAGTCAAGCGGCGTCGGCACGCAACGCCAAAGCCTCGGCACCCGGCAACTCACCGCGGGCAAGCACACTCTGACCATCACGCTGACCGGCAAGAACCCGGCCGCAACCGGCTATCTCGCCGGCCTCGACCTCCTGGACCTGGAATTGAACAGCACCCAGATCACGCCGTACACGAAGACCGACACAGTGGTTGCGGCCGGCAAGTTCACCAAGGTCTACGACCCAAGCACCGGCGAGACCGGTCCGTGGTACTACAACGATCACACGCTGATCCAGGACCGCGCGACCGGTACCTGGCACGTGTACGCGATCACGCATGCCGAGCCGGCCAACCCGCTCGACGAGAAGAGCTTTGGCCACGCCACGGCCCCGACCCCGAACGGTCCGTGGACCAAGCAGCCGCCCGCATTGGTCGCCGACCCGAATGCCGGTGAGATTCACATCTGGGCACCGCATGCCATCTACGACAACGGCACCTACTACCTCTTCTACGCGGCCGGTACGCCGGACCACACGGCGTACCGGATGCATTTGGCCACCTCGACCGACCTCAAGACGTGGACCCGGGACGCGGCGAACCCCTTGTTCACCGACGGTTTCGATGGGCGAGACCCGATGGTTCGCAAGGTCGGTGACCAGTGGGTGATGTACTACACCGCGAACTCGACGCCATCCGGCGGCAACCACATCGTTGCCTACCGCACCAGTTCCGATCTGAAGCATTGGAGCGCGCGGCAGACGGCGTTCCAACACCCGGCGACCGGCACGTACGGCGGTCCGACGGAGTCGCCGTTCGTAGTTCAGCGGGGGACCGACTGGTACCTGTTCGTCTGCTGCGACGGAGGCTATGAGTCGACAAAGGTCTACAAGAGCAAGGATCCGCTGCACTTCACCACCGACCAACTGGCCGGCACGATCCAGGCGCATGCCGCGGAGGTCGTGCAGGACGGCAACAACTGGTACGTGACCGGCGCCGGTTGGGGCAAGGGCGGTCTCTTCCTCGCCCCACTCGACTTCGCCAAACAAGAGGTGACCAAAGGACAAGTGGTCAGCAACGACCACTATCGAGCCACGATCCAGACCAGTCCCCGTACGGCGATCACCAGCCTCGAGGTCGACCCGACCGGCCAAAAGCAGTACCGCCAGGCACTCGACGAGACCGGTCGCGCGACCGCGCCGTACCTGGGTGTTGGTGGTTTCGGTGCCACCGACATCACCGGTCCGGCCGCGCAGGTCGAGACGACCGGCACGAGTGTCAAGCTGACCGGCATCCCGTTCGGCGACGAGCCCGTGACCGCCGATTGGACCTTCGACTTCGGTCCGCGGACCTTCGATACCGGTCTGACCTGGAAGGTGAACGGGGCAACGAGTGCGACGCTCTGGGAGGTCGCCTTCAACGTCGATTCGGCCCTCCCGGACCAAGGCGACCCCGGCGGCTTCGGCCGCGACGGCGATGTTCCCGGCCTCCCGAAGTGGTCGATGGCAACCGGTCCGGGACTCAGCCTCGTCACCGCGCACAAGAACGCGTGGTCCAACGACAACCACTGGTACGACCCGGTCAGCGACGGCGTCGCCTGGCAGCCGCTGTGGCAACCCGGCGGTCGCGCCTGGCCGCAGGGCACGTACGACGGCGGCACCTGGCGCGTGGGCTTCTCCGGTACCGAGCGGGACGTGACCTACGCGAACGCCTTGGCGGCTACGCTCGGCGGATGACCACGTTCAGCCTTGATCCCCGCCGTACGGCGCTCGTCCTGATCGACCTGATGCCCCGCATCATCGCTCTGGACACCGCGCCACTGAAGGGAACCGAGGTGCTCGCGCGCTGCGCCGCGCTGGCAAAGGCCACGCGCTCCGTCGGCGGCCTGGTGGTCAACGTCCGGGTCGAACGCCCGGGCGTTGACTACCAGCCGGAAGGCAGCGGCTTCGCACCCGAGGTTGCCCCACAGCCCGGCGACCTCGAGATCGTCAAGAACACCCTCGGCGCCTTCGGCCGCAGCACCCTCGACGCCGAACTCCAGCACCGCGACATCAACACGCTCGCCCTGGCCGGCATCGCCACGAACTTCGGCGTCGAGTCCACCGCCCGCGCCGCCGACGATCTCGGCTACGAGACCGTCTACCTGACCGACGCGATGACTGGCCTCGACGAGGAGTCCCACAACTTCGCCCTCAGTAAGATTTTCCCCCGCCTCGGCACCCTCTGCACCGGCACCGAGTACATCGCCGCCCTCAGCGACTAAGACATTCCGGCCCCGGCCGTAACCGAAAAGCGTGTTCATGCTCCGCTTCGGTTCGGTTCACCACGCGTTGTCCGCTCCTGGCAACAGTCCCCCTGACTAACTGCTCTGGGGGAGAGGTTGGAGGGGCGAGGTGGGGGTGCGGATGCAGTTTCTCGAGGATCCGCGAGGAGGTGAACGGCTGTGGCGACTGCTCTCCGGCAACAACCGCCCACTCGCGATGGGGCGCGGCGGGCGGGAGTCGCCGCAGGAAGAGCTGGCGGCGGTACGGCGGCTTGCGCGCGAGGCGGAGCCGGCCCTGCGGCGGGATCCGGAGGGACGGTGGCGCTGGGAGCTGGCCGCGGACAACGGGCCTGATGTCCGCTGTCCCGGGGTCTTCGCGCGCCGGATCGACGCTCGCCGCGCATTCCATCGATTCACGCAAGCGGTTGAGCTGGCCGAGGTCACGTCCGGGCAGCTGACCCAACGGGAGCAGCGGTGAGCGAACCGACCCCCGAATCGACAGCTGAGCCGGCACCGCGCAAGCTGCGGTCGTCGCTCGCACCGTCCGACCTGATCTTCCGGCTCGTGGCCCGCGGCGGCGGTGGCCTGGTGCTGCTGATCACCGGTGGGATCGGGATTTTCCTGGCATACCAAGCAAAACCGACACTTCAGACGTACGGGTGGAAGTTCTTCACCGAGCAGTCCTGGCAGCCTGAGGCGAACCAGATCGGGGTCGCGGCGATCCTGTTCGGAACCGTCGTGGTCGCCGCCATAGCGATCGCGATCTCGTTCCCGCTGGCGGTCGCGACCGCGCTCTACATCACCGAGTGGGCGCCACGAGGGCTGAAGAAGAGCCTGGTCGCGGTGGTCGACCTGATGGTCGCCGTACCGTCGATCGTCTACGGCCTGTGGGGCTTCTTCCTGCTGCAGCCGCGCGTCATCCACCTGTCTCGCTGGATCACCGACTTCTTCGGCTGGATCCCGATCTTCAAGGTCGACACCGATCCGGACGCCGCGGTCTTCGACGGCGCGACGTACGCGTCCTCGGCGTTCATTGCCGGGATCGTGGTCGCGATGATGGTGATGCCGATCGCCTGCGCGGTGATGCGCGAGGTCTTCGACCAGACACCGGCCGGCGAACGCGAGGCCGCCCTGGCGCTCGGATCGACGAGCTGGGGTGTCGTCCGCGCAGTCGTCCTGCCATTCGGCCGCGGCGGCATCATTGGCGGCACCATGCTCGGCCTCGGTCGCGCCCTCGGCGAGACGATCGCCGTGGTGATGATCGTGTCGCCCCTGTTCGAGATCAACTGGCACGTCCTGCAGTCCGGCTCGATCACGATCTCGTCGATGATCGCGCTCCGGTACGGCGAGGCCCAGGGATCCCAGCTGAACGCCCTGATGGCGGCCGGCCTGGTGCTGTTCGTGATCACCCTGATCGTCAACCTGATCGCCGGCTTCGTGGTTGCCCGCAGCCGCAGCGGCGCCGGAACGGAGATCTGATGGCCGCCATTGTGGAAGAACCGGTACGTCGCCAGTTGCGGATCGTGGACGTGGAGGACCGGGCCGGGCTGGTCGGGTCGGCGGTGGCCGGGTTGTCATTGACCTGGGTTGTCTACAGCCGGATCCTGCCGACCGAAGGCACGCTCGGATTCATCGTCTGCTGGTGGCTGTCGTTCACCGCGCTCTACCTGCTGTACACGGGACTCCGGCGCGGCCGCGTCGTCCTCGCCGATCGCTTCGCCGTACTGCTCGCTCATAGTGGCGCAGCGCTCGTCGGCTTCGCGCTGTCGACGGTGATCGGCTACACGCTGATCCGTGGTGCGCGGGCCTTGATCCACAAGAACTTCTTCACCCAAGACCTGCGCACAGCCGGACCACTCGAGCCACTGAGCACCGGCGGCGCGCTCCACGCTCTCGCCGGGACGCTGATCCAGATCAGCATCGCCATCGCGATCACCCTGCCGCTCGGCATCCTGTGCGCGGTCTACCTGACTGAGGTCGGTGGCCGCGCGTCGAGGCTGGTGCGCTCGGTGGTCGAGGCGATGACGGCGCTGCCGTCGATCGTGGCCGGCCTGTTCGCGTACGTCGTACTGCTGATCGGATTCGGGATGCGGTTGTCCGGCTTCGTGGCGGCGATGGCGATCTCGGTGATGATGCTGCCGATCATCGCCCGCTCGTCCGAAGTCGTGCTGAGGCTGGTACCCAGCGGTCTGCGGGAAGCGTCCCTAGCTCTCGGCGCAACGCAATGGCGAACCGTCTGGTCAGTCGTGCTGCCGACCGCGCGACCCGGTCTCGCGACCGCGCTCGTGCTCGGTACGGCGCGCGGCATCGGCGAGACCTCGCCGGTCCTCCTGACCGCCGGCTTCACGACGTACCTGAACCTGAACCCGTTCTCCGGCCCGATGGTTTCGCTGCCGTTGTTCACCTTCAAGATGTCGCAGTCGCCCGAGGCCAACTACATCAGCCGGGCGTTCGGTGCCGCGGCATTGCTGCTGGTCCTGGTTCTGCTGCTGTTCGCCTTCTCCCGCTGGATGGCCGGCCGCGGCCGGTCCGGTTCCCGATGAAAGGACCAGCCATGCGACGGCTCAGCGCCTTCGTGCTCGCCCTGCTTCTGACACTCGCGTCGGCGGCGCTCCCGGCGTCGGCCGGCAGTACGGCGTACGCGCCGATCTATGGCACCGGGTCGACCTGGTCGCAGAACGCGCTCGACCAGTGGATCCGCGATGTCGAGCCGCTCGGGATGCGGGTCGAGTACGGCGGCGGCGGGTCGTCGCGGGGCCGACTCGACTTCGCCAACAACCTGGTCGACTTCGCGATCAGCGAGATCCCGTACCAGGGCAAGGACCCGCTGACCCAGGCCGACGACAACGCCCACGGCCGTGCGTACGCCTACATGCCGATCGTTGCCGGCGGCACCGCGTTCATGTACCAGATCAGGATCCGCGGTCAGCTCTACCGCGACCTGCGGCTGTCCGGGGACACGATCACCAAGATCTTCACCGGCAAGATCACCAACTGGAACGATCCGCAGATCACTCGCGACAACAACGGCAAGAAGCTGCCGAGCAAGAAGGTCATCCCGGTCGTCCGCTCGGACGGTTCCGGTACGACGGCGCAGTTCACCCTCTGGATGAACACTCAGCAAAAGGCGTTGTGGGACGGCTTCTGCCAGTCCACGCAGAACCGGAAGTGCGGCCAGACGTCGTACTTCCCGACCACGAACTTCTCCGGTGTGAAGGCGCAAGGTGGTTCGAGTCAGATGGCCGGGTACATCTCGGCCAGCTACGCCGACGGCGCCATCGGGTACGTCGAGTACTCGTACGCACTCGGCAAGAGCTACCCCGTCGCGAAGGTGAAGAACACCGCCGGCTACTACACCGAGCCCAACGCCTACAACACCGCGGTCGCGCTGACCCGGGCGCAGATCGAGACCAACTCCAAGTCGCCGCTCTACCTCACCCAGAAGCTGACCGGGGTCTACAACCACCCGGACCCGCGCGCGTACCCGTTGTCGTCGTACTCGTACATGATCCTGCCGACCGCGAATCTCAGCGCCAACAAGGGCCAGACCCTGGCGGACTTCGCGGCGTACTTCCTCTGTCAGGGGCAGCAGAAGGCGGCCCCACTCGGCTACTCACCGCTGCCGCTGAACCTGGTGCAGGCCGGGTTCCACCAGATCGCCAGGGTGCCGGGGAGCAAGGCCGGGGCGACGGACATCAAGAAGTGCGGCAACCCGACGTTCGACGGGAAGAACCTGAATCGCAACGTGCTCGCGGTGGTCGCTCCGCAGCCGCTGCCCTGTGACCGAGACGGTGCCGGACCGCCGGTGAACGGCAAGTGCGTTGCCGCGGGCAACAACGGGAACGGCAACAACAACGGGAACAACACTGGCAACAACAACGGCAATAACAACAATGGAAACGGCAACAACAACGGTACTGGGAACGGCAGCCAGAACGGCAACGGGAACGGCGGTCAGCCGACTCAGCCAGGACAACAACCTGGCGCCGGTCCGACGAGCGCGCCGGTGGTCGATCCGGAGACCGGGCAGGTGATCAACGCCGGCGGCCCGAACAACGGTGGGTACGTGCCGACCGGACAAGTGACCGACCTGAACGGCAGTCGCGGCAGTGGCGATATGCTCCGCAACCTCGCGGTACTGGTCGCGGCTGAGGCACTCCTGCTGCTCCTGGTTCCGACCCTGGTGTCCCGGCACCTGCGGCGTAAGCGAGCGGGCCGGTGACCGTCGCCGTCTCCGCACCGTTGCGGATGGCAACCAAAGCGCGTGAGGAACTCGCACTCCGGCCGCAGCTGACGTCGGATGCATTGCGGATGTTCGCGCTCGGAATCCTCGTGTTCGTGATCTACGTGCTGCTCCTGGGCGCGCTGCAGTACAACCGCGCCCAGGACATCGCCTACGACAAGTTCCGCGGTCAGCTCGCCGAGGCGACGGCTCCGATCGGTCCGGGCATCGAGTACGGCGCTCCGGTCGCCGTACTCGATATTCCGGGACTCGGCCTGCGCCAAGTGATTCGCGAGGGCACGGCCGGCTCGATTCTGATGCAGGGACCGGGACATCGGGCCGACAGTCCCCTGCCCGGTGAGGCTGGGGTCGCGGTCATCTACGGCCGCGCGCTCAGCTACGGCGGCCCGTTCCGCGCCGTACCGAAGTTGGGGCCCGGTGCGCGGTTCGAGGTCGTCACCGGTGAAGGGCGCTTCAACTACGAGGTGAAGGCGGTACGACGGGCGGGGGATCCGTTGCCCGCAGCCCTACCGAACGGCGGGTCCCGCGTCACGCTCGTCACCGCTGAGGGCGCGCCGGTACCCGCGAAGACCGTGTACGTCGACGCCGAGCTCGTCGACGGCACCGCACTACCCGACCCGGGCGGACGGTTGGCCCGGGTCCCGGACTCTGAGCAGGCGTTCGGCGTGAACCTGTCCGGTGTGCTGACGCTGGTGCTGTGGTTGCAGGCACTGATCGCGGTCGCCATCGGAGTCGTCTGGTTCCGGTCCCGGATCGGCCGCTGGGAGTCCTACCTGATCGGCGCGCCGGTAGTCGTCGCGCTGGTATGGCGGGTGTTCGAGCAGATCGCCGCCATGCTTCCGAACCTGATCTGACCAGATCAGTTCATTGGAGGGGAAAACGATGAACGCACGAATCCACCGGCTCGTGGTAGGCGCGGCACTCGTCGCCGCATTGCTTGCCACCACCCCGGGGGTCTCGTCCGCGGTAGTCACCACCAACCACCAAGAGCACGAAGCGGCCACGGCAGCGGGGGAGAACGACAGCCGGGCCACAGCAGAGCGGTTGTACGGCGTCAGTACGGCGACCGTGCACGGCACCCTCTCACCGGCCCCGGTCGCACTGACCGCCGGTGACGAGGACAACGGGTCGATCGCCTCCGCGACGGCCACCGGGATCGGCGCCGGCGCAGTCCGGGCCGTGACCACCAGCGGGACACTCGGTGACGGGCCGCACGGCTCGCTCGGCGACAAGACGAACGACTTCGACTTCTACCAGGTGGCCGGTCAGGCCGGGCAGACGCTGACCGTCAGCACCGACGGTTCGCCGGCCTCCACCAACACCGTCGTCGGCCTGTACGACGCGGCCGGCCAACTGCTCGCGTCAGACGATGACAACGGCGCCGGTGCGCTCAGCAAGCTGCAGTACCCGATCACCGCGACTGCTGACTACTACGTCGCCGTTGCGGGGAAGAGTGCGGCAGGCGACTTCCCGACCGACCCGCAGAACTCGGGCAGCGGTCTGGGCGGTGCCGACACCGGCGCCTACCAGCTCCTGATCGCCGCGGCTCCGATCGACCGCGACTTCTACGCCGTCAAGCTGGCCGCGGGTGACGTCCTCGGCGCCGCGCTCGGCGCATCCGGCGACCGGCTCACGGTGATCCGGCCGAACGGATCGGTTGCCGTGGGCACCGATCTGCACAGCCTCGGCAAGCTGCCGGCCGCCTCCACGCTTCCGCGCGGTGCAGTCGACCTGGCGGTCGTCGCCGACCAGGCTGGCTGGTACGCCGTCTCGGTCACCGACGGTTTCGGCCCCTACGACCTGACTCTCGGAGTATCCCGACCGGCCGTCGACGACGCTCCGCAGACGGTGTTCCTCGACTTCGACGGTGGCTCGGTCGACCTCGCGCCGCTCGGTGGTACGGGAGTACGGCAGCTGTCCGGACTGACGCCGTACCTGCCGAACTGGGGTCTGACCGCGGCCGATGAGGCCGCCGTGATCGCCAAGGCGACGACCACCGTCCGGGAGAACCTGCGCACTGACGCCGTCCGCGCCGGGTACGACGTCAACGTGCGAATCCGCACCAGCGCCGACGACACCGACACCTTCGGCAGCCCGAATGTGAGCCGCGTGGTGATCGGTGGCAAGACCGCCGAGTCCGGAATCGGCCGGATCGGCACCGCGCAGTCCATCGACCCGGGCAACTTCGCCCACGAGGAGACCGCTCTCGTCCAGCTCGACCGGATCAGCGCGGCCACCGGCCCGCTCAGCCTGAACACCTACCTCACCGCCACCTCCGACCGGATCGCGTTCGTCGGCACCGCCTTGGGCAACCTGGCCAGCCGCGAACTCGGTGCCCTGTACGGCGCCGCTCCGGCCGACCCGGCGAGTACCACCGCCACCCTGATGGATGCCGACGGCAACTTCACCGGCCTGTACGGCGTGGGTCCGGACGGCTTCGGCGGTACCGCCGATGACCTCGATGTCGACTACAAGACCGACACCTACAACCCGGCTTCCGGCCTGATCGGCAGCCAGAACGCCCTGAACGCGATTGCGTGGGGAATCAGTTTCCCTTGCTGAGAGTGAGAACGTTTCCGGCTAGCCAGCGGGTCATGTCCGGTTAACCGAACAGCGACCTGCTGGTGACCCCGGCACGATGAATTAGGGATGTGACCGCAAACCGGCACCGCGACCACACCAAGGTCGCGAAAACGCTTGTGAGGAAGGGAATTCCCCTAATGCGTTTCACCCGTACCGCCCGTGCCACCGCGATCGCCGCTGCCGCGGTCGCGCTGGTCGCCACCTCCGCGCTGACCGCTTCGGCCGACCCGGGCTTCACGCCGGACGCGAACGACATCGTCCTGGTCGGCTCGGACACCAGCGAGAACGTGCTGAACGACCTCGCCGCCGTCTACAACGGCCGGACGCCGACCCCGTCGGCCAAGCTCGCCTCGTGGGACGCGACCGGCACCTCGCCGATCGTGCTGCGCTCCGGTACCGCCTCCGTCACCCGGCCGAACGGCTCCAGCGCCGGTCTCGCCGCGCTGTGCTCGAACGCCAACGTGTCCGCGGCCCGCTCGTCGCGTGGCCCGGCCACCGGTGACTGCGCCGGCCTCGCCTTCCTGCCGTTCGCCAAGGACAGCGTCCGCTGGGCCGCCCACAGCGGCGTCGCCGCGGTCACCTCGCTGACCGACGGGCAGCTGACCGGTATCTACAACTGCACCATCACCAACTGGAACCAGGTAGGCGGACCGAACCAGGTCATCCTGCCGCTGATCCCGCAGGCCGGTTCGGGCACCCGCACCTTCTGGGCCACCCAGGTCGGCATCAACGCCAGCAGCCTCCCGTCCTGCGTCAAGGACAACGTCGGTGGCACGCCGGTGCAGGAGCACAGCCCGACCCTGATCAAGGCCAACGCCGGTGCGATCGCGCCGTTCTCCGTCGGCCGCTACAACCTGCTCACCGCCACGGAGAAGAGCGGCACCGTCCGCGGCGACATCGCGGCCGCCGACTCCGCGGCGTACGACCGCAACCTCTACAACGTCGTGAAGACCGTCAGCGGTTCGGTTCCGGCCGGCCTCGCCGACGTCTTCGGTGACGGTTCGGGCTTCTCTTCGCTGGGCGGCACGCCGTTCGTGTGCGAGGACGCCGACACCGACCCGGCCACCACCACCGCCGGTGACGTCGTGACCGCCAACGGCTTCCTGCCGCTGGGCGACGCCGCCAACGGTGGCACCTGCGGCGTGCTCTGACTTTCGCAGTAAACGCAACAAACCCCGGCGGGTGCGGAGCTTCCGCGCCCACCGGGGTTCAGGTACTGAGAGGGAGGAATCCTGTGAGGCCCAAGAAGCTCACCATGATCGCGGGTGCGTGCCTGCTGGCGCTGTTGTCGGTGGTGCCCGGACCAGCCGTCGCCGCGGACGACGATCCGCCGCCGGACCCGACGGACGCGGCCATGGTCGCCGAACCGTCCGCGAATCCGGTGACGCTGCAACGGGACGGCGTCAGCGTCACCGCATCGAAGACCGGGAACCTCACCCGGCAGATGGTCTCGGTGTCGTGGAAGGGCCTCGACCGGTCTCCGACGAACTTCATCTACCCCGTGGTCGTGATGCAGTGCCGCGGAACCAACCCGAGTCGCGAGGACTGCTGGATGGGTTCGGTCGCCGACAACGGCGACGCGCAGGGCACGAACAAGCTGCAGGCCAAGGCGACGTACTACGCACCTGTCGAGACCTCGGACTGGTACAGCCAGGCCAAGACCCTCCCGGCCGGACCGTTCTTCTCGGTGCCGTTCCGCAAGGTCGACTCAGCCGATGACACGAAGGACCAGTACCAGGGCTGGCGTAATGCCCTGAACGGGTTCTGGAACACCATGCCGCTGCTCATCGAGCCGGACCTGGAGCACAAGCTCGGACCGATCGACGACTTCACCCCGGGTACACGGAACTTCCGGCGCGGGGTGACACAGGCGGACGGCACCGGTCAGGTGCAGACCTGGGTCAACACCGCGGTCGAGAACCCGTCACTCGGGTGCTCGGACACATCGCCTTGCTCCCTGGTCGTCGTACCGGTGCGGGAACGTCCTTGCCGGAACGCGAAGCAGGGCGCGCCGCCGTTGACGATCAGCAACTGCGCCAAGGCTGTTGGCCAGGCCGGCATCGGCAACTGGCAGCTGCTGGCCAACTGGTACGAGCGGTACGTCTTCAAGCTCTCGTTCAGTCCGAGCCTGCCGAAGTGCATCGGGCGCACTGACCAGGCCAAGTTCCTCGGGTCCGAACTCACGGCCGAGGCGATGCGCCGGTGGGTGCCGGCTCGCTGCCAGAAGGAGAGTCCGGCCGCCCTCGACTTCACCCGTGCCTGGGAACCGGACTCGCTGCGTCAGCTCGGATTGCGCGACCCTGCCTCGACGTCGAAGTACGCCGCGGATGCTGCGGTGGTCAGCGAACCGGCGACGCCGGACGATCCGGTCTCGAACGACCGCAAGCTCGGGTACGCGCCGATCGCGACGACCGGGTTCGCCATCGGCTACACGGTCGACCAGAACCAGGGCGGGACCCTCAGCCAGGTCACCGATGTGAAGCTCAACCAGCGGCTGGTGGCCAAGATGCTGTCCCAGTCCTACCCGGGCAAGTTCCGCCCGAACACCGACAAGCTGCCGGTGAATCCGAACACCGCCAGCAACCCGGCGAACATCTTCAAGGATCCCGAGTTCCAGCAGCTCAATCCCGCGGCGGCCGGTTACGCCGGAGCCAACGCGGCCGAGGGGACTCAGCTGGCGATGCCGACGGCTCGCAGTGACGTGTTCCTTGCGCTGACTCGATGGATCTGGGCTGATCCGACCGCGCGTTCCTTCCTGCAAGGCAAGGCGGATCCGTGGGGGATGACGGTCAACAAGACCTACCGCGGCTGGGAGTTGCCCACCGACGACTACAACCTGAACGACGGTTGGCAGATCCCGAAGACCGGTGGCGACTGGGCGGGCTTCCAGCCGCAGACCTTCTGGGCGCAGAACACGAACTCCTGGGCGAACGGTTCGGACATCACGATGTCTGGTTGGCCGTTGACGCAGAGTCCGCAGTTGCGGGACCCGAGTACGCCGACGAGCGGATTCGCGGGTAAGCGGGACAACGCACAGAACTTCGGTGAGCGACACATCTTCGTGCTCTCGGTACTGCCCGAGCTCGAGAAGACCGGCGTACGGGCTGCTGACCTGCGCAACAGCGCGGGGGAGTTCGTCGGACCAACGGTTGAGTCGATGGGGTACGCGTTGGATGGCGCGCAGCCGGACAAGAACTCCGGGACCTGGAAGCTCGACTACGACGCGATGGACAAGCGCGGCTACCCCGGCACGATGATCAGCTACGCGGCCGTGCCGACGTCATCGCTGCCGAGCACGCTGGCTCAGCGGTACGCCGACAACCTGCGCTGGATCAGTACGCAGGGGCAGCAGTGGGGGCAGGAGGCCGGGCAACTGCCGGACGGCTACCTCGCGCTGACGCAGGAGATGCGCCATCAGGCCAGCCGGGTCGCCGATGCCGTCGGGGCCCAGACCGGTACGCCGCCGATTCCGCCGAAGGACCCGGTCGACGATCCCAAGGATCCGACACCGAACGATCCGCCGAAGAACTCACCTCATCACAACACCAACGAACCGAAGGACCCGAACGGTCCTGGGGATGGGAAGACGCCGACTCCCACGCCAGGCCCGGGTACGCCGTCCGGCGGGCCGACTAGTCAGCCGCCGGTGAACAACTCCAGCACGAAGCCGATCGCGGCCACGACCGGTGAGTCGCTCGGCTGGCTGGCTTGGGGACTGCCGGCGTTGCTTGCCGCTGGACTCGCGGCCGGGGTTGCATCACCTGGGATCCGGGTGATCTCGCAGCCGGGACATCCGGTACGGCGCGGTCTGGCCGCCGGCGGTTCGTACCTGGCCGGGCTACTGCGTCGGGGCCGGCGTCGTGGCTGACCTGCCTGCTCGTATCAGTTCTGTTCGATCGGAAGGACTCGCATGACGTCTGTACTGCCTGCCGTTCCTAGTGCGGCGTCTGATGAGACCACCGTGCTGCCGCCCGTCAGTGGCGGCAGCATGCTGGAGAGCGACCGAGTCGCGGCCTGGTTCGGGAATCACAAGGTGCTGGCCGACATCTCGCTGCGGATGGAGTCCGGTCAGGTCACTGCACTGATCGGCCCGTCGGGCTGCGGGAAGTCGACGTTCCTGCGGATCCTGAACCGGATGCACGAGCTGGTGCCTAGCGCGTCGCTGGCTGGGCGGGTATTGCTCGACGGCGACGACATCTACGAGCCGGAACGGCGGATCACGGATACGCGTAAGCGGGTCGGGATGGTGTTCCAGAAGCCGAACCCGTTCCCGGCGATGAGCATCGCGGAGAACGTCACGGCGGGGTTGAAGCTGACCGGGACCCGGGTTCGGGGGAGTGAACGGACTGAGCTGATCGAGGAGTGCCTGAGCAAGGCCGGGCTGTGGAAAGAGGTCCGGGATCGGCTCGGCTCACCGGGTGGGGCGTTGTCCGGTGGGCAGCAACAGCGGTTGTGTATCGCCCGATCGCTGGCCGTGCGACCCGACGTACTGCTGATGGATGAGCCGTGTTCGGCACTCGACCCGACGTCGACGCGGCGGATCGAGGAGACGATCCACGAACTGCGCCGCGAGGTGACGATCGTGATCGTCACGCACAACATGCAGCAGGCGGCGCGGGTGTCGCAGACGTGCGCGTTCTTCCTGGCCGAGCAGGGGACTCCGGGCGTGATCGTCGAATCCGGGCCGACGACGAAGATCTTCTCCACCCCGGAGGACTCGCGAACGGCGGACTACGTGGAAGGGCGGTTCGGGTGATCACCCGGGGCGATACATGGCGAATCAAATTGATCGCCGGCTGGGCGTGCGCGGCACCGCTCGGACTGATGGCGCTGGTGATCGCCTCCGGCGGTGGTGGCGCTGCGAATCAGTTGGTGGTTGATGCTCATGCGGTGACCGGGTTCATCGACCAGCCGGCGGACCTGCCACCGGGACCCGGGGTTGATGGTCAACTGCCAGTGCAGCAACCGGCCGATGTACCGGAGTCTGGTACGACGGATGGGACGGTGCAGCCGATTCCGGGGATCGCGGGTGATGCGTCCGGAATCCCTGGGACGGTTTTGGCGGCGTACCAACGGGTTGCTTTCGATGTGAGTGTTGCGTTGCCGGGTTGCCATCTGACCTGGCCGTTGCTGGCGGGAATCGGCAAGGTCGAGTCAGACCACGCAGGCGCCGGCAAGGTAGATGCCCAAGGCAACACCCGAGGCCGAATCCTAGGCCCAGTATTGGACGGCGGCCCCGGCATGGCCGCCATCTCCGACACCGACCAAGGCCGCTACGACGGCAACCCGGTCTGGGACCGAGCGGTCGGCCCCATGCAGTTCATCCCCGGTACCTGGACAAGTTTCGGTGCCGACGGCAACGCCGACGGCCTGAAAGACCCCCACAACATCTACGACGCCTCCCGCGCAACCGCCAACTACCTCTGCTGGGGAGGCGCCAACCTAGCCGACCCCCAAACCCTGGTGCGGTCCGTCCTGCGCTACAACCACTCCATGGAGTACGTCTCCACAGTCCTCCGCTGGATGCAGTCCTACACCCGCCAAACAGTCCAAGTCCCAGACTCCGAAGGCATAATCCCGCCCCCACCCGACGACAAGGTCACCCCCGGCAAGCCCATCCCCACACCACCAACCCCCACCCGCCCCGCCCAACCCACCATCACCCCACCACCCGTCACCCCGCCAG
>NZ_BAAANF010000035.1:0-508 GCF_039529655.1 Kribbella yunnanensis | reverse complement strand
TCGCTACAAAGATGCTCGCGTCCACTATACAGTTCTCAAAATACGACCAGGAACACCAACCCATGTCCACCACTTACTGGTTAAGAGCCCCAAACCCAGGGAAACAAAACACCCAGATCAAGAACCCCACCAACAGTCTGGTGAGAGCCGGCCCCAGCCACCCATCACACTCGATCCGCAAAGATCTGTGTGAAAGTGACCCAGAAGAAAAAGTCCCAACCCCCCAGACCCTCAGGTCCAGTTGGTCGGGTCCGATTCCTCAGGACCCAACAGCGCGCCTCGGCCCATCCCCTTCACACACTCACGTTCCACGCCCCGAGAGGCAGTACTAACTCGTGTTGTTCCGGTTCCTGGCCTAATGGTCAATGTTCCACATTCCGAAGCACCGACGCACTAGAACGTGTGTCTAGTAAACGTCGAATGGACAGACACGCTCTTACGAGTCATGCCTGCCGAATGCTCCTTAGAAAGGAGGTGATCCAGCCGCACCTTCCGGTACGGCTACCTT
>NZ_BAAANF010000034.1:0-26653 GCF_039529655.1 Kribbella yunnanensis | reverse complement strand
ACAACCGCTCACTTTTCAACCGCCGAAACCGACCAGCATTCAAGCGCCGTCGACACGCCCCAAACCACACCTCGCGGCGAACCACCGCCGCCATCCCCTCGCGCTCATCCTCCCCAAACCGCTTCGGGGCGGATCCCGGACGGATTCGGGCGGTGGATCCTCCCCGCACTCCCCCACGGCCAGCGCGCAGTCCCCCCAAACCGGTTTGGGGAGGAAAATGGGCCGGTCGGGGCGGATATCTACCCCAGGCCTTCCGCGACAGTCACGTGTCAGGCGACGGCGGTTCGAGTTCCCCAGCGATTGCCCGGTAGCCCCCAGCGACGGGGGACAGTTGCGCCGAGCTCGTCCTCGCCGTACCCCAGCGTCTGCTGCCGACCTCGCGCCCAACCGGCTCTAGCCGGCAACTTTTTCTCAAATGGCGCCCCAAAATTACCGACCCGCGACTTGGCCCCCGCAACGGTCACCCGCAAGGCGACGGCACCTCACTCACCCCAGCCACAGCCCCGTCACCACAGGCGACGGAGAGCGCGGTCGCCGACCTCGCCATCCCCGCCAGCCACAGCCCGGTCACCACAAGCAACGGAGACGCGGTAGCCGGCCTCGCTATCCCCCTCAGCCACGCGCCCTCGCCCGCCCTCTTGTTTTGTCGGCCGCTTTAGCGGTCGAGTTCGCGCGGGCTCGGCCGGAGAGGTGCGTGGGTGGTTGCTCACCGCGGCGGCCGACTAAAAGAAGGGGTGGCTGGGCGACGCACGGGCCGAGGCGGATGGCGAGGCCGGCTACCACGGCTCCACGTTGCCTGGGGCTGACGGGCTTTGGCTGGCGCAACGGCAAGGAGCCGAGGACACCTTGGCGACGCCACACGGAAAGCGACCCGACCGCACCGCACGAGAAGCGTGCCGAGCGCGACCACACCGCACGGGAGACGTCCCGCCCGCGACCACACCGGGCACGGCAGGCGTCCCGACCGCGACAGACCGCACGGGAAGCGTCGCGAGCGTGATCACGCCGGGGTCGCCGGGAGGCTTGCCGAGCGCGATCACGCCGCGCGGGAGACGTCCCGACCGTGATCACGCCGGGCGCGGGAGGCGTCCCGCCCCGACCACAACCGCACGGGAAGCGTGCCGACCGCGACCACAACCGCACGGGAGACGTCCCGACCGCGACCACACCGCACGGGAGGCGTCTCGACCGTGATCACGCCGGCGCGGGAGGCGTTGCGAGGGTGGTCCTTCGTGTGGAGCTCGATTCGGGTGTTGGTCGGGAATGAAGCGGGTGGTGGCGAAAATCTTCCAGCTGGCGGGTTGGGCGTCGGTATGGACACGTAGTGGTGGGTGGGGTGAGGGGGTGGTGAGCGTGGGTGGGGGTGGGTGAAGGGCGGTGCAAGGGACTACTACGTGTTCTTCGCTGCGGCGGCTACTTGGGGCGGGTTGGGGATATCGCTTTCCGGTTTCGGGTTGACTCGTCGTTTCAGCTCTCTTATGGTTGCGGAACACGCCTTGGAAAGCCCTTTCCAAGGGTTCGAGGGAGGCGCGGGGAACTGTGAGCGAGCGACGTATCGGGATCGTGATGAACGGGGTCACCGGCCGGATGGGGCTGCGGCAGCATCTGGAGCGCTCGATCGTGGCGATCCGGGAGCAGGGCGGGATCCAGGCTGCTGACGGGACGATGATCATTCCGGACCCGATTCTGGTCGGGCGGAACGAGTTGAAGTTGCGGCGGATCGCGGAGACGTACGGGCTGAGCCGGTGGACGACCGATGTCGCCGAGGCGCTCGCGGAGCCGGATGTGGAGATCTACTTCGACTCGCAGCTCACGCAGTTGCGGGAGAAGGGGGTCCGCGCTGCGGTGGAGGCCGGGAAGGCGATCTACTGCGAGAAGCCGATCGCGGACAGTCTCGACGCGGCGGTCGACCTGGCTCGGCTGGTGCGGGATTCGGGGCTGAAGAACGGTGTCGTCCAGGACAAGCTGTCGCTGCCGGGACTGCGGAAGCTGAAGCGGTTGGTCGACGGTGGGTTCTTCGGCAAGATCCTGTCGGTGCGCGGCGAGTTCGGGTACTGGGTGTTCGAGGGCGACTGGCAGGAAGCGCAGCGGCCGTCGTGGAACTACAAGTCCGAAGAGGGCGGCGGGATCATCGTCGACATGTTCTGCCACTGGCGGTACGTGCTCGACCAGATCTTCGGTGAGGTCAAGTCCGTCTACTGCCAGGGCGCGACTCACCTTCCGGCCCGCTGGGACGAGCAGGGCAAGGAATACGCGGCCACGGCCGACGACGCGGCGTACGGCGTCTTCGAGCTCGAGGGCGGGATCGTCGCGCAGCTCAACTCGTCGTGGACGACTCGGGTGTTCCGGGACGAGCTGGTCGAGTTCCAGGTGGACGGGACCGAGGGTTCGGCGGTTGCCGGGCTGCGGAACTGTCGCGTGCAGCACCGGTCCGCGACTCCGAAGCCGGTCTGGAACCCGGACATCCCGGCGACCGAGAACTTCCGTGAGCAGTGGGCGACGGTTCCGGACAATGAGACGTTCGACAACGGATTCAAGGTGCAGTGGGAGATGTTCCTGCGACACATCGTCGACGACGCGCCGTGGTCGTGGGACTTCGTCGAGGGTGTCAAGGGTGTGCAGCTCGCCGAACTCGGACTGCAGTCGTGGCGCGAGGGCCGCAAGCTCGAGGTGCCGGCGCTCGATCTCGGAGCGAAGTGATGAAGCTGCCGCTGAACGGTGAGCTGGTCGACTACCAGCTCGTCGGTACGCCGGTTGCCCAGGGCACCTATTCTCCCGCCAGATCGCGATTGGCCTTCGCGGCAGCTCACGTGGTCGCCGACCCACTCGGCGACAGTTCGCCTGGCGCACCCGCGGTGATCGATTGGGAGCACACGCTAGGTTTCCGCCGCCACCTGTGGTCCCTCGGGCTGTCAGTCGCCGAAGCAATGGACACAGCACAACGCGGAATGGGCCTCGACTGGGCAGCCACCCAAGAGCTCATCCGCCGCTCAGCCGCGGAAGCCCCCGACGGCCGGATCGCGGTGGGCGTCGGCACAGACCAACTACCCGCCGCAGGACAACCCGCCGCCGGTTCCAACGGTTCCTACCAGTTGGACGACGTAGCAGCTGCGTACGAGGAGCAGCTGGCTGTTGCGGAGGATGTTGGGGCGCAGCCGATTCTGATGGCTAGTCGGGCGTTGTGTGCGGCTGCGGGTGGGCCGGAGGATTATCGGAAGGTTTATGACCGGCTGCTGTCGCAGTCTTCGCGGCCGGTGATTTTGCATTGGCTGGGGTCGATGTTCGATCCGGCGCTCGAGGGGTACTGGGGCAGCGCGTCGGTGGATGATGCGGCGGACACGGTGGTTGAGCTGATCAACGACAACCTCCAGAAGGTGGACGGGATCAAGGTCTCGTTGCTGGATGCCGACAAGGAAGTTGCCTTGCGCAAGCGTCTTCCGGAAGGTGTGCGGTTGTACACCGGGGACGACTTCAACTATCCCGAGTTGATCCAGGGTGACGGCGATCGGTACAGCGACGCTCTGCTGGGGATTTTCGCCGCGATCGCCCCCGCAGCCGCGGCCGCGCTGAAGGCACTTGACGACAACGACCTCGACACCTACAACAAAGTCTTCGCGCCGACAGTTCCGCTCGCCCGGCAGATCTTCTCCGCGCCGACTTACTACTACAAGACCGGAATCGCCTTCCTGGCTTGGCTGAACGGTTACCAGCCTGGCTTCACGATGGTCGGTGGGCTGCAGACCGGGCGGTCGCTTCCGCATCTTGCGGACACGTTCCGGTTGGCGGATCAGGCCGGCGTACTGACCGATCCGGAGCTTGCCGTCGAGCGGTTCCGGCAGTTGCTCAAGGTCGGCGGGGTCGACGCGTGAACCGCTACAGCCTCAACCAGGCGACGACGAAGTACTGGCCGCTCGAAGAGGTCGTCAAGGCCAGTGCCAACGCCGGCCTGGAGTGGATCGGCTTGTGGCGCGAGCCGATCCAGGAGTACGGCGCGGAGCGGGCCGCCAGGCTGGTTGCGGACGCCGGGCTGAAGGTGTCGTCGCTCTGCCGCGGCGGTTTCTTCACCGCCACCGACCCGCAGGAGCGGCAAGCGAAGATCGACGACAACCGCCGTGCGATCGACGAGTCGGCGACACTCGGTACGTCGGTTCTCGTCCTGGTCAGCGGCGGTTTGCCGCCCGGGTCCCGCGACATCGACGGCGCCCGCGCGATGATTCGCGACGGCCTGGCCGAGTTGGCGCCGTACGCGGAAGAACGCGGTGTGGTCCTCGCGATCGAAGCCCTGCATCCCATGTTCGCTTCGGATCGCTGTGTGGTCTCGTCGCTCAGCGGTGCGCTCGACCTCGCCGAGCATTTCCCGGCGAACCAGGTCGGGGTGATCGTCGATGCCTATCACCTGTGGTGGGACGCCGATGTCTACCGGCAGATCGAGCGAGCCGGTGAGCGGATCGTCTCGTACCAGGTCAGCGACTGGACCGTGCCGCTCCCCGCCGACAACCTGCTCGGTCGCGGGATGATGGGCGACGGTGTGATTGAACTGCGCCGACTCCGGGAAGCCTGTGACGCGGCCGGGTACGACGGTCCGATCGAGGTCGAGATCTTCAACCAGGAACTGTGGGACGCGCCGGGCCAGGAGGTCTTCGACCTGGCGTACGCCCGCTACCAGGAGCACGTCGTCTAGCGTCCCGGGAGTGGTGAGGCTTGAGTGATAGCGGTGTCCAGGTGCGTGCATCGGGGTGCTTGGTCAGTGGCCTCGATGCGGAGCATCGTGGGCGCTGGGCAAGTGGCGCGAGGTGCGTGCCTGGGCGCCGATAGCGCCAAGCGTCACCACTCCCGGGACGCTCTACTCTGAGGAGCCAAGAATGACCATTCCCGCCGACGGTATCGGGATGCACCTGTACACCATGCGGGACGTGCTGGCAGAGGACTATCCGGGAACACTGAAGCGACTGGCCGACATCGGTTATCGCACGGTGGGAGTAAGTGGGCGGTTCGACCACAGCGCCGAGGAGATCCGCGGGTTCGCGGACGATGCGGGGCTGAAGATCGTGCTGGAGCACGTCGGATACGCGCGGATGGCGGACAACTGGGCCGGCGCGCTGGCCGACGTACAGACGCTCGGGGCGCAGTGGATCGTCGTACCGAGCATTCCGGTCGAGCAGCGGTCGATCGAAGGCTTCCGTACGGCGGCCGCCGCGTTCACCGAGGCTGGGAAGGCTGCGCGTGATGCCGGGCTGAAGTTGTTGTTCCACAACCATGGTCACGACTTCTACGAGATCGACGGGACTGTTCTGTACGACATCCTGCTCGACGTGGATCCGGAGCTGCTCGGGTTCGAGCTGGACCTGTACTGGGCGGTCGACGGCGGTCACGACCCGGCGAAGCTGTTCCAGGAGCACCCGGGGCGGTTCCCGGCTCTGCATGTGAAGGACATGGCAGCGGACGGGTCCTGGGAGGACGTGGGCGCCGGGAAGCTCGACTTCGGCGCGATGTTCGAACATGCGGCCTCAGGTGGTGTCGAGCAGTACCTGGTGGAGCACGACAAGCCGACCGACTCCTGGGCTTCCGCTGAGCGCAGTTACCGCGGTATGACCGAGATTTAGCGCACCTCTGTGGATACAGCCGCTCACTGTTAGTACTTTCCGCCTATTCTCGATCTGTGCTTAACGAACCTTCGGTGCCACTGACGGCGGTCCGGCGGCTCTACGAGGTGAGTGCGCGGATGGGCGCGGGGCGCAGCCTGGCCGAAACCCTGCAGGCCGTGGTCGACGGTGTGGTGGACGGTCTGGGCTTCGGCATCGCCGTGCTCAACCTCCGCCAGCCGGACGGGAAGTTCGAGGTCATCGCGGTCTCCGGGTCCCCGGAGGCCCGCGAGGCCCTGCTTGGCACGGTCAGCGCGGCGGACATCTTCGACGCCGAGTTCGCGCTCGCCGACGAGTGGGGCGGGCTGCGGTTCGTCCCCCACGAGCGGCTGCCCGAAGGTGACGTGGTCGGCTGGGTTCCCGACGTACCGATGGCTAGCGGGCCGGATGCGTGGCACCCGCTCGACGCGCTGTTCGCCCCGCTGTACTCGTCCGAGAACGAGCTGGTCGGGATGCTCTCGGTCGACCTCCCGGAGGACCAGCGCCGGCCCGGACCGATCCACCGCGAGCTGCTGGAGATCTTCGCCACCCAGGCCGGCCTGGCGATCGACAAGGCCCGCCTGACCGACCAACTGCTCGCCGAGAAGTCCCGCCTGGAGGCGAGCGAGGCGACGTTCCGAATGGTCTTCGAAGGCGCGGGGAACGGGATGGCCACGGTCGCCCTTGACGGCCCCGAAGCCGGCCGCATCCTCCGCGTGAACGACGCCTTCTGCCAGATCACCGGGTACGACGCGGGGCAGCTGGTGGGTGCCGCCGCGAGCACGTTCCTGCGTGACGAGGAGCCGGAACAGACCCGTCGTGAGCTCGCCCGCCTCGCCGGCAGCGGCACGCCGTACCGGTTCGAGCGGCTCTTCCTACAGCCCAGCGGCAACGAGATCTGGCTCGGAGGTACGGCGGCCATCGTCGCCGAGAGCATCGGTCAGCCGCGGATCCTGCTCGTCCAGATCGACGACGTCACCGCCCGCAAGGACGCCGAACGCGAACTCCGCCACCACGCCGCCCACGACCCCCTGACCGGCCTCCCGAACCGCCGCCTCCTCCAGCACCGCTTCGACTCGGTCCTCGAACGCACCCGCAACTCCGGCCGCCCCGGCGCCCTGCTCTTCTGCGACCTCAACCACTTCAAACTGGTCAACGACGGCTACGGCCACGAAGCCGGCGACCGAGCCCTCCGCGAAATCGCCGCCCGCCTCACCACCGCCGTCCGCCACGGCGACACCGTCGCCCGCCTAGGCGGTGACGAGTTCGCCATCCTCGCCGAAGACATCGCCGACGACGCCCTCAAAGCCCTCATCACCCGCCTCGAACACGCCGTCAGCCGCCCCCTGGAAGGCATCACCACCCAGGTAACCACCGCCATCGGCACCACCCCCATCACCCCCACCAGCCCCGACCTCGACACCCTCCTCCACACCGCCGACCAGGCCATGTACGCGACGAAACAGCTCAGGAACCCAATGCAGTAAGGGGTTTGTCGGTGAGGCGGTAGACGGTCCATTCGTCTTGGGATTTGGCGCCTAGGGATTCGTAGAAGTCGATGGCGGGGGTGTTCCAGTTGAGGACTGACCATTCGAGGCGTTCGTAGTTGTTGCGGACGCATTCTTGGGCCAGGGCGGTCAGGAGGGCTTTGCCGAGGCCGGTGCCGCGGGCTTCGGGGCGGACGAAGAGGTCTTCCAGGTAGATGCCGTGGACGCCGCGCCAGGTGGAGAAGCTGAGGAACCAGATGGCGCAGCCGACGATGCGGTCGTCCAGCAACGCCACGTGAGCGAAGACGGCGGGGGTTTCGCCGAAGAGGGCGGTCTGCAGTTGGTCGGCCGTCAGGTGGCATTCGGAGGGGGCTCGTTCGTAGTCGGCTAGGGCGTAGACGAGTTCGACGATGGCTGGGACGTCTTCCGGGCGGGCACGGCGTACGGTCATGGCGACATCCTGCACCATGGTCGATCTATCAACAGATCGCGTTAATTTCACCTCACCGACAAGCCTCCGACACTTGGCGAGATAACAGTGGCAGGCGCTTTCCCACCCTGAACCCGCCTCGTCCAGGAGGTATTTTTCATGACCGTTTCACGCCGCCGCTTCCTTGCCGCGGGTGGTGCGGGCTCGGCCGCCGTACTCCTCGGCACCGGCGCCTGGGACGCCTCGACCACGTACGCCGCGCCTGCCGCGGCCGGTAATCCGTTCACGCTCGGGGTTGCTTCGGGCGACCCGAAGTACGACAGCGTCGTGCTGTGGACCCGGCTCGCCACCGACCCGTTCGCGGTCGACGGCAAGGGCGGGATGCCCGACCGCTCGGTCCGCGTCGAGTACGAGGTCGCCCGCGACGAACACTTCCGGCACGTCGTTCGCCGTTCGAGCGTCGTCGCCACCCCAGAACTCGGCCACTCGGTGCACCCGGAGATCCACGGCCTGCTGCCGGATCACGTCTACTACTACCGCTTCCGCACCGGCCACCAGATCTCGGCAGTCGGCCGCACGCGGACCACGCCGCACCCGTTCGCGAGCCCGCGAGAGCTGAAGTTCGCCTTCGCGTCCTGCAATGCCTGGCAGGACGGGTACTTCACGGCGTACGACCACATGGCCAACGAGGACCTCGACCTGGTCGTCCACCTCGGCGACTACCTCTACGAGTCCGGCGTAAAGAACAACAAGCGCGGCGTCACGACGGATCCGCGATTCCACACCGAGACGTTCGACCTGGCGCGGTACCGGCTGCAGTACTCCCTCTACAAGTCCGAGGCGCCGCTGCAGGCTGCGCACGCCGCGCATCCGTGGATCCACACGTTCGACGACCACGAGGTCGAGAACAACTGGGCCGGCGACATCTCCCAGATCGACACCGAGCCCGACCAGGACCGGGCTGTCTTCCGGGCCCGGCGCGCGCAGGCCTTCCAGGCGCTCTACGAGAACATGCCGCTGCGTCACGAGCAGATGCCGGCCGGGCCCGACATCCGGTACCACCGCCGTCTTCCGTACGGGCGGCTGGCCGACTTCACCATCCTGGACACCCGCCAGTACCGTTCCGACCAGGTCTGCGGCGACACCGACTCGTCCACGTGCGGCGACCGCTACGACCCGGACAACACCATGCTCGGCGGCAAGCAGCGCGCCTGGCTGCTGGACGGTTTCAAGCGGTCGCACGCCCGCTGGCAGGTGCTCGGCAACCAGACCCCGATGGGTCAGACCGACTGGACGCCCGGCCCGGAGACCCATGTCTGGACCGATCCCTGGGACGGTTATGTTGCCGAGCGCAACAAGTTGCTCGGCGTGGCGCAGGACAGTGGAGTCCGCAACCTCGTGGTCATCACCGGCGACCGGCACCAGAACTACGCCCTCGAACTCAAGCGTGACTACGACGCTCCGGAGTCCGCTTCCGTCGGCACCGAGTTCGTCGGTACGTCGATCACCAGCGGCGGCGATGGCGCGGACATGACGGATCAGGGCAAGCAGTTCCTGGCCGCCAACGCGCACCTCAAGTTCTTCAACAGCCAGCGCGGCTACGTCCGGGTCACCGTCGACCAGAAGCAGTGGCGCTCCGACTTCCGCGTCCTCCCGTACGTGCAGACGCCGGGCGCGACGATCAGCACGCGCGCGACGTACGTCGTCGAGGACCGCAACCCGCACGTCCACAGCGCTTGATTCAGTAGCCGTAGTACTGGATGTATTCGGATATTCCTGTTGGCCTTCCAGGTTCCCGTGCGGGAACTTGGAAGGTATGACGAACCCCACCCGCACCCTCGGTGATGTCCAGGTCAGCCCGATCGGCCTCGGCGGGATGCCGATGTCGATCGAGGGCCGGCCCGACGAGGCCCGGTCGATCGCGACCATCCACGCCGCACTCGACGCCGGCATCACGCTGATCGACACCGCCGACGCGTACCACCTGACCGCGACCGACGTCGGCCACAACGAGACCCTGATCGCCAAGGCCCTCGCGTCGTACGGCGGTGACACGTCGAACGTCGTCGTCGCCACCAAGGGTGGTCACCTCCGCCCGGGCGACGGGAGCTGGACGCAGGACGGTTCCCCGGCGTACCTCAAGCAGGCGGTCGAGGCCTCGATCAAGCGACTCGGCGTCGAGGCGATCGGCCTGTACCAGTTCCACCGCCCCGACCCGAAGACGCCGTACGAGGACTCGGTCGGCGCCATCCGCGACCTGCTCGACGCCGGCAAGATCCGCCAGGCCGGCATCTCGAACGCCAACCCCGACCAGATCCGCCAGGCCAACGAGATCCTCGGCGGCCGCCTGGTCTCGGTGCAGAACCAGTTCTCGCCGAGGTTCCGCTCCAGCGAGCCGGAGCTCGAGCTCTGCGACGAGCTCGGCATCGCCTTCCTGCCGTGGTCCCCGCTCGGCGGCATCTCCAGCGCCGGCGACCTCGGCGACAAGCACCCGGCCTTCCACACCCTCGCCTCCGAGCTCGGCGTCAGCCCGCAGAAGCTGACCCTGGCCTGGATGCTCGCCAAGTCCCCGGTCGTCATCCCGATCCCCGGATCGAGCCGCCCGGAGACCATCCGCGACTCCTACTCCGCCATCGACCTCACCCTCACCCCCGACCAGGTAGCGACCCTCGACGCCGCCTGATACACCGAAACACTTGCAACAAGTGGCAAGTTGGCCACGGATCCCCATAACCATGCTCCCGTCACCCACTGCGACCGATAACCTCTGGCGGTCGACTCTCGGGAGGATCAAGTGGGGATCTGCGTCCGCTGCGGGAATCAGCGAGACCCGGCCAGTCAGAGCTGCCCGCATTGTGGTGCCGGATCCGCGCAGCCGGCCCCGCCGCCGCTGGCGGTAGTGCCGTTCGTGGAGACGCCAGGACCGCCGACGAATTCACCGGCCTCGTGGCCGCCGCCGGTCAGTACGTCGCAGGTCCCGGGCCCGAAGCCACAGAGTTCGGTCGGGGCAAAGCTCCGGCAGCTTTTCACCCGGCCGCCCGGCTACCAGAACGTCTTCGTCTGGCTGGTCACCGGCATGCTACGCAACCCGCGTGGCCTGATCGCCGCGCTGCTCACCACCTGGTTCAACCTGCCGGCGGCCGTCATGCTCGGCGGGGTCGGCATGGTGGTCGGCGGCATCGCTGGGTTTGCCGGCGGTGCGTTCGGCGGTCACAACCAAGCGCAGTCGCTGGCCGAGAACATCCCGTTGCTGAGCACGCTGTTCGGCAGCGCACTTCTCCAGGGCGGCGGCATCCTCGGCATGCTGGTGGGTATCGCGGCCGGTGCGATCGGTGGATTCCTCGTGGGCCTCTTGCTCCCGTGGCTCTTTCTCGCCGCAGCGAGCCCGGCCGAGGGGATCGGCCGCTTCCTCGGCCAGCTCCTCGTCGCCGGCCTGTGCGGTGTCCTCTACACGATCTACGGCATCGCCGCCGAGGGTTGGCGGCTGCGGATCCTCGAAGGTGCGCGGCCGCCCAGTCGCCGGGAACGCGCGCTGATCGAGCCGATCCTACAGGACTGCGCCCGCCGGATGGGCCTCGCGTCGGTACCAAAACTCATGATGTCCGACGACCGGAGTATCAACGCCGCCGCAGGTTCCCGGCACATCATCGTGAACCGCGGCTTCCTCGAGCAGTTCCAGTACGAAACTGAGCCGCTGGCCGGCGTTCTGTGCCATGAGCTCACGCACTGGCGCAACGCGGACGCCATCTCGAGCTTCTTCATCCGCGGCGTCGCGCTCCCGCTCTACCTCTCCTACACCGTCTGTTCCTGGCTGCTGCAGATGACTCGCGGCACTATAGCGTTCATCATCCTGTTCATCACCTGGCCGATCATCGTCAGCATCCGGTACGTCCTGATGCCGCTGCAGGCAGCTGGCTGTCGCGCCGCGGAGTACCGCGCCGACCAGGGCGCGGTGTTCGCCGGCCACCGCGAGGGCATCCGCCAGGTACTCATCAAGATCCAGGACACCTTCGACGGCGCCGCCACCGGATGGGACCTGGCCATCCTGGCCACCCACCCGGCCAGTGAGCTACGGCTCGATAGGCTCGAGGAGCCGGGCGTCGAATACACGCTGCCGGACGCGGACGGCCCGATCGCTCCGACGCCGGTGCTCATCACCGGCTCGCTGGCGAGGGATTGATGAACGCCTCCTGGCCTGCCATTCCGCCGTTCAGTCTCGAGCCGCGCCGGCAGGTGTTCCTCGGCTGGGACGCCCGCGGCGGTTACAAGCGTTGCTGGAGTGCACCCGAGGACTCGGTCGGCATCGTCGGCCCACCGCGCTACGGCAAGACCTCCGGCCTGATCATCCCGTCGGTCATGTGGTGGGAAGGACCAGTCGTCTGTACGTCGACCCGCGGCGACATCCTCGGGTTCACCGGAGACCGCCGGCGAGCGCTGGCGGCGCCGTACGGCGGAAGTGTCCGGGTGTATGACCCGTTCGGCAGCGAGTTCCCCGAACTGTCGATGCGCTGGTCCCCGCTCGCCGACTGTGAGAACCCGTCGGTCTGCTATCGCCGCGTCGCCGCGATGACCGCCGTTGCCGGGCAAGGCGTTTCGGACGGTGATCACTGGCGAGGCGGTGCCGCGGCAATCCTGCGCGCGTATTTCCATGCGGCTGCGTTGGAGGGGTTGCCGATCTCCGTCGTACGGCGTTGGCTCACGGCACAGGAGACGCGTGATCCAACGGCGATCCTGCGACTGTCATCGAGCCCCGGCGCGATGTGGGCCGACGACCTCGATGCCGTCAAGCTGCTCGGCGATCGCGAACGCGGCAGCTTCTACTCGGTCGCCCGGAACACGCTGGAGGCGACGTCCGAACCGACCGTACTGGCGTCCTGTTCGTCGAACGACCTGGACATCGACGAGTTCCTGGAGAGCAGGTCGTCGCTGTTCATCATCGGCCCGTCACACCAGCAGCAGGCGATCGCGCCACTGATGGCCGGTCTGGTCGACAGCATTGCGCAACGCGCGTCCGAGCTAGCTGCTGCTCGCGGTGGTCGACTCGACCCTCCGCTGCTGCTGGCTCTCGACGAGATCGCCAACATCGCCCCGCTGCAAAGCCTCCCGTCCCTCGTCAGCGAAGGCGGCGGCCGCGGCATCATCACGCTCTGGGCCACGCAATCCCTTGCCCAGTTGAGGAATCGTTACGGCGTCGAACAACAAGCCGCCATCCTCGCCGCCACCACCGCGAAGCTGATCTTCGGCGGTATGTCGAACGGCGAGGACCTGCACAACATCTCGTCCTGGGCCGGCGAAGAACGCCAGTCGAACACCAGCACCCAGCTGGGCCCGCAAGGCGGTCCACCGATGACAGGCTTCGGCCCCAACCCGACCGGCGTCACCGGCGGCAACCCCACCCAGAACACCACCGTGGGCACGATCTTCCGCCCCGCCCTGCCCATCAACGCCATCCAGATGCTCCCGCCGTTCCACGCCTGGCTCTTCTGGCGCAGCGACCCACCCTTCCAAGTGGAATCCCGCCCCGCCGGCGCCATCCCCGAATTCGCCCACCTCAAAGGCTTCACGAACGACCTGAAGGGATCCACCGCATGACCTACGAGTACTTCGCCCGCGTCTGGGAGCCGGACGGCGATTCCGTGGACCGCCCCAGTGGGCTGTGGCGTCGCCAGGGTGACGAGGAGCTCGAGTATCTGTCGCTCGTCGACTGGACGTGGCATCCGCGCGATGCGGTAGCTCCGCCGCACCCGGATCTCCTGGTTCCGATTTCGGTCGAGCAGGTGGAGACACTGCTGGGCGACCATGAGCGGTTCGTCAGCTATTGGGTCCAGCGGCTGAGTGTGGCGAAGGGGGATCTGAACGACGAGATCCGCGTCTATCGGCAGCTCCCGAACCCAGGTGGTGTCGTCGACGAGGTCTTCGGCCGCGACAACGCGTGGATCTCCACCCGGACCATCCGAGACTTCCAGGCCGCCGGACCGCACGACGTACCGGATCTGGAGCCCATCGACACCGCGACCGCGGACCGACTGATCCAGGAGACCCGCGGCATCTCGGGAGCCACCGCGCTGTGAGCCCAGGACCCTGGCGAGGTAGGGGACACGAAGCCGAGCTCCAACTCGACGCCGAAGAGAACGAGGCCGTCGAGATCGCTCACGCGCGCGCCGCGCGACGGCGACAGGAGCTCGATGACGCACTCGAGGACACTCGGAAGGCCACGGCCCGGCACGACAGCAGGTTGGTGGGGCTGGACTACTCGCTCAAGTCGCTCGAATCGTTCCGGAGCAAGGTCGCCCGGCGCGGGCAGGACACCACCGGTTATGAGGCCGCCAACTCCACGAACGACCTCAATCGGTACACGGTGACGTTTCCTCGGGAGCAATACACCGAGGGCGTGCTGGCGTCGTACAAGCATCTGAAAGACAACGGGTACCGGCCGGTCAAGGAACGGAACAGCTGGGACACCCCGGACTATCGCGGGATCAATACGACCTGGGCGGCGGTCGGGCCGGATGGTCGCGCGCAACACAAGTTCGAGGTGCAGTTCCACACCCCGGAGAGCTTCAAGGTCAAGGACGAAGACAACCATCTGCTGTATGAGCTGAACCGCGCCGATCAGTCGGGCGACCGCGACCGGCAGGCTGCGATCAGCCAGCTGCAGGCTGAGCGGTACGGCGACATGCAGCCGCCGCCCGGTCACGAAAACATCTGCACGCCGGTGAAGGCCAAGCGCCTTCCGCCCGCGAGCCAAGAGGCGATCGATCAGGTACTTGCTGATGAGCAGGAACTGAAGGACCGCAAGGCTGCTGAGGCGCAGCAGTTGTTTTCGCGGGGTGGGTCGCGGAGTAATCAGGACATCGTCGACAGCGGTGACGGGCTGCCGCGGACTGCCAAGACCGTGGATGAGGCGGCCGAGGCGGGTGGGGTCGACCTGAGCGATGTCGACGTGGTGCTTGTCGAGGAGGCGGACGAGATCCGGTACCTCGATTATCAGGAGGCATGCGCTTGTACGCCGCCTGAGCGGGGTGGAGACGAGATTCGGCTCGGACCGGCGAGTTTCGCGGACCGGGAGACGCTGGTGGCGACACTGGCACATGAGAAGACGCACGTGGAGCAGTTGCGTGCCGGCACCGAGGTGGACTCGGAGAAGATCAAAGACCTCGAAGCCGAGGCGTACGCAAGCGAAGCCCCCGCACTGGAAAGGCTGAACGAATATGACCGCGATCAGGTTCACGGTGGAGACCACGTTCGACCTGCCGAACCGGGACGGGATCCTGGTACCGGGGACGCTGGAGACCGGGGAGATCCAGGGCGGGACAACCTTGGTGACCGAGACGACGAACCTACCGGTGCGGATCCTGGGCGTGGAGTTCCAGACCCCGGCGACCGCGGGGACGAACAAGCTGACGTTGAGGATCCACCGCGAGGACGCGACAACGATCGAACCGGGGACGACCCTGATCAATCGCCCGTAACCGAATCCGAAACCGAAGACGAAGCCGACGCTCAGCAGGAGGCCGACGCTCAGGCAGAGGCCGAAGCTGACGCGCAACGGGAGGACGACGAGCAGGCTCGCGACCAGGCAGACGACGCGCAGGTCGATCAACAGACCGAGCAGCAGGCGGATCGTGCCGAGACGGAGTCCGAGTCCGAGCAGGAGACCGAACGCACGCAAGCGGAGTCCGAGCAGCAAGCGGATCAGACCGAGGCCGAAGCAGACGCACAAGCGGAGGCCGACGCACAGCGCGAGGACGACGAGCAGGCTCGCGACCAAGTAGACGACACCCAAGTCGATCAACAGACCGAGCAGCAGGCGGATCGCGCCGACACGGAAACCCAGTCCGAGCAGGACACGGAACGCACGCAAACGGAGTCCGAGCAAGAGACGGAAGCTCAGGCGGAGCAGGAGTCCGCTCGCGAGGGTGAGACCGAAGCCGAAGCTGAGGCAGAGCCGCAGGCGCAGGCTGAAACCGACGCCGAGCCCCAGGTGCAGGCCGAGACCGAGGCCGAGCCCCAAGCGCAGGCTGAAACCGACGTCGAGCCTCAGGCGCAGGCTGAGGGGGCGGGTGGGTATGAGGAGCAGGCGGGGAATGACGATGCTCGGGTGGCGGAGTCCATGGAGAGTTCTGGTGGGGATGAGGAGTATTCGGGTGGGGACGACTACTCGGCCGGTGATGACATGGGTAGGGAGTGAGGATGGCTAAGCCGCCTTGGGTTTGGGATGAGGTTGCGCCGGAGGTTCGGGCCAAGTCCTGGGACGAGTTGGCCGGGTGGGTTGCTTGGCTTGAGGAGGCTTATGCGCCTTGGGTGTTGCTCCCACCCTGCTGGCCAGTCCACGAGGGGCTCCGGACCGAGCTGACCATGTACTGGTACTGGCATCGCTGGGTCATGTCAGCTGCCGTGAACCCGATCGACGGCGTCCGATGGCACAACGAGATCCGGCGGTCGGCCACCGCCTGGCAGGAGCTGGCGACCTGCCGGCATGAGCCGCCGGTGGCTCATCACGGGCAGATCATGGCGGCCCGGTTGGCGAAACGCGACGAGTACCTCGCCCAAGCACGTCGTACTGAGGAGACATGATGGTGCAGACCCAGCCCAGTCCGCCGGTCAGCCCGTTCGTCGAACCGTGGCAGCCAACGCCGCGCGCCAAGACGATCATCGCGGTGGTGACCGCGGTCCTCGTGGTCCTGTGCGCCGCAACCTACGTGATCCAACGGATCTGGATCACCCCGGAGTCCACGGTCGAAGGCTACTTCGGTGCGCTCGCCGACCGCGACGTCACGAAAGCGGCGTCGTACATCAAGGACAGCAGCACCTCGACCGCCGACATCGTTGCCTCAGACAAATACATCCCGCCGACCAAGCTGAAGATCAACTCGATCGACGGCGACGACGAGAAGACCGCGAAGGTCAGTTTCTTCCTCGGCGATCAGCAGGTGAACGCCGAGATTCCCCTACACCGCAAGAAGGAACTGACCCTCGGCCTGTTCCGCGGCTGGGGAATCGACGGCGGCCAACCCTCGATCCAGATCAGCAGCTCGGCCCCGGTCGAGATCCAGGTCAACGGCAAGCCACTCCCACCAGAATCCCAGGAGACGCGAAACCTCCAAGTCTTCCCGGGCCGGTACGTCGTCAGTGTCGCGGACAACCCGCTCGTCGAGAGCGCCCCGGTCACGATCGACGCCGGTTCCGGCGAGAGCGAAGCAACCCTGGAACCGCAGATCAAAACCGGCGCCCAGGCCGCGGTGGACGCGCAGATCAAGGAGTACCTGAAAGGTTGCGTGACCAAGAACGTGGACACCTGCCCGTTCACGTCGTCGATCACCAAGCCGGTCTGGCGAATCGACACCTACCCGACCGTCGAGCTGCATCTCGACGAGAGCGGCTCGGTGCAGCTCGAGACCGCGGAGGACGGCAAGGCGACCGTCACCGGCACCGGGTACGGCGGCTACCCGGTCGACGACAGCATGTCGTTCGACATCTCCGGCTCGGTCGTCGTCGAGCAGGGCAAGCTCAAGTACCAGCCGGAGGGATGATGAGCCAGCCAACCTCCCGCAAGGTGGCGGTCATCGCGTTCGGCGCCAATCTCGTGGTGTGCGCGCTGATCGGTACCAGCCTGCTCCTGATCCGCGCACCCAGCGGTACGGCGAACACCGCCGTACCGACGCCGTCACCGCGCACCCCCGTCGCGTCGACCCCGACCGAGAGCGAGCCGGCGCCGACCACACCGACGCAGAGCAAGCCGACGAGCGAACCGACGCCGACCGACGACTATCAGGGCGTGTCCGGCCCCGGCGGTGTCGTCACCAAGATCCCGCGTGGGTGGCAGGCGAAGGTCCGCGAAGGCAAGACCGACACGCAGGCGACCGATCCGGCGGAACCGACGAGCTTCCTCCGGTACGGCGGTTCGCCGTCGCCGAGTCAGCCGCTGATCGACGTGATGCGGAACGCCGAGCGGAACTTCAGCACGCAGTACCCGGGGTACAAGCTGATCGCGTTGCGGCCGGAGAGCTGGCGGGAGCACGAGTCGGTGACCTGGACGTTCGAGTTCGACACCGCCGACGGCCGCAAGCATGTGGACTCGGTGTACTGGCGCGCCGGGCAGAACGACTACGTGCTCTACGCGTCCGCGCTGGCCAAGAACTGGCCGGCCATGCAGGAGATCTACACGACCGCCCACGACGCGGCCCAGCCGTGACGTCGTACCAGGCAGGACTTGACCAGTGACTCTTCATCCCGACGAGGACCCTGCGGCCGCCGTCGAACGGCTGCATCAAGAGCTGCTCGCCCAGCCGGACAACAACGAGTTGCGGTTCCAGTTGGCGTGGGCGATCCGGCGGATGACCGAGGCGTCCCTCGCCGTCACGATCTACGAGGTTCGGCTGATCGCCAGCGAACAGCAGCGCGCGATGTGTCGGGAGGCGGCCGAGCGGATCCTGGAGCTGGCGCCCTGGGACGACGAGCTGCGGACCTTCGCGAACGGGCTGGCCGCCGAGGTCGAGAGCGGCGGGCAGTGGGTGTGGCAGAGCCGGCCGACCGCGATCACGCTGGCAATCTGCGCGATCGTCGTCGGCCTCGCCCTCGTCGTCACCGGCGGCCTCACCGGCGACGTCGTACTGGTGATCGTCGCCGCCCTCCTCAGCAGCGCAGCCCTAGCCGGCATCGTCCTCGCCTTCCGCCGCCAAACCTGGCAGATAGCCGCCCGAGCCGCCGCCCCAGTAATCCAATACACCGGAATCTGAGCCCACCCGATACACCGGAATCTGAGGTCTCCGCCCGCCGCCGCCTGCCTTCATCACCCGAACGACAGGACGTATACGCCTACTACACCCCGCCCGCACGCTCACGACGCGGCCCCGAACCCCGCCGACCGGGGTATACGTCCTGTTGTTAGGAGCATGTTCGTTGGGCGGCGTACAGGTCGGGGACGGCGGGAGTCTCGCCCAAGAGGTAGGTGGCGTTCTCCAGGTCGCCTTGGAAGTCGCGCGGCAGGCCGCTGCCGGCCGAGGTGAGGCCTTGGAGGGCGACGGTGATGCTGCGCGGAGCCACGTCGGCCAGGTGGATCGCGTACGGCGCGCCGCCGGTGATGCGGACGTTCCAGTGCGCGATGCGGGCGCCGAAGAGTGGCCCGGAGGCTGCGGAACCGCCGACTCGACCGTTGTTCACCAGGGTGATGTCGGTGCGGACGTTCTCGAACGGCATGGCGCGGTGGGTATCGAAGGTGCCTTCGACCATCCGGCCGCGGCGCCAGACATTGCCGGCCGACAGGCCTTCGAGATTCAGGCCGTGATGCAGGCCGCCGGTGGGCAGTGGCACGGTGAACTGCTCGATCTCGAAGCCGTCCACCAGGTTGTCGTGCGCCTGCATGCGGCACGCGAAGCTGTGGTGCGCAGAGCGACCGCCGACTGCGACATTCGTCAACGTCACCGCCTTCGTGGTGGTGAAGCCGAAGCCGAGGTCGCAATTCTCGACCCGGACGTCATCGGCCCAGCAGTCGTGCACCGCTTGGAAACACAGACCGTTCGAACCTGGGTGCCGGTTGTGGATCGTCATCGGACGTAGCTCGTTGCGGATCGTGAGGCCCTCGACGCCGACGTCGTGCACCGTCGGCCCGATCTCCCGCAACCGCGACGGCCAACTCGGCCGCAGGTCGTACCGCAACGGCTGCGCCAACCGCACCAGCCGCTCACCAAGCACAGCCTCGATCCGCACCGGCCACTGCAAACTCGCGTACTGGATGTACTGACCACCTGAGCCGGTAGTCAGTTGCGGAGCACGCGTAGGCCAGTCGTAGCCGGAAGCCCCGGCCACGTCCCCGGTCAGATGCTTGAGCACGCCTGCATCTGCTGGGTTATCCGTTTCTAGTACGACGAGGTCGCCGGCCGCGAGGTGTTCGGTCGAGGAGACGAGCAGCGTGCGTTGACCGCGTGACGCGGCACTCACCTCGGCCAGGGTGTCGCCGAGCAACCAGCCTTCGGACGTGGCGTAGCCCTCGGCCTCGGACTTGGCCTTGCGCTCGGCGGACATCACCCAGATCTGACCGCCCGTCCACGACCAGCGACTCTGCAGACTGGGCTGGAGATTCGGCCGGTAGGAGTCCTCGAGCGGCTTGGTGAAATGCAGGATCGTGCGGTCCCGCCCAGCACCACGCAGGACCACATTCGACCAGTGAATCCACAGCGGGGAGTCGAGGCGATAAATCCCAGCCGGTACGACGACAGTCCCGCCACCCCGCTCCCCGGCGTACCGGACCGCGGCCGTGAAGGCCGCAGCCGAGTCCACGCCAGGTTGAGCCCCAAAGTCCTTCACGTTCGCAACCACCCGCGGACGCCGCGGCCGCTCGCCACCCCGATAACCGGCGTACGAGACGTCCGGGATGAGCGGATGCGCCCCAGGCGCCGCCGCCCACTCCTCGAGCAGTTGAGTGGAGAGGTCACGCGGCGGGCGTCCCCGACTGGCGCCCCCGGAGGCGGCGCCGGAAGTGCCTGCGGACATGGGGGTGACGGGCGCGGCAGCCGGTGCTGCGGCGGAGGCGGGGGTGACGAGCGCGGCAGCCGGGGCTGCGACGGCGGAGCCGAGCAGGAGCCGGCGGCTCAGCCGCCCACCCAACCCACTCGCACGGGCGGTGGGCGGGACGCGGGTGGGCTCGGAGGGGTGGGCGGGGGATGGGGGCATGGGCGGGCTCCTCGGGGCGGAGGTTTCGTGGGGCGGGACCTAGTTTCGTCAGGTGGACCCTGGCTGACAAGGGGTTGGCGGTTCCGGAATCGTGGACACCGGACTGGCGTTGTGGTCTGTGAAGTAGTTAAATAGTGAACTACTCGAATCGAAGGAGGACCCGATGCAGTTCGGGGTGTTCAGCGTCAGCGACGTGACCGAGGACCCGACCACCGGAAAGACGGTGAGTGAGGGTGAGCGGATCAAGGCGATGGTGGCGATCGCGCTGAAGGCCGAAGAGGTCGGGCTGGACGTGTTCGCGACCGGGGAGCACCACAACCCGCCGTTCGTGGCCTCGTCGCCGACGACCATGCTCGGGTTCATCGCGGCGCAGACGTCGAAACTCGTGCTGTCGACCGCGACCACGCTGATCACGACGAACGACCCGGTGAAGATCGCCGAGGACTACGCGATGCTGCAGCATCTGTCCGGCGGCCGCGTCGACCTGATGATGGGGCGCGGCAACACCGGTCCGGTCTATCCGTGGTTCGGCCAGGACATTCGTAACGGGATCGCGCTCGCGGTCGAGAACTACGCGCTGCTGCGCCGACTCTGGCGCGAAGACGTGGTCGACTGGGAAGGCAAGTTCCGGACGCCGTTGCAGGGGTTCACCGCGACGCCGCGCCCGCTGGACGACGTACCGCCGTTCGTGTGGCACGGTTCGATTCGCTCACCGGAGATCGCGGAGCAGGCGGCGTACTACGGGGACGGGTTCTTCCACAACAACATCTTCTGGCCGGCCTCGCACACCAAGCAGATGATCGATCTGTACCGGCGGCGGTTCGAGCACTACGGGCACGGCGCCGCGGACCAGGCGATCGTCGGGCTCGGCGGACAGGTCTTCATGCGGAAGAACTCGCAGGACGCGGTCCGCGAGTTCCGGCCGTACTTCGACAACGCGCCGGTCTACGGACACGGGCCCTCGCTGGAGGACTTCACGCGCGAGACGCCGTTGACGGTCGGGAGTCCGCAGGAGGTCATCGAGCGGACGCTGACGTTCCGGGAGCACTTCGGTGATTACCAGCGGCAGCTGTTCCTGATCGACCACGCCGGACTGCCGTTGAAGACCGTGCTGGAGCAGCTGGACATCCTCGGCGAAGAGGTCGTTCCCGTACTGCGCAAGGAGTTCGCTGCGCTGAAGCCCGCACACGTACCGGACGCGCCGACCCACGAGTCCCTGAAGACCGCAGCCGAGCGTGCACGTGATTTGGAGACGCTATGAGCGAGCGCGTCATCGCAGTAGTTACCGCAGGGCTCACGACACCGTCGTCGTCGCGACTACTCGCGGATCAGCTGGCGGCCGCCGTACAGGATGAATTGTCGGAGCGTGGCCAGACCTCGCGAACCGAGGTGATCGAGGTCCGCGACCACGCCCACGACCTGACCAACAACCTCCTCACCGGCTTCCCCTCAGCCGACCTCGAGAAGGTCCTCACCACGGTCACCACGGCCGACGCACTGATCGTGGTCTCGCCGACCTTCTCCGCGTCGTACAGCGGTCTCTTCAAGATGTTCTTCGACGTCCTCGACGACCAAGCCCTGGCCGGCAAACCAGTCCTCCTAGCCGCAACCGGCGGCACCGAGCGCCACTCCCTCGTGCTCGACTACGCCCTCCGCCCCCTCTTCGCCTACCTCAAAGCCCTCCCCGTCCCCACCGGCGTCTACGCCGCCTCCACCGATTGGGGCCCCAACGCCGCCACCCTCCGCCCCCGCATCACCCAAGCCGCCACCGAGTTGGTAGCCACCCTCCACCAAGAAACCCCAGCAAAGCCCGACCCGTACGCCGACCCCACCCCCTTCGAGGACCTACTCAACAGCTGATACTTGGAGGATGCAGATCCTCGGGGGCTACGTGATCGCAACCCCGACCAAGCTCGGCCCGGCTGATCTTCCACACCCCCTGTGGACGATCAGCCCTTGCCTGCTCCCAGACCTGCCCGGCCCGTCGTACGGCGATTGGTTCACCGACCGCACCCACGCCGAGGCGGTGCTGAAGACGACCGGCGTTGAGGCGGACCTGCTGGCGGTCGGCATCGAGGAAGCGCTGGCGAACGACCTCCGCGCCGACCGGGCGGACTGGTGGGCGCGCAATCCTGCGCTCGCGATCTCGCCGGGAGGAAAGCGCGAAACCTCGGTTGACGAGCCTGGCGCCGACGACTTCTTCCAGCTCCTCGACCAGCAGCTTCCACTCCCGCCTGACGCGGAGACCCTCGGCTACGAACTGGTCGGCCTCGAGACTGACTTCACGTTTCACTCGTGGCACTGTTTTCCGTTCGCCGCCGAACGCCGCGCCCTCGGCGTCACGCTCGCGCCGAACGGTCTCCTCGCCGACCACGGTGACGCTCTCCGGGTGCTCGACCTCATTCGCGAGGAGCCGCCGTACGAGGTGCCGTGGACGGTCGCGACGCTGGCGGTGGTGGGGAAATGAGGCGGTGGGCGGGGTTTTTCTTTGTGGTGAGTGCTGTCGCGTTGGTGACTGGGTTCGTCACGGGGGACCTGGGGCACGCGCCGCCGGCGTCGGTGGCGGGTGTTGACCTGCTGGTGCGGGAGGGCGGGGGCAAGTCGGGGGATGGGTGGGGGTCGTTGATTGCTGCTGGGGCGTCAGCTCTGATTGGGCTTGTTTTGTTGCTTTTGCGGACGCGCGGCGATCAACAGAGCAATACCGTCAAGAATCCGGTCCAGCCCAAAGGCTAGGACGTGGTCGGCGTCGAGAGCCGACTGGAAGTGTTCGCCTACTGAGGTGCCGACGCGGCCGGCTGTTGGGAAGGCGATGCTGGAGCCGGACATGACGTGGGTGAGGGTGGGCGCGATCTGGCGCCACCACTCCTCGTCGGAGAGGCCGGAGTCGCGTTGGGTGCGGAGTTGTTCGGCGCCGGCGCGGGCGGTGCCGGTGACGTGGGTGATGACGAGGGTGAGGGCCGAGTCCATCTCGACGTCGGTCAGGCCGAGGCCGTCCAGTGGGCGTAGCTCCGCTTCGTACTTGAGGGTGATGTTCGGCCCCAGCGCGGTCCTGGTCGTGGGGACCTCGTGGATCCACGGATGCCGGGCCAGTACGTCGAAGTTCCGGTGCGCGACGAATTCCAGCGCCGCCCGCCAGTCGGGCTGGCGAGCCGGTTCGTCGACGTCGGCGTACAGGTCGCCGTACACGTGGTCGAACATCAGATCGGTGAGCTCGGCCTTGCCGGGGACGTGGGTGTAGAGCGACATCGTGCCGGCTTTGAGTCGCTCGGCGACGACGCGCATCGAGACGGCGTCGAGGCCCTCCGCGTCGGCCACCTCGATGGCGGCGTCGACGATCGCGCGGACGGTCAGGCCGGAGCGGCCGGGTTTGGTGTGACTCCCCCACAACAGCGCCAGACTGCGCGCCGGATCGGCGGCCACCACTTTTTTTCCAGCCAACGGAACAAACTCCCAGCGCTCGTCGTTGCACCGATCGTACCCGAGTCGTACGGTGTACGGTACACTCTACGATTCAACCTAGCGAGAGGTGGGAAGTGACGAAGCAACAGGTGATCGAGGCTGCCGATGTGCGGAAGAACTATCGCGGCGGCACCGAGGGGGCAGGCCTGAACGGCTTCGATCTCGAAGTCACCGCCGGAACCGTGACGGGCCTGCTCGGCCCCAACGGCGCCGGCAAGACCACGGCGGTGCGGATCCTGTCCACACTGCTGCAACTGGATTCCGGTACGGCGTCCGTCGCCGGGTACGACGTTCGCCGTCAAGGAGCCGAGGTTCGGCGCCGGATCGGGCTCGTCGGGCAGTACGCGGCGATCGACGAGGTGCTGACCGGACGGCAGAACCTGGTCATGTTCGGCCGGCTCAACCATCTCGGCCACGCGAAGGCGGTACGGCGGGCCGACGAGCTGCTCGACCAGTTCAGTCTGACCGCGGCGGCCGGGCAGGCGGTCAGCAAGTACTCCGGCGGTATGCGTCGCCGGCTCGATCTGGCGGCCAGCCTGATCGTGGCGCCGGCGGTCCTGTTCGTCGACGAACCGACCACCGGGCTGGACCCGGCCGGCCGGATCGAGGTGTGGACGGCCATCCGGCAACTCGTCGACAACGGCACGACCGTGCTGCTCACCACGCAGTACCTGGAGGAGGCGGATCAGCTGGCGAACCGGATCTCGATGCTCAAGGACGGCAAGGTGGTCGCGGAGGGTACGCCGGATCAGCTGAAGACCCAGCTCGGTTCGGACTGGCTCGACCTGGTGCTCGTCGACCCCGAACAGGTCGAGCAGGTGCTGAACCTGGCCCGGCCGCTCGCGGACGGCGAGATCCGCGTCGAGGGCACCCGGATCAGCGTTCCGGTGAAGGACCGCACCAAAGCCCTCACGGTGATGGCGAACTCGTTGCATGAGGCAAGAATCGAACCGGAGGACATCACGTTACGCAGACCGACGTTGGACGAAGTGTTCCTGCACCTGACCGGAGCGGGCGTATGACCGCCCTCGGCTGGGCCATCGCGGACGGGTGGACGATCACCCGCCGCGCCCTGACGCACTGGCGGATGCAACCAGGGTTGATGTTGTTCGCCTGGTTCTTCCCGGTGCTGATGCTGCTGATGTTCGGCGGCCTGCTCGGCGGTGCGATGGAGTTCCCCGAAGGCGAGTCGTACTACGAACTCCTGGTCCCGGGGATCTTCGCGCTGACCATGCTGTTCGGGCTCGAAGGCACCATGACCGCAGTCATCCAGGACCGTGACAAGGGGGTGACGGATCGATTCCGCTCGCTGCCGATGAGTTCGGCCGCGGTGGTCCTCGGTCGCTGCATGGCCGACATGCTCGACACGATCGTGTCCCTCGCCGTACTGGCCGGGACCGGGCTCGCCCTCGGCTGGCGTTGGCATGAGGGACTGCCTTCCGCAATCGCGGCGTTCGGTCTGCTCCTGCTGTTGCGATTCGCCTTGCTGTGGGTCGGAATCTTCATCGGCCTGTCCGTGAAGAACGCCCAGAGCATCACCGCCATCCAGGTCCTGGTCTGGCCGGTCGGCTTCCTCTCCAGCGCCTTCGTCGCCACCTCGACGATGCCGGCCTGGCTGGGCACCATCGCCCAGTGGAGCCCCCTGTCCGCCACCGCCACCGCATCCCGAACCCTCTTCGGCAACCCCGACCCGTCAACCACCGCCACCTGGATCGGCAGTCACTCCGTCCTGATGGCAGTCATCGCCCCACTCATCCTCACCACAATCTTCATGCCCCTCTCCGCCCACCGCTACCGCACCCTGTCTCGCTAAAGCGGACGCCGTTTCGACCTACCACGCGTAGGTAGCCTCACCGGCTTCTCGGGCTCTGGCGGCAACCACTCAGCCGCCAGAGCCCGTTGGCGATCCACGTCCGCAAGGGCAGCCGCCTTGCTGGGATAGCGAAAGGACTCGATCCGAAGGTTCGCGGTGATGTGCAAGGTCCAGCCGCGCCGGAAGATGAGCAGGTAGGTCAGGCGGCTGGCGGCGAAGACGATGGGGATCGTCAGCAGCGACACCCCGAGGGTCACCCACATCAGCTCGATGGCGGCTTCGTACGGCCACTCCACCGAGCCAGTACGCCGTACCTCGACGAACACATCCCCCATGCGATCAGCCTACGAGTTGGCCGCCGTTGATTTCGATGATTTGGCCGGTGACGTAGGAGGACATGCGGTCGGAGGCGAGGTAGAGGACGGTGCCGACGCATTCGTGGGGGGTGCCGGTGCGGCCGAGGGGGATGGTGCTGACCATGGCCTGCATCTGTTCTGAGGCGGTGTGGCGGTCGTGGAAGGGGGTGCTGATGACGCCTGGGGAGATGGCGTTGACGCGGATGTTGTCGGGGGCGAGCTCCTTGGCCAGGCCGCGGGTGAAGGTGCTGACCGCGCCCTTGCTGGTCGCGTAGACGACCGAGCCGCCGGCTCCGCCGGTTCGGGCGGCGATCGAGGTGACGTTGACGATCGACCCGCCGCCCTGGCCGCGGAACACCGGAACCACCCGGCGGCTGAGTGCGAACACCGAGGTCAGGTTCACCTCCAGGATCCGCTGGAACTCCTCGTCCGGTACGTCGACGATCGGCGACCGGTTGACCAGATCACCGGCGTTGTTCACCAGTACGTCGATCCGCCCGTACTTGGCGATGACCTCGTCGACCAGGGTCCCCGCTGACGCCGGATCCGCGAGATCGGCCTGGAACAGGGACGCCGTACCGCCTGCTGTTTGGACCGCGGCCACCGTGTGTGCGGCACCCTCGGCGTTGCGGTGGTAGTGCACGGCCACCGTGGCGCCGGTCTCGGCGAAGCCGACCGCGACCGCGGCCCCGATCCCACTGCTGGCTCCCGTCACGAGCACGACCTGGTCGGTGAAATCCAGATATCCCATACCCCCCATCCTTCCAAACCCCACCCCACCTCGCGCCCAAAGAGCAGCCCTCCGCTCCCCAACC
>NZ_BAAANF010000033.1:0-119764 GCF_039529655.1 Kribbella yunnanensis | reverse complement strand
ACCCCGCACCCGACACTCACCCCCACCCCAACCCCTGAGCCGACGCCCACCCCAACCCCGGCACCGGAGCCCTCCGCCGCAACCCCGACAACCTGAGAGGCGGACCGCAAGCCCCCTGCTCAAGCGCTGGAACTGGGCCGCGCCGTACTGCGGCGCCCGCCCCTCTGCGCCATCCCGCCCCACCGCAACGTCCGATGAACCCGCAAGCGCGTCCTCCGAATCGCCGGACGTGAACCACTGCTCCCGGCCAACGTCCGAAGGACCTGCAGGCACGTTCTCCGAATCGTCGGACGTGAGCCACTGCTCCCGGCTAACGTCCGAAGGACCTGCAGGCATGGTCTCCGAATCGTCGGACGTTACGAATGGCTGAGGGGGATGGGACCGCGCCGTTGCCGGTCTCCTTCCCGCACAGCAACCACAGCCCGACAACCCCAGGCGACGTGAAGCCGACTTCGCCGCCTCGCCATCCACCGCAACCACCGCGGCGCCCAGCCACCCGTCCTTGTAGTCGGCCGGCAGCGCCGATCAGCTACAGCCCACGCCTCCGGCCGAGTCCTTCCGCGCCCCACCCCACCCGACCGCCAAAGTAGGCCACCCGAACTGGCCGCCCAGAACGGCGAGCCGCCGAGCGCGGCTTCACAGGGACTCACCTTGAGCACCCACCAACCATCTGATGCCCACCGAAACGGTCGAACCGTGCTCAACGTCACCCCGCCCACCGCACCTAGAGCACCCCTCAACCACCTTCCGTCCGCACACATGGCTGACCCGTGCTCAACGTCGTACCGACCACCGCACCTTGAGCACCCCTCAGCCACCGTCCGGCCGCATACATGGCTGACCCGTGCTCAACGTCGTACCGGATCGGGTGGAGCCCCATAACCAACTTGCCTGAAGGCGGACCCAGACGCCATCACAATCGCCCGGAATCCTCCCGCCCCCGCGTGACCACCTCCGCCCCCTGCAGTTGTGATGGCCCCCGTGTCCATGCCCCGCGACTGAACCCACCGCACCCCGCGACCGAAGCCACCGTGCGCTCGTGAGGGAAGCCGCCGTGCCTCGCGACTGAAGCCACCGTGCGAGTGTGAGGAGTCGGCCGTCGAGTGGGTGGACCGTGTCGCTGGATATCGATTGCCTGCGACATTCTCCTCACACTCGGTGGAACCCCTCGGCCCAGGTGGCGAGCCCCGCGACTGAAGCCACCGTGCGTCGCGAGTGAAGCCACCGTGCGCCCGCGACCGACGCCACCGTGCGTGGGAGCGGTGGGTTTGGTTAGGGGGTGGGGTGGATTTGGTGCCAGGTTCGGGGGCCGGAGCGGATTACTAGTGGGGTTGCGGGGTCGACCGGGTGGGTGGGGTCGGTGGCTCGGGTGTTGTTGATGGTTACTGCTCCTTGGTGGATCAGGCGGCGGAGTTGGGAGCGGGTTTCGGTGGGGCGGACGGCGGCCAGGAGGTCTAGGACGGTGGTTACGGGGTGGTCCAGGACGACAGTGGGGATGTTGGTGGGTTGGGTTCGGTGGGTGAAGGTTTGCTGGAAGGACTGCAGCTCGGCGCGGGCGGTTCCGGCGCCGTGGTAGCGCGTGACCACGGCCGCGGCTAGGCGGAGTTTGGCGTCTCGGGCTGCGGGGCCGCCGGCTTCGGCTGAGGCGGCTAGGGCGGCGACGGTTTCGAGGGGGAGTTCGGTGTAGACGTGGGCGTACGGCTCGACCAGTTCGTCCGGGATGCTCATGAGCTTGCCGAATTTGTCTCGCGGCGTATCGGTTAGACCGATGTAGTTGTTCAAGGACTTCGACTGTTTGGCGCGCCCGTCGAGACCCGGCGTGATCGTCGTGGTGATGACAACCTGCGGCGCCATCCCCAGACGCTGCTGGAAGTGCCGTCCCAGCTGCTCGTTGAACAGCTGATCCGACCCCACGATCGTCAGATCACTTCGCATCGCGAAACTGTTGTACCCCTGCAACACCGGGTACACCAGCTCATGTACGCCGATCTCCCGCCCGGCCTCGACCCGCGCCCGGAACATGTCCCGGCTCATCAGCTGCGCCTGTGTCACCTGCCCGAACAGCCCGAGCAGTTCCGCGATCCGCATCCCGTCGTACCACTCCGAGTTCCGCCGCACCTCGAAGACCGAAGGTTCGGTCCGAAGCACCAACGAAACCTGCTCCAGGAACGACGAAGCGTTCGCCGAGATCTCTTCAGGGGTCAGCACCGGGCGGGTGTCGGAGCGGCCGGTCGGGTCGCCGACGCGGGTGGTGAGGTCGCCGAGCAGGAAGACGACCTGGTGGCCGAGGTCCTGCAGTTGGCGCATCATCCAGAGGTTGACCGCGTGCCCGAGATGCAGGTCCGGCGCGGTCAGGTCGACGCCGTACTTGATCCGCAGCGGCCGACCAGCAGCCAGGCGTTCACGCAGGTCGGCTTCGCCGATGATCGCGTCGGTGGTGCGGCGTAATCGGCCGATCACGGCCAAAGGATCGTTCATGAGGGTGCTCCAAGAAGAAGAATGAATGGAGACACCCAGCGACAGCGCCTCCGGCAACAGAAGAGGAGGCTCTGGATGGAGCGAGGTGGGTACTACCGAACGCCGGCTCCTCCCAGAGCCGGTCGATACGTCACACGTCGCATGATCACGGCACCACGCTAACACGCACCCATTCGGCCCGCAGCGCGATATCCGCATACCCTCGTGGGGTGACGCAGGAGCTGGTGGTGTTGCTGGACGAGCAGGGCCGGTCGATCGGGACCGAGGCCAAGGCGACGGTTCACCATGCCCACACCCCTTTACATCTGGCCTTCTCCAGTTATGTCGTGGACGACCGCGGCCGGGTGCTGATCACCCAGCGGGCGTTCGGCAAACCGACCTGGCCCGGTGTCTGGACGAACAGTTGCTGCGGGCACCCGCTGCCCGGTGAACCGATCGAGGACGCCGTCGTACGGCGGCTGTCCGACGAGCTCGGGATCAGCGACGGCACGGTCGAGCTCGTGCTGCCCGAGTTCCGCTACCGCGCCGAGATGCCGAACGGGATGGTCGAGAACGAGGTCTGCCCGGTCTACCGGGTCCGCTGGTCCGGCGACCCGGAACCCGCTCCGGACGAGGTCGCGGCGTACCGCTGGATCGAGTGGTCCGAGATCCGCGCCGTACCGGGGCTGTCGCCGTGGGCCGAGTTGCAGCTCGACGAACTCGACCAGCTCGGCCCGGCGCCGGCCGATTGGGCGGTCGCCGACGAAAACCTGCTGCCACCGGCGGCCCGTCCCTGATAGAACCGTCAGCATGGTGGATATTCGGCCCGTGCTGACCGACGCGGACTACGAGGCCTGGCGGGAAGTGCGCATCGCGGCCATGCCGTACGAGCGCTGCCCGAGCGTGGCGGAGCTGCGTGAGTTGGAGAGCCCGGTGCGCTTGCTGCTCCTGGCCGAGGTGGACGGGAAGGTCGTCGGGCACGGCATGGCCGACCGCTCGTCGGAGGCCGGTCGTGCTGTTGTCGCAGCACGTGTTCGTCCGGAAGCTCGCCGTCAGGGTGTGGGTACGGCGATGTTGCGGCCGCTGGTCGACCATGCCGTTGCCCAGGGCTACGAGTTCGGCGGGACCAGTGTCGACGACGAGGGATCGTTCGTGTTCGCCCAGCGGTTCGGGTTCACCGAGACCGGGCGCCAGGTCGAGCAGCTCCGCGCGATCGGTGACGAACCGCGGCCGCCCGCACCCACGGAGTACCGGATCGTGTCGGTGGCGGAGCGGCCGGAGCTGTGGGCGCAGGCGTATGAGCAGGTCGCGCTGCCGACGTTCCCGGACATGGACCTGGCCTGGCCGATGCAGGTGTCGCCCGAGGAGTGGGCCACTGAGTGGATCAACGATCCGGCGGCGATGTTCCTGGCCGTCGACGGTGACGAGGTGATCGGGCTCGCCGGGCTGATCCCGGATCCCGATCAGCCGCAGCGCGCCGAGGTCGGTTACACCGCCGTACGGCGGGACTGGCGTGGCAAGGGGGTTGCGTCAACGCTGAAGCGGACGAGCGCCGCGTGGGCCGCCGAGAACGGGCTGACCGAGATCTACACGTGGACCCAAGAGGGCAACGCCAACATGCGGGCGCTGAACGAACACCTCGGCTTCCGCTACGGCCTGACCAGCATCACCGTCCGCGGCCCGCTACCCCTGCAGTTCCCGGAGTAGCTCAGCTCCGGACCACGCTCGCCGGTTGACCTCTGCCGCGCGGATGAGCTCAACCAACCGAGCGTTGACGGGGGCGGTCCGGCCGAGTTCGGAGGCGAGGCGGACGACTTCGCCGTTCAGGTAGTCGATCTCGGTGGTTCGGCCGGCTTGCAGGTCCTCCCACATCGACGTCCGGGCCAACGGGTCGATCGCCAGCATCGCCCCGGCCAGCCGCCGGAACAGAAAGTCCGGCAGCCGCAGAATGGTCGGGAACCGTCGCATCGGCACCCGCAGGATCTGCGCCGGCTCAAGCCCCTTCGCCGCGAGCAACTCCAGCGTCTCGGCCTGGGCCGCCGCCAAACACCGCCGGAACGCCCGCTGCGACAACTCGTCCCGCAGCGGCACATCCGACAGCGCGTTGATCGGGTTGTTCAGATTCAGCAGCAGCTTCGCCCACTGCACCGGCAGGATGTCGTCGTGCTGCTTCAGCGGCAACCCAGCCTGCTCGAAAGCCCCGACGTACGGCGTCAGTGCCGCGTCCCGCTGGATATCGAGCGCGCCCTCCGTGCCCTGATGAAAATGCCCGCCCCCGCTGTTCAGCACGTTGAACGGAACCATCCCGGTCAGGACCCGCTGCTCGGTCAACCGCTGAGCCAGGGTCGAGCCGTTCCGGATCCCGTTCTGAAAGCTCACCACCACCGCACCCGGCTTGAGCACCCCGGCCAGCTCGTCAGCGGCGGCCGCGGTCGCGGCCGATTTCACCGTCACCAGGACCAGATCCGCCTCGGCCGCCGCCGCAGGTGTCGTCTCGTACCGGACCGCTCCAGGCTCGACCCGCAGCTCCGCGCCCAGGTAGTCGGTCAGCCGCAGCCCGTGCGTGGCCAGCTCGCCGGCCATCCGCGGCCGCCCGACGAACGTCACCGGGCTCCCGCTCGCCGCCAGCCGCCCGCCCACATAACAACCGATTCCACCAGCTCCATATACGACGATCGCCATCCCAGGAGGTTAGTCTGTTGAGATGGCGGAGGGGGATCTGCTGGCGTTGGCCGAGGCCAAGGCCACCGAGGGGCGGGTAGAGGAGAGCATCGCCTTGTATCAGCAGGCTGTGGGCCTCGAACCGCTGCTCGAGGCTGCCCACCGCGCGCTGATCTCGCTGCATCTCATCCAAGGCGACCGCGCGGCCGCCGTCCGCCAGTACGACGCCCTCACCGAGATCCTGGCCGCCGTCCAGTCCATCCCGAGCCCGCAGACGACGGCCCTCCTGTTTTAGGGCGTGTCTCTCAATCCCCCGCCTACTGCGCGGAATTGAGAGACACGCCCTAGTGCAATCGGACTCGCGGGTCTAGGAACGCGTAAGCGACATCGACGAGGATGTTCGCGACCACGACCGCGGCCGACGCGAACAGCACGATGCCGATGATCACCGGTAGATCCTGGCGGTTGATCGCGGTGACCACGGTCTGGCCCAGGCCCGGAAGGCTGAACACGGTCTCGGTCACCACGACACCACCGACCAGCTGCCCGAGGTCGATCCCGAACTGCGTGACCACCGGCGTGAGCGCGCTGCGCAGCCCATGCCGGACGACCACCCGACTCTCCCGGATCCCCTTCGACCGCGCCGTACGGATGTAGTCCTCGCCCAGTACGTCGAGCATCGAGCCGCGCGTCAACCGCGTGTACGTCGCCGCCAGCAGCAACGCGAGCGCGATCCACGGCAACACCAGGTGCTGGAGCCAGGCCCCCGGCCCGGCGGTGAACGGCGTATACCCACCGGCCGGGAACCAGTCGAAACCGGCCAGGGTGAGCTTGAAGTACAGGAAGTACAGCAACAGCAGACCGAGCAGGAATGACGGGAACGAGTAGAAGAACAACGCGAACATCGTCAGTCCACGATCGGCCAGCGACCGCGGATGCACCGCCGAGATGACGCCGTTCGTGACTCCGAGGAGCAGCCACAGTACGGCGGCGCCGAGGGCCAGCGACAACGTGACCGGTAAGGCCTGTCCGATGATCGTTGTCACCGGCACCTGGTGGTAGTAGTCGTACCCGAGATCGCCCTGCACGGCGTTCGTGACGAAGTTCAGGTACTGCTTCCAGACCGGAAGGTCGAGACCGAGCCGGTGCTGGATCAGTGCGATCGTCTCCGGGGTGGCCTGGCGGCCGGCCAGCGTCTGCGCAACGTTGCTGGGGGCAATGAAGAACAGCGCGAAGATGGCCATCGAGATCAGCCACAGCACCAGCACCCCGTGCCCGAGGCGGCGGAGCAGAAAACGAGCCATCACAAGCCTCCTACGTCCGGTCGGCGCGCGGGTCGAAGGCGTCCCGGACGCCGTCGCCGAACAGGTTGAACGCGAGCGTCGTGATCAGCAGGGCCAGACCGGGGAAGAGGATGTACCACCAGGACGTCGTGTAGTAGTTCTGCGACGAGTTGATCATTCCGCCCCAGTCGGCGGTTGGTGGTGGCAGGCCGAGTCCGAGGAACGACAACGTCGCCTGGGTCACGATCACCACCGGCACCAGCAAGGTCGTGTAGACGATGACCGGTGCCAGCACGTTCGGCAGCACGTCGACGAACATGATCCGGCCGTCACTCGCCCCCAGCGACCGGGCTGCCTCGACGAACTCGCGTTCGCGCAGGGACAGCACCTGGCCGCGGACGATCCGGGCCACCGACGCCCAGCTGAAGAAGCCGATCACCAGCACGGTCACGGTCAGGCTCGGCCCGGTGATGGACACCAGGGCGATCGCCACCAGCAGGAACGGGACCGACAGCACCACGTCGATCAGTCGCGTCAAGATCGTGTCGGTGATCCCCCCGAGGAACCCCGCGGCAAGACCCAGTACGACGCCGACCACGACCGTGATCGCGGTCGCGAACACCCCCACCAGCAGCGACACCCTGGCGCCGTACGCGATCCGGACCAGGATGTCCCGGCCCAGGTCGTCGGTGCCGAACCAGAAGGTGCCGTTCGGCGCGCGCGGCAACCCCTCCGGCGTCAGACCGATATCGCGGTACTGCTCGTTCGGCGGATGCCCGGTGATCGCGGCGAAGACTGGCGCGAACACCGCCATCAGCACGATCAGGACGATCACCACGAGCGAGATCATCGCCACCTTGTCCCGCCGCAGCCGCCGCAACGCCAGTACCAGCGGGCTGCGCCCCTCGATCGCCTTCGGCTCGTCCAGTACGTCGACGAGCTCCAATGTGGCCGTCATGACGCCTGCAAATCGGGTACGGCGGTGGACAGGTCCTCGCCGAGTGTCAACGGATGCAGGCACGCCGTCCGATGGTCGTCGGTGTCCTCCAGTACGGCGACCAATGGCGGCTCGATCGACGCACAGTCGGCCCGGGCCTTCGGGCACCGCGTGTGGAACCTGCACCCCTCCGGCGGGTTCGTCGCGGCGGGGATGTCGCCCCCGAGGATGATCTGCTCCCTGCTGTCGGCGGTGTCCGGGTCGGCGACCGGTAGCGCCGACAGCAGGGCCCGGGTATACGGATGCCGGGTCTGGCCGAACAGTTCGTCCGTCGGCGCCAGCTCGGCGATCCTGCCCAGGTACATGACCGCGATCCGGTCGCTCACATGCCGGACCACGGAGAGGTCGTGCGAAATGAACACGTAGGTCAGGTCCAGCTCCCGCTGGAGATCGGCCAGCAGGTTGATGATCTGGGCCTGGATCGACACGTCCAGCGCGGAGACCGGTTCGTCGCAGATGATCAGCTTCGGGCGGAGTGCAAGGGCGCGCGCGACTCCGATTCGTTGCCGTTGGCCCCCGGAGAACTCGGCCGGGAACCTGTTGTAGTGCTCGGGATTCAGGCCGACGAGCTCCATCAGCTCCTGAACCTTCTTCTTGCGTTCGTTGCCGGAGGCAATCCCGTGGATGGCGAACGGGTCGCCGATGATCGATCCGACCCGCCGGCGTGGATTGAGCGAACCGTACGGGTCCTGGAAGATCACCTGGATCTCCCGGCGGATCGGCCGCATCGCTCGCCGGGACAGGGCGCTGATCTCGGTACCCTCAAACGACACCGAGCCCGACGTCACGTCGTACAGATGAGCCATGCAACGGGCCAAGGACGACTTGCCGCAGCCGGTTTCGCCAACCAGGCCAAGGGTCTCGCCTTTGAAGACCTCGAGCGAGACACCGTCGACTGCCCGGACCACCTCCTTTGAGTGCGTCGGGAACTCCTTGCGAACGTTGTCCACCTTCAGCAGTACGTCGTTCATGACGCGATCGCCTCGCTTGCCTGAACCGGGAGCCAGCAGGCCGATTGGTGCCGCGGCCCGATGTCGGCCAACGGCGGTGCATCGGTCCGGCACTTGTCGAACACGTGCGGGCAGCGGGACGCGAACGGACAGCCCTTCGGCAGGCTGATCAGACTCGGCGGACTGCCCGGGATCGGGGTCAGCCGTTCGCCGCTCCGCGCCGGCAGTGACGCGAGCAGTCCCTGGGTGTACGGGTGGTGGTTGCGATAGAAGATGTCCCGGCGTGGTGCCCGCTCCATCACAGTCCCGGCGTACATCACCACGACCTCGTCGGCCATCTCGGCGACCACGCCGAGATCGTGGGTGATCAGGACGATCGCCGTACCGAACTGCTGTTGCAGGCGTCGCATCACGTTCAGGACCTGGGCCTGCACGGTCACGTCGAGTGCGGTGGTCGGCTCGTCCGCGATCAGCAGCGCCGGGTCGAGTGCCATCGCCATCGCGATCATCACCCGCTGCCGCATCCCGCCGGAGAACTGATGCGGATAGTCGTCGATCCGTTCCTCGGCCCGCGGGATGCCGACCAGCGTGAGCAGTTCGGCGGCCCGCTTCCGGGCATCCTGCTTGCTGATCTCGTGGTCGTGCGCGCGGATCATCTCGACGATCTGCCAGCCGATCCGGTAGTGCGGATGCAGGCTCGACAACGGGTCCTGAAAGATCATCCCGATCCGGGCGCCCCGCAGACGGCGGAGCGTCGACTGGTCCGCGGTGATCAGGTCGGTGCCGTCGAAGTACGCCGTACCGGACACTGTCGCACCGCGGGTCAGACCGGTGACCGTCTGCGTGGACACGCTCTTGCCGGAGCCGGACTCGCCCACCACCGCGAGGGTCTGTCCGGCCTCGACATCGAACGACAGGCCCCGGACGGCGCGGACGGTACCGTCCGCGGTGTCGAAGGAGACCCTTAGGTCTCTTACTTCAAGCAGAGCCATGAGGTCAGCCGCCCTGCTTGTCCTTGGAGAGCCAGACGTTGGCTGGGTCGAAGTTCTGCAGGGACGGTACGTAGACGGCGTTCTGCACCTGGGAGGCGTGGTAGTTCGCCTGCTTGTTGTTGGTGAGCGGGAAGAACGGCGCCTGGTCCATCACCCGGGCGTCGGCCTTGGCCCACAGCTCGGCGGCCTCGTCCTCGGTCTGCGCCTTGGCGGCTTGCTGGATCAGCGTGTTGGTCTCGGCGTCGTCGTACAGGCCGAAGTTGCTGCCGACCGGCGGGAACGCCGCCTTGCCGTAGAACAGCGGCTTGAAGAACGACAGCGCCGCGTTGCCGTACCAGTCCGCGCCCCAGCCGGCCAGGGACATGTCCCAGACACCCTTCTGCGCCACGGTCGGTACCTGCAGATACTTCACGTAGAAGTCCGAGTTCGGCGACGGTACGCCGGTCACCGTGATTCCGGCCTTCGACAGGTCCTGCTGGATCGTCTGGAACGCCTTGCTGCTGCCCTCGGCCGCGTTGCGGTAGAGGAACTTCAGCGTGAGGTTCGGGTAGCCGGCCTCGGCGAGCAGTTGCTTGGCCTTGTCCGGGTCGTACGGGTACGGGTCGATCTGCTTGGAACCGACGATCACGTCCGGGAGCACGTGGGTGAGCGGGGGAGCGAGCGTCTTGCCGCCGAGCACCTGCAGGACGTGGTCGCGGTTGATCGCGTAGCTGATCGCCTGCCGGACCTTCGGGTTCGCCAGCGCCTTGTTGTTGTTCGGCGAGGCGGTGTTGTAGATGACGTACGGGTTGGAGCCCGCGGTGTCACCGATCTGCAGGTTCGGATCCTTCTTGGCCTGCAAAGCCGGCAGTTGCGACGGCGGTGGCGCGACATCGAACTCCATGTCGGCATTCGGCGTACCGGTCTGCAGTTGCTGCTGGATCGAGTCCTGGGTCAGCCCTTGGGTGACCACGACCTTGTCGACGTACGCCTTGCGGACCGGGTCGCTGGCGGGATCCCAGGCGGGGTTGCGGGAGTACGTGATCGACTTGCTCGGCACCCACGAGTCGACCTTGTACGGGCCGTCGGCGGGGAAGTTGTTGCCGAGCTCGGTGCTGGCCGGGAGGTACTTCAGCGACTCGACCGGAGCCGGCGAGAAGGCCGGCAGCGTCAGCATGTCGACGAAGTAGCTGGCCGGCTGGGTGAGGTGGAAGACGACCGTGCTGTCGTCCTTCGCCTCGACACCGGGCAGCGGGGTCTTCTCGATGTAGTCCTGGATCCCGGCGACCGTCTTCGGCGCCTTGGCGAATCCGTCGGCGAACTTCTGGTAACCCACGATCAGGTCGGCGAAGTCCGGCGTACCGCCGAAGGGCTGGACCGGGTTCGCGGTCCGCTTGACGCCGCGGACCACATCGGCCGCGGTGACCTGGCGGGCCGGTGTCGTCCCCCACTTCACGCCCGGACGGATCTTGATCGTGTACGTCTTCCCGTCCGCGCTGATCCCGCCGTTCGCGGTGGTCGGGATCTCCGGCGCGATGTCCGGGACCGGCGTGGTGTTCTTGCCGTTGAGTTCGGCCGGATAGGTGAACAGCTGGCGGCTCCACAGGCGTAAGCTCAGATAGCCGACGGAGTAGTAGCTGATATTCGGATCCATGTAGTCGACGTCCTGTGCGCCGAGCATGTTCAGCGTTCCACCGGCGACCGGTGCACCGGCGGTGCCACCGGATCCGGTCGGCGATCCGCCGTTGCTGCTGCAGGCGGCGAGCAACAGGCTCGCCACGGCGGCAAGGGATAGGGCCGCCAGCCTCTTTCGTGCCATGTGTCCTCCTCCAGGACTGGATGGCCTGAAATTAGGACTTCCGGACCCGGCCGGAACGGCGATCACCCAAGCGTCAAGGAGTTGTCATCTGGCTCCGGGGCGAACATGACGGATTCATGACAGCCGTAACCGCCGTCCGGACCGCTGGTGAGCGACACTGGTCCCGTGGCACACAGCCTGTTGCTGGTCGACGACGAGCCCCGCATCCGCCGGGTACTGCGGCTCGCCCTGGAAGACGAGGGCTACGAGGTCGCGGAGGCGGCCAACGGGTTCGACGCGCTCGCGGCGCTGCGCCGGCAACCACCGGACGTGGTCCTGCTCGACATCATGCTGCCGGACCGCGACGGGTTCGCCGTCTGCCGCGAGATCCGGCGGAACAGCGACGTACCGGTGATCATGGTGACCGCGCGGACCGACAGCCACGACGTGGTCGCCGGGCTGGAGGCCGGGGCGGACGATTACGTGACCAAGCCGCTGGTCGCCAAGGAGCTGTCGGCCCGGATCCGCGCCCTGCTGCGCCGGGTCGAGCCCGCCAACGCGCGGCAGCCCGACGTACTGGTCGTGGGTGATCTGACCATCGACGTACCGGGGGCCGAGGTGACGCGGGGTGACACGGTGCTGCCGCTGACGCGGACCGAGTTCAAGCTGCTGGCCGAGCTGGCCGGGGCCGAGGGTCGGGTGCTGTCGCGGGAGCAGTTGCTGTCCAAGGTGTGGGGCTACGGGTACTTCGGGGACAGCCGGATCGTCGACGTACACATCCGGCGGTTGCGGCTGAAGATCGAGCACGACCCGGCCAGCCCGACGCACCTCGTGACGGCCCGCGGTCTCGGCTATCGATTGGTGAGCTGAGTTGCGGCTCCTGGGCAGCACGAGTCTGCGCGGGCGGGTGACGATCGCCTACGGCCTGCTCGCGCTCGGGCTGTCGCTGGTGCTCGCGATCGTCACGTGGAGCATCGTCTCGGACTACCTGACCGAACAGCGCCGAGAGTCCGCGATCAGCCAGACCGCCGACAACGCGGCCGCCTTCCGTTACGGTCTGTACGGCGCCTCGACGCCCTGCACGCCGGCCCGGCTGCGGGTGGAGTGCGTTCCGGCGGAGCCGAGACCGGGCGTGACGCCGATGGATGTGCTGAACAGCCTGCCGACGAGCGACTCGGCCGCCTCGATGGTCTACGTCGACGGCGAGTGGTACTCGCTGACCGGCCGTCCCGAGGACCTGCCGCAGAACCTGATCCAGTCGGCCCGACTGGGGACGGCGACCGACCAGCGGATCGTCGTGAGCGGTCAGCGGGTGCTCGCGGTCGGCGTACCGCTGGAGCGACCGGGGAATGCGCTCTTCGAGTGGCACCCCTTGTCCGGACTGGACGACACCCTGCAGACGCTGCGGCTCACCCTGATCGCCGCGACGATCGCGACTCTGCTGGTCGGCCTAGCGGTCGGCCGGCTGGCCAGCACGCTCGCGCTTCGTCCGTTGGCCGAGCTGACCAAGGTCGCCGACGCCGTCGCCCGCGGCCGCCTGGACGCCCGCCTGGACGCCGAGCAGGACCGCGACCTCGGCGGTATCGCCCGCTCCTTCAACCAGACCGCCGCCAACCTGGAACGCCGAGTCGCCGCCGACGCCCGCTTCGCCGGCGACGTCAGCCACGAACTCCGCACCCCGCTGATGACCATGCTCAACTCGATGCAACTCATCCAGAACCACCGCGCCGAACTCCCCGAAGCCGTCCGCGAACCAGTCGACCTCCTGGGCGACGACCTCGACCGCTTCCGCCGCCTGGTCATCGACCTCCTCGAGATCTCCCGCGACGACGGCGGCGACCGCGGCAGCCGCGAGATCGTCCGCATCGCCGACCTCGTCCGCGCCGCCGCCGACGCCGCCGCCGGCCGCCCCATCACCACCGTCGAACCACGCGCCGAATTCCTCGTCATGCAAGCCGACAAACGCCGCCTCGAACGAGTCATCGCCAACCTCGTCGAAAACGCCGAAGACCACGCCGGCGGCTGCAAAGGCGTCACCGTAGCCCCCGGCGGCCTAGGCGTCATCATCACCGTCGACGACGCCGGCCCCGGCATCGCCCCCGAAGACCGGGACCGCATCTTCGAACGCTTCGGCCGAGGCGAAACCAGCGGCCGAGGCCGCGGCGTAGGCCTAGGCCTGGCCATAGTCGCCCGCCACGTCATGTGGCACCAAGGCACCATCCAAGTAGCCACCAGCCCCACCAACGGCGCCCGCTTCGCCATCGAACTCCCCGCCAAATAACCCCCACGCCCGCACCCCCGCGCTCCCCGCGCAAAGGTGGGTCGGCTGCTCTTTGTGCACGACCCTCCACTTTGAGAACCCACCGACCATTTCGGCGGGCTCTGGGTGGTTGGTGGGTGCACAAAGATGCGATTCGTGCACAAGGGTGGGTCGGCTGCTCTTTGGGCGCTAGGCGCGAGGGGCGGGGCCGCGGGGCGCGGGGTGCGGGGCGGGGAGCGCGGGGTGAGGCGCGGGGTGCGGGAGGGAGGGTGCTGCGTGGTGGGCGGTTATTCGGGTGACGGGGGGTGGGCGGGTCGTTATGGTGGGGGCATGGCTACTTGCCTCTGTGTCTAGGTGTGCGACCCGCTTCCGTACCCGAAGTGTGTCCGTATGCCTTCACAGAGAGTTATAGTCATGATCACCGTCAGTGGTGTAGATCTTCGCGTCGGCGCTCGTTTGTTGCTGTCCGACCTTTCGTTTCATGTCGGCCCGGGGGATCGGGTCGGGCTTGTCGGGCGTAATGGCGCCGGCAAGACCACGTTGTTGAGGACGCTTGCGGGGGAAGAGCGCCCCGCGGCGGGGACAGTCACGGTTGCCGGTTCTGTCGGCTACCTGCCGCAGGACCCTCGCGCGGCCGACCCCGGTACGACGGTCACCGATCGGATCCTGTCCGCTCGTGACCTCGACACGGCGATCCGTGACCTGCGGAAGGCCGAAGCGGCCATGAGTACGGCGACTGGTGCCGCCCAGGAGCGCGCGATGGCGGCGTACGCACGAGCCGAGACGCGGTTTCAGGCGGGCGGCGGTTACGCCGCGGAGGCTGAGGCGGCTCGGTTGGCCGGGGGTGTTGGGATGCCGGTGCGGGCGTTGGAGCAGCCGGTGGGGGAGTTGTCCGGTGGGCAGCGGCGGCGGGTTGAGTTGGCGCGGATCCTGTTCGCGCAGCATGAGACGCTGCTGCTCGATGAGCCGACCAACCACCTGGACGCCGACTCGGTGGTGTGGTTGCGGTCGTTCCTGCTCGGGTACCCGGGTGGGCTGATCGTGATCAGTCACGACCGGGAGTTGCTCAAGGCAACGGTTAACCGCGTGTTCCACCTGGACCCGCAGCGGATCACGATCGACGTGCACAACACCGGCTGGAACAAGTACCTCCAGCAGCTCGAGCTCGACGAACGCCGCCGGACCCGGGAGCGGAACACGGCCGAGCGCAAGGCGGCGATCCTGCATGCCCAGTCGCGCAAGATGATGGCCGGGGCGAACACGACCGTTGCCGCGCGCAACATGGCGCGCCGGGCCGACAAACTCCTGTCCGGACTCGAACCTGCACGCCGTACCGATCGAGTAGCCAAGATCCGGCTGCCCGAACCTGCACCGTCCGGCAAGACGCCGCTGACCGCTCAAGGCCTCAAGAAGGCGTACGGCGGTCTGCAGGTACTCGACGGTGTCGACCTGGCGATCGACCGCGGCAGCAGAGTCGTCGTACTGGGCCTCAACGGCGCAGGCAAGACCACCCTGTTGCGGCTGCTCGCTGGTCGGGAAGAGGCGGACGCGGGTCGCGTCGTACCGGGTCATGGTCTGAGGCTCGGGTACTTCGCGCAGGAGCACGACACCCTGGACCTGGCAGGGACGGTCCGGCAGAACCTGGCGGCGGTTGCGCCCGGTCTGACCGACGGTGAGGTCCGGAATGTGCTCGGCTCGTTCCTGTTCAGTGGCGACGACGTGGACAAGCCGGCCGGCGTACTGTCCGGCGGCGAGAAGACCCGGCTGGCCCTGGCCGGCCTGGTTCACTCCGGCGCCAATGTGCTCCTGCTCGACGAGCCGACCAACAACCTGGACCCTGCCTCCCGCGACGAGGTCCTCGGCGCGGTCGGCAGCTACCCGGGCGCGATCGTCATGGTCACCCACGACGAGGGTGCCATCGAGGCACTGCGCCCGGACCGGGTCCTGATCCTGCCCGACGCCGACGAGGATCTGTGGTCCGACGACTACCTTTCCTTGGTCTCGTTGGCCTGAGAGTGGCCTGAGATTGGCCTGATGCTCGGATAGCTTCGGCCCGTGAGGAATCGTTCGGGACTGGCGGCGCTGGCCTTGGTGCTGGCGTCGCCAACCGCCCTGTCCGGCTGCGGCCTGGGGTGCGGCGCAGAACTGTCGGTGGAGCCGGTGACGATCGTCGGCCACGGGAAGCCGACCGTCGACCTGTCACTCAGCGCACGCCTGACCAAGGACGGCAAGCCGGTCGCCGGCGTCAAGGTGGAATTCGCTGGGCTGGGCTCGGAGGGCCTGGTCCTCGGACTCGCCGAAACCGACTCCAACGGCATCGCCCACCTGAACGCCCGGAACGCTCTCGGCCCGGAGTCGATGAACAGCCGGGAGGGCCCGACCTGGACCAGTTACCGGGCCCGGGTCTGGTACCTGCAGTCGACCGACGAGGCCGCTGACACGGTCTGCGCCAGGAAGGTCACGGCTCCCTTCAAGTTCACGCCCTGACCTCAACCCCGGGGTTGAGGCCGAGGTTCCACCCGGGAGCGAACTGCGGGCTGACGTCACCCAGGTTCTTTCCGAGGAGATTGGAGACAACGAAAACTCCTCGGAAAGGACCTTGAAATGTCGGCCCACGTTCTGCTGGCGATCTTGGTGGCGGGCTTCGTGCTGGTGCGGGTGGTCGGGCGGCAGCTCACCGGCTCGCTGGTCTCGCAGCGCTCGTTGTTCTTGATGCCGGGCGTCCTGCTCACCATCGGACTGCTCACGCTGTGGCCGGTCCTCGGCCAGGCGTCGCCTGGTGAGGTCGCCTTCCTCCTGCTCGACTGCGTGGTCCTGGTCGGCTTCGGCGTCGCCCGCGGCGCCAGCCTGCGACTCACCAGCACCCCGGACGGACTCTGGCAGAAGGGCACCGGTACGACGCTCCTGTTGTGGCTGCTGACGATCGGGATCCGGATCGGCGGTGCGGTGGTCTCGCAGGCGATCTGGCCGCACAACGCAGTGAGCGAGGCCTCGCTGGTCTTCACCATCGGCGTCACGATCGCGGCTCAGAGCGCGATGATCTACCGCCGGGCCCAGCAGTTGCACATCCCACTGGTAGCTCAGCGGGCATGATGAGACCGTGGAACTGACACTCCAGGACCGGGTACGGCGCTCCGCCGGACCCGGCATGGTGTTGCGGGCACTGCCCAGCGTGCTCGTCGTGTTCACGGTCGTCACGGCCGACGACGTGCGTCGGCTGCCTTTCCCGGTGCTCATCGCGCTCGCGGCGATCGTTGTCGTCAGCAACGGCTGGCTGCTCTTCCTGCAGGACGGTGAGCCGATCGGGCGCCGGGCGATCGCGCTGCTGGCTTTTGCGATCGCCGGCTCGTTGCTGTGGTTCGGGCTGCCGTCGAGCGCACTGATCGCTCTGCCGTACTGGGCCGCCCGCATGGCGGTTCGCTATCACCGTGCCGGTCCCGCGGAGTGGGTCGTCGTCGGCATCGCCACGCTCGGCGCAAGTCTTCCGCTGTATCTGTCCACGGATTCCCTCGGCGTGGCGTTCGGGGCCGTCTTCGGCATGGCCGCGCTGGTCCTCGCGTCGACCAACCGCCGCAATCGCGAGGTCCAGTTGGAGGAACGCGAGGTCTCGCTCGCCCGCAAACAGACGGCGCTCGAGGAACACGGTCGCGCGGCGGCATTGGCCGAGCGGGCGCGGATTGCGCGCGACGTACACGACGTACTGGCGCATTCACTGGCGGGGCTGTCGCTGAACCTGCAGGGCGCGCGGTTGATGCTGGTTCGCGACGGTGCGTCGGCGGAGGCGATCGAGCAGGTGACGCGGGCGCAAGGGCTCGCGGCCGAAGGATTGGCCGAGGCGCGGCGGGCGGTCGCGGCGCTGCGGGAGGATGCGGTCCCCGACGAACGAGCGCTCGCCGACCTCGTCACGGCGTACCGGCTGGACAGCGGCACCGCAGATTTCGAGATCGTCGGTACGCCGCGGGAGCTGCCTGCCGAGGTGATGACCGCGCTGTACCGGACGCTCCAGGAGGCCCTCGCCAATACGCGCAAACACGCGGTGGGCGCGCCGGTGGTGGCGACGGTGGAGTACGGCGAAGATGTCCGGCTCACCGTGCAGGACCGCCCGGGGCGGCGGCCGGATCGCGCCGCGCCGGGCGGTTATGGTCTGGTCGGGATGCGGGAACGGGCCGAGTTGCTGGGTGGTTCGCTGGTGGCCGGGCCTACCGCGGAGGGTTGGCGCGTCGAGCTGAAGGTGCCGGGATGAGTGTGCGGGTCGTGGTTGCCGACGATCAGCGGGTGGTTCGCGACGGCCTGGTGACGTTGCTGAAGCTGCTGCCCGGTATCGACGTGGTCGCGGCCGCCGCCGACGGCGCCGAAGCGGTCCAGTTGGTGGCCGAGCACAACCCGGACGTGTTGCTCGTCGACCTGCGGATGCCGAACGTCGACGGTGTCGAAGCGACCCGCCAGGTCCGCGCGGAGTATCCGCAGACCGAGGTCGTCGTACTCTCGACCTACAGCGATGACGACTCGGTGCTGTCCGCCCTGCGCGCGGGTGCCCGCGGCTTCCTCACCAAGGACGCCGATGCCGAAGCGATCGGCCGTGCCCTCGAAGCCGCGGCCGCAGGTCAGTCCATCCTCGACGCAGACGTCCAGCGCCGCCTGATCGAAGGCGCCACCGCGGCCCCGAAACCGGTCGACACCGGTCTCACCCCGCGCGAGCTCGACGTACTGCGCCTGATCGCCGAAGGTCTGTCCAACACCGAGATCGCCCGGCATCTGGTCGTCAGCGAGGCGACGGTGAAGACCCACATCAACCACCTGTTCGCCAAGGCCAACCTCCGTGACCGAGCCCAGGCCGTCGCCTACGCCTACCGGCTCGGTCTCGCCTGACGAATCGCGTCGAGCAGCAGATCGAGATGCCCGCGATGCTGCGCGGTCTCCTCGATCATGTGCAGGTAGACCCACCGCAGGGTCACAAACTGCTCCCCGAACGACGCCCGCTTCGCCTGCTCGTCCAGCGAACTGATCCGCCCCGCCACTGCGCGACTGGTCGCGCACGCATCGACGTACAGCTTCCGTAGCTCGGCCACGGTCTGCTCAGCCGCCGAGTGCCACTCCCAGTCGGGGTCCTGGTCGAAGGGTGCTGACCGCCACGGCTCAGAGCTCGGTACGTCGAGCAGTTTGCGGTGGAACCACAGGTCTTCCACGGCCGCCAGGTGCTTGATGATCCCGCCGACGGTCATGTCGGTGGCGCCGAGGACCCGGGTGGCCGCCTCGGTGTCCGACACCTGGTCGAGGGCCTTCAATACGCGGTCCCGGTGGAAGTCGAGGAACTGTTCGAGGGCGTCGCGCTCGTCCGCGGTCGTACTGGGATAAGTCACCGCTCAAGTTTCGCTCAAGAAACCTGAGGCGGTGGAAATTTACGGTGGCAGCGCCCAGCGGTGAGTTCACACCGCGTGCCCGCCTATTTGTGAGGCTTCTATGTTCGGTCACCCGCCACTGAGACGTCTGACCACCACTTTGCTCACGGCCCTAGCTCTGCTGGCCACTACCGCGATGACCGCCCAGGCGGCGGATGAGCCGCCGGACGGCGAGCTCCCGCCGCGCACGTGTCCCACCTTCAACGGCGATCCCACCGCTCCGGACGAGTTCGAGGCGTACCAGCTCGCGCTCGCCTGCAACCGCAACGTCGAGGTGCTGTCGTTGCGCGATATCGATCGGCAGGCGTTCGCAACGCCGGCCGGTGTGCTCGACACCCAGATCGCGGTTGAGCCGTACTGGGTGCAGAACTCCGCGGGCGCGTGGGTCGACATCGACCCGACGCTCGCCGCGCGACCGGACGGGTCCGCGCAGGCGGCCGCGACGGTCATCCGCATCGAGACCGGCGCCGGCGGTACGGCGCCATTCGTGACCGCCACCGACCCGGACGGCGGCGTACTGTCGCTGACTTGGCCGAAGGGCCCGCTGCCCAAGCCGGTGATCAGCGGCGCGGTGGCGACCTTCCCGAATGTGCTTCCGGATGTAGACCTCGCCGTGCAGGCCGAGGCCGTCGGCTTCTCTTGGGTGCTCGTGGTGAAGACCCCCGAGGCGGCCGAGAACCCGGAGCTGGAAACGATCCGGGTCGGCATCACCACCACCGGGCTGACCGTGCGAGAAGACCCTGAGTCGGGGCGGATCGACGTACTGGATGCTGATGGTGACGTCATCTTCGAGGCCGGCCAGGGCATCATGTGGGACTCCACACCGGCTGGAGCGCGGAAGCAGACGGCGGCCGACCCCGCTCGGATCGGCGATGTCGACGTACAGAAGACCGCGACGGGTCTCACCCTGGTTCCGGACACGAAGATGCTGGCGGACCGGACGCTGAAGTTCCCGTTGTACATCGACCCGCCGTTCACGTCGACGCGCAAGGCGTGGGCGAACGTGTTCCAGGGTCGCCCGAGCCAGGGCTGGACGGGAGACAGCAGCTGGCCGCGATCCGGTGGTATGCGGGTCGGCAACGACACCTGGAGCACCTGTGGTGACGGCTGCGGTCTGTGGCGCTCGGCGATCAAGCTCGACATCGGAAAGCTGAAGGGGAAGTACATCGCTTCAGCCAGCGTCAACATGCTCCAGACGCACACCGGCGGTTGCGGTGACCAGGGCCTCCAGCTGTGGCGCACCGGCGAGATCTCGAACGGGACCTCCTGGAAGAACGTCAACTGGTGGTACGGCGCTCCGTTGCAATCCAAGACCGTGCCTTCGTCGAACACGACCGGCTGCTCCGGCAAGTCCGACGAATGGGTCGAGTTCGACGGCTCGAATGTCAAGAAGCGGGTCCAGTCGGCGGCTGCCCACAAGGACTCCACGATCACCTTCGGTCTGCGGTCGTCCAACGAGTCGTCCCGGGACGCTTGGCGCCGGATCAAGACCTCAAGCGTCAAGCTGCACGTCACGTACTACATCTACCCGCCGCACCCGGACCGGCTGACCGTCGACGGCAGCGGCTGCGACCCGACCGAATCCGGCTCGCCGTGGATCAACGAGCGCTTCCCGACCTTCGCGTCCCGCGTGCGGACCTCGGAGTCGGACTCGGTGTACTGGCGATTCCGGGTGCGCAAGTCCTCTTCGGAGACCAACTTCCACTACTACCGCACACCGGCCCCGGTCGCTGCGTCCCCGCAGTCCAAGAAGAGTACGACGTCGCTCCCCGACGGACCGTACAAGTGGCAGGCGCGCAGCGACTCGCGGCAGAGCGAGGCCGTGAACTCGGGCTACACGAACTACTGCTACTTCCGGGTGGACGCCACCACGCCGACCGTTCCTGCTGTGACCGGACCGACGGGGGCCGTCACCGAAGGATCGACCGTCAATCTCGCGGTATCGGCGAATGACCCCACCGTCAACGGATCCCGCTCGGGCCTGAACCGCTTCGAGTACTCGTGGAACACCGACACGTTTGACCAGAAGATCGCCTCGACCGGTACGGCGACCATCCCGCGCGCGGCGGTCACCGCTGGCCGGCACGTCCTGTACGTCCGCTCGGTGGACAATGCCGGCAACAAGTCGAAGCAGCGCGTGTTCACGTTCTTCGCGGGCCGCAACATCCCGAAGACGCCGATGGCCGCCTGGCCGCTCGGCAGTGATCTGGTCGACGACACGAGCCACGGTAAGGACATGACCGTGCTCACCGGCGACCCGGCGTTCGTGACCGACACCGTCGATCCCACCAACTCCGCGGTCGAGTTCGACGGCAACGACTGCCTCAAGGCGCCGACCGCGATCCGCACGGACGCCGCGTTCAGCGTTGCCCTGTCGGTCCGGATGGACGCGATGAACGCCACCGGGTACACCAAGGTGCTTGCCCAGGGCAACACGAGTCACTCGATGTACCAGATCCAGCACAACGGGGTGGACGACACTTGGTCCTTCTCGCTGGTCGATGCACCCGGCGACACCTACGGGTGGAAGAGCATCACCGTCGCGAACCCGGTTGCCCTCGGCAAGTGGTTGCGCATCGTCGCGACGTACGATCCGGATGCCGGACTGCAGCGGATCTACTTCAACGGCACCCTCGCCGGAGAGCGCGCCGTGAGCTTCACGCCGTGGAACGCTACCGGCTTCTTCAGCCTCGGCTGCCTGCCTACCTCGAGCGGCGGCGCGTCGCACGCGTTCACCGGTGCGGTGGACAACGTGGGCGTCTGGCAAGGCCTGATGACCCCGGCCGAGATCACGGCCGGGGCGAAACTCCCGTACGGCGAGATCGCGCACTGGGACCTTCGCGGCGACGGCACGGACTCCAGCGGATTCGGTCGCGATCTGACCCTGCCGGCTTCGGCCGAACAGTCCTTCGACCCGTTCGGTCGCCCGGATGGCGCGCTGGTTCTCGACGGTCAGTCGTGCGCCACGACGAGTACGCCGATCGTTCCGTCGGACACGCCGTTCGGTATCGGTGCCTGGGTGAAACCCGAGCAGGTCAAGGGCGGACGCCAGGTGCTGTTCTCCCAGGCGGACTCCGCCGGAGACGGTTTCGCGATGATGATCACCGCCGAAGGCAGGTGGGAGCTGGGATCGCTGTCCCAGATCGGCCTGTCGAGCATGGGCACTCGGTCGGCGGGAGGTATGTACATCGCACCGAAGGTCGGCTGGCAGTACGTCGAGTTCCAGTACCACGGCAATGCGAAATGGACGGCCAGTGTCGACGGCCGCGATGGCGAAATCTGGACCCGTGGTCTGCCCGGTCGCGCGGATGCACCGCTGACCGTCGGTTGCCACAAGACGGGTGACTTCTTCAAGGGCTTGATCCACGACGTCCAGGTGTGGCGTGGGGTCAAGCCGACGTACTCGCTGAAGGAATCCGCGCCCGCGGAGGTTGCCTCGTGGTGGGCGCTGGAGGAGACAGGCGTCGATGAGTCCGGGAAGGGCCGCAATCTGACCTTCACCGGCACACCGCGCTATAATGACGGCTTTTGGGACAACCCGGACAGCGCTCTCGAGTTGGACGGCACGAACTACGCGGCGACGACCGCGCCGGTGGTCAACACCGACGAGTCGTTCACCGTCGGAGCCTGGGTGCGACTCGACGCGCTCGATGTGCACCAGACCATCGTGGCGGCGGGCGGTGCGAACAACACCGCGCTCCGGCTGCGATACAGCCCGACGTACCAGCGCTTTGAGTTCGGTATGGCAGTGCAGGACGTCGCCGACAGCACGACTCATTGGACGAGTGGCGGTCCGGCGCCGACGGTCGGCACCTGGTACTTCGTCGTCGGCAGCTTCAACCTGCGCACCAAGGCCATGCGGCTGTACGTCAACGGCGATGAGGTCGGCGGCACCACCGGCCCGGCCAGCCCGTGGAAGTCCGCGGGACCGCTGGCGATCGGTGCCCATGACACAACCACCGGGTCACCTTCGCACTACTTGAAGGGCCGGGTGGACGACGTCGTGGTCTGGCACAGCACGGTGTCTGCCAAAGCCGTCAAGAACATGTTCGGCACCAACGAGACGGTGGTGAGTTGACGATGCGAAATCTCAAGGTCAAGGCCGGTGCGGTCGCGACCTCGATGGTCCTGTCCCTGCTGGTGCTCTCGTCCTCGGCGTTCGCGAACTTCGAGCGCAACCCGCAGGCGTACTCCTCGACACCCGTCGAGGCCGTCGCCGGTGCCGACTCGGCGTTCAAGGACGCCGCCGCGGACTGGTCGGGCGAAACCTCCGATGCGGCCGGTGACGCCGACGACGGCAACTGGTCGGCCACGGACCTGGCTGCGGCCGGGGCCTGGTCCCAGGGCGGCTCGTCCGGCGCCTTCTCCTACAACTACGACCTGCGGCTGCCACCGGCCGCCGGACCAACACCCTCGGTCGGCTTGTCCTACTCGTCCGCCGAGCACGACGGGCGGACCTCCGGGACGAACAATCAGGCGTCGATGGTGGGTGACGGCTGGTCCGCCTCGCCGAGTTTCATCGAGCGCACCTACATCGCCTGCTCCGACGACAAGAACGGCAATCAGGGCGACGACCCGACCGGCGACCGTTGCTGGGAAGGCGATTCGCCGTCGCTGAGCATCACTCTCGACGGCGTCAGTACGTCGCTCGTCCTCGACGACACCACCAAGAAGTGGAAGGCCGCGGACGACGTCAACTGGCGCGTCGAGCACTCCGGATCCCGGGCCACGGCAAGTGGCGCAACCACGGAACAGTGGACGATCACGACCACCGACGGAACCAAGCACCACTTCGGATCCGTAGCCACGTCCCGCTGGACGATGCCGGTGTTCGGCAACCACTCCGGCGAAGCCTGTTACAAGGCAGGCGATTTCAAGGGCTCCCGCTGCAATCAGGCGTACCGCTGGATGCTCGACAAGTCGGTCGATGTCCACGGCAACTTTGCGCAGTACACGTACGAGACCGCGACCGGTCGGTACGCACCGGCAGTCTCCTCCGACACCCAGGCGACGTACATCCGTGATGGCTGGCTGAAGACCGTCGAGTACGGTCAACGCACCTCCGTCAAGACGGCCAAGGTTGAATTCACCACGGCCGACCGCTGTCTTTCGGACTGCCGCGAATCCAATGGTGATCCGAAGACGTCGAAGTGGCCGGACACACCGTGGAAGCTGACCTGTACGGCGGGGACCAAGTGCGAGGAGTACTCGCCGGCCTTCTTCTCGGCGAAGCGGCTGGCGTCGGTCACCACCTATGTTGCCTCCGGCACCGGATACACGCCGGTCGACTCCTGGGCGCTGACCCACGAGTTCAAGAACTACGGCGACAAGGAACAGATCGTCCTCTGGCTCTCATCGGTCAAGCACACCGGCCACGTCGGCGGTACGGCGACCACCCCGCCGACCGAGTTCGGCGGAACCTTCCTGCCGAACCGCGTCGATAACGGGGAGTCGTTCCCCGGAATCTGGCGCCCGCGGCTCACGTCGATCAAGAGCGAGACCGGCGGCGTCACGACGATCAACTACACTGAACCGGACTGTCGCGCCGGGAGTTTGCCGGCCAGCGTGCACCAGAACAACCGCCGTTGCTTCCCCTCGCGATATACCCCAGAGGGTCTGACCGAGCCCGTCGACGTGTACTTCCACAAGTACGTCGTACGGTCGATCGGCGAGTCGGATGCGACCGGTGGCGGTGACACGGTCTGGAAGTTCTACGAGTACTCCACCGACGGCGGTGGTACGAATGCGCTGTGGGCGTGGAACGACGCGGAGTTCGTGCAGAAGAAGGACCGCGACTGGAACCAGTGGCGCGGCTACGCGCAGGTCACCACCCTGACCGGCGACCCGGCGGACCCGGGACCGCAGCTGCGATCCCGCTCCCGCTACTACCGCGGCCTCGACGGTGATCGGCTGCCTGGTGGTGAGAAGCGTTCGGTGACGGTGACGGGTGAAGCCGGCAATACCGCGCCGGATCACCGCGCCCTCGCCGGAGCCGAGTGGGAAACCGCCTCCTTCGACGACACCACCCTGATCGGCACCGAGAGCACCTGGTACTGGACATCCCGCACGGCGAAACGCACCTACGACGGTGGCACGATCGAAGCCTGGCTAACCGGCGAACGCCGTACCGACGCGCGCACTTTGCTGGCGTCCTCGGTCTGGCGGACGGCGCGCACCGAGACCGCGTACGACGACCTCGGGCGCGAGGTGCGAGTCGACCAGCAGGGTGATATCAGCAAGCCAGGCGACGAGCGCTGCGTCCGCACGACGTACGCCGACAACGCGACCGCCTGGCTCCTGGAGTCGGTGTCAACCGTCGAGTCAGTGTCGGTCGGCTGCGCCGCTACGGCAAACCGCCCGGCTGACGTGATCGGCTCGGTACGCGCGTTCTACGACGGCAGCAGCTCATTGACTAGCGCCCCAACCAGGGGCCTGATGACACGGTCCGACGCGCTCGAGACGTGGGACGGCACGGCGACGTACAAAACAATCGGTACGTCGACCTTCGACGCCCTCGGCCGTCAACTCACCGCAACCGACGCGCTCGGCAACAAAACGACAACAGCCCACACCCCCAGCGCCGGCGGCCCGGTCACCTCAACGGTCACCACAAACGCGCTGGGACACGCCACCACCACGAAGCTCTCGCCCGCCCGGGGTATGGCCACCGAGACAGTGGACGCGAACTCCCGGCGTACGGTCGCTTCCTACGACCCACTCGGCCGCCGGACCGCCGTCTGGCTACCCGGCAGGGATCCGGCGACGGAGGGTCCCAACCAGAAGTTCACCTACACCATCTCGCAGACCGCTCCGACCACGGTGAAGACCGAGCGAATGATCCACGACGGTTCGTATCTAGTGAGCGTCTCTCTGTACGACGGGCTGCTCCGCCAGCGCCAGGTACAAGCCCAGACCGACGGCGGCCGGCTCATCACGCAGACCGTCTACGACTCCTACGGACGAGAGCGCTACACCTCCGGAGCCGTTTACAACAACGCCTCCGGCCCGACCAACAAGCTCGTCCAAATCAGCAGGACGAACGACCTGTCCCGCACCGAGTTCACCTACGACGGCGCCGGCCGAGTCACCGACGAAATCTTCGTCGTCAAGGGCACCGAGAAGTGGCGCACGTCGTACCGCTTCGGCGGCGACACCACCAACTGGAAGACCACCGTCATCCCTCCGGAAGGCGGGACGAGCACGTCCACCTTGGACGACGCGCTCGGCCGCACGGTCGAGCTCCGGCAGCACCACGACCGCGGTGCGGCCGGTGCATTCGACGCCACGAAGTACTCGTACGCCGGAAACGGCCAGCTTCGCCAGGTCACCGACGCGGCCACCAACAAGTGGACCTACGAGTACGACCTGCGCGGTCGCCGTACGGCGTTGCACGACCCAGACACAGGGACGTCGAAGACGTCGTACAACGCCGCTGGTCAGACCATTGCGACGACCAATGCGAACAACGAGACCGTGGCGTACAAGTACGACGCGCTGGGTCGGCCGACGCAGGTGCTGTCCGGTTCCACGCTGCTCACCGAGCGCAGCTATGACGGAGCCGAGCACGGGATCGGGATGCCGCACAAGTCGACCAAGTGGGTCGACGGGCAGGCATGGACGACCGAGACCGCCAAGTACACAGCCGAAGGTCAGGCGAAGCAGGTCTACACGCACCTTCCCGCGGCTGCGGGCGCGCTGGCCGGCTCGTACTGGGAGGCATTCACCTACAACGAGGACGGCTCGCTGCACACGTACGGTGCGAAGGGCGCGGGCAGTCTGGACGAGGAGGTCATGACGCAGTCGTACGACTCGATGGGCCGACCCGGTCGGGTCACCTCGTGGGGCGACGACTTCGGGTTCGGGCAGGTCTACGTGGACCAGGCGGTCTACTCGCCGTACGGCGATCTGCTGCAGCGCAGGCTTGGCGACCCCGCTGATGTCAGCGGGACCTCCGGACAGACCTGGCAGACGTGGATCTACGAGGAAGGCAGCCGGAGGCTCTCGCAGTTCTACTTCGACAAGGACACCGCCGGCGAGTTCGACGGGTCCAACTACGGGATCGCGGCGTTGTCGTACCAGTACGACAACTCGGGGAACGTGCTGTCCATCAAGGACGATCCGGTACACACCTCGGACAAGCTGGACCCGGAGACGCAGTGCTTCCAGTACGACCACCTGCAGCGGCTCACGGATGCGTGGGCTCAGGCCGGAGTTGCGGCAGCCTGCGGCACCGAGCCGACGGCTGTCGGTGGACCGGGCGCGTACCGCTCGTCGTACCAGTACGACGTGGTGGGCAACCGGACCAGTGAGACCAAGTGGACGCCCACAGGTCCGGTGCAGAAGAAGTACTCCTACACCGGGGCAGGCGAGGCAGGACCGCACGAGCTCACCGGTGTCACCTCGACCGGCGGCGCCTCGACCGCCTTCACCTACGACAAGGCCGGCTTCACGACGAGCATTGACCGTGGCAGCCAGGTGGATGTCCTGAACTGGACCCCCACCGGCCGGCTGGAGACGATCAAGTCCGACGAGGGTACGGCGAAGTTCTTCGACAACGCCGACGGCCAACGGATCCTCCGCGCCGACGCCAACGGCGACCTGACGGCATGGGTCGCGGGCTACGAACTCACCTACAAGAAGGCGACGAACAAGGTCGAAGCCACCCGCTACTACAAGCACGGCGAGTCCGTCGTCGGCGTACGCAACGGCCTCGGCGACATCCAATGGCTGGCCGGTGACCACCACGGTACGAACCAATGGATCGTCAACGGCAACACCCTGACGGCAACAGTGCAAAGGCGAGACCCGTTCGGAAACGTCCGCGGCGCGGCCGCGCCGAGCTGGCCGGACCAGCGCGGTTTCGTCGGCGGTCTCGAGAACGACGACGCAGAACTCACCACCGTCGGAGCCCGCGAGTACGACTCAACCACCGGCCGCTTCCTGTCAGCCGACCCGATCATGGACCTGAAGGACCCCCAACAAATCAACGGCTACGCCTACGCCAACAACTCCCCGGTCACCAGGGCGGACCCCAGCGGTCTGAAGAGCGTCAAGAAGGCATCCCGCGGTGGCCCGGCGTCGAAGGGCAAGAAGCTCAAGAAGCAGAAGAGCAGCCAGGGAGCCGTCCCGCAGAAGCGCAAGCGTCCCGCGGGAAGCTCGATCGAAGCGGAACCACCGAGAATATCTAAGCCACTCCCGCACGGACTACCGGGCACGCCGCCGGGCCCGACGCCCGGGCCGAAGCCTGGTCCCAAGCCGGGCGGCCATGGCGTTGAGAGCAATCGGTTCAGCCCTATCGTCAGCTGGATGTTCGGGGAGATGCAGACCAACGCCAGCAGCGGTGCGACTGCTGCGATGCTGGCATGCAACACGCAGTTCGTGGCCCTGTGCAAGGCAGAAGCGTTGGCAACCTTCTACGGGAAGGTCCACGCAGGCGGCCCGTGGGATCACAAGCCGATGCTCGAGGACGCGCTCGGCGTCACCGACAACGATGACACCAGGTACGTGAATGTTCCTGGCACCAACTACCGGGTGAACCTTGATCTGTGGTCGAACATCCACTACGGCTACGTGGGATCCGCCGCAGGCTTCCTTCCCGGCGAACTTATCGTCGCCCAGAACCTCGACAATATCCCCGGAGTCGGAGGCGCCGGCGATCCCACGGACACGTACGCCGTGCAGATGGGGATCGATCTCTGGAACGAGTACGGTCCGGACATGACGGAGGAGGATTTCTCTCAGTACGTCGTGGACAATCTCGACGAGTTACACGCTCTGGGCGGCTCCAGCGTTCATGGGGATGGTGACTCGCAGAAAGTCGAGTGCCGAATAGGGCTCTCGAGTTGTTGATCGGAGCGGGCGGCATCACTCCCGCCCCCTCCGCCCTCGATTGATCGGAGCGGCTATCCGGTCGGCGGCAGCGCGATGCTCACGCGCGGTCTCGGTGTCTCCGAGGCCCGCGTGGGCATCGGCCAGCGCGACCAGCGCCAGCTCGTGGCGGGCGGGCCAGGGCATGGCGGCGAATGCGTCGACCGCGACCTTCGCGTGGGTGAGAGCAACCTCGTGCTCGCCCAGGATGTTGTGGATGCCGGCGGCAACGAACTCCAGGACGGTCTGGGTGGCGCCGGCCAGGTCGGCCCATTTCGTCCGGGCTCGGGCGGCGAAGTCGGCGGCCATCGCAGGGTTGCCGAGTTCGAGGTGGACCTCGGCGAGGTCGGCGCAGGTTTCCGGTTCGAAGGTGGGCAGCTTGCGGAGTTGAGACAGTCGGAGCTCCTCCTCGAAGGCCGCGCGGGCCGCGTCGGGGCGGCCCGCGAACAGGTTGATGTGGCCTTGGATTTTCATGCACCACATGTCGAGGAAGGGGTGCGGTTGCCGACGTGCCAGGGTGAGCGCCGCTTCGGTGGTTTCGAGGGCTTGGTCGTAATTGCCGACCGCGACCTGCACCTCGGCGGCGCACAGGTCGAGGCGAACACGAAGCGCGGGGGTGAGTCCATCAGCCCACAGTGTCTCGGCGCCCTGGACGTACGACTCGGCTTCGTCGAGCTGCCCGGTGCTGACCAGGGTCTGGATCAGGCTGCTGGTGAAGATCTGCTGCGACCGGAGATTGCCCGAGCCGATCGCCAGATCCACCGCTCGCCGCAGCGACGCGGTCGACCTGGCGTAGTCGCCGTGGTCGAACAGGTAGATACCGAGGTTCCCACTCGCAATGGTCTGTTCCCGGTCGCTGAGGCCCTCAGCCAAGGTCAGCGCGCGCGTGCCGAGCTCGATCACCTCCGTGGTGCTGCCTTCGGAGCGTTTGGCGTTGGCCATCATGCTCGTCATCCGGAACAGCCCGAGGTCGTCCCCGGCCTCGTCCGCTCGCCGAGTGGCTATCTCGATCAGGTCGTAGATGCGCCGGGTGACCCGCCACTCGTTGATGGTGTTCCGCAGGGGCAGGACGAGGCGCCACAGCCGCGGATGATCCTGGAGCGCCTCACACGCGAGGAAGACGTTGGCCTCCTCGTCGGTGATCGGCTGGTAGGCCCGGTCGTGATGCCACTCGATGAACCGATCGATCAGCACCGTCCGGCCATCGCTGTTCAGATCACGCTCGCCCGCGCGCCCGGCGTACAGGCGCACCAGGTCGTGCATCCGGTACCGCCCTGGCCGGTGCTGTTCAACCAGGTGCGCGGCAACGAGTCCGCGCAGCGTGCGGATCGTATCCGCCTCGGACAGCCCGGACACCGACACGATCAGCTCCTCGGCGAAGTCTTCGCCGGGCAGAGTTCCCAGCCGCGCGAACAGATCCCGGGCGTCCTGGTCGAGGACGCGATGCGACAGATCCAGGTTCGCGGTGACGGCCGCGGCGGGATCGCCGTCGACGGCCAGTACGTCCAGCCGGTCTCGTCGCTCCAGTTCCACCACGTAGTCCGCGATTCGGGCCGTCGGTTCACCAGCCAGCTGCGCCGCAGCGATCCGTAGCGCGAGCACCAGGTAGCCGCACAGCTCGGCCAGCCGTTCCGCAGCGGCCGGCTCCGACTCGACGCGCTCCGCGCCGAGGATCCGGGTCAGCAGTTCCACGGCATCCGCTCGTTCCAGCATGCCGACCGGCACGGGCCGCGCATCGTTCAGCGCGATCAGTCCCGTCAGCCGGTCGCGACTCGTCACGATCGTGAACGAGCCCGCGCCCGGCAGCAGCGGCCGGACCTGCGCGGCGTTGCGCGCATTGTCGAGAACCACCAGTACGCCGCGCTCGGCGGTGACCGTCCGGAACAGCTCGCCGGCCTCCCCGGCGCCCTCCGGCACTTCGTCCCGCGGCACGTTCATTGCCACCAGCAACCGTCCGAGCGCCTCCCGGGACGACATCAGTTCGCCCGCGTCGAAGCCACGCAGGTTCACGTACAGCAGGCCGCCCGGAAACCGCTCCACCATCGAATATCCCCAACGCACAGCCAGCGCAGTCTTCCCCGCGCCACCCGGCCCGACCACCACAGCAAGCGCCGCATCCTCCGCGAACTGGTCCAGCGCCTTCAGCTCCGCCGTCCGCCCGGTGAACCCGCTGATATCCGACGGCAGCTGGATCGGCGTGGCCGGTGTCTCCGCTGCATCCAACTGCGGGTCCTGATCCAGGATCTGCAGGTGCAGATCACGCAGCCGCTGCGACGGGTCCGCCCCCAACTCATCGCGCAGCCGGACCCGCACGGTCTCAAACCGAGTGAGCGCGTCAGCAGGCCGACCGCTGCGGTAGTAAGCAAGCATCAGCAGTTCAGCGACCGGCTCAGCCAGAGGCTCGGCATCGCTGAGCGCTGCCAAATCTCCCAGTACGGCGGCGTGGTGCCCGGCGTTGAGTTCGGCGGCGTACCGCTCGGTGAGCAGTTCGAGTCGTTCGTTGGCGAGTGCAGTGCGCGTGTCGTCGGCCCAATGGCCGCTCAACCCCACGAGCGCGTCATCGCCGACCAGTTCGCAGGCCTGGCGCCACAGCTCGAGGGCTTCGTCCATTCGCCCCGAGCTGTTCAGCTCAACCGCCTCGTCGCGCAGCGCCCGCACGGCGTGCAGATCGATGTCGCTTGGTTCCATCTCCAGCACGTAGCCGTGCGACCCAGCCCGCCGGATCGCCGCACCCGGAATCGGCTTCAGTGCGGATCGCAGGCGAGCGACGTACGAGTAGAGGACGTTCAGGACGGCATCGGGCGGATCCCCGTCCCAGACTCGATCGATCAGTTCGGCCTGCGCGACCGGCGTACCGGGCCGCAGAGCAAGCGCGGCCAGCACACACGCAAGCTTGGGCGCGCCGATGTGGGCCGAGTTGATGGTGATCGGGCCGAGCAACCGGATCCGGGACGGGGGAGGCGGCATGCTGTGCACGCTAACAGCCGCCGGTCTCAATCCGCCGAACAACAGGACGTATACGTCTGCTGGACGTATCGGCCCCGCTCACCGGCAGCCATCCGACGACGAGACCGATATACGTCCTGTTCTTGTGCATCTCCCCGGGCGGCTCGGATGCGGCCCGGGAGGTACGGCGCTGGTTGCTCGCCGCTGTGGCCGGCTCACAGAGGTGGGGTGGCTGGGCGGGTCTGTGGCTGAGCTGGTTGGCGAGGTCAGCGCCCGAGGTGAATGTCGCCTGGGGCTGACGGGCTGTGGTCGCTGCCGGACAGCAGCGACCAGGCCGGGTAGCTGACGGGTCGCCTTGTCTTTGTGCGCAAGATCCATCTTTGGGTATCCACCAACCGTTTCCGGGGGCTCGAAGTGGTTGGTGGGTTCCCAAAGATGAGTGGCGTGCACAGAGAGCGGNNNNCCGGGGTGAATCATCACCCCGGCGCTTTCCAGCCCGCGCGAGTGAACCCACCGTGCCCGCGAGCGAGGGGTGCCTGTCGAGGTGGGGGTTGCCTGTCGAGGTGGGGGGTTGCCCGTGGAGGTGGGGGGTTGCCCGTCGAGGTAGGGGGATGACCGTGGAGATTCTCGATGGGCAACCCCCCAACTCGAGGGATATCCCGGCAGGTGGTGCGGAGTCCTGCGACGCCTCATCGTCTACCGACCCACCACACCCAACCATCGCTGCTTGACACCCTTAGCTCCAGGGGCGGCTGTTCTTCGGAGGATGGCTAGCGGTGTCTCCGTGCTCGGTTGATCGGGGCGGCGATGCGGTCGGCGGCAGCTCGGTGCTCGGCGGCGGCTTCAGGTTCGCCGAGGCCGGCGTGGGCGTCGGCCAGGGCGAGCAGTGCCAGCTCGTGCCGTGCCGGCCAGGGCATGGCAGCGAACCCGTCCACCGCCGTCTTTGCTTGGGTGAGCGCCGCGTCGTGTTCGCCGAGTCCGTTGTGGATGCCGGCCAGCACGAGGTGCAGGAAAACCTGGAAGTTCTGGGACATCTTGGGCCATCTTCTGTGCCCTTCGGCGACGAGCTCCGCGGCCCGGGAGTACTCGCGGAGCTCGACCAGGACATCGGCGAGATCGCACAGGACCTCTGGTTCGAAGGAGACCATGTTCCGCTCGCGCGCGAGTGCCAGTTCCTCTTCGAAGGCTGCGCGTGCCGCCTCCGGGCGGCCCGCATGCAGGTGGATCTGGGCTCGTAGCTGCTGGCGCCACATGTCCAGCTGACCGTACGAGTCCTGGCGGGCGATGGCGTCGGCCGCGTCGATGGCGTCCATGGCCAGGTTGAACTCACCTGTGCTGAGACAGAACTCCGCGTCGGAGAGCGTGAGCCGGAGGCGCTGGTCGGGCGTGAGACCGTCTTCCCCAAGTGTCCACGCACTTCGTAGGTATGCCGCAGCGTCATCGAACCGGCCGAGCCGTGCCAGGACTTGGATCATGTTGCCGGTGAAGAAGATGAGCTGGGCCGGATTATGGCCCGTCGCCGTCAGCAGATCGACCGCCCGGATGAACGACGCGGCGGATCCCGTGAAGTCTGCGTAGTCGAACAGATAGATGCCGAGGTTTCCGCTCGCCGTGGCCTGTTCCCGATCGCTGAGAGAGTCGGCGAGCGCCAGGGCGCGAATGCTGGACTCCAGGGCATCGGCACTGTCACCGTGCGAGCGATGAGCGCCGGCCTGCATGCTCGTCATCCGGAACAGTCCGAGGTGGTCCTTCGAGTGCTCAGCCCGGAGGATTGCCACATCGATCAAGCGATGGACGCGGCTGATCGACCGCCATTCATTGATGGTGTTGCGAAGCGGCAGCACCAATCGCCACAATTTCGGATGATCCTGCAGTGCCTCACACGCGAGGAAGATGTTGGTCTCCTCCTCGCCGATCGGCTCGAAGGCGCGGTCGTGATGCCACTCCATGAAGCGCTCCACGAGCGCTGCCCGTTCGTCGTTGCTCAGTTCTTGTTCGCTCGTTCGGGCGGCGTACAAGCGGACCAGGTCGTGCATCCGGTACCGGCGCGCCCGGTGTTGTTCGATGAGATGCGCGGCGACGAGCCTGCGCAGTACTCGTGGTGTGTCAGATTCCGCGAGCCCGGCCACGGACATGATCAGCTCTTCGGAGAAATCCTCGCCGGGCAGGGTTCCCAGCCGGGCGAACAGATCGCGGGTGTCGTCGTCGAGAACGCGGTAGGAGAGCTCGAGGTTCGCGGTCACGGTCGCGGCCGGGTCGCCGTCGACGGCCAGCACGTCCAGCCGATCCCGCCGTTCCAACTCGGCTACGTAATCGGCGATCCGGATGTGCGGCTCACTGGCCACGTGGGCGGCGGCGATTCGCAGTGCGAGGGCCAAGTGCCCGCACAGCTCGGCCAACCGCTCGGCCGCCTGTACCTCTGCTTCGACTCGTTCCGCGCCGAGGATCCGGGCGAGCAGTTCGATGGCCTCCACCTTGCCGAGCGTTCCGACGGGCACCTGCCGGGCGTCGTTCAGTGCGATCAATCCCGTGAGACGATCGCGGCTCGTGACGATGGTGAAGCAGCCCACCCCGGGAAGCAGCGGCCTGACCTGCTCGGCGTTGCGCGCGTTGTCCAGAATCACGAGCACGCGCCGGTCGGCGGTGGTGGCCCGGAAGAGCTCGGCAGCTGCATCGACATCCTCGGGTACGGCTTCTCCGGGGATGTTCATTGCCACCAGCAACCGTCCGAGGGCTTCGCGTGGCGACACCATGTCACCTTCGTCGAAGCCGCGCAGGTTCACCGAGAGCAGGCCGCCGGGAAACCGGTCGACCATCGAATGTCCCCAGTGCACGGCCAGGGCGGTCTTGCCCGCGCCACCTGGTCCGACGACCGCGACAAGCGGCACCGACTCGGCGAGCTGATCCAGCGCCTTCAGCTCCGCGGTCCGTCCGGTGAATCCGCTGATGTCCGACGGCAGCTGGATCGGCGTGGTTGGTGCCTCCACCGCATCGAGCTGTGGGTCCTGGTCCAGGATCTGGAGGTGGAGGTCGCGCAGTCGCTGTGACGGGTCCGCGCCCAGCTCGTCGCGCAGCCGGACCCGGATGGTCTCGAAGCGAGTGAGCGCGTCAGCAGGCCGGCCGCTGCGGTAGTACGCAAGCATCAGCAGTTCAGCGACCGCCTCGGCGAGAGGCTCGGCGTCGCTGAGTGCAGCCAGATCCCCCAGTACGGCGGCATGCTGGCCGGCGTCCAGTTCGGCCGCATACCGCTCAGTCAGCAACTCGAGCCGTTCGGCCGCGAGCGCCGTACGGGTCTCGTCGGCCCACCGACCGCTCAACCCCACCAGCGCGTCATCGCCAACCAAGTCGCACGCCTGGCGCCAAAGCTCTAGCGCCTGGTCCGAGCGTTCCGCCGACTCGGCTGCCTGCTCTGGGTGTTCCGTCCGCTCGGGTGTCTCGTCCGGGCGTGCTGCTATCGTCCGGGCCTCGTCGCGCAGCGCCCGGACGGCATGCAGGTCGATGTCACCCGGCTCGATATCCAGCACGTACCCGTGGGACCCAGCCCGCCGAATCGCAGCCCCCGGCACCGCCTTGAGAGCCGAGCGCAGCCGGGCGACATACGAGTACAGAACGTTCAGGACGGCGTCGGGCGGGTCGCCGTCCCACACTCGATCAATCAGTTCGGTCTGGGCGACCGGCGTACCGGGTCGCACTGCGAGGGCGGCCAGCACACACGCAAGTTTCGGTGCGCCGAGGCGGGTTGACCCGATGGTGATCGGGCCGAGCAACCGGATCCTGGTCAGGGGAGGCGGCATGTCTAGCGGTGCCTTCGTAGTTGGTTGACCGGACACGCGATCCGGTCGGCCGAGGCTCGGTGCTCGCGTGCGGTGCCGGGATCGCCGAGGCCCGCGTACGCGTCGGCCAGTGCTACCAGCGCCAGCTCGTGCCGCGCCGGCCACGGCATTGCTGCGTAGCCCGTGACCGCTTCCGTCGCGTGGGCCAGCGCGGTCTCGAATTCGCCCAAGCCGTTGTGGACACCCGCGAGGACCAGGTTGACGAAGACCTGGAGGCCGCGGCCGACCTGCGGCTGTTTCCGGCGAGCCTCGGCGATGAGCTCGCCGGCCCCGGCGTACTCGCGGAGCTCGACCAGCACGCTGGCGAGGTAGGACAGGGCCTCCGGTTCGTAGGAGACCATCTTGCGGCTTCGGACCTGCCGGACCTCCTCGTCGTACAGGGCGCGGGCCTCTTCGGCGCGGCCGCTGTGCAGGAGGATCTGGGCTTGGACCTGCATGCACCACATGTCGAGATGGCCGTACGAGCCTTGGCGGGCGATGGCGATGGCTCGGTCGGCGGCCACCATCGCCCGCTCGAAATCGCCGCGGTTGAAATGGATCTCCGCGTTGGACAGTTCGAGCCGGATGCGCTGCTCGGGGGAGAGTGCGTCCTCGCCCAGGGCCTCGGCGCTCCGCACGTAGGCCTCGGCCTCATCGAACCGGCCGAGCCTGACCAATACCTGAGCCATGCTGCTGGTGAAGATGAGCTGGGACCGGGTATTGCCCGACGCGATGGCGAGGTCGACGCCCCGGATGAACGCCGCCGCGGATCCGGCCAGGTCGCCATAGTCGAACAGGTAGATGCCGAGGTTCCCGCTCGCGACGGTTTGCTCTCGGGCAGTGAGCGGTTCGGCGAGGGTGAGTGCACGGGTGCCGAGCTCGATCGCGGCATCGCTGTCGCCGGTCGCTCGGCGCGCAGTGGCCGCCATGCTCGTCATCCGGAACAACCCGAGACCGTCCGCCGCCTCTTCTGCTCGGCGGGTGCCCACTTCGATGAGTCGCTGGACGCGGCTGATGAAACGCCACTCGTTGATCGTGTTGCGCAGGGGAAGTACGAGTCGCCACAGCTTCGGATGGTCCGCCAACGTTTCGCAGGCGAGGAAGATGTTGGTCTCTTCGTCGTTGATCGGTTGGTAGGCACGGTCGTGGTGCCACTCGATGAAGCTGTCGATGAGTGTCGATCGGTCCTGCTCGCCCAACTCCCGTTCGCCCGTCCGTGCGGCGTACAGACGCACCAAGTCGTGCATCCGGTAGCGGCGGACCCGGGGTTGTTCCACGAGGTGTGCGGTGACGAGGCGTCGCAGCGCTCGCAGGGTGGCGGTCTCGGCCGACCCGGACGCCGAGGTGATCAGCTCTTCGGCGAAGTCTTCCCCGGGCAGCATCCCCAAGCGGGCGAACAGATCGCGGGTGTCCTGATCGAGGACGCGGTAGGACAGCTCCAGGTTCGCGGTGACGGTTGCGGAAGGGTCGCCGTCGACGGCCAGTACGTCGAGCCGGTCGCGCCGTTCCAGTTCGTCCACATAGTCGGCGATCCGGATGATCGGTTCACCGGCCAGGTGTGCCGCGGCGATCCGCAACGCCAAGGCGAGATGCCCGCACAGCTCGGCGAGTCTCGCGGCTGCCTCCGACTCTGACTGGACCCGGTCCGCGCCGAGGATCCGGGTGAGCAATTCCATGGCTTCGGCCTGGTCGAGCATGCCGACGGGTACCGGGCGGGCGTCGTTCAGTGCGATCAGTCCGGTGAGCCGGTCGCGACTCGTCACGATCGTGAAGGCGCCGGCGCCCGGCAGCAGCGGCCGGACCTGCTCGGCACTGCGGGCGTTGTCGAGGATGACCAGCACGCCGCGATCGGCCGTCGTCGCCCGGAACAGCTCGGCAGCCGCATCGACATCGTCTGGTACGGCGTCACCCGGCAGGTTCATTGCCACCAGCAACCGTCCGAGAGCCTCGCGCGGTGACACCATGTCGCCTTCGTCGAAGCCGCGGAGGTTCACGTAGAGCAGACCGCCTGGGAACCGGTCGATCATCGAATGTCCCCAGTGCACAGCCAGCGCGGTCTTGCCTGCGCCGCCCGGGCCGACGACCGCGGCGAGTGACGCAGACTCTGCCAGTTGCTCCAACGCTTTCAGTTCGGTGGTTCGGCCGGTGAAGCCGGGGATGTCGGAGGGGAGTTGGATGGGTGCGGCCGTTGGCAGGTCGAGGGTGGGGTCGTGGTTCAGGATCTGTAGGTGGAGGTCGCGTAGGCGCTGGGATGGGTCTGCGCCGAGTTCGTCGCGCAGCCGGGTGCGGGTGGTCTCGAAGCGGGTGAGTGCGTCGGCGGGTCGGCCGCTGCGGTAGTAGGCGAGCATCAGCAGTTCGGCGACGGGTTCGGCCAGGGGCTCGGCGTCGCTGAGCGCGGTGAGGTCTCCCAGTACGGCGGCGTGGTGGCCGGCGTCGAGCTCAGCCGCGTACCGCTCAGTCAGCAACTCAAGCCGCTCGGCGGCAAGCGCGGCGCGCGTCTCGTCGGCCCACCGACCGCTCAACCCCACGAGTGCGTCGTCGCCAACCAGCTCGCACGCTTGGCGCAAAAGCTCAAGTGCCTCGGCCGGGCGCCCCACTCGCTCGAGTGCCTGCTCTGGGCGTCCCGCTCGCTTGCGCGTCTCGTGCGGGCGTCGCACTCCCTCAGTTGCCTCGGCTGGGCGTCCTGCAGTTCTCCGAGCCTCGTCGCGCAGCGCCCGCACTGCGTGTAGGTCGATGGCGCTTGGGTCGATGTCGAGGACATAGCCGTGGGAGCCGGCTCGGCGGATGGCTGCACCCGGCACGGACTTCAGGGCTGCGCGGAGGCGGGCGACGTACGAGTAGAGGACGTTGAGGACGGCGTCCGGTGGGTCGCCGTCCCAGACTCGGTCGATCAGTTCGGTCTGGGCGACCGGGGTGCCGGGGCGGAGGGCTAGGGCGGCGAGGACGCAGGCGAGTTTGGGGGCGCCTAGGCGGGTGGGTTCGATGGTGATCGGGCCGAGCAACCGGATCCTGGACGGGGGAGGCGGCATGCGCGGAAATTTAACATTTCAACGGTCTAGTGTCCTGAGTCACAGGTTGGACGGCACCGGAGGCGCCCAGGCACGCACCTCGCTGCGTTGGCGAAGCATCCACGATGAACACCGCATCGAGGACGCTCCGCCGCCTTGCGATGCACGCACCTGGACACCTCCGGCACTCGCCCAACCTCTGACTCAGGACACTAGGGTGACCGCGGTCACGGAACTGGCCTCGCCGGATGCGATGGGTTAGCCTCCACATATGAACAGTTCTGCAGATGTGCAGGGTCTGGACGAGTGTGCGGTCCGGCTGGTCGATCCGGAGCGGGTGACGAGTGTCAACGCTCGGATGCCGGCCGAGAACGACATCGTCGACACCGCTGACGTGTTCAGTCTGCTCGGGGATCCGCGTCGGTTGAAGCTGTTGGTTGCGTTGCTCGACGGGGAGTTGTGCGTTTGCGACTTGGCCGCGGTGACCGGGCTCAGCGAGTCGGCGACATCGCATGCTCTGCGGCTGCTGCGCGCGCACCGAGTGGTCGCCGTACGGCGGGATGGGCGGAACGCGTTCTACCGGCTGGACGACGCGCACGTGCGGATGCTGGTCGATCTCGCGGTCGCGCACACCGAGCACACCGACGCGATTCACCCGGAGCGCTGACATGGCCGAAGTTGGGCACGGACACGGCCACGGGCACGCGGTGAGTGGGAACGCGGACCGGAAGCTCCTCAGCGGTGCACTGGCGCTGATCGTCGGGTTCATGTTGGCCGAGGTCGTCGTCGGGTTCGCGGCCGGTTCGCTGGCGTTGATCACCGACGCCGCGCACATGCTGACCGACGCGATCGCGATTGTGCTCGCGCTGGTCGCGATCCGGTTGTCGGCGAAGCCACCGGCCGGCGGGTTCACGTACGGGTTCAAGCGGGTCGAGATCCTGTCTGCCCAGGCCAACGGGATCACCCTGCTACTGCTCGCGGTGTACTTCGTTTACGAAGCCGTCAACCGGATGATCAACCCGCCCGAGGTGAAGGGCGCACTGGTTCTGATCACCGGTGTGGTCGGCATCGTGGTGAACCTGTTCGCCACCTGGCTGATCAGCAAGGCGAACCGCTCGAGCCTGAACGTCGAAGGTGCGTTCCAGCACATCCTCAACGACCTGTTCGCGTTCATCGCCACCGCGATCGCCGGTCTGATCGTCCTGCTGACCGGGTTCGCCCGGGCTGACGCGATTGCCGCGCTGGTGGTCGCCGCGCTGATGCTGAAGGCGGGCGTCGCGTTGGTGCGCGACTCGGGCCGGATCTTCCTCGAGGCTGCCCCGGCCGCGATCGACCCCCAGGCACTCGGCACCGAGCTGTGCGCGATCGATGGCGTCGTCGAGGTACACGACCTGCACGTCTGGGAGATCACCTCGGGTGAGCCGGCGGCCTCGGCGCACATCCTGGTTGCCGAAGGCCTCGACTGTCACCAGATCCGGGTCCGGATCGAGGAGCTACTGGCCGAGCGCCACAGGCTCACGCACTCCACGTTGCAGGTCGACCACGCGACTGGCGACGAGATCGACGCGCACTGTTCGGACGCGCACGGCACTGTGCACCGCTCGATCACAGCCGCTGGACGAGGACCTGACCTGGCCAATCCGGCGCATTGACCCGCGAGACGACGAAGCTGACATCCCGCGTGAAGCCCTGCGACTCGTAGTACCGGATCAGGGCGCCGTCGTTCCCGGCGAAACAGTCGAGCCGGACCTGGGCGATCCCCGCGTCGCGGGCGAGCTTGCGGGCGTGATCGAGCAGTGCGGCGCCGATGCCCTGGCCGGTCGACTTCCGATCGGTGACGAGTAGCCGGACGAACACCTCGGGCTCCTCGGCCGGCGGTACCGGTGGTTTCGCGGAGCCGATGGCGAGTGCACCGACCGCGCGACCATCGCCGACAGCGATCCACAGTCCGCCGTCGGTGGCGAACCCGGTGATCTGCTCGATCCGCCACGGGCTCGTCGAGTGCGGTTGCGTGCCCCACTGGTCGGTCCGCCCCTGGGCAACCAGCCACTCGGTCGCCCCGTCCAGCAGCGCCAACACCGTCGGTACGTCGTCCGCGTCACCCGGCCGCATCGTGATTTCCACGTATTTCAGAATAGATGTCGAAAGCGGTCAGCCAGTCTCTACCTAGGTGTGGAGAAAGGAGCTCAAGGTGAGCGCACAGAAGCTGGACAAGACCTTCACCGCACCGCTGCAGAAGAGCCCGGCCAAGGGTGGCTGGACCTACGTGCAGCTGCCGGGATCGGCGGAGTACTTCGGGACCCGCGGGCTGGTGAAGGTCCGCGGGACGATGGACGGGTATCCGTTCGAGAGTTCGTTCATGGCTCTGGGTGACGGAACCCACAAACTGCCGGTGAAGGCGGATCTGCGCGCCGTACTGGCGAAAAACCCTGGTGACGAGATCACCGTGCACCTCACCGAGCGGCTCTGAACCGGCCAGGATCTCGTGGCGACGATCACAATCTGTCATGTTCTGAGTAAGGACTCTGTGAAGAATCGTTGCTGACCCCCTCCTCGGCTGTGGTTCATCCGGTCCGGACCGTAAGTTCGGTGCGGGTGGTCCGTCGAGGTTTGGGGTGAAGGAACGTGCAACGGGGCTCGCGTGGTGTGCCGTCGGCATGCCCTCACGCGCCGGAGCGGTCATCGTGACGGTGCTGAACAGGGTGCTCGGTGTCGCCGGGGTGGTGGTCCTGCTGGGCGGGATCGCGCTCGGATTCCGCTCGGTGTCGTCGAGCGGGACCGTCTGTGGCTCGGCCTTCCGAACCGCGGCCGGGATCACGCCGATGACGTGCGACAGCGCGCTGAGCAGCGCGGGCACGCTGGTCACCGTGGTGATCGCCGTCGGCGTCGCGCTGCTGGTGGGCGCGATCGCCGTGAAGAAGATCTCGGCCCGCGCCGGCGACTGAATTCGGGTGCGATCATCGCCCGGTCGCGAGATGGTGTCCGGGATGACTATCGAACCCTTCCGGCTCGCCATCCCCGACAGCGAGCTCGCGGACCTGCGGACCCGGCTCGACCTGGTCCGCTGGCCCGACGAAATCCCCGACACCGGCTGGGAGTACGGCGTACCTCTCGCGTATCTGCAGGAGCTCGTCGCGTACTGGCGCGACACCTACGACTGGCGAGCGGCCGAGGCGCGACTCAACGAGTGGCCGCAGTTCACCACCACGATCGACGGCGCCCGGGTGCATTTCGCCCATCTCCGCTCATCCGCGCCGGACGCGATCCCGCTGATCATGACGCACGGCTGGCCTGGTTCGATCGTCGAGTTCACCGAGGTCGCCGGCCCGTTGCTGGAGTCGTTCCACCTCATCATCCCGAGCATCCCCGGCTTCGGGCTGTCCGGGCCGACCCGCGATCGCGGTTGGGAGTACCAGCGGATCGCGCGCGCCTGGGCGGTGTTGATGAGCGAGCTCGGCTACGACCGGTACGGCGTACAGGGTGGTGACTGGGGTGCCGCGATCTCGCGCGAACTCGGGCGGATCCACCCCGAGCGGGTGATCGGCGTACACCTCAATCTGATCCCCGGAGCCGGGGCGACCTCGGAACCGACGGCTGAGGAGTTGGAGCCGCTCGACCAGGCCGAGCGGGACCGGACCTGGGCGTCGTGGCGGCGATTCCAGCAGTGGTCGAAGGAGGAGCAGGGGTACGCCGATCTGCAGTCGACCCGACCGCAGACGCTGGCTTATGCGTTGACGGACTCGCCGGTCGGGCAGCTGGCGTGGATCGCGGAGAAGTTCGTGGCATGGAGTGATCCGGCGAGCGAGATCGATCGCGATCACCTGCTCACCAACGTGATGCTCTACTGGCTGACCCGTACGGCGGGGTCGGCGGGCCGCGTCTACTACGAGCGCGCGCACACGTCGTACGGGGATCTGACGTCGACGACTCCGACCGCTTTGCTCGATCTCGCGCACGAGAACTTCATCCCGTTGCGGCACAAGGTTTCGCGGACCGACAACATCGTCCGCTGGACGAGTCACCCACACGGCGGGCATTTTGCGGCCATCGAACAAGCGGCCGTTTTCGTCGGGGACGTCCGTGCGTTCTTTGTGAGCCTGTCCTAAGTTAGGTAGTGACATAACGGCTGGGGGGCCGTCAAAACGGCGGAACGTCGTCATGGGGGGCGGGGCCGTGATCCGAGTGCTGCTCGGACACCGGGGCGCATTGCTGCGTGGAGCATTGGCCACGGTGTTCGCTACCGAAGATGATCTGGAAGTCGTGGCTGTGATCGACCACGGGGACGACGTACTGCCGGCGTCCGTGCGGGGGCAGCCCGACGTGATGGTGCTCGACGTACACCTACCAGGTGCCGTCGGCATCGATGTGCTGGCGCGTCGGTCGGCGGCCGGTGGAGTGCTGGTGCTCTCCGACCGGGACCTGTCGGCGGGCGCGAGTCTGCGGCTCGTTCGGCAGGCGCCGCGAGTGGGCTTGATCGCAACCGATGCTTCACCTGGTGAGTTGGTCGGTGCGATCCGGCAGATCGCGCGGGGAGAGCCGGTGCTCGATCCGGAGCTGATGCTTGCCGCGATCCGGGTCCGGGACAATCCGCTGACCGATCGCGAGTGCGAAGTACTGAAGCTCGTCACCACCGGGGCGACTGCGCAGGAGGTCGCGCGGAAGCTGTGTCTGAGTGCGGGGACGGTTCGCAACTACCTGTCCCGGATTCTGACGAAGACCCATGCACGGACCCGGATCGAGGCGATTCGCAAGGCCGAGCAGGCGGGCTGGATCTGACCGACTAGGCTTCCTGGTATGGGTTTCACCGGTTTCCCGGCGGCAGCGCTGGACTTCTACGACGACCTCGAGATGGACAACAGCAAGTCGTACTGGACGGCGAACAAACACGTCTACGAGGAGTCGGTCCGGGCGCCGATGGCGGCACTGCTGGCCGAGCTGGAAGCCGAATTCGGTAAGGCGAAACTCTTCCGGCCGTACCGCGATGTCCGGTTCGCGAAGGACAAGACGCCGTACAAGACGCATCAGGGCGCGTTCATCGACCTGGCCCCCGCCACCGGCTGGTACGTCGAGGTGGCGGCACCGGGGGTTCGCGTTGCGGCGGGCTTTTACGAGGCGAGCGCCGAGCGGCTGGCGCGGGTTCGCACGGCTATCGACGACGACCGTCGTGGCAAGCAACTCGAGGGACTGCTGGCCGACCTCACCGCAGCCGGTTGGACGGTCGGTGGTGATCGGCTCAAGACCAGCCCGCGGAGTTATGACGCCGAGCACCCGCGGATCGAGCTGCTGCGGCACAAATCCCTGACGGTCACCAAGTCCTACGGCTTCGAACCCGTCATCCACACGCCTGAACTGGCGGCCGCGATCCGCGCCGACTGGCAGGCCACCCAGCCGCTCCTGACCTGGCTGACCGACAACTCCTAGACCGTGCCGACCCGGTCGCTGGCTGTGACGCGCCTCACCGACTGAACCAAATGACGAATTTGGTCAGTCGGTCTAATGTGGAGACATGACCACGACATCGGAACGGCAGCGCCGGGCTTTGGTTGTTGGGCTCGGCATCAGCGGCACCTCGACAGCACTCGCGCTCCTCCGGGCCGGCTGGACGCCGGTTCTGATCGAGAAGGCGCCCCAACGGCGTTCCGGCGGGTACTTCGTCGGTCTGTTCGGCGCGGGTAAGACCGCGGCCGAGCGGCTCGGCCTCCTGGATTCTCTGCACGACCGCACCGCGTTCGACGGGCGGAACTACGACGTCGACCGCTTCGGTGAGTGGCGCGCCGGTTTCGGGTTCCGGGACATCCCGGGTGAGCCGTGGCTGATGGTTCGCGGTGATGTCGAGCAGGCCGCGTTCGAAGCGCTGCCCGCGGACACCGAGGTTCGCTACTCGACTGTGCCGACCAAGATCGAGCAGGACTCCGACGGTGTCGACGTCACGCTGACCAACACTTCCGACGGCAGTAGCGTCACCGAGCGGTTCGATCTTGTCGTCGGCGCTGATGGTCTGCGATCGACGGTTCGCAAGCTGGCCTTTGGACCGGATGAGCGTTACCTGCATCGGCTCAACTACATGATCGCCGCGTTCCAACTGCCCGGTGGACTCGACAAACTCGCCGTACATGATGGGCTCACGTTGTTGGAGCCCGACCGTTCGCTCTGGGTCTTCCCGTTCGCCGACCACGCGCCGACTGTGCTCATTGGCTACCAGACCGACGACGTGGATGCCGAGTTCACTGAGTCACCGGGAGCGCGAGTCCGCAAGGCGTTCGGTCCGGAGCCGACTGGCGATGTGCTCGGTGCTGCATTGGAAGCGCTGGAGGCGACCGACGAGTTGCTGTTCGACTCCGTCGAGCAAGTGCACATGGACCACTGGCACCAGGGACGCGTCGTACTGGTCGGTGACTCAGCCTGGTGCGTCACCCTGTACGCCGGGATGGGCGTATCCGCCGGTTTGGCCGGAGCCGACCTGCTCGGGACCATGCTCGGCCGGTACGACGACATCGGGCGCGCGCTGTCCGAGTGGGAGAACCAGCTGCGGCCGCACATGGGCTACTACCAGCAGCTCGGGTTCCAGCAGACCGCGGTCTTCACGCCCAATCGCAAGCAGATCACCGTGCGCCGCCTGATGATGCGGGGGATGACGATGCCGGTAGCCTCGCAGGTGCTGCGATTCGTGCGGGCACACAACAAGTCCGGTCGCATGAAGGACCTCGACATCGCCCGGGTGTGAACGGAAGGACGACCATGGCTGTACTGGCCGAGCAGGATTCCGGCAGCGCGGCGCGCATTCTCGGCGCAGCGCGGGAGCTGGTGCTCAGACGCGGCGTCAAGGGACTGACGGTCGCGGAGATCGCGGAGCGGGCACATGTTGCCAAGGGCACCATTTACCTGCACTGGAGCACTCGCGAGGACCTGCTGGTCGGCCTGTTCGGCCGCGACTTCCTTGCCTCCCTCGATGAGCTCGGCGCCGAGCTCACCGCCGACCCGGAGGTCGCACGCCCCAGCCGGCTGCTGCCGCTGCTGATCCAGAGCACGGTCGAGCACCCGTTCATCCGCGCGCTACAGGTCGAGGACGACGACCTGCTCGGCGTACTCACCCAGCACCCGCGCAGTGCCTCGCTCCTGGAGAACCTCGGTCCCGCCGCACTCATGCGCATCGCGCTGCCGGTGTGGCGCAAGCATCATCTCGCCCGCACCGACTGGACCTTCGACGACCAGGCCTACGCGCTGCAAGCCCTGATCCGCGGCTTCGTCACCATCTCCGCCGAGCAGCGAGTGCTGGCCCACATCTCGGTCGACGATCCGATCCGAGTGCTCGCCGCCGCGGTGACCGCACTACTCGGTCCGGAAGAACCCGGCCCCGGCGACATCAGCGCCACCGCCGACGCAGCCCTCGCCGAACTCGCGACCAGGCGCGAAGCACTCCTGGAATCCATCGGCAAATAACAGAGGAGCCAAAACCCTTGCCCAGCAACAGATACGTCCGACTCAACGGCATTCCGCAGCCGGCTATCACGCTGTAGCTCCAGATCAACGCGGGTACGGCGCCAGTGACCGCCCGACCGCGATCGACCAGTACTCGATCTTCCACCTGGTCGGCGACGTCGTCGCGCTCATCCGCGAACTGGGGGAGGAGCAAGCCGTTGTCATCGGCCACGACTGGGGTTCCATCGTCGCCTGGAACACCGCGCTCCTCCGACCGGCCGTCGTACGAGGTGTTGTCGGTATCAGTGTGCCGCCGATCCCGCGCGGCACGTTGCCGCCATTAACTGTCACCGAACAACGCTTCGGCCCAGACTTCTACCAGAACTACTTCCAGGAACCCGGCATCGCCGACGCCGAACTAAATAAGGACGTCGAAGGCGCACTCCGCCGCATCTACGCCGGCGTCCCCGCCCCCGAACCAACCCCAGGCTTCGCCGGCCGCTTCCTCAACAAACCGCAGCCTGGCAAGACGCCCCCATCACCCCGGCCGCCCTCTACCTCAGCGGCGAGAACGACGGCGTACGAGCCATGTATCCCCTGGACGAAGCAGCCCGAGCTATCGTCCCCAACCTCCGCGGCGCAATCGACATCCCCAACTGCGGCCACTGGACCCAACAAGAACACCCGGAGTTGGTCAACACCGCGCTTCTCGAGTTCCTGAAGGGACTCTGACTCGTACGATGGGTAGATGCCGAGATCGCCAGGCCCACCCACCGTGCGCCTCCGCCGCCTGGCCGCCGAACTCACAGCGTTCCGGGCAGCGGCCAAGCTGACCCGCGAGCAGGTCGAGGACCAGACCGGCGTCAACCAGGGAACCCTGTGGCGGATCGAGAAAGGTCGCGCCAAGCCCCACAACGGCACGTTGGAGACGTTGTTCGATCTGTACGACGTTCCGGCGCGACGCCGAGCCGAGTTGATCGATCTGGCCAGCGGCGCGAAGTATCCGGGGTGGCTGCGGCAGTATCGTGAGTACACCAACGAGTTGTCAGATGGCTATGCCACCTACATCAGCTTCGAGTCCGAGGCGAAGGCGCTGCACAACTTCGAGACGATCGTCGTTCCCGGTCTGTTGCAGACGGAGGAGTACGCGCGGGCCACGATGATCGACGGCCTGCCGATGGAGGACGAAGGCATCGAGCGGCGCGTTCAGATGCGGATGGAGCGGCAAACTGTCCTGACCCGCAAGCGGCAAGGGGCCGACCCGCTCCAGTTCTGGGCAGTCGTCGACGAAGCAGTTCTGCACCGGGCAGTCGGAGGCCCGGCCGTCATGCGTGCACAGCTCGGCAGGTTGCTGGAGATGAACGAACGGCCCAACATCAACCTGCAGGTCATTCCGTTCGCCAAAGGTGCCCATCCGGGGATGACGGGACCGTTCGTACGGTTCGTCTTCGGCAGCCTGGCACCTGACCTGGTCTATGAGGAGCGACTGGCGGGGGATCTCTTCCTGGAGCTGGAAGCCGAGATCGACCGGTACGGCTATGTCTTCGACCAGTTGCGCGCCAGGGCACTGAGCCCACGCGATTCGAGCTCGCTGATCGCCGAGTTGATCGCCCGGTAGGGCGGTTGTCCACAACCTCGCGTTTTCGCTCCCCAGAGGTACACAACTGGGTCGGAAGGGGAGGCGCCCGACCCCGACCGAGCATCCAAATTCGGATGGTGACGATGCGATCACCGTCCGTACTGTCGTTTTATGACGACCAGATGTTCCATCAACGGATCAGCGGTCCCTGAGCAGCGGGGCGGGCATGCTGGTTCCCTGACGCCCGTGTCCGTCCCGCTTTCCAACTGCGTCATCCGATCGACAGCGGCCGCCTGGGACTGGGGGATGGCGGAGAGTCCGTCAGGCGTCGAAGTCGCGGCGGATGTCGGTGAGGATGTCGCGGGTTTTGTTCGGCGGCGGGGCTGCGACACAGAGCGCTTCCATCGTCGCCGTGTACTGGTCGAGGTCTTCCAGCTTGTCCAGGTAGAGAGCGCTGGTGAGGTGCTCGATGTAGACGACGTCGGCGAGGTCCGGCTCGGGAAAGCGGAGGATGCTGTAGGCGCCGCCGGTGGCTGCGTGGCCTCCGGCGCCGAAGCCCATGACCTGGAGAGTGACGTTGGGCAGCTGGCTCATCTCGATGAGATGGTCGAGCTGCATCATCATCGTCTTCACGCCGCCGATCGGCCGCCGAAGTACTGCCTCGTCGACGACAGCCCACAACCGGACCGGGCTCGGACGGGTGAGCACATCCTGGCGGCTGGTCCGCAGGGTGACCCGACGCTCGACCTCTTCGGCCGTGACCAGACCGCGGCCCAGTTGAACGACCGCGCGGACGTAGTCCTGGGTCTGCAGCAGACCGGGCACGAACTGCAGCTCATACGAACGGATCAGTGCGGCGGCCGACTCGAGTCCCAGATAGGAGTGAAACCAGCTCGGCAGTACGTCGCCGTACCGGTGCCACCAGCCGGGGTTGTTGGCCTCGCGCGCCAGGGCAAGCAGTCGCTCACGCTCGTCGCCGTCGTCCAGGCCGTACAGTGTGAGCAGGTCGCGGACGTCGCGCTCCTTGAAGCCGACGCGACCGAGTTCCATCCGGCTGACCTTGGACTCCGAAGAGCGGATCTCCCACCCGGCGTCCGCCCGGCTGATCCCGGCGGCGTCCCGCATTCGGCGCAGGTGCGCTCCGAGGATGATGCGGAGCGCTGTCGGTCCGCTTTGCGCGCCCGACTCGTTCACACTCACCTCCGGCCCCCAGTGACTCTTTCCTCAGCTTCCCCGGCGCGATGCCGGCGCGAACCGGTCCCGCAGGCAGACATCATCGCATGTCCGGCCTTCAATCTGCCGAAGTTCTTACATAAGCCACGCGAATCGCCATCGATCGTCACTTTCAGTGATTCAGGGTGCTCGCCGGCCAGCTTCCTTGTCAAGACAAACTCAGTGCCCGACAGGCCGTCGAACGGTGTTCGCTGGGGCCTCGGGGGACCCGGCTCGCGCCTGAATCGGCCGATTTGGGTCTCGAAACGGAAAACGTGCGGATGCACGTGCATCGGGCGCTTGCATTCGCAGCGTGCCGACGCCATGATTGATTCATGCACAGAAGGTGAGCTGGTTCTCGCAAACCGTGACATCGCGAGAGCCGGCAGGCCGGTCCTACGGATCGCTGGTGGCAAGTGCGCCGGCCTGACTGGTTGGGGAACCCGAGTCGATGATTGACGACGACAGTGAGGTAGCCGAGCACACCGCCTATGCCGGCGGACGCGCGCCCGACGAGCTGACTGAGCGGGAGATCCAGGAGCTGGTGGCGCGCTGCCCCGAGCAGCAGCGCTGGGCCTTCGAAGGCTGGTTGCGCGGTGTCCGTCAGCTCGACGGTGACCCCATCGTGAGTCTGGCCCCATGAACACGGACCGAGGAGGACGGAAGATGGTACGCATCTGGCTGGGAGATCACCTGATCGCGGAGTACCTGGCCGAGCCCGACCGTGCCTCCCGGTATCAGCGCGTGATGACGCCCAAGTTCACCGGTCTCCGGATCACTGTGGACAACGCCGCGACCGGCAAGGCGTCCGAGCTCCCGAGCAGCGAGCAACTCTGGCCGCTCACCGTGCAGTAGTCGGCAGTACAAGCTTTTCCGGTAACACCGAAGGCCGGTCCTCCCTCCGAGGGCCGGCCTTCGACGTGTGTTCGCGGGGCTGCCTGGAGCAGGGCAGGAAAAAGGGCCCCTTCGTCACTCGCCTGGCGAAGGGGCCCTGGCTTTTCCGAGGTTATGAGGTCAGACGAGGTAGTCGAACTCTCCGTCCTGGGCGCCGCCCAGGAAGGCCTCGATCTCCGCTTTGGTGAATACCAGCGCCGGTCCGTCGGTGTGACGCGAGTTCCGCATCGCCACGCCGCCGCCCGGCAGCTTCGCCACCTCAACGCAGTTACCGCTCGGTCCACTCCGCTGGCTCTTGCGCCAGGTCAGGTCCTCAAGGGAGTCGCCGGGCATGCCGTTGTAGATAGCAGTCATCAGCTGCACCTTCCGTACGTCCTTGGCATATGCACGTGCATTTGGGCTTGCATTTGCATCGTACACGTTTGAGGGTCTCGTGTCCGCTCCCTTACTTGCTGTGACCGTGTTGCGGTTAAACGACCGTTCGAACACGCCGATTCGGTCGCGATCAGTGAGCGAAACGGGGCTCTGAGAGGTGGGTGCATGCGATCGGAGCAGGTGGGTACGGGCAGGAGGCAGGCATGACCGTGGTTCAGCTAAGAGCCACGCCGTGACGAGCCAGTCGCGAGGTCATCCACATGAAGATCAGCAGCACCGTGCAGTGTTCGACCGCGGCCGATCGGGCCGCCCGCGAAGCAGCCACCCGGGACCTGATGGAACGCCGGGCAGCCAGCACCGACGAGGCCGAGCGGCAGGAGCTGCTCGAGGAGGTCGTCGAACTCAATCTGGAGATGGCGCGCGGTATCGCCCGCCGGTTCCGCGGCCGGGGTGCCGAGTCCGACGATCTGGAGCAGGTCGCCTATCTCGGTCTCGTGAAGGCCGCGCATCATTACCGGCTCGAGGCCGACACCCCGTTCATCGGGTTCGCGATCCCGACCATCCGCGGTGAGGTCAAGCGGTACTTCCGCGACTGCGCCTGGACCGTCCGGATCCCACGCCGCCTCCAGGAGATGCAGGGCACGATCGCCGGCAAACTCCCGGAGCTCGAACAGCAGCTCAACCGCGAGCCGACTCCCGCCGAACTGGCCGACTGCCTCGACGTCGAAGTGAGCGAAGTCGAGCAGGCGATGGCCGCCAAGGGTTGCTTCAACGTGCTGTCCCTCGACCGCCCGGCCGAGACCGACGCCGACCTGACCCTGGCCGACGTGGTCGCCGACACCGACGACAGCAGCATCGACCAGCTGGAGAACGTCGAAATGCTCCAGCCCGTCCTGTCCGGCCTGAACGAGCGCGAACGCCGCATCCTGCACCTGCGCTTCGTCGAAGGCTGGACGCAGTCCGAGATCGGCAAGGACATCGGCGTCAGCCAGATGCAGATCTCCCGAGTCCTCCGCAAAACCCTCGACCACCTCCGCACCCAACTAACCCCCCTCCCCACCGCCGCCTAACCCCACCCTTGCCCCCAGCAACCACCTACCCCCCAAAGAGCAGCCCACCCACCCTTGTGCACGAACCGCGACTTTGAGAACCCACCGACCATCGCCGCGGCCCCCAGATGGTCGGTGGGTGCACAAAGTCTCGGCGCGTGCACAAAGACACGGCGGCTGCTCTTTGGGCATGAAGGGGCCGACTCGCGTGGGGTGGTTGGTTACTGGGGGTGGTGGGAGCGGCACAATGGGGGGAGGAGAGTGGATGGAGTCGGTGGGTTGGCCTTCGGGATGATCAGGTCGGTGCCTGCGGATGCGGCTGCGATTGTGCGGGCGTATCCGCCGATGGTGGTCTGCTTCGCGGCGGCTCTCACCGGTACGGCGCTGGTCTTCGACATCTTTTATTTGGTCGCTAGCCCGGGGCTGACGCTGGCGCTTGTCTATACAGTGCCGGTTCTTGCTGGGCTGATCGCTGGGTTGGTGGCGGCGGCGGACGATGTCGGGCTGGAGCGGCGGGTGCTGCTTCGGACGGTCTGGGTGGCGGTTGCCGTGGGCATCACGAATGCGGTGGTGGTCGCGATGCTCGCCGCGATGACCCGTACCGGACCGTCCGACTGGGCGGCTGGGTTCCAGTCGATCCTGTTCGCGGGCTGCACGGTCTTCGCGGTCGCGGTGATGATCGCAGCCTGGAGCCGGTTGATCGACGCACTCGGGATCGAGCTCCGGACCAAGTTGCCGCGTCGCAACGTCCGGCCGCCGGTTGCGGCTGCCGCGGTGGCGATCGTGCCTCGGACAAGTAAGGAGTCGGTTGCCCGAGCGGAAGCACCTCGGCCGCCGACGCCGCCACCGGTAGTAGAAGAGAGGACCAAGCCGCTCTACATCCCGCCGCCACCCAAGGTGGTCGACCTGGACGAAGCGCGGCCGGTCACTCCCACTGCCCCGGCAGGCGGGGGCCACGCCGATCGCCTAACACCCCGCCCACGCCGTACGACGCCTCGCCGTACTAATAAGCCTGGTCGTCGCCCGGGCTACTAGCAGGTCTCGTCAGCCACCGGCAGCTTGCCGCTGAACAGGTACGACATCACCTTCTGGTCGGCACACGCGTTGCCGTACTCACCGAAGACACCGTGCTTCCGCGCGTTCTGCACGGTGAGCACCCGCGAGTTGCTGATGCTCTTCCGCAGCGCGGCGGCGTTCCCATACAGAGTCCGCGGGTCGTGCTCGGCGGCAACGATCAGCGCGTGCTCGGAGTTCGCGACCCGGGTCGGTGCCTCCTGCGGCTGCACCGGCCAGAAGGCGCACGGCGAGATGCTCCGCGTGATCGGCGCGTAGTGCGGTTCGCGGGCACGATGCGCCTGGATATCGCGCCAGTAAACAGCCGGATCGCGCGGTGCCGCCCGGTCGCCGCAGACGATCGCGGTCTGGGCGCTGATGGTCTGCGACATCGCGGGGGAGAGGATCAGGTCGAGGAGCTCGCCCAGGTCGGCCCGCGGTTCCACCGGCCCGTCGATCGCCTTCACCAACGTCTGGACGAGGACGGCCGCATCGGCACGCGGCGTTTCCCGGTCGTCGTTGATCGACACGAAGAGCAGCATCGGCACCAACCCCTCGCCGATCTTGTGCCCGCCGATCTCCAGTTCGGCCGTCCGCACGTGCCGGTAGACGCGGTCGATCGAGGCCAGCACCTCGCGCTGGGTCGCCCCCAGCCCGTACGTCGAGTTCCGGGCGGCCGTCCAAGTCGCCCAGGCCCGCAGGTTGTCCTCGTTCACCGGTCCCGCCTGCTGCAGGAGTCGCGGTCCAAACGTCTGCGGGTTCACCGGCCCGTCCAGCACGACCCGATCGGTCCGCCCCGGGAACAGTTGCAGATAGACAGCCCCGAGATAGCTGCCATAGGAATAGCCCAGGTACGAGATCTTCTGCTCGCCGAGCGCGACCCTGACCTGATCCATGTCCCGCGCAGTGTTCCGCGTGTTGACGTACTGCAGCATCGAGCCGACTTGCTGCTCGCAGCGGTGCGCGACGTCGGCCTGGATCGCCACACTCTTCGCGTACGACGCGCGCGTACTGCCGCCTGCCCACGGCCACGCGGCGAACGGCAGTTTGCAGTCGATCGGCGTACTGCGACCGACGGATCGCGGATCCAGCCCGATCAGGTCGTACCGCTTGCCGAGGGTCTCGATCACGTCCGGCCGTTCTATCGGCGCGCTCAGACTCGGACCACCGGGTCCACCGTTGTTGATGACGAGCGCGCCGATCCGATCACCGGTCGCCTTGATGCGCGACAGCGCCAAGGTGATCTTCGGACCATTCGGCCGGCTGTAGTCCAGCGGCACCTTCAGCTCACCGCATTGCGCCCCGGCCTCGTCGAGAGCCTTGCCTTCGGCGTCATTCTCGTTCAGCGCGCACTGATGCCATTCAATAGGCGTCGCCTCCGCGACTGCCGTCGTACTGGTCGGTGCGCCCAGGAGCGCCAGCGCCAGCAGTAGTTTCATCGTCCCCTCCTTGGAGTCACTGCAGACGCTAGAGCTGTGCTCCACCGCCCGCAGTGGCCCAAGGGCCCAGGCCGAGGTAGTTAGCGCGCTACCCCGAGATTGCCCGAAGGTGCCAGGGACCCGTGCCCGGCGCGTTCTGGTAAAGCCAGGTGTCTTGCAGCAGTACGACGAGCTTGCCGGCCGAGTCGGTATAGAGCACCGGGTCGACGGCAGCCGGCGCGGCCTCGTTCGTGGTGGCGTCGCGGATGATCGTGGCGTGCCACGGGTCCGAGCCGGGCACGTTCTGCCAGCCGTGCAGAATCCGGCTATCGGTGGTTCGGACGAAGTACGTCAGCTTGCCGCTGTTGTCCAGGCTGATCACCGGGTCGCCCGCGAGCTGCACAGTCTCGACGCCATCGGTGTCGGTGGTCGGCGCGATCACGGTCGACTGCCACGTGTCCGCACCCGGAGTCGACTGCCAGCCGTGCTGCAGTTTGCCGTCGGTGCCGCGAGCGAAGTAGACGAGCTTGCCCGAAACATCGAGCCCGACCGACGGGTTGCCGACGATGCCGGTCGCCGCCAGCGTGCTGACCACCCATGGACCGGTACCCGGCGCGGCCTGTCGTCCGTACCGCAGCTTGCCATCGGAGGTGCGAGCGAGGAACGCGATCCGCCCGTGCACGTCCTGCGAAACCACCGGGTCGCCGTCGAGCTGTACGGCGATACCCGCGCCGTCCCGAATGATCGTCGCGTGCCAGGCCGCGCTTCCCGGCTGGTCCTGCCAACCGTGCAGCAGCCGGCCGTCGCTGGTCCGGACGAAGTACGTCAACTTGCCGCGGGCATCGATCGCCTCAGCCACCCGCCCGACCGGCTGCACAGTCTCAACGCCATCGATATCCGTGGTCGGTGAGATCGTTGCCGACAGCCACGGTCCTGCACCTGGGCTGCTCTCCCAACCGGTCCGCAGCTTGTTGTCCGGCGTCCGCGCGAAGTAGTACGCCCGGCCGATCGAATCCGCCGCCGTCGCAATCGGTACGCCGGGAACCACGCCACCCGGTGGGTCGATCGTGCCGGTCTCCCAGGTGGTCGCGGCCGGACCGGTCTGCTCGCTCAACTGGACCGCGCCATCCGCGGTCGCCTCGAACCGCATCAGCCGCCCGGTCACGTCCTGACCGATCGACGACCCCGGGCTCGTGGTCGCCCCGACCACCTTGTTGTACCGGTACGGCGTGAACGTCTTGAAGTAGCTGTTCGTCCACACCCGTTCCTCGGCGATATGCCCGAAGTCGTACTCCTCCCGAACCTTCGGCCGAGTCCGCGCTGTGTCGTACCAGCCGACGAACAGTCCGACGTGGTTCACCCCACCCGATCGCCGCAACAACGCGTCGCCCGGCTGCAGGTCGTCGTACGTGATCTGCCGCATCACCGACGGCAGCGTCGACGTACTGAGTGAGCTGCTCAGATGCCAGGCCATCGACAGAAACCCCGAGCAGTCGCGGCGATAGCTGCCGAACTCGTTCACATGCGGGCTGTTGTTGTCCTGGCTGTACGGAACCTTGTCGCGGATCCACGACGCGGACCGCAGCAGCATTTCCTGCCGCGAGATCGGACCGTTCGCGACACTCTCGATCTGCAGATCACGGGCCTGCGCGGTGCTCGGAGCGAGGAGAGTGGCCCCGAACATCAGTACGGCGGCCGCGAGGAGGCGGATTCTCATGCGTCGATGGTCGCCGCCGTACTCACCGGAGTGAACCTGTTCGAACAGCCTCGAACACCGACTAGACCAATGGGAGACTGAGAACGTGAGGGATCTGGTGATCGTCGGCGCCGGACCAGCCGGAGCCGCGGCCGCTCTGGGCGCGCTCGCGGTCGACCCGGGCCTGTCTGTATTACTAGTGGACCGCCACGACTTCCCTCGCGACAAGACCTGCGGCGACGGGATCGCGCCGCACGTTTTCGACCTCCTCGCCGCGGTCGGCGTCACCGGGTTGGTCGACGACTGGACCCCGGTACGCCGTTTCGTTCTGACCAACGGGGCTGCCGGAGTCGAACGCGATATGGCCCGGCCGAACTGGGTCGTCCCGCGAGCCGTCTTCGACCACCGACTGGTCGCGGCCGCCCAGACTGCTGGAGCCGAGCTGGTACGGCGTCGGGTCCGCGGGCTCCACGAGTTGGATGGACGGTTCGTGATCGGCGCCGACGGCGCGCATTCCGTCGTACGGCGGGAGCTCGGCGCACCGCCGGGTCCGGTCGCACTGGCGATTCGCGGCTACGCGCCGACCCCGCCGGCCCGCGCTGCCAGTCAGGTGATCGCGTACGGCGCCGGCCGGCAACCGTCGTACGCCTGGTCCTTCGATCGCGGCGACGGCTGGTCAAACGTCGGGTACGGCGAACGTCTCGCAGCCGACCGCGCACACCCGACTCGCGCCGACCTGCTCGCGCAACTGGACGCTCTTCTCCCCGGCGCAACCGACGGCGGTACCGCGTGGCAAGGCCACCACCTTCCACTCACCGGCTGGTCCTGGCGGCCGCCGAAAGGCCCGGTCCTGCTCGCCGGCGACGCAGCCGGTCTGATCAACCCCATGACCGGCGAGGGAATCTACTACGCAGTCGCCACCGGCCTGCTCGCCGGTCGCGCAGTCGCAGAATCTCTGCATAGCAACGAGTCTGACCCCAGCAGCCGCTACAACCGCAGCGTCCGCCAACTCCTCGGCCGGCACCTCCGCCATACCGCGCTGACCGCCTACCTCACCAACTCCCCACACGTCCTCACCCGAGGCATCCGCGCAGCCGCAGCCGATCAAGCAGTCTTCGACGACCTCGTCGAACTCGGCCTAGCCGACGGCACCATCACGCCCCGCCTGCTGCGAGGCTTGGTCGCCGCTCGGGCGAAAGCCGACTAGCCGAGGTCACCTGCGAGAGCTGCTCGCTGCTCGGGGGTGAGCCGAGTCGCCGAGGCAACCTCGAGGGCCGCGACGACCCTCTCCAGCGGCCACTCCAGTACGGCGGCCACCCGGTCGGCGTCGACCACGCGACCGGCCTCCCGGTACATCGCCAGCACGGTCAGCGCATCGTCGACCACCTCGAATCCAGCGCCACCGCTCATGTCCTCGGCGAGCACGTGGAAGAAGTCAGCCATCTGCGCGAGCCGTCGCCCAGCCGCGCTGTCACCGAACAGAGCCGCACCTTCGGCCGCTGTGTCCGCCCAGCTCTGGTTGGTCTGCGAACTGACCTGCCACGCCTTCTGCCAGACATCCTCGGCCATCACGTAGTGCTGCAACCGCCGCCGCGGATCGGGCTCGCGATGCAGCATGCCGACCTGTTCCAGATAGCCAATCGCCTTCGAGATCGACGCCGGGCTGACCTGCAACGCGTGCACGAGTTGAGCCGCGGTGAGGCTGCGACTGTCGGCGGTGTACAACCGGGCCAGCACTCGCGCGGCCATCCGGGGGAGTCCGCCGTCGACCATGATCGCGGCGAACTTCTCGGCGTACTCGTCGGCGTCGCTCTGCGGTTTCGGCATCGCCGGTCGCCCGCGGCGTGCCCGGGAGGACGTGGCGTAGTGCGCGTGGTCGGCGCGATAACCGCGCCCGCCGCCGTTGCGGGCGACCTCGCGGCTGATCGTCGAGGTCGGGCGGTCGAGCTGCCGCGCGATCTCGGCGTACCCGAGTCCGTCGGTCAGGCCGGCCGCGATCGCCCGCCGCTCCTGATGGGACAGCCGGCCACCGGGCATGTTTCCCTCCAGCTCATTGCAACATCAGTGCATTCACCCACAGATCATTGCACAGATCCCGCTGATTGAGCTTTCCCCAGTGATGAACGCAACTTAGCGTTCGGAGCATGGTGCTGACAGTTGATGGCTTACAGATGCGGTACGGCGAGGTCCAGGTTCTGCACGACGTGTCGTTCGCGGCGCGGGCTGGGGAGGTGCTCACCTTGCTCGGGCCGAACGGTGCCGGCAAGAGCACCACGATCGAGATCCTCGAAGGGTTCCGGCTGAGATCAGCCGGCCGAGTCGAGGTCCTCGGTGTCGATCCGGCCCACGCCGACGAGAGCTGGCGCGCACAGGTCGGGATCGTGCTGCAGTCCTGGCGCGACCACGGCAACTGGCGGGTCGGTGAGCTGCTGCACCACCTCGGTTCGTACTACCCGGGACCCTGGCCGACCGATGAACTGCTCGCCGCGGTCGGCCTGACCGACAGCGCCGGCCACAAGATCCGCACGCTCTCCGGTGGTCAACGGCGGCGGCTCGACGTGGCGATCGGCATCGTCGGTCGACCCGAACTGCTCTTCCTCGACGAACCGACAGTCGGGTTCGACCCCGAGGCGCGACGTGAGTTCCACGAACTCGTCGCGCAGCTCGCCACCGAATACGGAACGACGATCCTGCTCACCACCCACGACCTCGACGAGGCCAGCCGGCTCGCGGATCGGATCATGATCCTGACCAGTGGCCGGATCGTCGCCATCGGAACGCCGAGTGAGCTCACCGCCGCGATCGCCGGCGAGGACGAGGTGCGGTGGAGCATCGACGGCCAGGCCTTCCGCAAGCAGACCGCCGATTCGACGGAATTCGTCCGCGGCCTGTTCGCCCAGTACGGCGCGGAGCTCCGCGAACTCGAGGTCCGCCGGGCCTCGCTCGAAGACACGTATCTCGCGCTCGTGCGCGGCCAGGAGGTCCAGTCATGAAAGCAGCGATCCGGGCCGGCTGGCGGCGTGGACTGATCGAGTTGCGGCAGTCGTTCACCAACGGGCCGGAGCTGGCCAGCCACTTCCTCTGGCCGGTACTCACCCTTGCTGCACTGTTCTTCCTACGCCACCGCGACTTCGGATCGAGCGGATTGCTGCTCGGAGCGCTCGCCCTGCCGAGCATTCTCGGGATGAACGCGGCGATGGGCATGGTCAGCATGAGCCAGCAGTTGACCGCCGATCGGGAGGACGGCACGTTGCTCCGGGCGAAGGCGACTCCGCACGGCATGCTCGGCTATCTGATCGGCAAGGTCGTCTCGGTGGCCGGCTCGCTGCTGGCGGATCTCCTCATCGTCCTGATTCCGGGGCTGATCATCGTCGGCGGGCTCAGCGTCGATACGTCCGGCTGGCTCACCCTGGTCTGGGTGCTTCTCCTTGGGATGGTGGCGACGCTGCCGATCGGCGCGGTTCTGGGGTCCGTCTTCACGAGTGCGCGGGCGCAGGGGCTGATCCAGCTACCGATGCTCGGCTTCATCGCGATCTCGGGCATCTTCTATCCCCTCACCGCACTGCCCAGCTGGCTGGAGTGGATCGGTCAGCTGACCCCGATCTATTGGATGGGGCTCGGGATGCGGTCGGCGCTCCTGCCCGACGAAGCGGTCGTCGTCGAGCTCGGCGAATCCTGGCGGCACCTCGAGACGGCCGGCGTACTCGGAGTCTGGGCGGTGGCCGGGCTGCTGCTCGCACCGGTCGTCCTGCGCCGGATGGCCCGCCGGGAGTCCGGCTCGGCGGTCGCCGACCGGCGGGAACGGGCGCTGCGGAGTGCGGTCCGATGAACCGGTTAGCCCGGTAACTCGTTGGTAAGCCGGGAGGAGCGTTAGGAATGAGTGAAGATTGCCGTTCCGGATGGGCCTGGGCTTCAACCACTGCTGCTAGGCGCGTTAGATTTGATCAAATCTGACAGGCGTCCAGGGAGCGTGAGCGTGCATGCAGGGTCTGACCACCGCGACTTGGTCGGGCTTGCCTGCCCTCCTGCCGAGCCTGCGGAACGGTCTGCAGCCGGGTCAGGCCCAGGGCGTGCCGAGAGCTGGGCAGTGCTGAGCAAGGTACTCGGCGCGGTAGGGGTCCTCCTGCTGCTGACCGGGTTGTTCCTCGCCACGCGGCCGCTGTCCGTCGACAGCGTCAGCTGCGGCTCGGTCTACGCGCCGGACAAGGGCATCACGCCGATGCAGTGCGACACCCGGCTGGACCAGCGGATGAACCTGGTGGCCGGTCTGGCCGGTGGCGGACTCGTCATCGCCGTGGCCGGTTTCGGCTACGCGGCCGTCCGCGAACGCCGTACCAACATCGCCTCCTGAACCGCGAACGTATACAGGAAGCCAAAGACCTCTAGGCTGGCCTGTATGAAGAAGGCCTCCGTGGTGACGATGGCTGATGTCGCCCGGTCCGCGGGGGTGTCGACCATGACCGTGTCCAACGTCGTCAACGGCCGGCCGCGGGTCGGCGCGGCGACCCGGGAGCGGGTGCTGGCGGCGATCGCCGAGCTCGGCTATCAGGTGAATCTGGCCGCGCGGCACCTGCGTGCCGGCCGGACCGGCGTGATCGGGCTCGCGGTGCCCGAGCTAGAGCGCCCGTACTTCGCTCAGTTGGCCGCTCGGCTCGCGGATCGGTTCGAGGCGCACGGTTTGCGGATCGTGATGGAGCGGACCGGCGCGAGTCGCGAGGGCGAGCTCGATGCGGTCGCGTTCTCCCGGCTCCGGATGTACGACGGCCTGATCCTCAGCGTCGTCGACCTCGACCCGGGGGAGTTGTCCCGGCTGAACACCGATGCGCCGGTGGTGATGATCGGCGAGCGGGCACTGCCGTCACGGTTCGACCACGTGATGATGGACAACGTCGAGGGCGCCCGGTTGGCGACCGCGCACCTGCTGTCCACCGGCGCTACCAGGGTCGCGATGATCGGCGGCGAGCCGTCCGGCACCCCGAGTATGCCGGGTCTGCGCGCGACCGGCTATGCCCTCGCGCACGGGGAGGCCGGCGTACCGGTCGATCCTTCGTTGAACGTCCGCTGCAGCTTCCGGCTGCAGGACGGGTACGACGCGATCCGGTCGTTGCTGGATGGCGGTATCTCGTTCGACGCGGTGTTCGCGCTGACCGATGTGGTCGCTATGGGAGCGCTCCGGGCGCTCGCGGATGCGGACCTGCGGGTGCCTGCCGATGTGCAGGTGATCGGGTTCGATGATCTGGACGAGGCGGCCTATCTGGTGCCGTCGTTGTCATCGGTCAATCCGGGCCACGAGGAGATGGCCGAGGAGATCATCTCGAGGATGCTGGCGCACCTCGGCGGCGCCGAGCCGACCGGCCCGAAGGAGCTGATCGTCCCGGCGCACCTGGTCCTGCGTGGAACGACGAGGTCAAGCGAGTAGGCCGCTGATCTCCTGCACCTGCTGGGGTTTCAGCGGTCCGAACTCGAGAGCCCGAGCGTTCTCCTCGGCCTGCTCGACCGTCCGGAACCCGGGGATCGGAACCGTCCGGGGACTGCGTGCCCACAACCAGGCCAGCGCTCCCTGAGCCAGGGTGCGCCCATCGCTCTGCAGCAGCTCGCGGATCGCGGACACCTTCTCCCACCACTCCGGAGCCGGTACGCCGCCCTTGTCGAAGAAGCGCAGCCAGGACGGCGGCAAGGTGCGGATGTCCGCACCGGTGGCCGGCCGGGTGGTGTCTCGCCGGCCGAGGATGCCCATCCCGAGCGGGGTCCGGTTGATACTCGCCAGGTCGGCCTGCTCGCAGAACGCGAAGAAGTCCCCGGCGTCGTGCAGGACGCTCGCCTCGTGCTGGACCGCCGAGCAATGCGTGCCCTCGGCAAACAACTTCGCACTGTGCAGGGTGTCCGTACTCCAGGCATAGCTACGGATCAGGCCCTCGGCGACCAGCTCCTCGCAGGCCGCTCGCAACGGCAGTGCCACCTCGTCGCTGGTGTCGAAGTGCAACTGGTAGAGGTCGAGGTAGTCGGTACCGAGGCGATCCAGCGAGGCATGAACGGCCTTGCGCAGGTACTCCGGTGATGCGTCCTGCTGGTGCATGACCCGCGTTGTCTCGTCGAAGGTGTTGCCCCACTTGCTGGCGATCACCACCTGGTCCCGCCGACCCTCCAGCGCCTTGCCGAGCACACGCTCGCTGTGGCCGGCGCCGTACACGTCGGCGGTGTCGAAGAACGTCACGCCGAGCTCGATCGCCCGGCGGATCGCCCGGATCGACTCGTCGTCGTCGACCTCGCCCCAGCCCAGCGGCTCACCGGCCGGATTGCTGAACGGCCCACCGATCGCCCAGCAGCCGAACCCGACCGGGCTGATCTCGATCCCTACTCGTCCCAACCTGCGCATCTCCATGGTGTCGAGCCAACCAGGGCGGCACTTATTCGTCCAATAGTTCTTCGGTGCCATGTTCATACGTGAAACGCATGAACACTGAGCACTGGACGAGTCGTTCACCTGGGGTTTACCTTTGCTCGCAACTGTTAGGTAACCTTCCTAACAATTTTCTCCGGCACGCCCACGGAGGTTGTCATGAGCAAACGAATGCGCCGGCTGTCGACGCTGATCCCCGTCGTCCTGGTCGCCGCACTGGGTGGATCGGCGGCCATTGCCGGTACCACTGCAGATTCGCTGCTGTCGCGGGGAAAACCGGTCCTCGCGTCCAGCATCGAGGACAACACATTGACCGCGGACAAGGCGGTTGACGGCAACACCACGACACGATGGGCCAGCATGGAAGGCCACGATCCGGAGTGGATCCGCGTAGACCTCGGCCAGCCCGCCGACATTCATCGGGTCAAACTGAACTGGGAGGCGGCCTACGCGAAGAGCTACCGGATCGAGGTCTCCGACGACGGTACGACGTTCAGTACGGTCAAGTCGCTGACCAGTCAGAACGGTGGGACCGACGACAACACCGGCCTGACCGGCCACGGCCGTTACGTCCGAGTCGTCGGTACGGCGCGCGGCACGGCGTACGGGTATTCGCTGTTCGAGCTCGAGGTCTACGGCGTCGGCGACTCGTCCGGTGACACCCAGGCGCCGACAGTGCCGACCGGTCTGCAGAGCACCGGGACTTCGGCCACCTCGGTCTCGCTGAGCTGGACCGCGTCGACGGACAACGTCGGAGTCACCGGGTACGACGTACTTCGCAACGGGACCGCGGTTGCGACCGCGACCTCGGCGTCGTACACCGACACCGGTCTGACGGCCGATACGTCGTACACGTATAGCGTCCGAGCCCGTGATCTGGCCGGCAATGTGTCCGGCGCGAGTACGCCGATCACCGTGAAGACGGGCACCGGCGGTACCGGTGGTTTCGTCATCGCGGCGGCCGGTGACATCGCCGAACAGTGCACGGCGTCGACGTCCACCTGTATCCACCCCAAGACGGCGAAGGTGGTCGATTTCATCAACCCGGCCAACGTCGTCACGATGGGCGACAGTCAGTACGACGACGCTCATCTGTCCGACTACACCAACTACTACGCAAAGACCTGGGGCAAGTTCAAGGCGATCACCAAGCCGGTCCCGGGGAACCACGACACCTACGATGAGCCGCAGTACAACGGGTACGACAAGTACTTCGGGTCTGCGATCGCCAAGCCACAGGGCAAGCGCTACTACAGCTGGGAGAAGGGGAACTGGCACTTCATCGCCCTGGACTCGTCCGACTACATGACGCATGACACCCTGGCCACGCCGCGGGATGACCAGCTCGCCTGGCTGCGGGCGGACTTGGCCAAGAACACCAAGGGTTGTGTGGCCGCGTACTTCCACCATCCGCGGTGGAGTTCCGGTGACCACGGCGACAATCCGGACAGCGAGCAGTTCTGGCGGACGCTGGCCGGCGCCAAGGTCGACGTAGTTCTGACTGGTCACGACCATCACTACGAGCGGTTCGTGCCGATGAACGCCGATGGCGACGCCGACCCGAACGGAACGGTCGAATTGCTCGCCGGGACCGGTGGCGCACACCCGTACGACCTGAAGCCGGCGCACCCGACGACGGCCAAGCTGCTCAGCGCCTACGGCGTCCTGAAGTTGACCATGAACGACAACTCCTGGACCTCGCAGCTGATCGGCCTGAACAACACCGTGGAAGACAGCAGCCCGACGTACAACTGCCGGGCGAAGGGCTGAGGTCATGTACCTCGCCGGAACCCGGGCCGCGGATCACGCCGCGGCCCGGGCGACACCAGCCCGTTCGGTCCTCGGCCGGGTCCCCGGCACCGTCATCGCGCTGGGCGTCGTCAGCCTGGTGACGGACATCTCCGCGGAGATGGTGACCGCGATCCTGCCGCTCTACCTGGTCTTCGGTCTCGGTCTGAACCCCTTGCAGTTCGGCCTGCTCGACGGCCTGTACGCCGGTGCGACCGCCGTACTGCGGTTGGTCGGTGGGCATGTCGCCGACCGCTGGCAACGCCTGAAGGCAGTCGCCGGCATCGGGTACGGCGTCTCGGCGGTCGCGAAACTGGGGTTCCTCGCGGCCGGTTCGTCGGTGCCGGCGATCGGCGTCGTACTGGCCGTCGACCGAGCAGGGAAAGGCGTCCGCACCGCCCCGCGCGACGCGTTGATCTCGCTCAGCAGCGCACCCGAAACCCTCGGCCGCTCCTTCGGTGTCCATCGCGCCATGGACACGGTCGGCGCGTTCCTCGGCCCGTTGGCAGCGACGGCTGTTCTGTGGGCGGCGCTCGGCAATTACAACGCGGTCTTCGTCACCAGCTTCTCGCTGGCAACCTGCGCCGTACTGCTGCTGGTGGTTCTGGTGCCGAACCGGACTCGGCTCACCACCGAGCCGGTCAAGAACAAGCCGTCCTTCCGCACCATGCTGGGGTTGTTGCGGGAGGCAAGCTTCCGGCGCTGCTGCGTGTGGGCGGCGGCGCTCGGGTTATTCACTGTCACCGATTCCTTTCTGTATTTGGCATTGCAACGCCGTTGGGATATCGACGGCCGCTTGTTCCCGCTGCTGCCGCTCGGGACCGCAGGAACCTTTCTCCTGCTGGCGATTCCGCTCGGCCGGCTCGGTGACCGCATCGGTCGCTGGAAGATCTTCATCGCCGGACACCTGGCGCTGGTCGTCGCGGTCCTGCTGGTCTGCGGGCCGATCGGCAACTGGTGGCTGGCGCTTGCATTGCACGGAGCGTTCTACGCCGCGACCGACGGGGTGCTCCCGGCGGCCGCCGGTCCGATGCTGCCGCCGGAACTCCGGGCGTCCGGTCTCGCTGTGCTGCAGACCGGCCAGGCATTGGCGCGGATGGTCTCGGCCGTCACCGTCGGCTTGCTTTGGACGGTGTGGGACGTTCGCCCGGCGCTGCTCCTGTTTACTGCGGCCCTGCTGACGGTGACCGTCGCCGCGGCCGTGGTCCGACCGTTGGAGGCTGCACGATGAGGAAGATCATCGGCCTGATCACCGGATTCGTCGTACTGCTGGGTGGCGCGGTCGCGTACGTCGTCTCCGCGCGCCACGGCGGCGCCGCCGTGAACGCCGTACCGGTGAGCACCGGGCAGACGCTCGCCCTGGATTCGTCGACGCTGTTCTTCAGCAATCTCGCCGACGGTCCGGATCGGGGCAAACTGGCAGCCGTCCCGGCGACCGATCCGGGCACGGCCAGACGTGTCGGGGACTTGTCTTGCGATCGGTTCGCCGCAGCACGGGGTACGGCGATCTGTCTGCGGCTCAAGCCTGGTTCGTTGCCACCGCTCACCGACATGCTCGTCCTGGACGCGAACCTGAAGGAGGTCCACCGCGAGACGCTTCCGGGTACGCCGAGCCGAGCGCGGGTCTCGCCCAACGGCCGGATCGTGAACTGGACGCTCTTCGTCACCGGCGACTCCTACGCGGCCACCGGCTTCTCCACGCGGACCGGCTTCTACAACCTCGACAAGCAGCGGCTGATCAAGTCGGTCGAGACCCTGCCGATCCTCATCGACGACAAGCGGTACTTCGCCTCGGACGTGAACTTCTGGGGGATCACCTTCGCTGCCGACGGCAACCGCTTCTACTTGACCATGGGCAGCAAGGGCAAGACCTACCTGATCGAGGCCGACTTCGCGAAGTACCACGGTCACGCGATCGCCCGGAACGTCGAGTGCCCGTCACTGTCACCCGACGGCCGTCGGATCGCCTACAAACAAAAGGTTGCCACCGGCAAGTGGCGGCTCGCGGTCATGGACCTCGCCACCCGCAAGATCACCAACCCGCCCGACGACCGCCTGCTCGACGACCAACCGGTCTGGCGCGACAACAACACCCTGCTCTACCCACTCCGCGCCGCCGACGGAACCACCGACATCTGGTCCGTCGGCCTGACCAAACCGCCCACCCTACTCATCCGCCACGCCACCAGCCCTTCCCTCGGCGCGAAGGGCTGACCTGGTCACCGTCCTACTCGCCGGGACTGGGGCTACCCGGCGGGTAGGACGGTCAGTTGTTGAGCTGTGCGGCGAGTGCGGTGTTCATCGCCGCGAACTGTGGCTCGATGGTGCGGCGGAGCATCGAGTGCAGGAACGGTACGGCGATGCCGCGGAACTCCTCGTCGTTGATGAGCCGCGTGCGTTCGCCGGGCAGTTCCTCCAACCGGAACAGGTGCTTGCCATCGAACAGCCCGCCGAAGCCGACGCGGCTGAGCCAGATGAGCTCGCGGTTCGGGTCGACGACCAGCACCTTGGGAGTGAAGGTGCGTTCCTTCCCCTCGGCGTCGCGGATGCGAGTGGTGACGGTCGAGCCGATCGTCAACGCCCCGGTCACCGAGAGGATGAACGGGTTCCACGCCGGGTACGCCGGGGTGTCGGTCAGTACCCGCCAGACCTCCGCCGGGGGCGCGTCGAGGTCGATCGTGGTCCGCACCGCGAAAACCTTCGTCATGGTCCGGAACCGTATGCGGACCTGCAGGCCATCACAACTGCGGTCGTCCACCCGTCGCCACGCTCGGGCGGGTCCATCCGCGCCAATTGTGATGGGCCGTGGGTCCGCGCGATGGTCTGCCCGAAAGGCTCCTGCTGCTCGCGAGCTACGGGCCTAGGGTGACAGGGAGTAATGGACTTGGGGAGGAAATGCGGATGACGCAGACGGCAGACAGCGGGATCGACGAGCTTCGGACCACGATCGAGGGAGTGGTGGTCGGGCCGCAGGACGCGGCGTACGACGACGCCCGGCGGGTCTGGAATGCCGCGATCGATCGGCGACCGGCGCTGGTCGCGCAGTGTGTGAACGTCGCCGATGTCCAGGCTGCCGTCCTGTTCGGGGTGCGCAACGGGCTGGAGATCTCGATCCGCGGCGGCGCGCACAGCATGTCCGGTGCGGCGGTTGTCGACGACGGGCTGATGATCGACGTCCGCGCGATGAACCAGATCACCGTCGACCCGGAGGCGAAGCGCGCGCTGGTCGGCGGCGGTGCGCTGCTCTCCGAGCTCGACGCCGCAACAGCCGAGTACGGACTGGCCGCGCCGGCCGGGATGATCAGCCATACCGGTGTCGCGGGGCTCACGCTCGGCGGCGGGATGGGGTACCTGACCCGCAAGTTCGGGCTCAGCCTCGACAACGTGCTATCGGTGCAGATCGTCACCGCCGACGGCCGGGTACTGCGCGCTGCGGCCGATGAGAATCCCGAGCTGTACTGGGCTGTTCGTGGTGGTGGCGGCAACTTCGGCGTCGTCACCGAGTTCGAGTTCCAGCTGCACGAGGTCGCGCCGATCGTCCAGTACGGGCTGCTCTGGTGGGACCTCGACCAAGGCGCCGACGTACTGCGGTTCGCGCGCGACCTGGTCCCGACTCTGCCGCGCGACGTGACCATCATCATCGGCGCACTGAACGCGCCGCCCGCCCCGTTCGTCCCGGCCGAGCACCACCTCAAGCCCGGCTATGCGCTGGTCGTGGTCGGCTTCGACGCCGAGAAGTTCGAGCAGATCGTCGGCCAGGTCCGGACGGCGCTGCCGCCGACAGTCGAGTTCACGACGCCGATGCCGTTCACCGAGGTCCAGAAGTCGATCGACGAACCGAACGCGTGGGGCCACTTCTGCTACGACAAGGGCACCTACATCGAGGACCTGACCGACGAGGCGATCGAGGTGATCACCGACCACGTCGCACGCAAAGTCTCGCCGCTGTCGAACACCCTCTTCTACCGCCTCGACGGCGCCTACTCCGAGATCGGCGACGACGACACCGCCTTCGGTGGCGGCCGCTCACCGCGGTACGCGGTCTTCGTGGTCGCGATCTCGCCGGACGCCGAAGGCCTGCCGACCGAGCGCGACTGGGTGCGGGCGTTCTGGGATGAACTCCAGCCGCACACCTTGGGCAACGGCAGCTACATCAACGCGATGGCGGAATTCGACGCCGACCGGGTCAAGGCGTCGTACGGGGTGCAGAAGTACGCGCGGCTGCAGGAGATCAAGACGGCGTACGACCCGGACAACGTGTTCCACCGGAACATGAACATCAAACCGTTGTAACAGTACTTATATAAGTGCTGTTATGATCGCTCGGTGGATGATCCGACAGAGCAGAGTCAGTGGCGTGCGCTCCACCAGTTGCTGGCGCGAATGGATGGTGAGATCGGCCGGGTCTACACGGACCGGGACATCCAGGGGCTGAAGCCCTCCTGGGTGATTGAGCTGCTGCGGCTCCACGTTCGTGGGCCGATGACGATCACCGAGCTGGCTGAGTCGGTGGGCCGGACGCACTCCGCGCTCAGCCAGAAGGTCGCGGCGATGCGGACGGCCGGGCTGGTGCAGACCGAGGCTGGGCCGGATGCCCGCGCCAAGATGGTCGCGCTGACTCCGAGGGCGCAGGAGCTGGCCGGGTTGCTGGCGGCGGAGTGGCGGGCCACCGAGGCGGCCATCATCGAACTCGAGGCCGAGCTCCCGTACCCGATGAGTCAGGTGGTGCGCGACATCGAAGAGCGGCTGGCTCAGAAGAGCTTCTATCAGCGGGTGACCGAGAAGCTCGCCGAATGAAGGGCGTGCTGATCGACCTCGCGCCGCTGCGGGCCTCGCCCGCGTTCCGGCGACTGTGGTTCGGCCAGGTGGTGTCGATCTTCGGCGCGCAGTTGGCGTTCGTCGCGGTGATGTTCCAGGTCTGGGACCAGACGCACAGTACGGCGTGGACCGGCGCGATCGGTCTCGCCCAGGCGCTGCCGTTGATCGTGCTCGGCCTGTTCGCCGGAGCAGCCGTCGACCGGTTCGAACGGCGGCGGTTCTATCTCGTGATCACGATCTGTCAGGTGATCACGGCGACCCTGATGGCGAGCCAGCTCCTGATCGGTTCGGTGCCGGTCGGCGTACTGCTCGGACTGGTTTCCATGCAGTCTGCACTCGGGGCTGCGTCCGGTCCGGCGGCCCGAAGCATCCTCCCGCAACTCCTCCCACGCGAACTGCTGGCCGGCGGAATCGCGCTCAACCGCATCGCCTTCCAAGGCGCGATGCTGGTCGGCCCGGCCGTCGGTGGACTGATCGTCGGTGCCTGGGGCCCCAGTACGGCGTACCTGGTCGACGCCTTGACCTTCAGTGGCGTCCTGTACGGCGTCCTCGGTCTGCCAGTGCTCCGAGTCAAGGGCGAGGTGCGACCCGGGGTGCGTGGCGTGGCCGACGGCCTGGCATTCGTCGTGTCGACGCCGGTAATCCGGGGTGCTCTAGTCACGGACCTGGCGGTGACTGTGTTGTCGATGCCGATCAGCCTGTTCCCGGCGTTGAACGCGGAGCGGTTCGGTGGTGATCCGCGGACGCTCGGTCTGTTCCTGACAGCGATCGCAGTCGGGGGAGTGACCGCCTCGGTGCTGTCCGGTTCGTACACCCGGTTGCCACGTCCCGGCGTCGTCATGCTGATCGGCGCCGGCAGCTGGGGGATCGCCCTGGGCTTGTTCGCCTTCGCGCCGACCCCGTGGATCGCGTTGGCCTTCCTAGCCGTTGCCGGTGCCGCCGACACGGTCTCGGTCGTTGCCCGCAGCACCATTGTCCAACTACACACCCCGAACGAGCTGCTCGGCCGAGTCGCCGCCGCCGAACAAATCGTCGGCAGCGCCGGCCCAAACCTCGGCAACGTCCGCGGCGGCGTCACCGCCCAACTGACCTCCCCCTTCATCGCCCTGATCTCAGGCGCAGCCCTCTGCGTAGCCGCAGTAATCACCGTCGCCACCACCACCCCCGGCCTCCGCGATCGCATCGCACCGGAAACCAGCCCGGCCAACGACTGAGGCGGACCGCCCCCACTCACCAAGTCGCATTCCGCTCGGTTCACCACGCTCCCGCACGCTCAGCGCCCGTGGACTTCGCAGGTTGGTGAGTGTCTGGCGTCCGCCTAGCCGAGGCGCATCAGCACGAAGGGGACGGTGTCGCCTGGCAGCAGGTACGTCTCCACCTCGACGAACCCGTGTTTCTCGGCGAACCGCACCCCGTCGACATTGCTGGCCAGGATGTGTGTCTCCACGCCCTTCCCCTGGGTCCGCGCTAGGCAGTGCTGGTACAGCGTCTCGCCGAAACCACGGCGCCGGTACGGCGGGAGCACGCGCGCGATCACGGTTTCCGCAGGCGTGTCCGCGTCCGGCGGTCGCACGGTCGAACACCCCACGAGGACGTCGCCGTCGTACGCGACCTCGAGGACATTGCGCGTGGCGCGCTCGCGAACCTCGTCGACTGACAGAGCCGCAGTCGGCACGATCTCGTTGTGCACCTGCTGCCACTCGAGCACGGTCGCCTCGTCGTGGACCCGAACAATCCTCAGCGTCATGGCTGGAGATGGTGGCACGTAGTAGCGTCCGTGTCGTGCGAATTCTGTTTGTCGGGAACAGCTTTACGGCGCGGAACAACCTGCCGGGGTTGCTGAAGGGGCTGGCTGGGGCGCGGGGGATTGACGTCGAGTCGACGTTGATTCAGGCGGGCGGGGCTTCGTTGCGCCAGCATCTGAATGCGGGGAAGGCGCTGGCGGCGATCGCCACTGGCGGGTACGACGTCGTCGTACTGCAGGAGCAGAGCACGTTGCCGGTGAAGAGTCCGGAGCGGTTTCGGGAGAGTGCGCGCGACTTCGATGCGGCGATCAAGGCGGCCGGGGCGCGGACCGCGCTCTACCTGACCTGGGCGCGCCGGAATGCACCGGAGGCCCAGGCTGCCCTGACGAGTGCGTACGGCGGGGCCGCGGCTGAGCTGGGTGCGACGCTGATCCCGGTCGGGATGGTGTGGGAGCGGTTCCTCGAAACCCATGACGAGCCGGTGCTGCATGACAAGGACAACAGTCACCCGGCATTGGCCGGCAGTTACCTTGCCGCGTGCGTGTTCCTGATCGCGTTACTGGCTGAGGATCCGGTTGGGATCGACGTACCGGTGAAGGGCCTCGATGCGGACACCGCGGCCCTTCTCCAGCAAGCTGCGTGGGATATCTGCGAAGGACTAGTGTCCTGAGCCGGGGACTCGACGGCACTGGAGGCGCCCAGGCACGCACCTCGCTGCGTTGGAGAAGCATCCACGATGAACGCCGCATCGAGGACGCTCCTCCGCCTTGCGATGCACGCACCTGGACACCTCCAGCACTCGCCGATTCCCCGGCTCAGGACACTAGCGTCCGCCGAGTAGCCCACCGAGGACGCCGCCGACGCCACCGTCCTGGCCGCTCTGGGTGCCGCTGCCGGCACCGCCGATGACGCCGCCGGGCGGCTCCTCGGACGGCTGGACGACGACGAAGCCCTGGCCGGCGAAGCTCATCGTGAACGCCTCACCGGTGGTCCGGCCGAGCAGGGTGCCGAGGCCGATCTGGTCGGCGCGCTGGTAGCCGGTCTGCAGGCTGGTCGACCAGGCGATCGCGGCCTGCGGATCGGCGTACGTCGGCTGGTCCACCGACAGCACCACCGGGGTGCCCTTGCAGGTGATCGCGAGCCGGCCCTGGCCGGAGAACGTGCAGTTGAACAGGCCGGCGTTCGACATCATACCCATGCCCTGGACCCGCTGGATGTCCCAGCTCAGCGTCGGCTCGAACGCGAGCACGTTGGCGCCGTTGATGCTGAGCCCGTCCTGCGGCCCTTCGAGGTCGATCAGGTAGACGTCGGCGGCGCGGTCGGCGAGGAAGACATCGCCCTGCCCGCGCATCTTCATCAGCGGGATCCCCTCACCGGTCAGCTTCTGCTTGATGAACTTGCCGATGCCGCCGGACCCCTGGGCCTCGAACTGGACGTTGCCCTGGTACGCGACCATCGCACCCTGCCGCGCGAACACCTCACCCCGCAGCTCGACCTTCAGCAGCTTCGAGTTCTGCAGCCGCAGACCCGGCTGGGCCGACTCCTGCTCCTGGTTCTCCGCCGCGAACAGTTGACTCCGCACTGACCTACCCCCTCATGAGAAACAACCCCGAGCGTAGGTTCGGACGCACCCCACGCCGCCGCGGATCCGTGGATCCTGCCCCAATTTCGGCCGACTCTGCCCTCGCCGCCCCCAGCGCCAGACAGGTGGAACCCCTCTCCCCTTCCAACATATAGCCGAGGGGTGGGCTTGCGGCAAGGCCTGGGTGATGCTTCAGGATGGCCGTCCGATCACGAGTCGAAGGACGTGCAGATGCGATTTGTGTTGCTGACCTGGGGATCGCGCGGAGATGTCGAGCCACTGGCCGGACTGGCGGTCCGGTTGCAGGAGTACGGCGCGGAGGCGGTGCTGTGCGCGCCGCCCGACGAGGAGTTCCAGCTGCTGGCTGAGCGGGCCGGTGTCCAACTGGTGCCGCTGGGTCCGTCGGTGCGCTCAGTGGTGAACAACCCGAAGCCGCCGACTCGAGAGGACGCGCTCCGGTTGGCGCCCGACCTGGTCGCCGCGCGCTTCGCCGTACTGCCGAAGCTCGCCCAGGGCGCCAAGGCCATCGTCGCCACCGGGTTGATGCCGGCGGGTGCTCGGGATGTGGCCGAGAAGCTCGGTATCGGCTATGCGTTTGCTTCGTTCCACACCCTCGGGCTGCCGGCCGAGAAGACGAACGAGCTGTACCTCGAGGCGCTCAACACCAACCGGTCGGCGATCGGCCTGCCACCGGTCGACGACGTACGGTCACATGTCCGCACCGAGCAGTCATGGCTTGCTTCCGACCCGACACTCTGGCCGGCCGACGTCGACGACGTACTGCAGATCGGCGCCTGGACGCTGCCCGACCACCGTCCGCTCCCCGCCGACTTGGAGGCCTTCCTCGACGCCGGCGAACCACCCGTGTACGTCGGCTTCGGCAGCATGGCCGCGCACGCGCCGAAGGACATCGCCCGCTCGACCATCGAGGCCGCCCGCGCCCACGGCCGCCGGGTGCTGCTGGGCCGCGGCTGGGCCGAGCTCGCGGCGATCGACGACCGGAAGGACACCTTCGAGATCGGCGAGGTCAACCAGCAGGCGCTGTTCCCGCGAGTCGCCACCGTCATCCACCACGGCGGCGCTGGGACCACAACTACCGCGGCCAAGGCCGGTACGCCGCAACTCGTCGTACCGCGCCTGGTCGACCAGCCCCGCTGGGCCGCCCGCGTCGCCGAACTCGGCATCGGCTTCGCCCATCAGGATCCTGATCCGACTCTCGAGTCCTTGAGCGCGGGGTTGGCTGTCACATTGGATCCCTCGACGCTCGCCCGGGCGCAGGCCTTGGCGCCGACCATCGACACCGACGGCACGAAGCGCGCCGCCGAACTCCTGCTCAGCTGAGCTGTTCGAGGACGGTGATCGGCGCGAGCAGAGTCGCATCGTCAAGCGGCGCTCGCCCGGTCGCAAGCATCTCGAGAAACACCTTCAGCCCGGGTACGACGTAGTCCTTATCCAGCCGGACATCGTGGCTCACCAGTCCCTCGCGGCCGACGATCTCAGCGTGAAACGGAACCCGGCCGTCCACCAGTTGGAGCGTGACGAGCACCCCGTTGCTGCGATACCGCGCGATGACAGCTGCATTTGTTCGCTCGACCCGGACGCCTTCAGGTTCGCCGGGCGCGAGACGCTGAGCGAGATCGGCCGTATGAATGCCGTAGAAGAAGATCCCGCTGTACTTGCTGTTTGCGTCGGCCGGCCCGGTCACAGTCACCGCCTGCACCTCGCCGACCTCTTGGGTGCCTCGGGCAAGCATTTCCGCATCAGCCAGCCAACGAACAGCCGAGTACGACGTCACCGGCGTACCGCTCCGATTCGCGGCCGCGACAATCGCGCGGGCATCCGCCGTACTGGCCGCGAGCGGCTTGTCCACCCACACCGGAACCCCAGCCTCAAGAAACGGCACCGCATGCTCCCGATGCAACGCCCCATCCCGATTGGTCACAATCAGCGCATCCACACTGCCAATCAACTCGGAGGAGGTAGGAACAAGCCGCCCGATCCCACCTGCTCTGGTGAGCCCACGATTGTGTTCGTCATCCGCCCCGACAAGAGCCACAATCCGAGCCCTGTCAGTGATCGGCTCGACGTTGAGGTGCCGGACGATCTCAGTCGCATGACTGTTCTCCGTCCCCACCAACCCGATGCGCATCAACTGTCCACCTCAACAGGCCGCCCCACCCGAGCAGACTCATAAACAGCAAGCACAGTAGCCAACGCCCGCCGCCCATCCGCCACCCCAACCCCAGGCGCCCGCCCCTCCACCACAGCCCCCACAAAATCCCGATACTGCGCAAGATGAGCCAGCTGCACAGGCCCCCACCCGTCCGCCCCGGACGGAGTCGCCGCCTCCGCCACGCTCCTCCCGACACCACCCGCCGCGCCCTCGCCGGGGCGACTACTTGTGTGCCGCTCCGCCCCCTCCCCACCCCCGGGCGTCTCGGCCCTCAGCCCGGATCCCGCGACCGCCCCCACCACACCCCTCCCGACACCACCCGCTGCGCCTTCACCCTCATCCGGCCGACCACTTCGGGGCTGTGCCCCCTCTCCACCTTCAGTGGTTAGAGCGACTAGGCGGTCGTCGTCCATGACGGCGGTTCCTTGGTCGCCGTGTATGGACAGGCGGACTGCCCTTCCCGGATAGGCGGCTGTGCTGGCTAGGAGTAGGCCTATGGCGCCGGACTCGAAGGTGATGGTGGCGGCGGCTACGTCTTCTACCTCTAGGTTGTGGTGCGCGAGTTGGGCGGTCTGTGCGCTGACCTGGACCGGGCGGCCGAGCATCCACACCAGCAGGTCCAGCGCGTGAATGCCTTGGTTCATCAGCGCTCCGCCGCCGTCGACAGCCAGCGTCCCGCGCCAGCCGTCGCCGTCGTAGTACGACTGGGGTCGGTAGAACGCGGACTCGACGATCCCGGACGTGATCCGCCCGAGCGCACCGGACTCGACCGCCTCCTTGATCCGCACGACCGGCTCCTGGAACCGGCGTTGGCTGACAACCGACACCGTGCGACCGGTCTCGCGTTGGGCTGCGATCAGCCGGTCGGCGGCGGCGAGTGTGATGTCGACCGGCTTCTCGACGAGCACGTGCTTTCCGGCGTACAGGGCTTCGATTGCGGCGTCCGCGTGTAAGGCACTGGGCAGACAGATGCTCACGGCATCGACCTCGGCGTACGCACTGGCCGCGTCCGGGTACGCGCGGGCGCCGTACTGATCAGCGAGTTTCTGCGCACGATCGAGGTCCTGATCCACGACCGCGACGAGTTCGTCGTCGAGGGCTTCGAGCAGGCGAGCATGGACGGTGCCGATCGCTCCGGCACCCACGACGGCGAAACGCATGGAACCTCTTTCGGTCAGCTGGACCAGGGGATCGGAAGGTTGTCGCTCTCCGCCGACTGCTGGGCGAGCAGGGCAAGTCGCGTGATCAGCAGGCTGTGGCTGGTGGTGATATCCGGTTCGTTGCCGTCAGCAAGCGCTTGCAGCGGGAGCTCGGCCGGGCGATGACCGGGTGGCAGCGGTACGTCGTACGGCGGCTTCTCGTTCGTGGTCAGGATCAGGCGGTGGCGGGCCCATTGGAGCTCGGCGGTGCCTTCGGTGCCGGTGAGTTTCATCCGGTAGTCGCCGTGCAGGGGAGAGGCGGCCGGGGTGAGCCAGTCGACGCCGGCGGTGATCAGGACGCCCGGGCCGGTGAGTGTTGCGGTGCCGTAGCGGGGGAAAGCCGGTTCGCCGGCGAGCGCGCCGCTGACCGTGCCGGTGGTGAGGCCGGTGAAGTACAGCGCCGCGTCGATGTCGTGAACGGCGAGATCATTGAGCAGACCGCCGTACCGCGTCCGGTCGAAGAACCATTCCGGACGAGACGGGCGGTTGAGCTTGTGCGGGCCGGACGAGACGACGCCGTGGATCGTGCCCAGCTCACCGGATCGGACGAGCTCGATCGCCGCCAGGGTTTCGGGGTAGTACCGCTTCTCGAGGAGCAGGACGACGTGCCGGCTGTTGCGCTCCGCGGCTTCGGCGATCGCGGTCAGATCGGCGAGCGACGTACAGAGGGGTTTGTCGGCCAGGACATGCGAGCCGGCGTTGAGGGCGTCCACGACAGCGCGGCCGCGGTCGGCGTAGATACCGGCAACCATGACGACATCGGGGTGGACCTCGTCGAGCATCTGCTGGTGATCGGTGAAGACCTTTGCCCCGTAGGGAGTCGCATAGCCTTCGGCGACAACGCGGTCGGGGTCGGCCACGGCGACCAGCTCGAATTCGTCGTACCGGTCGATCTCGGCGGTCACGTACCTCGCGTGCGGATGAGCGGCGCCCGCGATCGCGATCCTCATGGTGAGGATTCCAGCATGCAAGCGATTGCAGGTCAACGGCGTCAATTCGTTCCCCCAGTCATCTCCTGGTCGGTGCAATCGGTTGCGTCCTAGGGTGTCCGCCATGGGTCAGCGGGTCGGTGTGACGTTGGGCGATGTGGCCGGGTTGGCGGGGGTATCGCGAGCCACCGTCTCGCGCGCATTCACCCGGCCGGAGATGCTGAACACCGAGACCGTCGAGCGCGTGCGCGGCGTCGCCGAACGACTCGGGTACGTCGGCAACCAGGCGGCGCGGGCTTTGGCCACCGGTCGGTTCGGGAACATCGCGGTCATCGTGCCCGACATCGCGAACCCGTTCTTCCCGCCACTCGTCCGAACTCTGCAGTCGGTCGCCGAGGAGGCGGAGCTGGCCGTGTTCCTGGGCGATTCCGACGAGTCGCTGGAACGCGAGGCGAAGCTGGTGACGCGACTCGGCTCCCAGGTCGAGGGCTTCGTGCTGGCGTCCTCGCGACAGTCCGAGGAGCTGATCCGCAACCTCGCTCACACCCGGCCCGTCGTACTCGTCAACCGCGACCTCGACGGCATCCCTCGAGTGCTGATCGACTCCTCCGGCGGCATGACCGAAGCCGTCATGCTCCTCAAGAACCTCAACCACCGCCACCTCGTCTCCCTGGCCGGCCCCCGCGACTCCTGGTCCGACCAACAACGCCGTACCACCCTGGCAGAAGCCTCCGCCACCACCGGCCTCACCGTAGACATCATCGAAGTAGGCCGCCCCACCTACACCGCCGGCCGCGACGCCGTCACCGCCATCACCGCCTCCGGCGCCACCGCCGCCATCGCCTTCGACGACGTCGTCTCCCAAGGCGTCCTGGCCGGCCTGGCCCTCCGCAACATCTCCGTCCCCCAAGACTTCAGCCTCATCGGCTGCGACGACACCCTCGCCCTCCTCACCACCCCCGCCCTAACCAGCATCTCCGCCGCCTCAGCCCCCGCCGGCCGCGCCGCCGCCCACCTCCTCATCAAAACCCTCCAATCCCCGACCACCCCCACCGCTCCCCGCATCACCATCCCCACCCACCTAATAACCCGAGCCACCACCACCCAAGCCCCCTAACCGGTCGGCTTTCGATCTGCGGACGGACAGGACGTATACGGGGATTTGGGGGTGCGGCCTGCGGCGGTGGGCGGGGCGGACGCGGGTGGTGGGGTTATACGTCCTGTTGGTCGGGGGAGGGGGCACGTTGGCCGAGGACTAGGGAGTTGCCGTCGGGGTCTTGGGCTCGGGCTGTGCGTTCGCCCCAGGGCTGGTCGGTTGGCTCTTCGAGGATGCGGCCGCCGGACTGGCGGATCAGGGTGGTGGTGGCGTCGCAGTTGGCGACGTAGAACCAGAGGGCGATTGAGCCGGGGGTCGGTTGGTGGTTGGGGTCGTGGCCCAGGCCGAGGGAGGCTGCGCCGACGTGGAGGCCGACGTAGGCGGGTGGGCCTTCGGGCGGGAAGCGGTAGTGCTCGGTTGCGGCGAGGGTTTTGGTGTAGAAAGCGAGCAGCCGGTCCAGGTCCGCGGTCGTCACGATCGGGAAAACGTCATCGGCACCCATTGGTGTCCTCCTTCGCTTGTGGTTACCTGAAACTGACGAACAAGCGGGGCCTGGATCGACCGACCCTGGTTACGCTTGGTATCGGCCGGAATTGGGCACTGGAGCGGCATGCAGAGGTACGTCGGCGTGCGGTACACCCGGATCTGGCGCACGGCTGTAGGTGCGCTGGCCGGCATCGGCGTGCTGTCGGCGCTGATGTTGGTGGCGCCGGGGCCGGCTCTGGCGACGTTCCTGCTGGCCGCGTTCATGGTCGGCGCGATCTCGGTGAGTTTCGGGTTGTCGTGCGAGCGGCCGCCGGACCAGGTGTTTCGGGCGGCGCCGCGGTGGGCGCTCCTCGCCGGCGTCGGTGGACTGGCGATCCTCGGGTACGGCATGGCCGCGGGATCCGAAGTCTTGCTGCTGCTCCTGCTCATCGCCGGGACGTCGCCACCGGTCGTCGCCTGGTTCGGCTGGATACCGCAGACCCCGACCCCCAAGGCGCCGAAGAAACTCAAGCGAGTCGTCGTCGAGCCGGTCGACCTCGCTGTCCCCGAACTGGAACTGGAACTCGAACCAGCCGACCAGCTGAGCGAGATGTCGGCCACCGAACTCTGCCTGGCCTGGCGCCGCAGCTTCACCGAGCTGCAGCGCCCCGACCACTGGTCCGCGACGATCGACGTACGGCGGGCTTATCTGGACGAGCTCGAACGCCGGTACCCCGAAGAGTTCGCCGCGTGGATGGCGTCCGGTCCGCGCGCGGCCAGCGACCCGGGGCGTTTCTTCAATCACGGCGCCGATCACGCCGGCGGGTAGAACACCTCCCGCAGGTGCGTGCCGATCAGCTCGACCGCATGCCGCCCGGCCGAGAGCACGGCTGGGAAGTTGAGAAACGCATGCATGGTCTCGGCGTACTCGACCAGCCTGACCGGCCCGTCGAGACGCTCCGCATAGTGTCGAGCGTCATCCCGCAGCGGGTCGCGCCCAGCCGCGAGGATGAGCGCGGGCGGCAGCCCGGCAAGGGACGCAGCGCGCAGCGGTACGGCGGCCGCCGGCAGCTCGCCGGTGGGGAAGTACTGGGCGGATGACCACCGACCCGGCGCGATGCTGAGGAACGTTCCGTCGAACAACCGGTACGACTCGGTGTCCTGCTCGTGGTCGAGACTGGGGTAACAGAGGATCTGGTGATCGGGGAGCGGGCTGCCGTTGTCCCGGGCAACGAGACACGCTCCGGCGGCGAGCCCGGCACCGGCGCTCTGACCACCGACCGCGATCCGCCCGTCGCCGTTCAACTCGGATGCGTGTTCACGGATCCAGCTCAGGGTGTCGAGTACGTCGTTCAGCCCGGCTGGGTAAGGATTCTCGGGAGCCAGCCGATAGTTGAGCGAGACAACCACAACGTTGCCGGCGGCAGCGATCCCGGACGTCGCGTACTCGATGTCGCGCAGGTGACCGCCGATGAACCCGCCGCCGTGCAGCCAGAGCACGATCGGTGCCGGGCCAGTGCTGTGAACAGGCTGATAGATGCGCGCCTCGAGTGTGCGTCCCGGCAGCTCGATCCGGAGATCGCGCGGGTTCGTCCGCGGATCGACCACCCCGGCCAGTTCGGGGTCCGGAAGCTCCAACCGGTCGTTCAGCAGGGCCAGGTACGGGCCGAGTGAAGGACCGGCCGGTTCGTTCGCGAACCGGTTGAGCAAGGCATCGGTCTCACCGGCGAACACCGGACTGTCGATGCTCTCGGCAACGACCGTGCTCATGCGGCCTTCAGGTGGCGCGCCGCATGGCCGAAGACCTCGTGACCCGGTGGCGTCGACACGTACTCCGCCAGCGCCCCGATCCCACCGTCGTACCCGCCGCCCGTCGCCGGATCGACCCACGCCACGTCGTCGTACTGCTCGATCTCGGCCAGCAACGCAGCGCCCACGCTGCGGTAGCGGTGCAAGGTCAACTCCGACGGAATGTGCCGCCCAGCCTCGACCCCGCCCACATTCAAGGCGCTCCCGGCCGAAGGAGTCTCCCAGCGCGGATCCAGGCTCCAGTGCATCCGCCCGTTCCGGGCATCGCGCAGTACAGCGAGCGTGATCTCGTCCCACATCAGCACGTGGCCGAGCAGGTCGTGCAACGAGTCGCAGAAGTGGCCGAGCGGTCCGTCGCTCACCTGGTACGGCGCTCGCAGCTCGTCCTCCGTCAATCCGTCAACCGCGGCCAGCAGCAGGCCTTGGTCGTCCCGCAACAACTGAGCCGCCTCAGCGGGTGATGTCTTCGCAATACGCATGTCTCGACCAAACCACCGCCCTCGTCGCGGACGCCGTCGATTGAGCGAACTGCTCAATCGGTCAGGCCGAGATCGGTGAGGATCTCGGTCACCGGCCGGTTGGGTGGGGCCGCGGTGGTGAGGCCGCGGATGCAGGCGGTCATCACCATCAGGAAGTAGTCGCCGCTGGAAATGGCCGGCAGTTCCGCGTGAACGGGCGCGAGGACCTCGTCGGTCGCGAGCAGGGCGTAGACCTTCTCGAGCTCCCGTTGATGAGGCCCGTCGTGGTACGGCCGGTGGCGCTCCTCGGCGGCGGTCAGGTTGATGGCGAGGGACGCGACCGTTCCCGACAACATGACGGCTCCCGCAGCGCCGTACCCGCGTCGTCCGAGCGCCTCGACCGCCTCGCGCTGCAGGCGCAAACCGGAGGCGCCGCGGGGGAACAGAGTCTGCAGGTACGCCGCGAGTCCGGGCCGGTCGATGATGAACGTGCGGAGCTGTTGGGCGAACGACAGCAGGTGAGCGTTCAGTTCGTCGGACGGGTCATCGACGACGCGCAGGTCGGCGAGCATCGCCTCTCCGACCACCGATTCCAGGCCGAACTTGCCGTCGACGTGGCGGTAGAGCGCGGCCGGGGTGACGCCGAGCGCGCCGGCGACGCCGTTCACGGTGAGGTTCGCGAGGCCGAGGCGCAGTCCTTCGCGCTCGATGTCCGCGAGCCCGATCTGCGCCTGCCGGCCACCGGTCTTGCGCCGGGGCGAAGTCCCTGTCACGACCCTCCTCGAATCTGCTGACCCCTAAGTTATGGTACTAACTTAGATAGTCACCGTGACTTACGGTGACTGTCCCTTCTCTCCCCAGGAGATCATGGTGAGTGAGCACCGCCCCACCCGGAGAACCGTGCTGAAGGCCGCCGGCGGCCTGACGGTCGCGGCAGGCCTCGGCGCTGGAACCATTCTGGCCACCTCTGCCGCGGCCAGCGCTGCCGATGACGGTTTCGGCCTGCACATCGTCGACAGCAACCAGGCGGATCCGCGGATGTGGTACTACCGCTTCCAGACCGCTGAGATCGGCTGGCAGCCCGCAGTGAACGTGCTGCTGCCCGATGGCTATCACGAAAGCGGCGGTCGCCGGTACCCCGTTCTCTACCTGCTGCACGGCGGTCTGCAGGACTTCATCACCTTCGATCGCGAGGGTATCCGGGCGTGGACGGCGGGGAAGCCGATCATCATCGTGATGCCGGACGGAGGAAAGGCCGGCTGGTACTCGAACCCGGTCACCACCAATGTCGGCCCGCGCAACTACGAGAGCTTCCACCTCAATCAGCTGATCCCGTGGATCGACGCCAACTTCCGCACGTACGCCGAGTTCGCCGGGCGCGCCGTGTCCGGCTTCTCGATGGGCGGCTTCGGCGCCCTGAAGTACACAGCCAAGTACTTCGGCCACTTCGCCTCGGTGAGCTCGCATTCCGGCCCGGCCAGCATCCGGCGCGACGGCGGCCTCGTCGCGCAATGGGCGAACGCGTCGTCGGCCGCCGTCGAACTCAACGGCGGGACGATCTACGGCGTCCCCTGGGACGAGGCCCGGGTCACCGCCGACAACCCGATGCAGAACCTCGAACGCTACCGAGGCAAGCGCATCTTCCTCGTCGCCGGCACTTCGCCCAGCTCCGACCCGGGTGACTACATCAACGAAACCCAGGTCCTGGCCGGGCATCGGGAGTTCCGGGCTGCCCTCGATCAGGCCGGCATCCCGTACACCCACCACGAAGACGGCGGCGGCCACTTCATCCGCCACGACCGCATGATCGAAGACATCGACGGCATCATCAACCACCTGCGGCAGTAGCTACTTGCCGGTGAACGCGCCGATCGCGATCCCGAGGACGGCGGCGTTGTAGAAGAACGACAGCACCGAATGCCAGATCACCGCATGCCGAAGCCGCCTGCTGGTGATCTCGGCATCGGAGGTCGCGAACGTCGCCCCGATCGTGAACGCGAAATACGCGAAGTCGAGGAAGTTCGGCGTACCGGTCCCCGGGAACCGGACGCCATGACCGGTTGCGAAGTAGATGCTTGCGTAGTGCATCGCATAGCCGAGATGCAGGATCAGCCAAGCCAGTATGACGGTTATCGCGGCTAGCGAGCGGATGATCCACAGGTCCCAGTAGAGGCCCGCGTCATCCGGGTTCACCTGCACGATCAGCAACCCGCTCGACAGTCCGGCCGCACTGGCCACGAGCAGCGCCCCGAATCGCAACTGTATCCACCGCGCCGACAACAACCAGGCCGGTGACTCCTCGGTATCGGGCGCCGCTCGGCCGCACCGCATGATCCACAGTTGCCGGCTCAGGAAGGCGAGCGCCAGAACATCCCATATCAGCAAGGCCGGGATGGTCATGGCGTCGAGGAAGTGCGGGACCCACAGCACCGGCAGCAGTACGACGCCTGCCGCCGCGAGTAGCCCCCGCGTGATCCCGTCCCACCACCTCAACACGGTTCGGATGCTAGCGATCGCCGTACCGGATCTGGGGGAATCTGTCAGTCGTCGGCGAGGCGGTTCAGGAGGCCCAGCAGGGTGGACTGTTCGTCCGGGGTGAGGCGGTCGAGCAGGGTGACCATCGCGTCGCGGCGATTGCGGCGGACGGTGGCGAGCAGGTCGGCGCCGGCCGGGGTGAGCGCGACCAGGGTGGCGCGGCGGTCGTGCGGGTCGGGCTGGCGGGCGAGCAGACCGCCGGCCTCGAGGTCGTCGACGACTGAGGTGGCCGAGCGCGGAACGATGCCGAGTTGGGTGGCGAGTTCGCTCAGCCGCAGCGGCCGGTCGGCCTGGTCGAGGGTGCGCAGGACGCGGAAACGGCCGTGGGTCAGGCCTTCGACATCAGCCTTCGCGGCACGCCGCTGCCTGCGCACGATGCCGTCGAGCCGGGCGGCGATCTGTTCGGCGGTGTCGTCGGACGCGGTCACGGGAGGAGCTTAGGCCTTGTCGCTTGGTTCCCCGCCTACTGCGCTGCACTCGGCACGGCACCTCGCCGCACTGGAGGAAAGGCCACGATGGAAAAGCATCGAGGCCTCCCCTCCAGCACACCGATGCGCCGCACCGAGCACATGCTCGCTACGGCGCGGAACCAAGCGACAAGCCCTAACGGGGAGCAATCTTGTGAGTTTGCCTCATAGTGAGGTAACCTCAGTATATCTGATCCTGAACCGAAAGGCCTCGATGTCACAGATCTCCGGAATGCCGGGGGCGGGAGGCGGTGGTGGGCGAGCGATGCGCTCACTGCTGAAGGACTCCTCCGTCCGGCACCACAAACTGTCCGCGGGCACCCTGCGCCGCATCGCCGGATTCGCCGTTCCCTATCGCGGCTACCTGGCCGCCTTCCTCCTGCTCGTCGCGATCGACGCCAGCGCCGGCGCGGCGACTCCGTTGCTGTACCGCGCGATCATCGACCGCGGCATCGTCCCCAAGAACACCGCTCTCGTCATCTGGCTCGCGCTCGTCGTTGCTCTGCTGGCGATCGTCAGCGGTGCTGTCACGCTGGCCCAGCGCTGGTTCTCCGCGCGGATCGGCGAGGGGCTTGTCTACGACCTGCGCACCTCCGTCTTCGATCATGTGCAGCAGATGCCGATCGCCTTCTTCAGTCGCACCCAAACCGGTGCGCTGATCCAGCGCCTCAACGGTGACGTCCTCGGCGCCCAACAAGCCTTCACGTCCACCTTGTCGAACGTCGTCAGCAACGTCCTCAGCGTCACCCTGGTGCTTGCCGCGATGTTCGTGATGTCGTGGCAGATCACTCTGCTCGCGCTGGTCCTGCTGCCGCTCTTCATCCTCCCGGCCCGGTTGATGGCCGGTCGGTTGCGCGAGGCAACAGCCGAGACCTACCGGCTGAACGCGACCATGGCGCAGACCATGACCGAACGCTTCAACGTCGCCGGCGCCATGCTGGCCAAGATCTTCGGCCGCAGCCAGGAGTCGTCCAAGGACTTCGCCGACAAGGCCGCGCGCGTTCGCGACATCGGTGTGACAACCTCCATGTACGCCGGTATCTTCCGCGTCTCGCTCACTCTCGTCGCAGCGCTCGCCGTGGCGCTCGTGTACGGCGTCGGCGGCGTCTTCGCCGTACAGGGCGCACTCGGGATCGGCACAGTCGTTGCGCTGACCGCCTATCTGGCGAGGCTCTACGGTCCGCTGACCGCACTGTCCAACGTCCAGGTCGACATCATGACCACGCTGGTCAGCTTCGAGCGAGTGCTCGAGGTGCTCGACCTCCCGCCGATGGTTGCCGACCGCAAGGACGCGAAAGAACTCCCGCCCGACGTCGAACCGTCGATCGACTTCGACCAGGTCCATTTCCACTACCCGTCCGCGGCCGAGGTCTCCCTCGCCTCACTCGAGTCGGTGGCAACCCTGTCGGCCGAGACCGGCGAAGAGGTCCTCAAGGGCGTCAGCTTCTCGGTCCGCCCCGGCGAAATGGTCGCCGTCGTCGGCCCATCCGGAGCTGGCAAAACCACCCTCGCTTCGCTCGTCTCCCGCATGTACGACGTCACCGGCGGCGCGATCCTGGTCGGCGGTCACGATGTCCGCGAAGTGTCCCAAGGCTCACTCCACGACGTGATCGGCGTGGTCACCCAGGACTCGCACATGTACCACGACACCATCCGCTCCAACCTGCTGTTGGCCCGCCCTGAAGCAACCGAAGCCGAGCTCCACGAAGCGCTGACGGCCGCCCAGATCGCCCCCATGATCGACGCCCTGCCGGACGGCCTGGACACGGTCGTAGGCGACCGCGGCTACCGCCTATCCGGCGGCGAACGCCAGCGCCTAGCCATCGCCCGCCTGCTCCTCAAGTCCCCCTCAATCGTCATCCTCGACGAAGCAACAGCTCACCTCGACTCCGAGTCCGAAGCCGCCGTACAAGCCGCCCTGGCCAACGCCCTAACCGGCCGAACCTCCCTGGTCATCGCCCACCGCCTCTCCACCATCCGCAACGCCGACCAGATCCTCGTCCTCGACAACGGCCAAATCCGCGAACACGGCACCCACACCGACCTACTAGCCGCCAACGGCCTCTACGCCGAACTCCACGCCACCCAATTCGCCACCCCAGCCACAGCCGCCTGAATCGGTAACTTTGGGGTGCTATATGAGAAAAAATTACCGCCCCAAGCATCCAGCCCAGGTGAGGCTGAGGGGAGGTGAGGTGAGGTGAGGTGAGTTGCCAGGTGCGCTTTCTGAACGGCAACCCAAGCCCGTCAGCCCCAGACAACGTGGCTCCCCGGTAGCCGGCCTCGCCATCCCCCTCAGCCACCGCACTGCCCAGCCACCCCTTCTTTTAGTCGGCCGCAGCCCTGCTCAGCCACAGCGAACGCCCCCCGGCCGAGTCGCTTGCGCCCCCGGCCGCCGTACGCGACTCGACCGTCAAAAGACGGCCGACAAAACAAGAGGGCGCGCCAAGCAGATGGCTGAGCCGGATGGCGAGCCAGGCGCCCGCCCTTCACGTCGCCGAGGCCTGAGGGGCGATGGCTGAGGTGCCTGATGCCGCGCTAGTCGGAACCTCTTCGGGACCCCAGGGGTCGTGGCGCCGAAAATGTTCCGACCAACCACTAGCCACAAACAAGCTCCACCACCCCGGCCCCGCTGTCACATCACCCCCGCGACCGAAGCCACCGTGCACCCGCGACTGAAGCCACCGTGTCTCGCGACCGAAGCCGGTGTGCGAATGTGAGAAGTTGCGGGTTGAGTGGGAGGACCGTGTTGCTGGTAAGGGGTTTCCGGCGACACTCTTCCGACAGTCGGTGGATCCGTGTCGTGGGCGGCGACTGAATTCACCGTGCGCCCGCGACTGAAGCCACCGTGTCTCGCGACCGAAGCCGGTGTGCGGCGCGAGCGAAGCCGGTGTGCGACGCGACTGGGGCCGGTGTGGGGCGGGACGTACGGCGAGGTTGCGTGGACCGCCGGGCCATCACAACTGCTGGTTGCGCTGGTCGGAATATTTTCGGGTCGTGGCGCCGAAAATGCTCCGGGCAAGGTGTTAGAGGCGGCGGGGTGGGTGGTAGGTGGGGGGTTGTTCGGTGCGCCAGTCGTCGGTGGGGTCCAGGGAGGCTCGGACTATGCGGCCGGCGAAGGCGGGGAGTTCGGCGTCGGTGAGGCGGTCGTCGGTGATGACCAGGTCCAGTTCGGAGGCTTCGGCGATGAAGCCGACGCAGCGGGCGCCGAAGGCTTGGGAGCGGGCCAGGCCTACTCGGCGGTCGCCGGCCGACAACAACGCTCTGGCGGTGGAGACGTGCCAGGCGTGGGAGGTGGTGATGCCGGCGAAGGGGTGGATGCCGTCTACTTCGAGGAAGACCCAGTCGGCTTGCTGGGTGGCGAGGAACTCGGCGGTGGCGGCGCCGGAGACGACGGTGGAGCCGGGGGCGTCGCGGAGTTCGCCGCCGGCGATGACGACGCGGATGTTGGGTTGGCGGCTGAGGCGTTCGGCCGACTGGAGGTCGGTGGTGACGACGGTGAGGTCTTCGACGTCGAGGAGGGTGCTGACCAGGCGGTCGATGCAGACGCCGGCGCCGAGGGCGATCCGGTCGCCGTTGCGGACCATCCGGCGGGCGGTGTGCGCGATGGCGTCGACGCCGCTGTCGGGGGTGGTGGCGAAGGCGACCGGTGGGCTGTCGACGGTACGGCGCCGGACGCCGCCGTGCAGGCGTTCGACCAGGTCGTCGCGGACGAGGCCTTGCAGGTCGCGGCGGATCGTCGAGACGTCGACGTCGAGGCGGTGGGCGAGGTCCTTGACCTCGACGTACTCGCGGCCCTCGACCTCGCGGAGGATCGCCCGCTGGCGGGTGTTGAGTCGTAACCGCATCCGTCGCCTCCCTCCGGGTAGTGCACGACTGTAAACCATCGGTCACCGGCCCGGTAAGGTGCTGACTGCCCGAAATCGGGTCGTCACTCACCATTGACATAGACCGGAACCAGCCGCCAGAGTGAGGCGCACTGCACGAATTCGTGCAGTGGTCGTGCGGAAACGTGCATGACAAGACAAACGCTGGTTTGCCGACCGCCAGAGGAGTTTTGCATGAAGAAGCCGTCACTGCTAGTGCCCGGCGCAGTACTGATTGCAATGCTGGTCGGGTGCGGGACGGTGGATCAGGGCAAGACGGCGCCGCCCGCCGGAAACCCCTCCTCCTCATCCAGTGCGGGCGGCGCCTACATCAATGTGGTCAAGCTGACCGGCATTGCGTGGTTCGATCGGATGAACCAGGGCGTCAAGCAGTTCGCGACCACCGCCAAGGTGACCGCGACCCAGACCGGACCGTCGACGAACAGCCCCGAGCAGCAGGTCAGCCTGATCCAGGGCCTGATCGCGCAGAAGCCGGCCGCGCTGGCGATCGTGCCGTCGGATCCCGGTTCGGTGATCCCGGTGATCAAGCAGGCCCGGGCGGCCGGTATCAAGGTGGTCACCCACGAGGCGCCGGCGCTGACCGATGTCGACGCGGATATCGAGGCGTTCGACAACGCGACGTACGGGCAGACGATCATGGGCGACCTGGCTGCCTGTATGAAGGGCAGCGGCGAGTACGTCCAGTTCGTCGGCACGCTGACCGCCGCGACGCACATGGCCTGGGCGACCGCGGGGTACGAGCTGCAGCAGCAGAAGTTCCCCGGCATGAAGCGGGTGAGTACGCCGGTCGAGTCGAACAACAACGGTGATCAGGCGTACCGCAAGGCCAAGGAGCTGCTCCAGGCGCACCCCAAACTGACCGGCTTCCAGGGCGGGTCGTCGGAGGATGTCCCCGGCATCGCCCGCGCGATCAAGGAGGCCGGACTGCAGAACGACACCTGCGTGTTCGGCACCGGCGTCCCGTCGCAGACCAAGGCGTTCGTCAACGACGGCTCGATCGACGCGATCTACCTGTGGGACCCGCAGCTCGCCGGCGAGGCGATGCTGAGCGCCGCCAAGCTGATCGTCGACGGCAAGCCGCTCGCCGAAGGAACGAACCTGGGGGTGAAGGGGTATGAAAAGCTCAAAGTCTCGCCGCAGAACCCCAAGGTGTTCCTCGGTGACGCCCAGCTGAAGCTGACCAAGGCGGACGTCGGCAACTACGACTTCTGAAGCATCCACGACTTCTGAACGGGCACAGATGTCAGCACCTATCGTCGAGGCGGTCGGCGTCTCCAAGCGCTTCGGAGGCGTCAGGGCACTGACGGACGTCAGCGTCGCGTTCCGCCCCGGCGAGGTGCACTGCATCGCCGGTGAGAACGGGTGCGGCAAGTCCACCCTGCTCAAGGTGATCAGTGGCGCCTACCGCCCGACGTCCGGCCACGTGATCGTCGACGGGACGACGTACGACCACCTCACGCCGCGGCAGTCCCTGTCGGCCGGGATCGAGGTCATCTACCAGGACTTCAGCCTGATGCCGAACCTGACCGCGGCCGAGAACATCGCCCTCCCCGGCTCGGTGGCCGGCGGCCGGCGTCTCTATTCCCGTACGGCGGCCCGCACTCTGGCGGAGCGGGCCGTCGTACGGCTCGGGGTGGAGATCGAGCTGGACATCCCGGTCGGCGAGCTGACCGTGGCCGAGCGGCAGTTGACCGCGATCGCGCGGGCGCTCGCGCACGAGGCGAAGTTCATCGCGATGGACGAACCGACGACCGCCCTCACCTGGAAGGAGGTCGACGCGCTGTTCGCGGCGGTCGGCCGGCTGAAGGAGGCCGGGGTCGCGCTGGCGTTCATCTCGCACAAGATGCAGGAGATCTTCTCGATCGCCGAGCGCCTGACGGTACTGCGGAATGGCGCGGTCGTGACGAGTGGTCGGCCGGACGAGTTCACCCACGCATCGTTGGCCGAGACGATGACCGGCCGTGGCAGTCAGAGCTTCGACCGGGTCGCACCCCGCAACAAGGGTCGCGCCCCGGCGCTCAAGGTGACCGGGCTCGGCCGGGAGCCGCTGTTCGCGGATGTGGATCTCGAGATCGGTCAGGGCGAGATCGTCGGCCTGGCGGGGCTGCTCGGTTCCGGGCGGACCGAGATCGCCGAGGCGATCTGTGGCGTGAAGCCCGCCCAGACCGGGACGATCGAGGTGCTCGGCAAGGCGACCCCGATCAACGCGCTCGCCGATGCGGTTGCCGCAGGCATCGGCTATGTCCCCGAGGACCGGCTGACCCAAGGCCTGTTTCTCGATCAGCCGATCGGCGACAACATCGTCGCGACCCACCTGCCGGCCCGGCGTGGCTTCCTGAAGTCCGAAGCGATCGAGCGGCGGAAGGCACGCGTGGTCCGCGACCTCCGGATCAAGCTCGGCAAGCTGACCGATCCGGTCCGCTCACTGTCCGGCGGAAACGCGCAGCGCGTGCTGCTCGGCAAGTGGCTGGTCGGCGAACCGAAGGTGCTGATCCTCAACGGCCCGACCGTCGGTGTCGACGTCGGCAGCAAGTTCGACATCCTCGGCGTACTGAATGCCCAGTCCCTGCAGGGTCTTGGCGTTCTGATCATCAGTGACGACGTCCCCGAGTTGATCTCGATGTGCCACCGCGTGCTCGTCGTGCGCAGCGGCCGGATCGTCCGTGAGCTCAGCGGTGATCAACTCCGCGAAGACACCGTGGTCGCGGCGGTGACCGCGTGAGGCGAGTGATGGCGAACCAGGAGCTGCTCCTGGTCGGGTTGATGGCGCTCCTGGTCCTCGGAGTCAGCCTGAAGTTCCCGGACTTCTTCGGACTGCAGACGCTCTTCAACGTGCTCACCGCCTCGATGGTCGGCATGCTGTTCGCGGTTGGCGTGATGCTGGTCGTGGTCTCCGGCGGGATCGACGTCTCGTTCCTTGCCGTCGGCATCCTTTCCGCCTACGCCACGGTCAAGTACGGCCCGCAAGGTGACGGCGCTTTCGGTGCGCTGGCCGTCTTCGCGATCAGTACGGCGATCGGCCTCGGCCTCGGCCTGATCAACGCGGCCGTGGTGATCGTGGCCCGGACGTCGGTGCTGATCGCGACGTTGGCGACCAGCTCGATCTACCTCGGGGCGATGTTCGCGTTCGTCGGCGGTGAGGTGATCTCGACCCTGCCGCAACCGTTGCAAACACTCGGTACGACGCACCTGATCACCGTGAAGGGGGCAGTCCGGGGGACCACCAGCCTCAACGTGCTGATCCTGGTCGTACTCGTGGTCTGCGTGCTGGTCTGGGCGTTCCTGCGCTTCACGATCGCCGGCCGCAGTATCTTCGCAGTCGGCGGCGATGCCGAGGCAGCCTCCAGGGCAGCGATCTCAGTACCGCGAACCCGCGTGCTGGTGTTCGCGATCGCCGGTGCGGTCGCCGGGCTCGCCGGGATCATCTCGATCACGTTGAGCGGACGTGCCGACCCGACCACGTTCATGGGTCGCGAGCTCGACACCCTCGCCGCGGTGGTGCTCGGCGGTGTCGCGATCACCGGTGGTCGAGGCACCGTCCGTGGCGCGGTGCTCGGCGTACTGCTGATCTCTCTCGTGACCGCGTCGCTTGTCCCGCTCGGTATCCCGACGATCTGGCAGCGGGCCGCGGTCGGCGCCCTGCTGATCGGCGGCATCCTGCTGCAGACCGCGATCAGCCGTCGGCAACGGATCCGGCCGATCCTGGATGCGCCCGCGCCGGAGGTGACCAATGCCTGAGCGCCTCCGCAGCTTGCTGCTCACCATGGGCACCCGAGCCAGCTTCATCCGGCTTCTGGTGGTCGCCGTCGCGATCGTCGTCGTGTTCGGCATCCTGAACCCCACGGTCTTCCTGAGCGGGCAAAACCTCCAGTACGTCGAGTTGGCGTCACCCGAGGTGGCGATCCTCAGCCTGGCCATGGCGTTGACCATGTTGACCGCCGGAATCGACCTGTCCGTGGTGTCGATCGCGAACCTGTCCGGTGTCGTCGCCGCACTGATCATGACGAACGGCCATCAGTCGCCGGGTCTCGCGATGCTGGCCGCGGTCGGGGTTGCACTGGCGTGTGGAGCGGTCAACGGATACCTGGTCGGCTTCAAGCACGTGCCGCCGATCCTGGCCACGCTTGCGACCGGTCAGTTGTTCTCAGGACTCGCACTGGTCGCGTCGAGCGGGACTGTGGTCAAAGGACTGCCGGATTCGTTCACGCGCATCGCCTTGCTCACCGTGGCCGGCGTACCGCTGATCTTCTGGGTGATGCTGATCGCCGCCGTGATCATCGGGATCGTCGTCGCGAAGACTCCACTGGGCTTCCGGATGCGGTTGGTCGGCGCGAATCCGACCGCCGCCGACTTCAGCGGTATCCGCCGTGGCCGGGTGCTGCTGGCGACGTACGTGATGAGCGGTGCACTCGGTGGCGTGGCCGGTCTGATCATCTCCGCGCGAGCCGGTGGCGCGAACTCGGACTACGGCTCGTCCTACGTGCTGCTGGCCGTCGTGATCGCCGTACTGGCCGGCGTGGATCCGGAAGGCGGTTACCTGACTGTCGCCGGAGTGGTGATCGCAGCGATCGCCATGCAGCTCCTTGGCGCCGGACTCCTATCCCTCAGCGTCAGCTCGCATGTAGTGAACATCTGCCAGGGCTTGTTGCTAGTAACCATGGTCTTGCTGAACACCTGGGGAACAGCCTTGTCCGCCCTTCTCCCAACCCGGAGAGTGACCGCATGAGTCACCTCATCGGCGTCGACATCGGGACTGGCAGCACCAAGGGTGTGCTGACCACGACTGATGGCGTTGTGGTGGCGATGGCGCGACGCGATCATGCGCCGACGTTCCCGCAGCCGGGGTGGGCGGAGATGGACGCCGAGCGGGACTGGTGGGGTGATGTCGTCGAGGTGCTGCGTGAGTTGACCGCGGCGCACCCGGACAAGTCGATTGCGGCGGTCTGCGTTTCCGGGCTAGGGCCTTGTGTCGTGCAGACCGATGACAACCTCAAGCCGCGCCGCAAAGCCATCCTGTACGGCGTCGACACCCGCGCAACCGTGGAGATCGACGAGATCACCAAGCAGCTCGGCGCCGATGCGATCCTGGCCCGCTGTGGCAAGGACCTGTCCAGCCAGGCGATCGGTCCGAAGCTGGCGTGGCTGCGGCGGATGGCGGACTCCGACTGGCGAGCACAGGACCGCTGGTTCAGCGCACACACGTACGTCGTCGCGCAGCTGACCGGTGAGTGGGTGCTCGATCACCACACCGCGAGTCAATGCGACCCGTTCTACGACATCCAAGAACAGCAGTGGGCAACCGACTGGGTCGAGGAAGTGCTGCCCGGTCTGGCGCTACCGCGACTGGTCTGGCCGGCGGACCAGGTCGGCATTGTCCATGAGGCGGCCGCGGCTGCTACCGGTCTGGCCACGGGCACTCCGGTCGTGGCAGGCACTGTTGATGCCTGGGCCGAGGCGTTCAGCGTCGGCGTCCGCAAGCCCGGCGATCTGATGCTGATGTACGGCTCGACCATGTTCTTCGTCCAGGTGCTCACCGCACCGACCAGCGTGCGCGGGCTCTGGACCACCTCCGGTGTCGACCCGGCCTCGCACACCTTGGCCGCCGGGATGGCAACCTCCGGCATCATCACCACCTGGTTGCAGGACCTGACCGGGGGAGTGCCGTTCGAGACGCTGGTGACCGAGGCTGCCGCCGTACCGGCCGGCAGCGAGGGTCTCGTGATGCTCCCGTACTTCAGTGGTGAGCGCACCCCGATCTACGACCCGCTGGCCCGCGGCGTAATCGCCGGCCTGACCCTGCGACACGGACGCGGGCACCTGCTGCGAGCGACGTACGAAGGCATTGCCTGCGGCGTGCGTCAGATCGTGGCCGAGTTCGAGGCCGCAGCTGGTCAGCCGGCGCGCGTGGTGGCGGTCGGCGGTGGCACGCAGGGCGGGTTGTGGACGCAGATCGTCAGCGACGTCAGTGGCCTTGAGCAACAAGTTCCCGCACAGACCATCGGCGCCGCGTACGGCGACGCGCTGCTGGCCGCGATCGGTGTCGGACTGGTTGCCCCGGACACCGATTGGGCGCAGCTCGATCACACCGTGCGCCCGGATCCGGCGACCGCTTCCACCTACGAGACGTTGTTCCGCACGTACGCCGAGTTGTACCCAGCGACACGGCGGCAAGTGCACCGGCTGGCCCGGTCGGTGCAATCACCGGACGGGGGTGAGTAGACCATGATGATCAGCAGGCCGATGCCGCTCGCTCTGGGCTACGTGCACAGGCGATGCTCGCTGCGCCACTTCGAGATCGGTATGGAGCAGCAACTACTAGCCGATGCCGCGCGGGCCCAGGGACACACCCTCGGGACCGTGCACGTCGATGACGCGCTGACCGATCCGGACGGGTTCGCCGTACTGCTGGAGGCCGCGACGACCGAGGAGCACGTCTCCGCGGTGATCGTGCTGACCTTGGACCTGCTCGGTGATCCGGACGATCCGTACTCGAAGTACAGCCGGCTGAACCAGCGCGGGATCCTCGTACTCGCCGCGGATCAGCCCGTCGTACCACCCGAGCCGCAGTCGCTCCCCAGCGTGCCCGTCATCCAGGGCTGTCACCCCAAGCGTCGGCGGTCTCGCGTCAAGTGACGTCGCGGACGTGCAGTACGGCGCCGTTCGGCAGCTCGCGGTCCAGCAGGGACCAGATGATCCGGGCGACGTCCTCGGGCTTGGCCAGTTGACCGTCAGCCTCGAGTTGCCGGAACCGCCGCACTTCCGGCACCTGCTCGTCCGAGCTCGCGCGCAGCTCGGCCTGCATCTCGGTGTCAACCGCGCCCGGTGAAACCGAGATCACTCGGCAGCCGGAGGTACGCCGATCCTGCTCCGGCCCGACTGTGCGGACCCACTGGTCGATAGCCGCCTTGCCCGCTCCATAGCTCGACTCACCTTCGTGCGGACGCCGTGCCGCCCCGGACGACACCATGATCAGGTGTTTCTCGCATTGCACTCGGGCGACCGCGGTGAGAAACGCATGACCCAGCACCTGAGCAGCGGCCGAGTTGAGCAGAACGTTACGGGTGTACTGCGCACTGTCGACCCGATCTGCCGATCCGAGTGGGGTCAGCGTCGCGGCGCCGTGGATGAAGACCACGACGTCCCCGGTGAAATCGGTCGTGCGCCGGTCGAAGTCCTCGGCGACGGCCGGCCAGGACGCCGGGTCGGCCAGATCCACCCGCAGATGGTGAGCACCCGCCGTACCGCCACGTCGGGAGATGTCGATCAATTCCACAACCTCGAACGGGACTGTCGCCGCCAGCGCAGCACCCAATCCGGCCGAAGCCCCTGAGATCCATACCAGCGCACGGCGCAGCCGACTCATCAGCAGTTCCCCCCTGCATCAGCCCCTGTTCAGGAGGGTACGTCGCCGAGCCCGGTCACCGCCATCAGCTGACGGTGACCGGGCGGTGGCTCAGCTGTTCTGCTGGTCGTCGCCGCCCAGACTGCCGAGGCGGTCCTTGGCGAACTCCTGGCCCTGGTCGACCTTGTCCGCGTGCTCGCCGCCGGTCTTCTCGTCGACGAGGTCGCCGGCCTTCTCGATGCCCTCGTCAACCTTGTCGCCGTGCTCGCCGAGAGCGTCCTTGGCCTTGTCGAAAATACCCATCGTCTTTCCCCGTTCCTTCGATGGTTTCGGATCGTGCGCCCCCGCCATTACCCGTTTCCGCAGATCTCACACCCACCGGCGCTCATATGTCCGGACATGATGCTCAGAGCAACGGCCCCAGGCTGTTGCGCCGGGCAACACCGAGTTTGCGGAAGGTGCTCGTGATGTGGTCCTCGATGGTGCTGACCGAGAGCTTCAGCTGTTCGGCGATCTCGCGGTTGGTGAGGCCTTGCGCGGCCAGCCGGGCCACTTCGAGCTCCCGCGGGGACAGCTTGTTGTTGTACCCGCGTCGTCCGCGCTTACGTGGAGCCGCGAAACCAGCCGCCCGCAACGCATCGCGGCAGCGCTCGCCATCACCCCGCGCGCCCAGGGCGTCGTACGTGCGAGCCGTCTCGGTCAGGTGTTCGGCGTCGCCTCTGCCCAGCAGGTAATGCCCGAGCTGCTCGCGCGCCAGACACTCGTAGTATCGCCAACCCAGAGCGCTGTACTGCGCCGCTGCCTGTCCGAAGGCGGGAACCGACGGGCGTACGACGGCATCGACGAGCGCGGCCGCCGCAGCAGCCGCCGGAGCGTTCACATCCCCGACCGCCTCGATGAACTCATCCGCCAACCGCGTCGCATCCTCGACCCGATTCGCCCGCATCAGCGTCGTACAGACCTGGATGACCAGATCACCGGAGATCGCCCACAACCCCTTGCGCCGAACGATGTCCAGGCACTGCTCGTAGGCGGCCTCGGGGCTCGCGGCAACCGCCGCGGCTTGTAGCGGCCACGGTCCGAGCGCAGTCCGGGCGATCACTGTCTCGAGGATCTCTTTGCCTGTAGCAACATCACCGCGCGCCAGTCGATGTCGGCCGTCGACCAGGTCGAGCTCTGCCAGCACCAGTGGCAGACCTTCGGCCGCAGCCCTTGCCCGCGTCAACCGCTCCTCGAGCGTCGCCCAGTCGGCCGCCGCGAACGCGACCCGCACCTGCGCCGCCGCGACCACGGCTCGCGAATACCGATCCGTGCCGACATTCGCGAACGTCTGCCGCTGACCGAGCCACGCACGCGCCGCAGCCGCCTCGGCACCAGGTGCCGGATCAAGCTCACCCGTGGCAAGCCGGAAACGAGCCTCATTCGTCCGTACGGCGTACCGCGTCACCCCGTCGACCGTCTCCTGCACGAGCGACCGGGCCTGGCGCATCCACACGCGCTGCTGGGCGATCGGCTCACCACCACGAGTCGGGACCGCGAGCACCGACAACGCCCAAGCGATCGACCCGGGATCACCGTCCAACTCCGGAACAGCCGCGCACAGCTCCCGCCGTCCGGCCCGAATGTCACCAGCCCGGTCATGCAACAACAACCCGAGCATCAACCGCAGCCGCCCGCGCGTCATCCCGGCAACCTCCGACTCGGCCAGCACCTCACCCAGTACGGCGATCACGTCGTTCCACCGCGCGTTGTCGGCGAGTGCAGTCCGTCCGAGCTTGGTCGCGAGCCGTGCCCGATCGGTCCACGGTAGGGCGGTCACCTCCAGCATCGCGGTGAGCTGGTCGGCTCCGGCAATGAAGTTGCCGCCAGCAATCAAGTGGTCAGTGGCCAGCTCGGCGTGGGTCAGCCAGGTGCCGAGCAAGCCACCCCTCCGGGCATGCTCAGCGATCCGCGCGTGGGGTGCCGGCGTGATCCCCATCAACGCCCTGGCTGCCTGCCGGTGCAACCGCCGCAATTCGTCTGGCGGCAGCATCGCGAGCACCGCGCGCCGAGCGAGCGTGTGCCGGTGATCGTAGAGTCCGGGCCGCCGTTCGTGCAGCAGCCCGGTGGCCAGCGCGTGGTCGATCGCCGCCGTCAAGGACGGCCCGGTCAACCCGGCCACCGTGCCGAGCAGGTACTCCGGGGCCGCAGTCGTCAAGACCGCCGCGGCCCGAACGACATGTCGACATGACTCCGGCACTTCGCGCATCCGGATCCCCAGCGACGCCCGCAACGCGACCGGCGGTGGGGTCTCGACCAGGGCTCGTCGTACCTCGTTCTCCACCGAGGTTCCAGGTTTGATCGTGCGCAGAAACTCCAGCACTGCAAAGGGAAGACCGCCACTATGTCGGGTCAGTTCTTCGGCCAGATTCAGCGACAGTTGATGTCCACCCAGCTGATGAGCGGCCACCGCCTGCACCTCGCCGGCATCGAGCGGACCGAGCCGGATCTCGGTCAGCCGTTCGGCGAGGAAGCCCGCCTCGATGGCCTCCGGCCGGCACGTCACGACCACGTGCACACCCTTCGGTATTCGGGCAGCGACGAACCGCACCAGCCGCAAGGTCTCCGGGTCTGCCCATTGCAGGTCCTCCACTGCGAGCACGATCGGACCGAGGTGCGCCAGTCCGCGCAGGACCGCGCCGCGCCGATCGGGTTCGGCAGGGTCGACACCGAGAACCTCGAGCAGGGCCGCGAGGGACGACGTACCGGCGAGGCACTGGGTGATGAACCACGGCACCGAATGCCGGGACGCCACCTGGCGCAGGAGATGGGTCTTGCCCACTCCGGATTCGCCGACCACCAGGATCAGGCCGGAGTCTTTGTTCAGGGCATCATGTAGTACGCCGAGTTCGTGCTCGCGCCGGGCCTCGACGCAGGGCGCGGTCACGAGCGCCGCATTCTGCGCGTGGCCGCCATCGCGGCACCGGCGGACATGATCAGGATGATGGTCGCCAGCGACCAGCGTCGCATCACCTGCACTGCGCGATCGGCTTCCGGCGGCCGGGCAGCTGCCTGCTGAGCCGCGACGAACTCCTTCTCCTCCGCAGGTTGCGCCGGACGCGGCGTCGGTGTCGGTGTCGGAGTTGGCGTCGGGCTGGAAGGTGGCGGCACAACCACCTGCGGCTCAAAGGTCGGCGTAGGAGTGGGAGTAGGCGTCGGAGTCGGCCGCGGCGGCACCGGGACAGCGGGTGTCGGCGTCGGCCTCGGGGTCGGCCGCGGGACCGGCGGCGTGGGTGTCAGCGTCGGCCGAGGAGTAGGCCTCGGTGTCGGCGGGCGAGGGGTCGGCGTTGGAGTCGGGGGAGGTGGCGGTGGCGCGACGCGCGGCAGACAGCCCGCGGCTTCGCTGAACGCCACCGGCCGCCAGGACGCGATCTCCCGCGCCGATCCATTGAAGCCGATCAGGAACGCCCGGCTCGGCCGCCCGTGCCCGGTGTGAACGGCGTACACCCCGGATGCCCCGACCACCACCGAGCTGTACGAGTCGTGCCAAGGGATCCCCGGCACCGACGCGACGGTCTGCACCGAGCCGCTCCGCGGATCCAGGCTCACCAGCTTCGCGGTGTGCCCGGACGTCGAGACGCCGTACAGGGTCCCGCTCACCGGCGACACCCCGAAGTCGTCCACCGACAGACCCAGCGTCACAGGTTTCAGTCGCACATCACCCACCACCTTCCGGTACGTCGGACTCCCTGGATCGATGTCGATCGTGAAGAGCCGATGTACATCCCGCACGTAGAACTTCGTCCCGGAGACCGCGCCACCGACCGGATCGGCGAGGCCCCCGACACCCCGCCGTACCTCGCCCAGATCGGTGACCGCTCCCCGGCTGTTCACCGTCAGCAGCCGCGGCCGGCGCAGCAGCCAGCCGTGTTTGTCCCTGGTCGCCACGCCGTAGACGAGCCCTTGCCTGGTCGAGTACCCAGCGGCCTGGATCTGATAGTCGAGCCGACCGAGATCCGTCGAGGTTCCGGCCGGCAGGTCGACCCGGACCATCCGGGACAACGACGTGAACCCGGTCGACCGGAAGTCGTAGATCGAGCACTCGGGGGTCGCCGCCTCGGACGGTACGGCGACCAGGACAACACCGGCCGCGGCGCCCGCGACCACCGCTGAGCAGGCGAGTGCTCGACGGGCCTCACCCACTGTCGCCCAAGCGGGAGAGTGCGGACAGGAACGCTTCCGGACCGACGTCGGCTCCACCGCTGAACGGGTTCTGCAGCTGGTAGATCGCGAACAGCAGCAACCCGATCGCGCCGGCCAGCATCGAGACGATGAAGGCGTAGGAGTAGAGCCCCGGGCCACCGAACATGAACATCAGCGCCACCGACATCACGCTGCCGATCATGATCGCGAACCAGACCACAGAACTGACGCCGCTGCCGCTGGAGTTCAGCCGCTCCTGCCGGGCCTGGTACACGTTCCAGACCTGGCTGACTGCTTGGACCCGGCTCTCTTCCTGCCGCTGGCTGGTCGTCTTCGCGTTCTCCAGCGTGCGTTGCAGCTCGGACAGCAGCGTCCAGCCCTGCGCGCCGACGTCCCGCCCGTCCCGCATCGCCGGCCACTCGCGTTCGGCGACCTGGGTCGCGTACTCCTTGGTCAGTTCCTCGACCCGGGACCGAGTGGGCTCGGCCAGCGTGTTCCCCGACCAGTTGACCGCGACCAGCGCGTTCGCCTCGTCGTACGTCGTCTTGGACGCGGTGTCCATGCCGTCGAACAACGAGATCAGGACGAACGCCGCGATCACCACGTTGACGCCACCGACCACGGTGAAGACCTGCCCGGCGACCTCGTTGTTGGCCTCCCGGCCGACGCGCTGCCGGGCCTTGCGCAGCACGACGGCCAGGACGCCGGTGACGATCATGATGCCGCCGACCCACAGCAAACCGCTCACGAACAGAGTCATACTTGCCTCACCGCCGGGGGTAGCGTGAACCGGACGGTCTCCCGGGTCACTTCGTGCTCGATCACCTCGACCGGACCCCAGGACGCGATCCGCTCGATCACCTCGTTCACCAGCTCCGGCGGTGCCGAGGCACCCGCCGTCAGCCCGACCACCTGAACACCGTCGAACCACGAGACCGGTACGTCGTCCGCCCGGTCCACCAGGTACGCCGTCGTGCCGTTCCGCTCGGCCAACTCGACCAGGCGCACCGAGTTCGACGAGTTGGCCGACCCCACCACGAGGACGAGATCGGCCTGTTCGGCGATCACGGTCAGCGCGGACTGCCGGTTGGTGGTGGCGTAACAGATGTCCGCCGTGTCCGGTCCCCGGGCGCCGGGGAACTTGTTGCGGAGGGCATCGATCAGGGCGGTGGTCTCGTCCACGGCCAGCGTGGTCTGAGTCAGGTACGAGACCCGATCCGGATCGTCGACCTGCAGTGCTTCGACATCCGCGAGGGTCTCCACCAGCACGGTCTGCTCGGGTGCTTCGCCGAGTGTGCCCTCCACCTCTTCGTGACCGGCGTGCCCGATCAGGACGACGGTGTCCCCGCGAGCGGCGTACCGGCGAGCCTCGATGTGCACCTTGGTGACGAGTGGGCAGGTGGCGTCGACCACGTCGAGTCCGCGCCGCGCGGCGTCCTGGTGGACGACCGGCGCGACCCCGTGCGCGGAGAACACCACCGTGGCGCCTTCAGGCACCTGGTCGAGTTCGTCGACGAAGATTGCCCCCCGTTGGCGAAGGTCGTCGACGACTCTGGTGTTGTGGACGATCTGTTTGCGGACATAGATCGGCCCGGAGCGGGCCGCCAGTAATCGTTCGACGATGTCGACCGCCCGTTCCACCCCGGCACAGAACGACCGAGGTGACGCGAGCAGGATGGTTCTTCGTGTCGTCATCGGATCCCCCCTTCAGTGATCACGACGGGTTGCGAGCCGTGCCAGCCTCTCCAGTTCGACGGACGCGGGTGCGAGTGCACCGGCGCTGATCAGTGAGCCCAAAGCTCCGCTCAGCAAGGCATCGGCCTGGGCCTGGCTGGTCGCACGACCACCGGCCGTCTCGACCAGTGCCGCCGCAGTCGTCAGCTCCTCGGCCGACAGCTCGTGGGTCTGCCCGTACAAAGCGGCGAGCTCCCGAGCGGCCGGCGTACCGGAGGCCAGTGCGGCAACCACCGGCAGCGACTTCTTCCGGCGGCTGAGATCGGAGTACACGGGCTTGCCGGTGACCGACGGCGTCCCCCAGATGCCGAGCAGGTCGTCGACGTACTGATATGCGAGCCCGAGATCCTCGCCGTACAGGCGGAGATGGTCGACCTGGTCAGGTCGGCCACCGCCGAGCAGCGCGCCGAGTGCCGTGCAGCACCCGAGCAACGCACCGGTCTTCAGCTGCGCCATCCGCACACACTCCGCCGGTACGACGTCGTCCCGGGTCTCGAACTCGGCATCGGCCAACTGCCCGTCGACCAACTCCTGAACCGCCGCCCCGAGGATCCTCGCGGCCTCGCCACGAGCGGGGTGACCGCTCCCGACCAGTACGTCGAACGCCAGGCCGAGCAACGCGTCACCGGCGAGGATGGCCGGCCCGAGTCCGAACACGGTCCACGCGGTTGCGCGGTGCCGTCGCGAGGTGTCGCAGTCCATCACATCGTCGTGCAGCAAGGAGAAGTTGTGCACCAGCTCGACCGCGACCGCGGCCGGGAGCGCGGGTTCCGTCGTACCGCCGACTGCTTGTGCGGTGAGCAGGACGAGGGCCGGACGGATCGCCTTCCCGCTGTCGGCGTGGGCCGGTCGGCCATCCTCGTCGGCCCAGCCGAAGTGGTAGTCGGCGATCCGGCGGGTGGCCGGCGGCAGGGTGGCTATCGCGGCCCGGAGCGCGGGGTCGACAACCTCACGGCTCCACGCGAGAACCTCGGACGCCGAACGACCACTCTGACTGGTGGCCTCTTGGAGTGTTGACATCTCATCCCTCTCATCCACCGAGCTCGACGTTTTCCAGAACGCCCAGCGCGTCCGGGACGAGAACAGCCACCGAGTAGTAGGTGCTGACCAGGTACGAGATGACTGCCTTGTCGCTGATGCCGAGGAACCGCACGTTCAGGCCCGGTTCGTACTCGTCCGGCAGGCCGGTCTGGTGCAGCCCGATGACACCCTCGTCGTCGGCACCGGTTCGCAGTACCAGCACCGACGTGGTGTTGGTGTCGGAGATCGGGATCTTGTTCGACGGCAGCAGCGGTACGCCGCGCCAGGCGTGCACGGTCTTGCCGTTGACCACCGTGTTCTCGGGGTAGATGCGCCGCTTGGTGCACTCCCGGCCGAACGCGGCGATCGCCTTCGGATGGGCGAGCAGCAACCGCGGTTTGCGCCGCCGGGTGAGTAGCTCGTCGAAGTCGTCCGGTGTCGGGGGACCGGTGCGGGTGTAGATGCACTGGTTGTAGTCCGCGTTGTGCAGCAGCCCGAACTCGCGGTTGTTGAACATCTCCCACTCTTGCCGCTCGCGGAGCGCCTCGATGGTCAGCCGCAGCTGTTGCTCGGTCTGGTCCATCGGGTCGTTGTAGAGATCCGCGACCCGGGTCTGCACGCGCAGGATCGTCTGCGCGACGCTGAGCTCGTACTCCCGCGGGGCCGGGTCGTAGTCGACATACGTGCCGGGCAGGACGTCCTCACCGGCGTGACCGGACGCGACGTCGATCTCCGCTTCACCGTTCTTGTTCTGCGCGTGCCGTGGGCGCTCGCGGTAGCCGTCGAGCTGGGTGCGCAACGATTCCGATCGATCGAGCAGCTCGGTGAAGTCCTGGCGACTGAGCCGCAGGACCACACAGCTGGTCAGTGCCTTGGCTGTGTACTCCCAGAGGTGTTCCGGTGGCTCGGTCAGCAGTTGCGCACCGAGATGGTCGCCGTCGGCAACGGTCCCGAGGTCGGTGCCGGCGCCGTACTCGCCGACTCCGGTCTTGGAAACCTTGCCGTGCGCAATCAGTACGACGTCGTCCACGCGGCTGCCGAATTCGACGATCACCTCACCGGGCTGCACGTCATCGCGGTGGAAGCGCTCGGCTAGCGCGGTCAGCACTTCCTCGTCCTCGAACCCGCGTAGCGGCGGCAGTTCGGTGAGCTCGGCCGGGATGACCCGGACGTCCGATCCGGTGACCGAGAAGCTGAGCCGGCCGTCTCCGACCGCGAAGGTGGTCCGCCGGTTCACCCGGAAGGCCGCGCCCTTCGTCTCCACCCAGGGCAGCTGGTTCAGCAACCACCGCGGGGTGATGCCTTGCATCTGCGGGACGGTCTTGGTGGTGGTCGCCAGTTTGCGGGCAGCCGCCGTACCGAGGCTGAGCTGGGCTTGTTCGGTGTGGTCGACGGTCATGCTGCACCGGCCTTTCTAGCGAGTCGGAAGGCTGAGGTGCCTAGTCCAGTTGGAATGCCTAGTCGGAGTGGTTGGGCGGTGCGATGCGGTAGATCGGAAGCCTTGTAGCGATGACAGCCTTCGTGCCAGACGAGGATTCCGGACATCCAGTTGCGGAGTTCCTCGGCGTACCCGAGCACTGCTTGCCCGACGTCGTCGGCGAGGCCGAAGTCGGCGATCATGATGGGCAGGTCGTTCTCGGTGACGCGTTCGAACTGCTGCATCCGGGCCGTCATCAAGTCGTTGACCACGGCAACGGACTCGTCCTTGGTGCAGGCCAGGAAGTTCTGCACGACCGCGACCCCGTTGTGGAAGTCGCCGTCGTACTGGGTCTCCTTGTGGTACGAGAAGAGATCGTTCAGCAGGCAGGCGTAGTCGGCGGCCGCGGCCTCCATCGCCTGCACCGGACGCGATCGGTAGACCTCCGGCGGGATCCGGCGGTCGTGGCCGATCCGGCACAGACTCATGGTCAGATCCGATCCGAACGTCCGGCGCCGCATCTCGACGTAGTCGACCGGATCGGGGATCCGGTTCTGCGCCTGGTTGGTCAGCTCCCACAGCCAGCTCTCGGTCATCGAGTCGACCGCCTGCCGGAAGGCTCGCCGGTTCTCGTCGGACATCGGCCCAGCGGTCCGCTGCCACAGATCGGCCAGCGACACCTCCAACGGACCCACGGGTGGTGGGCCGACCAGGTCGAGCGGCATCAGTGCCGACAGACGTGCGGTGGTCGCCTTGGCGCCGGCCAGATCACGTCGCTGGCCGAAGACCTGCGGGTAAAGGTCGTCGGCGTACGTCCCCCAGGCCAGCCACTCGCTCGCCAGTGTGAGCTCCTCGGCCGAGGCATCCGGGAAGATGCCGGAGGCGCAGAGCGGGAGGTCGAACGCCGCCAGCATCCGGGCATCCCAGATCGTCCCGTCGGTGATACCGGTCTGCGCACCCCACTGCAGGACCTCGAGCCGCGCGGTGTCTAGGTGTGGGCTGCTCTTGGCCTTGAACGGCATGTAGAGGTCCGGCAAGGTCGTCGGCCCGACCGGCTGGTACGGCGTGAAGCTGTGACTGCGCGTGCGGTAGGGAGCCGTCGCGATCAACGACGAGACGATCCGCATCGCCGACGTACCGAGGCCTGTCGTCGCTGCCTTGCCGCCCTTGTTCATGTAGCGGCTCGACCGCAGATGCCACTCGTGCCCACCGGACTGCCAGTCCTGCAGACCCTTCACATAGTTCAGTACGTCGAGCTGCCCCTGCGGGTCGATCCCGTTCTCGGCGAGGAGTTGCGGGACCTCGACCACGGCCGTGTTCTCGAACTGGTGCAACCGCGAGGTGAGGATGTCGTTGACCAGGTTCGCCGCCCGTTGCGTCGGGCAACCGAAGAAGGTCTCCATCACCAGCACCGCGTTGTTGACCTCACCTTCCACCTCGACCTCGCGCTGGTAGGAGAAGAGGTCGTTGCGCATGTGGATGGCGTCCGAGAACGTGTCACTCAGGACATGCATCGGCCGCGTCTCCGCGATCGCCTCCGGTACCTCGGCCGTGACGTACTCGACCAGGTTCGCCGACCAGGGTGCGCCACCCACCTTGCGGCGCATCTCGATGTACTCGATCGGGTTGGCGATCCGGCCGGCGCTGATGTTCGACAGCTCCCACAGGGACTCGGCGAGTAGAGCCTCGGTGGTCAGCCGGAACCGCCGCCGCCAGTCCGCCGACATCGACGGGATGGTGCGGTTCCACAGATCGACGAGACCGCGCTCCACCGGATTCTCCGGGACCTCCGTGATCTCGCCTTCAGCCGGCATGAACACCAGCAGTCGGTCGAGATAGGCCTTCGCGGCCGGGATGTCCCGGGTCTTCTTGTACAGCTCGAGAAAATGGTCGTCGAAGTAGAAGACCCAGACGTACCAGTCGGTGACCAGATCCAACTGCGGACCGGTGGCATCCGGATGGGTGTACGCACACAGCAGCGCATAGTCGTGGGAGTCGAAGTCGTGCTCGTCCCAGACGTGATGCCCTTCCTGCGGTACGTCGATCATGTCGAACTCGTAGGCCCAGGACTTGCTGTGCGCCCGGGCTCCCTCCAGGTGTGGATTGATCCTGGCGGGATAAGGCACGTAGAAGTCGGGCAGCTCATAGGGCTGCGTTCCCCCGTGACCAGCCATCGATCAGCCCTCGCGGCCGATCTCCACGTTCTCGAGGACTCCTAATGCATCCGGCACCAGGACTGCTGCCGAGTAGTAGGCGCTGACGAGGTAGTTGATGATCGCCTTCTCGCTGATGTTCATGAACCGCACCGACAGGCCGGGCTCGTACTCGTCCGGCAGGCCGGTCTGGTGCAGGCCGACGACACCCTGGGTGTCCTCACCGGTCCGCATCAACATGATCGAGCTCGTCCGGGTATCGCTGATCCCGAGCTTGTTGCACGGGAAGATCGGTACGCCGCGCCACGCGGGCAGCCGGTGTCCACCGACATCGACGGAGTCCGGGTAGATACCGGCCTTGGTGCATTCGCGGCCGAACGCGGCGATCGACCGCGGGTGTGCGAGGAAGAAGGCCGGCTCCTTCCAGACCAGGCTGAGCAATTCGTCCATGTCACCCGGCGTCGGCGGTCCGCTGCGGGTCGGGATCCGCATACTCAGATCCGCGTTGTGCAGCAGGCCGAAGTCGCGGTTGTTGACCATCTCGTGTTCCTGCCGCTCGCGCAGGGCCTCGATGGTGAGCCGCAACTGCTGCTGGGTCTGGTCCATCGGGTGGTTGTAGAGATCCGCGACCCGGGTGTGCACCCGCAGGACGGTTTGCGCAACGCTCAGCTCGTACTCACGCGGGGTCGTTTCATAGTCGACGTACGTGCCGGGCAGATCGGACTCACCCGCATGGCCGGCCGCCAGCTCGATGGCGGCCTCGCCGAACTCGTTGCTGGCAGCCTCGGGGCTGTTGCGGAAGTTCTCGATGTGCGCGCGGAGACTGTCGGACTGGCCGATCAACTCCTCGAACGACTGCTGCGACAAGGTGAGCAGCGTGCCCGGCGTGAGTGCCTTGACCGTGTACTCCCACAGGTCGTCGGACTCGAGAATCGCCTTGTAGGTGAAGTGATCACCGTCGATCAGGGTCTCCAGCACGGTCTCGTCGCCGTACTTGCCGACGCCGATCTTGTTCACCTTGCCGTGGGCGATCAGGCAGATCTGGTCGGCCGGGTGGCCGCGTTCGACGATCACGTCGCCGGGCTGGAAGTCGCGCTGGACGAACCGGTCCGCGAGGGCGGACAGCACCTCGACGTCGTCGAAGCTGCGCAACATGCCCAGCTCGCAGAGCTCCTGCGGGATCACCCGGACCTCCGCACCGGAGGTGGTGAAAGTGACTCGGCCGTCGCCGACGGCGTAGCTCAGCCGGCGGTTCACCCGGTAGGCGCCACCCTTGGCCTCCACCCACGGCAGCAGTTTGAGCAGCCACCGCGAGGTGATGCCCTGCATCTGCGGCTCGGACTTCGTGGTCGTGGCCAGGTTGCGGGCGGCCGCCGTGCCGAGGCTCAGTTGCGGCTGGCCGTTAGCGCTCACATCAGGTTCGGTCAGGGTCATGGCAAATACACCACCGTTTCGAATCGACTGCGGGCATGCGTCAGCACCACGCCTGCGTGGTCTGGGCAGGTGAGGACGATGTGGATCTGGCCGCGCTGGATGTGCTGTCAAGGCATGACAAAGCCAGGACTCAGCGCGGGTCAGCTGTCTGATGGCATGGACGGAGCGACGACGAGTGGCATACGGATTCCGGCGTCCCCAGATCGCCTACTGTCCGACCCCGTCGGGGTACTCACTAACAGTAGTCAGATGCTGACCGGCCCCGTCAAGATGTACGCACGGTCAACTTCTTTCAGACCTTGCCGGACCCCGAGACAATGCCGCTACGACCCCGACGAAATGTGTCTGAGCACTCAACGTTTCAGTGCTCCGGGCGGGCCGCGATCTGCATCAACGTCTGTTGCCCGACGGCCACCGACATGCGACGATCACCTTCCACTGCGAAGACCTCGAGCTGACAAACAGTCAACGTACGACCGGATTTGAGCACTTTGCCCACTGCTTCGAGGTAGTCGCCTTCAGCCGGCGCCAGCAGGTTGATCTTGAACTCCACGGTCAGGACCGAATTGTCCGGAGCGAAGAGCGTGAGGCCGGCGTAGCCACCTGCGCTGTCAGCGATGGCACTGGTCGCACCGGCATGGAAGTAGCCGTGCTGCTGGGTGACTTCGGGGCGCCGTGGCAACTCGATGTGCACACACCCCGGAGAAATGCGGGTCAGCCGCGCGCCGAGATGTTCCATCAGACCTTGGTGCTCGAAACTCGTGCGAACCCGTGCCTGGACCTCGGGGCTGGCCTCCTCCATGCAGGCACCCTAGCGGCCCGTGGCACCATTTCGAGGTGCATGTGTACTCGGGTCCTCTGCAACAAGGTTCTGTGCCGTCTAAAGAGGGAGCGTTAGAGCTAGCAGTCGCGCATGCGCTGGTACGACGGGCCTCGGACGGCTTTGTCGATGAGGCACTCCGGATCTATCGGCCGGCTGATCCGGTCGTGGTATTCGGTCGCCGCGATACCCGACTGCCGGGCTTCGCGGCCGCCGTACGGACTGCTCGGGATGCCGGGTTCGAGCCGTTGGTGCGGGCGGTTGGCGGACGGCCGGTCGCGTATACGACTGAGGCGCTGGTCGTTGACCACGTTCGAAGTGAGCGCCTCGCTCCGGATGGCATGGAGTCGCGCTTCACACACTACGGCGACCTGTACGCCGGTGTGCTCCGCGATCTCGGGATCGACGCGCGAGTTGGCGCCGTACCGGGGGAGTATTGTCCGGGTGCGCACAGTGTCAACGCGCGTGGCGTGGTGAAGCTGATCGGCACCGGACAACGCGTTGTGCGCAACGGCTGGTTGTTCAGCGCATTGATTGTCCTAGGCGACGATGACCAGTTACGCCCGCTGCTGACGGAGATCTACCGCCACCTCGACCTCCCCTTCGACCCAGCCTCGGTGGGATCCGTGGAGACAGAGGCTCCAGGCCGCGCCAACTCCGTTGAGCTGCTACTACGCGCCGCCTACGCCCAAACCGCCGTACTGCAACCTGCAACCTTGGACGAACCCACGCTCGCCTTGGCAGCCGAGCTCGCCGCAGACCACCGCGCCTAGGTAGTCCGCTCTCGGGCGACTAGTAGGTGGAGCCCGAGCGTGAGGGCGAGGATCGTTGCGGCGACTGTTAGCAACGTGTGGGGTGCGGCGCCGGCGGCGAGGGTGATTCCGCCGAGGCCACCGCCTAGGGCCGCGCCGAGTGATATGGCGCTGCCGTTGAGGGCCATCACGATGGCGGCTGAGTCTGGGGCTAGGCCGCCTAGGCGTGCTTGCTGGGGGACGGCGGCGCCGCCGTTGCCGACGCCGGCTAGGAAGAACCAGAGCAGTCCCATGACGGCCGCCGCGGTGACTGGCGCGAACGTCAGGGCGACATCGCCGATGATCGAGTTCAGCAGGAGGCCGGTGAGGACGACGGTCAGTACGCGGATCGGCGTGAAGCGATCGGTGAGGCGGCCGGTGACGGCGTTGCCGAGCATGCTGAACAGGCCGTACCCGAACATGATCAGGATGATCATCCAGTCGGCCCGGAAGGTCGGTCCGAAGATCAGCGTCGCGTAGGTGAAACAGGTGTAGCTGCTGCACAGGATGCCGACCGTGACGAGCAGACCGGCCAGCAACCGAGGCTGGCGGAGCGGTCGAAGCCGGTCGGCCAAGGTCCCGGCCGGGAGGTGCAGCTCAGGCAGCCGAAGCATGATCCCGACCAACGCGATCGTGCCAACCACGGCCACCAGGATCATCGGGAAGCGCCAACTGGATTGCCCGATCACCAGCCCGACAGGTACGCCGAGGGCGGTCGCGGTCATCCACCCACCAAGCACGAACGACAGCGCCTTCCCGCGATGCCGGATCGGAGTCTGCGCGATCACATACCCCAGAATCACCGCGTTCAGCAGGCACCCACCAAGCGCCGCAATCACCCGACCGCCGAAGGCGACCCCGTAGTTCGGTGCGAGAGCAACGACCAGGTTGCCGACGACAAACACCGCCAGCGACAGTGCGATCGTCCGCCGACGCTCCCACCGACTGGTCGCCGTACCAAGGATCGGAGCCGCGATAGCCGAGGTCAGCGCGAAGACGGTCATCAGCTGACCAGCCGCCGCCTCGCTGACCCGCAGGTCATCGGCGATCGCCGGCAACAGCCCCGCCAGCACATAACCGTCGATCCCAGTCGAGAACGCGGCCGCCGCCAGCCAGATCAAGGTCCGGTACGAGACGCCGCGGTCTACCTCAGTTTGCTCCACAAGCGCCTATCGAACCCTCGTCGGCTCACCCCGGCAAGCGCTCGCCCGCGTGCTGGGCAAGTACGCGGGCTGCTTCCGCCGCGCGCAAACCCGTTCGCGCGCGGTCTGCAAGCACACCTTCACGCAGAAATGCGGCGAATCCGTGGGCTGTGGCAGCGATCGTGTGGATCAGGTCGACAGCCGCGTCCGGGGTGGTTCGGAGCTGCTCGGCAGGCTCCCGCAGTACGTCGAGGACCTGCTGACCGGCCTCTTCCAGGCCAGGGTGGTCAGCCTTTACCAACCCGGCGCCGAAGGTTACATCGAACAACGCCTGCTGGTCGACCGCGAACTCGACGTACGCCGTCGCAAACCGAGCGAGCTGCTCGGCCGGGTCGGCGACTCCGGTCATCGCGGCGGCGAATCGCTCCCGCTGCTCCTGATAACTGCGCAGGGCGAGCGCCGCGAGCAGGGCTTCCTTGTTCGCGAAGTGCCGAAACGGCGCAGCCGCGCTGACCCCGGCCCGGCGGCTCGCCTCGGCCAGCGAGAAGCCCTGGGGTCCGCGTTCGGCGACCAACTGCAGTGCGGCCTGCTCGAGTGCATTCCGCAGATCGCCGTGGTGATAGCCGGCCCGAGGAGTCATGAGATCGATGTTAACAGCATTAACTTCAGGTGCTACGCTCGTTGATGTGAATACCATTAACTTTGACCACATCGGCCTGTCGGTGGCCGATCTCGACGCGCAGCGCGCCTTCTACGGACGTGCGCTGGGCCTGACATTCGTCGAGGAGGAGCTCGAGTTGCCCGAGGCTCAGGTCCGAACGGTGATCCTGCGGGCGGCCAACGGGCTGAAGCTCGAGCTGATCGAGCGGGGTGGTTCGGCGCCGCAGGAATTCGCCGATCCGTTCGCCGGAGCCGCCGTACAGGGCTATTTCCACTGGGCTCTGTCTGTCGATGATCTGGACGCGACGTTCGCGCAGTTGCTGGCGGCCGGGGCGTGCGAAGTCAGTCCGCCGGCGCCCGCGGCCCGGGCCGGGATGCGCTTCGCCTACGTGAAGGATCCGGAAGGTAATCTCCTCGAAATCGTCCAGCCCGCGGTGGCCTGATCGTCCTGTGTAAGGCTTGCCCCATGCGCATTGCGGTGATGGGGACGGGCGGGATCGGCGGGTACTTCGGTGGGCGGCTCGCGGCGGCGGGGCATGACGTTGCCTTCGTGGCCAGGGGTCGTCAGCTGGAGGCGTTGCGGGTGAATGGGTTGCGGGTGCAGAGCGAGCTTGGTGACCTGCATTTGCCGGCGGTTGAGGTGACGGATGATCCGTCCGAGTTGGCGCCGGCGGATGTCGTGTTGTTCGGGGTGAAGTTGTGGGATACCGAGGAGTCGGCTGCGCTGATCAAGCCGTTGCTGGGGGAGCAGACGGCGGTGATCTCGTTCCAGAACGGTGTGCAGAAGGACGAGGTACTGCGTCGCATTCTCGGACCCGAGCATGTCGTCGGCGGGGTTGCCTATATCGCGGCGACGATCGCCGAGCCCGGCGTCATCAAGCACACGGGAACGCTGCAACGTCTGGCCTTCGGCGAGTACGACGGGAGTGCGTCGGATCGCGTCGAGGCGTTCCGCGCGGCCTGTGCCGAGGCTGGTATTGATGTTGCTGTCAGCAACGAGATTGAGCGGACCATCTGGGAGAAGTTCGTCTTCCTGGTCGGCCTGTCCGGGATGACGACGAGCACGCGGACGCCGATCGGCGCGATTCGCAGCAACCCGCGGTCGCGGGCGTTCCTGCGGGACGTGATGGAGGAGGTCGTCCAGGTTGCCCGCGCGCACGGCGTACCGATCGCGGCTGACTTCGTCGACGACCGGCTGGCTTTCGTCGATCAGGCCCCGGCCGAGATGACGTCGTCGATGCACCATGACCTCAACCGCGGTAACCGCCTCGAGGTCCAATGGCTCAGTGGCGACGTCGTCGACCGGGGCCGTGCGCACGGCGTACCGACTCCGTGCAACCGCGCAATCACCGATCTACTGGCTGTGCACGCCGACGGGCACTAGTCCTCCGGGAAGTGCGGGATTTGCTCGTCCGGGTTCTCGTCGGGTTTCGGCTCCGGAGCCGGGGTGGGTTCGACGTCGGGATCGGTGAGGTCGGGCAACGGTTCGACGGGTGGGACCGGGATGGGATTGGTACTCATGATTCCTCCTAGGGGTGCCGGCGGCGGAGTTCAGGGAGCACTTCGGTGCGGTAGAGGTTCATCATGTCCACCGAGTGCGGGCCCATGTTCGCCACGTAGATCTCGTCGAAGCCGGCCTCGACGTACGGCGTGAAGGCGTCGACGTGGTCATCGGCCTTCGGCCCGCAGGTGACCGACTTGGCCGTCGCTTCCTTTGTGACGAGCTGACTCGCCTGCTCGAAATGACGCGGCGAGGGCAGCACCTGGGCGAGTTCGCCGGGGAGACCGGAGTTGCCCCAGATCCGGTGTGCCTGCTCGATACCCTCGGCCTCGGTCGGCGCGTAGCTGACCTTGAATCCGGCCTGCGTGGGTTTGCTGCCACCGCCGTTGGTGCGGAACCGATCGACCAGCTCGGCATCGGGTGAGGTGGTGATGTAGCCGTCCGCGATCCGGGCGGCGACATCGGTGGCCTCGGGACCGAAACCGGACATATAGATCGGCAGCGGCTCCTTTGGCCGGGTGTAGATGCGGGCGGTGTCCACGGTGTAGTGCTTGCCGTGATGGGAGACGAACCCCTCCTCCGTCCACAACCGCCGCATCACCTCAACTGCTTCCTCCAGCATCTCCAGCCGTACGTCGACCGTCGGCCAGACCGTCCCGAGCACGTGCTCGTTCAGGGCTTCACCCGTCCCGATCCCGAGCCGGAACCGCCCGTTCAGCAGTACGGCGCTGGTCGCCGCGGCCTGGGCGATCACGGCCGGATGGATCCGCACCGTCGGGCACGTCACCGCGGTCGTCACCGGCAACTCGCACACCTGTGAGACCGCTCCGATCGCCGACCAGACGAAGGCACTCTGCCCCTGCTCGTCGTTCCACGGATGGAAGTGGTCACTGATCCACAAACCGTCGAATCCGGCGTCCTCGGCCATCCGCGCCTGCTCGATGAGCTGGGCGGGCGTGTACTCCTCGCTGGACAGGAAGTACCCGATCTTCACGCTCTCCTCCGATCACTGGGTACCGTGTCCGGTGCCCGTGACCCGAGGATCCATGCGTGGGGCTACTTCAGCAGCGCGACGGCTTCCTGGATGGAGTCCGTGACCAGGAACCCGGTCGCTTCCAGGGCATCCCGGCTCATTGCGCCGGTGCTGACCAGGATGCTGCCCGCGCCGGCAGCCCGCGCAGCATCCGCGTCGTCGACCACGTCACCGATCAGTACGACGTCGGCCGGGTCCAGGTTCTGCGCCTCGAGATGCCGGATCAGGCTGTCCGCCTTCGAACCGCCACCGACCTCGGCGACCAGTCCGTCGATCCGGGTGAAGTACGACGTCAGCCCGAACTCGCCGATCGTCGGGGTGAGCCGGTCGTGGAACCACATCGACAGCAGCGACTGCGTCCGCCCGGATTCGGCCAGCCCCTTGAGCACATCCTGGGTGCCGTCCGCGAGCAGGGCTTCGGCGAGCAAAGCGTCGTACCGGTCGTGGTAGAGCTTGTCGACCTGCGCCCACTCCTCCTCGTCGAGGAGCCGCTTCAGGACCGTCTCGTACGAGACGCGCATCGGCCGCGTGTACGCCGCCTGCCAGTCCGCCCACGTGATCGCCGTACCGCCGAAGCCCACGAACACCTCGTTGACCGCTGCCAGCACGATCTCGTTGTCGTGCAGCAAGGTGCCGTTCCAGTCCCAGACCACATGAGAGATCTTCACCGGCAGCAGTCTAGGTGTTCAGCAGGACGAGTTGAGCTCGCAGATGTCCGAGGCCTGGGTGGAGACCTTGAGGTCGTCGTACCAGATCCAGGAATCGTTGGCGGGGGCGAACTCGGCGGTCGCTCCGCCGGCGAACGACGAGAAGTAGGCCTTGTCCACCTGGTCGCTGTTCTTGACGAAACGCAGGCCGGAGATGTTCGCGGCCGAGACGCCGTTGAACCAGACCTGGATCTGGCCGTCGGGGTTCGCCTCGCCGTTCGTCACGGTGTTCACCCGGAACCGCTGGATCACGTTCACCCACGAGCCGCGCGGCCACTTGAACACGGTCCCGGAACTGTTGGTCAGGTTGACGTAATCGCCGTACTCGCCGTTGTGATTCAGGCTGTAGTAGTAGATGGCCGCCTGCCCGCTGCTGCGCCAGATCAGCCGGGACGTGAAGCCGTTGTAGCCGTTACAGGGCTGGCCGCCGGAGCAGGACAAGCCACCGGCCAGGCCGACACCGACCTTGCCGGCGTACTGGGTCGTACCCCAACTGAAGTCGCTGCTGAACCGGACCCATTGGGACACGTAGTACTCGCGGGCCTTGGTCAGCTTGAACGGTGCTTGGGCGCCGGAATTCGCCGGACCGATCTGGCCTTTGGGGTAGAAGACGCGCAGCGATTTGGTGCCGTTGTGGTGGAAGTTGACGCCGTCGATCCAGGTCCGGTTGCTCATCCCTTCGTCCCAGTCGGCATTCCAGCCATCGGTCGCCCAAGCGGCCCGCGTGTACGCCGATTGCGACGCCGGACGCTCGAACGTGTTGATCATCAGAGCGGAGGTCTGGCCGACGGCAGGAGCTTGGGCGAGACCTGCGGCCAGCAGGGTGAGGGCGGTGAGCAGGGCCACTGAGCGGATTCTTCGCCTCATGGGAAATCCTTCCATTGAGAGAATGAATAACCAGCGTTGCTATGCCGCTCAGCGTGTGCCCTGCAACATTTGCCCGCAATAGCTCAGGATTCATTCCTAATACACGCCTTGACGGGGATTGAATCGGCTCTCACGATGTCCTCCATGGACGTTCCCCGCGGGATGAAGTTCCGGGCCTTGGCCGAACAGTTGCGCGAGCAGATCGCGACCGGCGTCTGGACGGTCGGCGGCCGGTTGCCGACCGAGCCGGAGCTGGCCCGCTCGGCCGGCGTCGGCATCAACACCGTCCGGCGGGCGGTCGACCTGCTGATCGAGGACGACATCGTCCAGCGCCGGCAGGGTTCCGGGACCTACGTGCTCGCGCAGCCGTCCGGCATTCGGCTGCAGCGCCGGTTCGTCGGCGTACTGGTGCCGTCGACGTCGTACTTCTACCCGAAGGTGATCGAGGGGATCGAACGGGTACTGAGTGCGGCCGGGGTGCGGGTGATCCTGTCGAGTTCGGAGTACAACCTCGAGGTCGAGGCCGAGCAGACCCGCCAACTGCTCCAGGCCGGCGTCGACGGCCTCCTGCTGGTGCCGAACCTGCATCTAATGGACGACCCCGGGCTGTACTTCGAGGACCTACCCGAACTCCCGGTCCCGTATGTGCTGATCGAGCGCCGGCCGCCCCATCCCACGCTGGATGACGCGACGCCGTACGTCTGCACCAACCACCAAGGCGGCGCGTACGCCGCCGTCCGGCACCTGACCGAGCTAGGCCACCAACGCATCGGCCACCTCGGTCGGCTTCGGACTGGTACGGCGGATGCCGTGCAGGCCGGATTCGACGCGGCCATCACGGAGTTCGGTCTGCCCGTGATCCCCGAGGTCAACCAGCGCCGCGAGATCTGGACCACTTCGGAGATCGCCTCGTACGCCCGGACTTGTGTCGACAACGAGGTCAGCGCGGTCTTCTGCCTAGGCGATCGCGACGCCTCGGCACTGGTTTTGCACGCCCGCCGACTCGGACTCGATGTCCCTGGCGACCTGGCGATCGTTGCCTACGACGACGAAGTGGCCGACCTGGGGGAAGTGCCACTAACCGCTGTCTCCCCACCGAAGGCTGAAGTCGGTGCGCTCGCCGCCGAGCTGCTACTGCGCCGCCTCACCCAGGGCGAGACCGCTCCCATTCATCAGGTCCAGCTGCGCCCGCGGCTGGTCATCCGCGCCTCCTGCGGCGCCGCAAGCCGAGAGCTGGTGGAGATGTGAGGCCCTACCTGCTGTCAGCCGCGTTGATCGCGGCCCTGCTGCAACCCGTGAGCGCAACTGCGGCACTACCCGAGGATTCGGTTGCCTCCGGCAATCTTGTTGTGAACCCGGGGTTCGAGGCTGCAAACCCGGATGGATGGACACTCTCGACGGGTGCTGCGCTGGATTCCAGGACCTTGAAGGTGACCTCTAGTACTGGAACTACCTGGGAGGGCGCGAACTCTGCCTCCTTCGGACTGGACGGCCGCCGCACGTCGCGGGTGACGCTTTCCGCGCAGGTCAAACTCGATGGTGTGGTTCCGGGTGCCACCCCCGACAATGCGGCGAAGCTCTACATTGCGTTCGTCAATGCGGCGGGTGTGAAGAACTGGCAAGGCGTTCGGCTGCAAGGCACCCAGAACTGGACATTGCAGACCGCCACGTACGCCGTACCGGCTGGAACGGTGTCGGCGTTCGTCAGCGTGGCGCTCGATCGTGCGGTCGGCACAGTTCGGTTCGACGATCTGCGGGTTGACGCGAGTGCCCCGGTCAACCTGGTGACAAACCCCGGCTTCGACACCACGACGACCGATCCGAACTGTCCGGCGGCTGGCTGGTGTACCCCGTACCTGAGTCAGGTCTATGACCTCAGCGAAGGCGCCATGCGGCTGAAAGGCGTGCCAGGGAAGAAGGTCGGCGGGTTCGTCACTACGCAGGTCGACCAGGCCGTCTGGCCGGTAGTCACGGTCGCCGCGGACGTGCGGACCGATCAACTGGTGTCGTCGGACTTCACCGACGTACCGGGTGGGTTGCGGGTCAGCCTCAGCTTCTCGTACGTCGAGAACGGGCAAACCACCTACACGGGCTCATCGATCATCGCCGGGGTGATCACCGGGAGCCGTGGTTGGTCGCGCATCTCCGGGACCATGCGACTGCCGGCCAAGACCAAACGGATCCAGGTGATCCCGACAGTCACCAACGCGACCGGTACGGCGTGGATTGACAATGTCAGCGTCAGCACCGAATCGAACTGGGTGTCGCCGGACACCGTAACCAAGTCGGTTGCCGCGGGCTCCGAAGTTGTGCACTACACGACGATCACGAACCGCCGCGAGGTCGCCGACACGTTCCGACTCAAGCTCGACCAGTCGGCGTCGGCGCCGTACACAGCAAGGCTCGAAGCGGACTCGATCACTCTGGCCCCCGGCGCATCCGCCCAGGTCAAGGTCTTCGTCACCGCCCCAGCAGGACAAGCGCCCGGTACGACGCGCGAGGTCAAGCTCCTCGCGACTCCAGCCGCTGCACCGGAGCTAACGCAAACAGCGTGGCTCGAGACGCGAGTCGCGGCAGCGGCCGTGCGTGGTGAGCAGCCACAGGTGTTCAACACAGCTGGTGAGCTAGACGCGCTCCGGAAGAAGGTTGCCGACCAGGGCTGGGCGAAGGATGCCTTCGGCAAGGTGGTGAAGACCGAGGCCGACAACTGGTTGCCGCGTCCCCTCGACAAGACGATGTTCCACAACGCGTGGACCGGCAACTACAAGTGCCCGGGCACGAACACGAGTCTGCGGTTCGACTACGACAAGCCGACCGAGCACACCTGCCCGATCGACGGGAAGGTCTACACCGGTGAACCCTACGACAGCGCCTGGATCGAGACCTGGCATTACAACGCCGCCCAAGGTGCTGCGGATCTAGGCCTCGCGTATCAACTGACCGCGGATCCTCGGTATGCAGCAAAGGCACGAGACCTCCTGCAGTACTACGCCGACCAGTTCGTCTCAGTCCCGTTGAACGGGCTCTACGGCCGCGTGCACTACCAGGTGCTGGACGAGGCGGTCTCGTCAATCGCCCTCGTCGATGCCTACGACCTGATCCACGACTCGCTGACACCGGCCGAACGGGTGGACATCGAGGAGAACCTCCTCCGCCCGCTGGCCGACCTGATGACCTCCTGGCCGACGTCCACCTCGAACTTTCAAGCCTGGAACGACGCCGGCATCTACTCGATCGGCGCCGCGCTGAACGATTCGGCGTACAAGGACTATGCGCTGCACGACTCCGAGGACGGGCTGGAGTTCCTGCTGAACAAGGCGCGGATGGACGATGGTTGGTGGTGGGAGGGTTCGGCCAGCTACCACGTCTACGCACTGCAGGCGTTGACGAGTCTCGCGCTTGCGGCTCGCGGCGAGCACGACTACCTCGGCGATCCGCGGTTCAAGCAGATGTACACGACCTTGCTGCCCTACCTGTATCCGGATCTGACGGTCCCAGCGGCCGGCGACGGTGGCAACTGGGGCAGGCGGTTCGGCGTCAGCTTCACGCAGTTCGCCGAGTTCGCCTACGGCCAGTACGGCGATTCGCGGTTCGCGGCCGCGCTCGACTTCGCGTACACGAATGCGAAGGTGCCGCGGGCAGACCGCTGGGCACTGCGGTACGGCGCCGACAGCATCCCACCGAGCTCCGGATTGCGAGTCGGGAGCACGAACTTCGCCAGTCTCGGTGAGGCCGTTCTGCAGTCGCACAACGGTCGCAACCTGGCCCCGAATCCCGGGCTGGAGGACGAGTCCACGGTGGCGGACGGCGTACCGGCGTACTGGAAGTTGGACGGCGCATCCTGGGTGACGGATGTCGTGATGGACGGGAAGCGCGCGGCGCGGGTGACTGCCGATCTGTCAGGCTGGCGTGGGTTGCGGCAGGACGTGCCGCTCGATGGGCGCCGGACGCCGACCATCCGGTTGTCGGCCATGGCGAAGACGTCGGCCGCGACGGCCGGTCGGTTGACGGCGAGCTTCCTCGACCGACACGGCCGGGTGTTGTCGACGAAGAGTGTGGCGTTGCTGCGTGATTCGGACTGGACGGCGTACGACGTCGATGCTGAGGTGCCGGCGGCGACTCGGTCGGTCCGGCTCAGTCTCGGCAGCGACCGGGGGACCGGGGCGCTGTGGTTCGACCAGGTCGATCTGTGGACGAACCAGTTGCTGGTCGACGGTCAGCGAGAGGTTCCGGTGCAGGGCGGCAACGTCGGCTCGCTGACGCTGCGTGGCGCCGGCAAGGTGGAGCTGACCTTCCTCGACAAGGACGGCGCCGTACTGGCGACAAAGGCGGGGAAGCTCCGGGTACAGGCCGACGTGCCGGCGCAGACGGTCAAGGTGCGAACCTCGGCGGCCTCCCGAGCGGTGCTGAGCTTCGAGCATGGGATCGACGCCTTCCAGGCGAACTACCTGCGGCTCGACTACGGCATCGCAGGCGGTACCCACGGGCATGCCGACAAACTGCACCTGGATGTCGTCGGTGCCAGCGGGCTGCAGTCGACCGACCTCGGTCAGGTGTACGGCGCTTCCAACGCGGATCTGACCGAGAACTGGTACCGCGAGACGGTCTCGCACAACACGGTGGTCGTGGATGGGACGAGCCAGGACCGGAACCTGCGCGGCACCCTGAAGTACTTCGGAACCACGCCGCGGCTGCAGGTCGCGGATGCGGAGGTCAAGGGTGCCTACGCCAGCGTCCCGGCGTTGAGTGATGTCGAGCTGGAACGCGCGGTGCTGATGACCGACGACTACTCGCTCGACGTCTTCGATGCCAAGGGCACCAAACCACACCGATTCGACCAGTCGTGGCACGGCGCCGGTTCGCTGACGATCGGGACCGTGCCGATGAGTCCCGCGCCCTGTTGTGTTCTCGATCCGGACAACAAGAACTTCGGCTATCACCTGCTGAAGAACGTTGCCGAAGGCAAGGCTGCGGACGGTCGCTGGACCGGCACTTGGTCGAGCGGTCTGAAGCTGACCGCACTGGAGCCTTGGGCAACGACCGTCCTGCACGAGACCGGTCCGGGGACGGCATCGACCGGTACGGCGATCCCGTTCGTACTGGCTCGCCGTGAGGGCGTGGCGGCGACGCGGTACACGACTCTGCTCGAGACTGCGCCGACCGTGGCCGCCGTACAGCGGATTGCGGACGGGCACGTGCGGGTCGACCTGGCCGCTGGTGGTCGCGACGACCTCTTGTACGACGACGGCTTCGCATTGATCAAGCGGACCCGGTCGGTGCAGAGTGTCGACATGCTGCAGCGAACGTCGGTCGTCGTCGACGCCCGGACGTATGTCGAGGCGTCGCGGAAGCTGGACAACGCGTCGATCGAATACGCCGGGGATACCGTGCGGATCGACGTACGGCGGTCTGCTATGGCGCCGGCCCCGGCCACGCTGCGGATCTACGCGCCGGACGCCCGGTCCGTGACGGTGAACAATCAGCCGGCCAGCGTTGTGCCGGTGGGCGGTGGGTATCTGAAGGTTGTCGTGAATGCGTGAACTGATGGATTGGGTCGGGATTCCGGTAACGGAACAGGCCGCAGTTCTCGCGTCGCCGCCGGACGAGCAGCAGCTCACGGCGGCGGTCGCGGAACTGCGGCGCGATCTCGGCACCCTCGAAAGCCGGGCCTGGCCGGCCGACAGCGGCACGCTGCCGTTGTACGCCTACCTGACGATCCTGCCCGAGGTGCTTGCGTGGCATGCGGCACGTGGGGTTCCCCGAGAGGTGTCGCAGGCAACGATGCGGCAGCTCGGTTCCCGAGTCCGCGACGGCGAGCTCATCCGCCCTTACTGGTTCGGCCGTCACTTCCGTGGCAGCCTCTATCGACTCGGCCGGCTCCAGTTCGACCGGACCACCCGACACGGCGAGCCGATCCTGGACATCCACATCCCGAGCGGCGAGCCGCTCACCCCCGAGGCCTGTGACTCCTCGCTGACCGCGGCCCGCCCGTTCTTCGCCCGACACTTCCCGGCCGAGGACTACAAACGAGCCGTCTGCACCTCCTGGCTCCTCGACCCACAGTTGGCCGACTACCTACCGGAGGACTCCAACATCCTCCGCTTCCAACGCCGCTTCACCCCCGAAACAGTCGTCTCCCAAGCCGACGACGACGTCACCACCTTCGTCTTCGACCAACCACCTGGCGCCGAACTACCCCGCCGTACCACCCTCGAACGAGCCATCGCCGACCACCTTGCCAACGGCAACCACTGGCACCACGTCACCGGCTGGCTCCCCCTCTGACCCGCATCGGCCTCGCCAACACCATCACCGCCACCCGCCCTCGCCCCCGCGACCGAAGCCACCGTGCCCCCGCGACCGAAGCCACCGTGCCCCCGCGACCGAAGCCACCTTGCGAGTGTGGGGACTGGCGCGTCGAGTGTGGGGACCGTGGTGCCGACAAGCGCCTTGGGTTCAGGTGGTCGTTGCAACACCTTGATTGTGGAGGTGTTGTTGATGTCTGT
>NZ_BAAANF010000032.1:0-647 GCF_039529655.1 Kribbella yunnanensis | reverse complement strand
GAAAACGAAAGGTAGAACTCCCCCAGCCCCCGCGACCCTCCGACCCAGCGCCCCCAGCTCAGTGGTTATCCCCTCAGTTGGGGGGTTGCCCATCGAGAATGTCAGTGGGCAACCCCCCAACTCGATAGGCAACCCCGAGCAACCCGCGGCCGAGCAGGACCGTTCTCCGGACGGTCGGACGCAAAGGAACCTGCAGCGAACGGGTCGCCCACTCCCCTTCCCCAAACCAGTTCGGGGCGGATCCACGACGCATCCGGGCGATGGATCCTCCCCACATCCCCTCCCGGACGGCGCCCCCCTCCCCAAACCGGTTTGGGGAGGAAACTGGGCCGGTCAGGGCGAACATCCACCCCACCCTCCAGCAACGGTCACCTGTCACGCGACGGGAACCCAACGACCCCAGCCACAGCCCGGCAACCCCAGCCAACGTGAAACCGCGGTCACCGGACCTCGCCATCCACCCCAGCCACCGCGGCGCCCAGCCACGCTGTCTTTCAGATCGGCCGGGAGCGGTGATCAACCACAGCGCACGTCCCCGGCCGAGAACCTTTCGGCCTGCACCCCCACTCGACCGCCAAAGGCGGCCGACATGTCGGCGGCGCTCGAAAACTGAACACTTTCGGCGGTGAAAAGTGAGCACTCGACGA
>NZ_BAAANF010000031.1:0-84912 GCF_039529655.1 Kribbella yunnanensis | reverse complement strand
ACAACCGCTCACTTTTCAACCGCCGAAACCGACCAGCATTCAAGCGCCGTCGACACGACAAACAAGAGAGCGAGCCGAGCAGATGGCTGAGCCGGATGGCGAGGCCGGCGACCGCGGTTCCACGTCGCCTTGCGCTGACGGGCTATGGCTGGGGTGCGTGCTGCTCGAGATCTGCGCTGTCCGAGGGATTTTGGGGACTCGGTGACGAAAATCCATCGGATAACGCACCGCCGGGCAGCCCCGGGGACCCCGACACCGCGGCCACCTCACCTTGAGCATCCCATCAGTCACGCGAGGCCTGCCGAGATGGTCGAACCGCGCCCAAGGTCGCCCGGCCAGGTCACCTTGGGCATCCCTCAACCACGCGGGCCCCGCTGAAACGGTTGAACCGTGCTCAAAGTCGCCCCGGCCGGCGCACCTTGAGTACCCACCAACCACCTGAGCCCCGCTGAAACGGTTGAACCGTGCTCAAACTCGCCCGGCCGGCGCACCTTGAGCACTCTCATCGACCACCCGTCGGCCGCGAAGGTGGTTGAGCCGTGCTCAACGTCGTACCGGCTCGTGGTGAGAGCCCTTGGCCAACCGGCCTTGGGGTGGACCCCTCGGACGTGCGCGGCTAGGGGTGGGGTGGGTCGGCTTTTAGAGCTTGATGCCCAGGAGGGAGTCGATGGCTTGGGCTACCAGCGCGGGTGCGGTCGGGTCGTCGCCGTTGGTTTCGGACCAGGTGTCGACGGCGGACAGGGCTGCGACCGTGTCCAGGTCGTTGGTGAGAGCAGCCCGTACGGCGTCAACCGTTGCAGCGCCGTCGGGGCCGGAACCGCGGCTGAGCGCGCCTCGCCACACGTCCAGGCGGGACTGGGCTTCCGTCAAACCCTCGGCCGTCCAGAACCAGTCGGTCCGGTAGTGGTGAGCCAGCAGTGCGAGGCGGATCGCCATCGGGTCGGTCCCGCCCAGCCGTTCCTTCGACACGAGAACCAGGTTGCCCTTGGACTTGGACATCTTCTCGCCGTCCAGCCCAACCATCGCCTGGTGCACATACGCACGAGCGAAGGGGTGCCGGCCGGTCGCCACCTGGGCACCGCTGGCGGACATCTCGTGGTGCGGGAAGATCAGGTCCGATCCCCCGCCCTGGACGTCGAACGACATCCCGAGGTGCTTCAACGCGATCGCCGAACACTCCACATGCCACCCCGGCCGCCCGCGCCCAACCGGCGAGTCCCACGACGGCTCGTCCGGCCGCTCGTGGCGCCACAGGAGGCTGTCGAGCGGGTCCTGCTTACCAGGCCGATCCGGGTCCCCGCCACGCTCGGCAAACAGCGCGAGCATTGTCGACCGGTCGTAGTTCGAGACACCACCGAACGCCGGGTCGGCCTTCACCGCGAAGTACAGGTCCCCATCGACCGAGTACACGGCCCCGGACTCCTGCAGCTCCTCGACAGCAGACGCCACCAGGTCGATCGACTCGACGACGCCGATGTAGTGCTGCGGCGGGATCACCCGCAGCGCGGTCATGTCGTCGCGGAAGAGCTGGATCTCCTTGTGCGCCAGCTCGGTCCAGTCGACACCGGTCGCGGCGGCGCGCTCGAGCAGCGGGTCGTCCACATCGGTGATGTTCTGCGTGTACAGCACCTCGTACCCCGCGTCCCGCCACAACCGGTTCACCAGGTCGAACGTGACGTACGTCGCCGCGTGCCCCATGTGAGTCGCGTCGTACGGCGTGATGCCGCACACGTACATCCGCGCGGTCGAGCCGTCGACCGGCGCCACCTCGACCGGTCCGCCGGAGGCGGTGTCGTGGAGGCGCAGCCGCCGGGCCGGGCCCGGGACGACCGGGATGTCTGGATGAGTCCACGCCTGCATGGTCTGGAGCTTATGTCAGGCACGAATTCCTTGACGCGACACGGTTCCATTCCCCGGGCGCCGCCGCGTGCCGCCGCGTGGTCGGTTACCCTGCCCAGGTCCGCTCGACGTACGCCGTGAAGCTCCCCGCCGGCCGACCGAGCAGCTCGGCGATGTCATCGCTCGGCGTGGTCAAGTACCCCTCCCGCATGATCGCGAACAGCTCGTTCAGCTCGTCCGCAACCTCACCAGGCAAACCGATCCCCACCAACTCCGCACGATACGAAGCCGGCGTCACCGCGACGTACGACACCGCCTTCCCGGACACCTTCGCGATCGCCGCCACCGCCTCGCCGAACGTGATCGCCTCCGGCCCCGACAGGTCATAAGCCCGCCCCTCATGACCGGCCGACGTCAGGACCTTGGCCGCAACCTCCGCCACGTCCTCCAGATCAACGAACGGCTCCCGCACCTCACCCGCCGGCAACGCCAACACTCCCGCCTCCACCGGCTCGGACCACACATCCTCAGAGAAGTTCTGCGAGAAGTTGTTCGCCCGCAAGATCGTCCACCCGACCCCCGAGGCCTGAACAGCCCGCTCCCCCTCGGCCATCCCCGGCGCGAACCGCCCGACCACCTTGTCCATCGACCGCCCGGACAGCGCGACAAACCGCCGTACCCCGGCCGCGACCGCCTCCTCCACAAACGCCTCGATCGGCTCCGGATCCTCCGGCGCCACGAGGTACACCGCCTCCACACCCTGTACGGCGGCCGCCCACGTACCGCGGTCAGTCCAGTCGAACCGGGTCTCGCCCGACCTCGATGCCGCCCGCACCTCAACACCCTCCGCACGCAGCCGCGCAACCACTCGCCGACCGCTCTTACCTGTCGCACCCAACACCAAAATCGTCATACCCACAGTCAATCCGGCGCCGCGGCGCGACCGAATGCTCAACCGGACCGCCCCCATGTCCATCCGGCCCACGAGGTGTCCGGTGCCCTGATCCACGGCGCTAGGCTCGCGGTGTGGATCCTCTCGACGACCTCCTCCGCGGTCTCCGCGCCGAAGGCGCAGTGCTCGGTACGCCGGTCCTGCGCCCGCCGTACGCGCTGCGTTTCGTCGACGGCGCGGCGCTGACGTTCTGCGCACCGCTCCTCGGCGCCGGCTGGATTGTTGCCGAAGGCACCGAACCGGTCCGCATCGTGCCCGGTGACACCGCGATCATCCGCGGCCCGGAGCCGTTCCTCTTCACCGACGACCCGACCCGATCCGGACCGATCATCGACGTCCGCTGCGACGGCCGGGTCGACTCCCCCGGGCCGATCGATCACGGCACCGTGCTGATGGCCGGGGCGTATCACGTTCGCCAGGAACTCCCCCGCCGACTGGTCACCGAGCTTCCGCCGCTGGTCGTCGTACCGGAGGATCACGACTGCACGCCGTTGCGCGAGTACCTGCAGGAGCGGATCGCGGCCGGCGCTCTCGGCCGTCACGTCGGTCTCGACCGGCTGCTCGACTGGCTGATGGTCTGTTGCCTGCGCGACTGGTTCGAGGCCAACCCGCCGCCCTGGTACCGCGCTCTCGGCGACGAGGTGGCCGGCCCGGTCCTGCAAGCCATGCACGGCTCCCCCGCCGCTGCCTGGACGCTGGCCGGGCTCGCCGAGGTGGCCGCGGTGTCCCGGACGACGCTCGTACGGCGTTTCACCCACCTGACCGGCCAGGCCCCGCTCACCTACCTGACCGAGCTCCGGATGACGCTCGCCACCGACCTGCTCACCGAGCCCGGTGCAACCGTCGCCGCCGTCGCCCGGCGGGTCGGATACGGCGACGCATTCAGCTTCAGCGCGGCCTTCAAACGCGAGCGCGGGATGAGCCCGAGCGAGGCTCAGAAGGCAGGCCAGGGAATGGCCGGCCAGGCCTCACTCGGGTAGGGATACGAACCGGACTTCAGCAGGGTCGCGCAGCGCTCCCGCGTCGCGGTCAGCTCGACGCCGGTGATCAGCTGGCCGAGCTCCTGCCCGAAAGCACCGGCCAGTCCGTCGGCCAATCGCCGTACGTCGTCGAGGAGGTCCGGCGCGATCGGGTCACCGGCCCAACCCCACAACACGGTCCGCAGCTTGTCGTCGGCGTTGAAGGTCACCCCGTGGTCGACACCGAACACGCGGCCGTCGCCCGGGTTCAGCACGTGCCCGCCCTTGCGGTCGGCATTGTTGACCAGGGCATCGAACACGGCCATCCGCCGCAACGCCTCAGTGTCCGCATGCACCAGCGTCACCGGGTTGTGCCGCCCATCCAGCGCATCCAGTACGCCGACCCATCCGGACGGCACTCGCCCTTGGGGCACGATGTCGACCAGCTCAGTCTCGCCCGCGCCCACCTCGACCTCGTCGATCCACAACTGGACCATGCCCTCACCGAGCGGCCCATCACGTAACAACGTCGGCGGCACGATCGACCAGCCGAGCTCCTCAGAGACGACGTACGCCGCGTACTCGCGCTCAGCCAGCGTGCCGTCGGGGAAATCCCACAACGGCCGTTCGCCCTGCACCGGCTTGTAGACAACCGTCGCACTCGCGGAACCGAGACTGACCGAACCCTGGTACGTCCCGTTCGAGGCCGCCATCAGCCGACCGTGCAGCGAAAGCTCCCCGCGGGCGAGGAGGTCTAAATCGGTCATTCGGGTAGGTGCCTGCGGTAGCCGTTGGCCCTTGGGCAGATGTGGCCCTCGGGGTCGATCGGGCGGCCGCAGAACGGGCAGCTCGGGCGGCCGGAGGCGACCAGCGCCACCGCGCGCCGGGCGAACGCCCGGGCCTGCTGCTCGCTGAGCCGGACCACGAACACCTCGCCGTCCTCGGACTCGAGCGCGGCCGCGACCGGGTCCTCCTCCTCGAGCTCGGCCTGCTCGCTGGTGACCACCGCGAACACCTCGATCACCACCCGCTCGGCGTCGGCCTCCCAGGCCAGCGTCATGGTGCCGGCCCGGAACTCCTCCTCGATCGGCTGCTCCAGCGGGTCGGTGTCGTCCGGCCCCGTCGGTGCCAGCGGCTCCCGCTCGAACCGCCGCGCGACCTCGTCCAGCATCACGTCCAGCCGCTCCGCGAGCGCCATCACCTGTTCCTTCTCACAGGCCACCGAGGTCAGCCGGACACCAGCCCGGGCCTGCAGGAAGAAGGTTCTCGCACCGGGTTCCCCCACGGTGCCGGCGACGAACCGCTCAGGATCGTCGTAGGAGTGAACAACGCGCGCCATGACTAAGACCCTAGAACATGCCCGGTAGACCCACGCCGTCGCGAGCAGGTATCCGGTGGTGTAGATGGGTGTGCTGGGGGCGAGGTCACGATGCGGAGCATCTTGGCCTTGACCTCAGTGCGGCCAGATGCGCCGCCGGATGCCGCGCAGTAGGCGTGGGGCTGCCGGGCATGTTCTCGCTTACCGTCCACCTACAACGGCGTCCGAGGACTGCTTTTTGGTCGCTTTCCCCTTCGCCGGCGGCTTCGGAATCAGCGACGCCAGCTCGCTGCCGGTGTCGTTCAGCCGGACCAGGAACGGGCGGGTCGCGGTGTAGGTGATGATCGTGGTGGAGGCGGTGTCGACGACGATCCGCTGGAACGTGTCCAGGTGCTGACCGAGGGCATCGGCAACGATCGCCTTGATCACGTCACCGTGCGAGACCGCCACCCAGATCGCGTCATCGGGCAGTGCCGCGTTGTGCGCGCGGATCGCGTCGACCCCGCGCTGCTGCATGGCCCGCATCGATTCGCCGTTCGGGAAGGTCACGGCCGACGGATGCGCCTGCACGACCGCCCACAGCGGGTCCTTGGCCAGGGTCGAGATCTTCTCGCCGGTCCAATCGCCGTACCCGCACTCGGTCAGCCGGCGGTCGGTCGCCGGCCGCAGCCCGGGGTGGTGCTTGGCGATCGCGCTCGCGGTCTGCCGGCAGCGCTCCAACGGTGAGGTGATGATCGCGGCCAGTGGCAGCCCGGCGAGCCGCTGGGCGACGGCCTCGGCCTGCTGAACCCCGGTCTCGTCGAGCTTCACACCCGGCGTCCGCCCGGCCAGCGTGCCGGATGTGTTCGAGCTGCTGCGGCCGTGCCGGACCAGAATCACCGTGGGCATAGCGTGCACGTTATCCGGTCCTGGCAACTCTCGGTGCCATGATGGTCTGGTGATCGTCGATTGCGGGGTGTACGCCGGGGGTGAGCGGCTCGATCTGCCGAAGGAACCCGAAACCGTTGCCCGGACCATCGACCAGGACACCGGCACCTTCGGCTGGGTCGGCCTGCACGATCCGTCGGACGCCGAGATGCGCCGCGTCCAGGCCCTCTTCGACCTGCACGAGCTCGCCGTCGAGGACGCCCTGAAGGCCCATGAGCGCCCGAAGGTCGAGCGGTACGGCGACGCGCTGGTCGTCGTACTGCGCACCCTCTGGTACGTCGACGAGGGTGATCAGGTGGAGACCGGCCAGGTCAGCGTCTTCGTGGGACCCCGGTACGTCGTGACCGTGCGGCACGGAGATGGCGCCGAGCTGGCCACCACCCGGCAGGCGCTCGAGGACCGGGCCTCGATGCTCGGCCACGGCCCTGGAGCGGTGTTGTGGGCGGTCTGCGACTCGGTCGTCGACGGCTACGAGGAGGTCGCCGAGCAGGTCGAGATCGACATCGACGAGGTCGAGTCTTCGGTCTTCTCACCGGAACGGACCAGCGACGCCGAGCGGATCTACAAGCTCAAGCGCGAGGTCCTGGAGATGCGCAGGGCGATCGTCCCGCTGCGCGAACCGATGGAAGCCTTCGCGCATGGCGCCCCCGGCATCAGCCAGAACGCGGCAGCCTTCTTCCGCGACGTCGCCGACCACGTCAGCCGCGTGTCCGAGCAGACCGACGCCCTTGACACCCTGCTCAGCTCGGCGCTGAACGCCCACCTCGCCCGCGTCTCGGTCCAGCAGAACGACGACATGCGCAAGATCTCGGCCTGGGTCATGATCGCCGCAGTGCCGACCATGCTGGCCGGCATCTACGGCATGAACTTCGACAACATGCCCGAACTGCGCTGGCACTTCGGGTACTACGCCGTACTACTGGTGATGGGCGGAGTCTGCAGCACGATGTACGGCCTGTTCCGCAAGGTTGGCTGGCTTTAGGTCGCGGTGATCGTGCTGGTCGCGAGCAGGATCAGGATGACGATGCCGACCAGCACCCGGTAGAACGCGAAGACCTCGGTCGTGTGCTTGGCCACGAACCGGATCAGCCAGGCCACTGACGCGTAGGCGACGATGAAGCTGACCACGGTGCCGACCAGCAGCGGTACGGCGCCGACGTGGCCACCCATCGCGTGCGGCAACTCGAAGACCGCGGCACCGACCAGGGCCGGGATGCCGAGCAGGAAGGCGACCCGGGTCGACGCGACCCGGTCGAGGCCGCGGAACAGACCGGCCGAGATGGTCGCACCGGAGCGCGAAACGCCCGGGATCAGCGCGAGGCACTGCAGCAGGCCCATCACGATCGCGTCGATCAGCGTGATCTTCTCCAGCGGGCGTTTCTTCGAGCCGAGCCGTTCGGCCGCGACCATCACGAACGACCACCCGATCAGCGAGCCCGCGACCCACCACATGCTGCGCAGCGGCCCCGAGATGATGTCCCTGGCCAGGAAGCCGACGATGCAGATCGGCAGCGAGCCGATGATCACGTACCAGCCCATCCGGTGGTCGAACTCACCCCGGTACTCCGGCTTCGTGAGCCCGCGGAACCACGCCACGGCGTACCGGGAGATGTCTTTCCACATATAGACCACGACGGCCGCGATCGCGCCGAACTGGATCACCGCGGTGAACGCGGTCACGCTCGGGTCGTCGATCGGCAGCCCGAGGGCCTTCGACGCGATGGTCAGGTGGCCGGTACTGGAGACCGGCAAAAATTCGGTGAGCCCCTCGACGATGCCGAGGATGATCGAGTCCCAGATCGTCAACTCAGGCACCCAAATCCGTCGAACGCAGCCCGGAGAGCTCCAACGCCTCTGCGAGCACGCGCAGATCCGCGATCCGCTGGTCCACGGTCGGCGCGAACGGCGTCACCGCGACCGTCGTCGTACCGGCCTCGGCGTAGGCGGTCAGCTTCTCGGCCATCCGCTCCTTGCCGCCGAGCAGCGAGATCCCGTCGATGAAACCCTGCGGTACGGCGGCCATCGCGTCCCGGTGCTGCTTGGCCAGGTACAGGTCCTGGATCTGCTTGGCCTCGTCGGCGTAGCCCATCCGGATCGCGAGGGCGTTGTAGAAGTTCTTCTCGCGACTGCCCATGCCGCCGATGTACAGCGCGGCGTACCCGCGGATCGGCTCGGCGGCCGCCGCCAGGTCGTCGCCGGTCATCAGCGGCACGGATGCGACGACGTCGAAGCCGTCCATCCCCAGGTCTCGCTTTTCGCGACCGGTCGCGATGTGTTTCAACTGCTCTCCAAGATAAGCGGGGTCGTTGAGGATCCCGAGCCAGCCGTCGGCGATCTCGCCGGCCAGCTCGAGGTTCTTCGGGCCGACCGCGGCCAGGTAGACCGGCACGTGGTCGCGGAGCGGGCGGCTGGACAGCTTCAGCGCCTTACCCGGTCCGTCGGGCAGCGGCAGCGTGAAGTGCTCACCGTGGAACTCCACCGTCTCGCGCCGCAGCGCGGCATTGACGATGGCAACGTACTCGCGGGTGCGGGCCAGCGGCTTGTCGAACCGGACTCCGTGCCATCCCTCGGACACCTGTGGCCCGGACACGCCGAGCCCGAGCCGGAACCGGCCGCCGGACAGCCGGTCCAGGGTCGCCGCGGTCATCGCCGTCATCGCCGGCGTACGGGCCGGGATCTGGAAGACCGCCGCGCCGACGTCGATCGTCGTCGTCTGGGCGGCGATCCAGGTCAGCAGCGTGGCCGCGTCCGAGCCGTACGCCTCCGCGGCCCAGGTGACCGAGAAACCGAGTGATTCCGCCTCTTTGACGAGCTTCAGATGGTCAAGATGCTCGTCGCCGAAGACGAAGCCGATGTTCAGTCCGAGTCGCATGACTGGCGAGCCTATCCAGCCGTTGTCTCCTGGCCGCAATAGGCTCAGGTTATGCAGCAGCGCTATCTCGGTCACAGTGGACTGGCGGTGAGTCGGCTCGGCCTGGGCACCATGTCCTGGGGCCGTGACACCGACGAGCACGAGGCGCGCGAGCAGCTCGCCGCCTTCGTGGCCGCCGGTGGCACCCTGATCGACACCGCCGCGGCGTACGGCGACGGTGACAGCGAGCGACTGATCGGGACCCTGCTCGGCGACGTGGTCGAGCGCGACGATGTGGTGATCGCCACAAAAGCCGGTTTCAGTGTCCGCCGCGGTGAGCGAATCACCGACACCTCGCGCGGTTCGCTGCTGCGCGACCTGGACGCCTCATTGCGCCGGCTGAACGTCGACTACATCGACCTCTGGCAGCTGCACACCTGGTCCGACGACGTCCCGCTCGAGGAGACGCTGTCCGCGCTCGACTACGCGGTCAACTCCGGCAAGGTGCGGTACGTCGGCGTCTCGAACTACGCCGGGTGGAAGTCCGCGCGAGCGGTCACCTGGCAGCAGGCCTGGCCCGGGCGCGCCGTACCGGTGTCGAACCAGGTGGAGTACTCACTCCTCGCCCGCGACGCCGAGGCGGACGCGATCCGCGCGGCCGGTGGGCTCGGTATCGGCCTGCTGGCGTGGTCGCCGCTTGGCCGGGGCGTGTTGACTGGGAAGTACCGCACGGGCATCCCCGCGGACTCCCGGGCGGCGTCTCAGCATTTGTCCAGATTCGTCGACCCCTACCTGGACGGCCGCGGTTCGGGCATCGTTGAAGCGGTGGCACGTGCCGCGGACGGACTCGGCTGGAGTCCGCTCGAGGTCGCGCTCACCTGGGTGCGGGACCGGCCCGGCGTGTCGGCAGCCATCGTCGGCGCCCGGACGGCGATGCAGCTGAAGTCGGTGCTGGGTGTGGAGGAGCTGACGCTGCCGCCGGCCATCGTGGCGGCGCTGGAGGACGTGTCGTGAAGTAGGAGGCTGAATGGCTGAATATGAACTGCAGCAGTTCGAGGTGTCCAGGACCGAGACGCGGGGGGCGGTCCGCCGGTTGCTCACCGAGCACGCCGAGTACGGCGGCTGGGAGCTGGCCCGCCTCCGCCGTTACCCGGACGGCACTCGCAGAGTGTGGCTCCGCCGCCGCGTCATCAAGGTGCTGCGCACGTTCTAAGGGGACCCGCGGAGCAACGCCGTCACCAACTCTCGGCGACTACCCACGCCGACTTTGTCGTACGCCGCCCGGACATGCTCCTGCACGGTGTGCGGCGACAGACACAACCGCTCCACGATCTGCCGCGTCGACAGCCCTTGCAGCACCAGCTCCGTGACCCGCTGCTGAGCCGGCGTCAACCCGTACAGGTCGAGCATCAAGGAACCCAGCTGCGTCGGCAGCACCGCCTCGAGCACCACGGCCGTCCGCCACCCGCCATCACCCTCCGGGCCTCGGAGCACCGACGCGTGAATGGCGAGCCAGCGGCCCGACTTCGTTCGCACCTTCAGCACCGGCGCTGCCGAGGTCCGCATCAGCTGCGCGGCAACCGCCCGGACCGGAACCGGTAGCTCGGCGTGACGCTCCGGATCGAGCTCCCGCATCCAGTGCTCGGCCTCGGCACTGATCGACTCCACCCGGAGCTCCGCATCCAGGACGACGACTCCCGGCCCGACGTCGGCCTGGTCAACCGCGCCGACGCGCAGACCACGCCGCAGCCCCTCCGCGAGATGAGGCGCAAGCCGCCGTACCAGCTGGATCTCCTGCTGCGAGAAGCCCGCCTCGGCATTCTCCCGATGCAGGCAGAGCGCGCCCCACGCGCGCCCACCCGACCGGAGGACCGCGCGGAGTTCGTCGCCGAGACCGAGCGGGCGCATCACGTCGACGTACCGGGCGCTGCTCTCCCAGTCGCCCTTCGTCGCGAGTCCGAGTGAGCTGACCGCGTCCGGCGCAGCGGCGAGTACGGCGAACTTGTTGACGTCGGCCTGGCCGAACTCGTTCGCGAGGAACTGCTCGGTCACCGTCCCGAGTGGCTCGTCGACGGTCACCGACGTGAACAGCACGGTCGCCGGGTCAAGGGTCGCGAAGAACGCCGCGTCGATCGTCAGCAGACCTCGGAGCCGGCTCAGTGCCTCGGCGCGCAGCTCATCGGCATCCAGCCCCGCGTAACAGCGCTGGATCAGTACCTCCAGGCGATCCGCCGCCCCCATGGTCGTGATGTTACGCCGGTACGGCGCCGAGCTGCCGACTGAAACCGAGTTCGTCCAGCCGGCCCCAGCGCTCGACGATCCGGCCGTCGCGGAGCCGCCAGATGTTGATCCCGGGCAGGCTGACCACCGCTCCGGTCGGGGCGACGCCCATCACCTCGCCGCGGTGCGTACCGGACGCGGTGAATCGCTCGACCACGAGGTCGCCCTCGGCAATCAACGCGTGCAGGTCGCTGTGCCAGTCGGGGAAGGCCGCCCGCATCATGCCGCCGGCGGCCCGCATACCCTCGCGATCCGGAGTGACCCCGAACGGCGGGTCGTTGTTGAGGAAGTCCTCGGCCAGGTACGTGTCCACGGCGCCGAGATCTCCTTGGCTGAACAGGCCGTCGATGAAGTCCTTCACGACGCCTTTGTTGCTCTCTGTTGTACTCATGGCCCGATCGTCACCGGACGTGGATCCGGGGACCACCCCGACTAGTTGGGGTATTCAGACGTCGTGGCGGACCCAGACATTCGGCTCGACGTAGCTGGCGCGATCGTGGTCCACGTCGGCCACCACAGGTACCAGCGCGCCCGGTACGACGACGTCGCCGGTGCTGTCGAACGGCAGGCCGGTCCACTCCCGCCACTCGGCGAGTGACGCGGTGACCACCATCGAGGTCGGCGCCACCTTGATGATCTTCCCGCCGGCGCGGACGTGCACCCGCAACCACGGGTCGACGGGCAAACCGTCGTCGCGCGTCAAGGCGGCGTACTGGCTCATCGGGAGGTGGGCGTCGGCCTTGCCGTTCGGCCGAACCGGCGCGTAGAGCGCCCTGTGCCCCTTGGCCTTCACCGCGTCGCGCATCGCCCCGAGCATCTTGTACGACAGTCCGCCACCGAGGTGGGTCGGCTTGATCATGATCTCGAGCGCACTGGACACGTTCGCCTCGCGGCCTCGGCGGTGGTCCTCGATCCCCCACTGCAGCACCTGGTCCCACCCACGCGACGGCAGCTCGGTCCGGTCGTCGCTGCCGAAGGCGAACGGGATGCTGCGGGCGTGGGCGACCAGTTCGCCGTCCTGCGTCGCGACCAGGCACTGGTCCGCGAAATTCTGCGTCACCTGGCCGATCAACGCGGCGGCGACGAGGTCTTCCAGCATGAACCTCGGCCAGACCTTCCAGTTGTTGCCCAGGTATTCGGCGACATCGGGGCGCTCGGCAAGTGTGGTGATGACGATCTCGGACATGCTCCGCAGTGTGACATCGCCACAGGGCGCCCGACATCCCAATAACCTGGCATCCGGAGGTCTTCCGATGACGCTCTCCCAGCACGTGATCAGCTCGATCAGCCCGGTCGAGATCGGCGCGCGGTACCCGCGGCCGGTCGGCCGGAACGCGTTCCGCGGTCACCACGGGACCGGTCCGACCGAGACGGCATACGTTGTCTCGACGTCGCGCGGCGCGACCGGTTGGGGACTGCCGCTCGGCCCTGGCGACCCGGGCGCGCTGATCGGGCGCAACCTCTTTGAGCTGATCGACCCCGCTGTCGGGGTCACTGACTCGGCTGCGTTGTTCCTCGACTATCCGCTGCACGACCTCGCGGCGCGGATCCTCGACGTACCGGTGCATGTGATGCTCGGCGCGGCGGGATCGCCTACCGTCCGGTGCTACAGCGGCGGGATCTACTTCGACGATCTGGACGACGGGCTGCCGGTGATCGCAAAGAATCTGGCGCAGGATCACGGGTCCGGCTTCCGCGACTTCAAACTCAAGATCGGCCGCGGCTACCGCTGGATGCCACCTTCGGAAGGCCTGCAGCGCGATATCGAGATCACCCGGCTCACGCGTTCGCTGTACCCCGACGCCGAGATCCTGGTCGACGCGAACGACGGCTACTCGGTCAACACCCTGGTCAGCTACCTCGAAGCCGTTGCCGACTGCAACCTCTACTGGCTGGAAGAGCCGTTCGCGGAACGCTGGGAAGACCTCGAGTTCCTCCGCGACCATCCCGCCGTACCGGCCCGGATCGCGGACGGCGAGTTCGAGCCGGACGTCGACCGGATCGTCCGCTTCGGCGCGGCCGGCCTGATCGACGTCGCCCTGATGGACGTCATCGGCCACGGCCTCACCGCCTGGCGCCGAACCATGCCCGGCCTGCCGATGAAGGCCTCCCCGCACGCCTGGGGTCTGCCCTTGAAGACCCTGTACGCCGCCCACCTGGCCGCCGGTCTGGGCAATATCGACATCATCGAAGGCGTCCCCGGCGACACCCTGGGCACCGTCGACAACGGCTACACCCTCGCCGACGGCCTGCTCACCCTCCCCGACCGCCCCGGCTTCGGCATTCTTACGCTGTAACCCACCAGCCCCGCGATCAACGTCGTCAGCAGGCCGGCGCCGACGAGCGTGTTCTCCGCGCCGACTGCCGCGATGATCGGCCCGCCCATGAGCAGGCCGGCCGAACTACTCGCGTTCACGACCACCGACTGGCCCGACAGCAACGCCCGTCGATCGGCACCGGCCGACGACCGCGTGATCACTGCCGAGATCGCCGAAATCCCCCACACGACCGCCACGCCGCCGATCCCGGCCAGCACGGCGATCATCGGCGGGTTGGTCCAGACGCCCATCCCGACCCAACACAGTCCCACGGTGGCCCAGGCGCCACTCGCCAACGGCATCGGCGCGATCCGCCGTACGACGCGTAGCGCGACCAGAGTGCCTGCGACGGCACCGACGCCGTACCCGCTCATCCCGGCGGCCACGTAGACGCCCGGCTGTCCACGTTCGGCGCCGACCACGGACAGGCCGAGCGTGAACGCGAACCACGTCACGCATCCGGTCCCCCGAATCACCCAGCCCAGCCCGACCTCTCGCCGCCCGATCAGCCCGGCGCGGATCGACGGTGCCTCGCCACCTTCGGTTCGGCACTCGCCGCGAATACCGAGGCCGGCCAATCCGGCGGCGAGGACCGCGCCTGCCTCGATCCACAGCAGCCCGTTGGTGACCCCGGCGGCGACCGCCAGCGCGCCCAGTACCGGTCCTACGACCATGCCCACCCGCCGTGCGCCGTCCTGCCACGTCATCAGCGTGACCGCCTTCCCCGCGCCCCAGCGATCACCGATGTCGGCGAGCAACGCCGTACGGCCTGGCGATCCCAACGCGTCGCCGCAGCCCAGCAGCAAGCCGCTCACCACCAGCAACCACGGCGACAACAGGCCCAGCGCCGCCGCTCCCGGCACCAGCGCCAGCGCGAGCGCCGACACCGTGGCGATCACCGCCAGCCGCGGTCCCGAATCGACCCACTGCCTCGCGCGGCGCGCCCACCACGGCGACAACAACACCGGTACGCCGGCCGCGCCACCCACCAATCCGGTCGCCGCCACCGACCCAGTCTCGTGCAGGATCACCAACGGCAACGCAACCTGCGTGAACCGATAGGCGAAGTCGGCCAATCCGCCACCGGCCAGCAGCACCAACGCCTCGCCCCGTGCTCTCATGCCTTAATTCTTTGGCGTTTCACCCCTTCCAGGTAGGCAGCACGGCTTGCCTCCGTGCCATAGCCTGTGCCTATGACCTCATTACCCGCGGTCGAGGATCTACGCCTGGTGCAGGCGATCGCCCGGACAGGCGCAGTCGGTACGGCGGCCCGCGAGCTCCGCATCTCGCAGCCGTCCGCCTCCCAGCGCCTGGCCCGGCTGGAACGGCTCTGCGGCGCACGATTGTTCGAGCGCGATACCCGCGGCGCCCGCCCCACCTCGGCCGGTGCCGAGCTCGCCCGCCGCGCCGACCACATCCTCGGCCACCTCGAGGAGGTGTACGACGCCACCCGCGCCGCCGCGTCGGGCCGCCGGCTCGTGATCGGCACCTTCGCCAGCCTCGCGCCGATCCTGTTCCCAGTCCTCGACGCCGACCTCCCCGACACCGAGATCGTGCAGCAGGTCGACCACGGCCAGTTCCTGGTCGAACGAGTCGCCGAAGGCACCATGGACGCCGCCTTCATCGCGATCGCCACGCAGATGACCTTGCCGCGCGGCACCATTGCCCGCCGGATCGGCCGCGACGACCTGGTCCTGTTCGTCCCGAACGGCGTACCGCTCCCTGGCCGAGGCAAGCAGCCGCTCAAGGACCGGCTCGTCCCGTTCTCGACGTATGACCGAGGCAGCGAAGAGATCCAGGCCCGCCTCGTCGCGCTAGGCGCCACCGCCCGCCGCGGCGTCACCCTCGGTACGACGGTCGCCATGGCCCGCCGCCGTTCCCACCTGGCCGTGGTTCCGCGCAGCGCCCTCGCCACCGAACTGCTCCCCGGCGAACGGTTGATCCCGGCCCCTTTCCGCTACCGCCTCACCCTCTCGGTCGTCACCACACCGACGCCACCGAAGCCCCTGATGAGCCAACTACCGCGCATCCGCAACACGCTGAACTTGTTGCCTTAGGCATGAACCTCTCCGCGGATAAGGTGCGGGGGCCTGAAGATCAGCCCCCCCATCTGAAAGGTCATGATGTCGATCACAATGCGGGTTGTGGCAACAGCCGCAGCCCTTGCCGCCGTACTGCCTCTGAGTTCCGCCTCGGCCGTTGCCCAAGGCCCCGATACGACGCCGGCCCGGTTCGCGGCAGAGGTCCGGACCGCCGGGCTCTCGGCCGACGAGCAGCAGGAACTGCAGCGTGCAGTCAACGCCGAGCTCGCCAAGCGCGGCGGCAAGCAGGTCGCCGCCAACCAGGTCCGCTGGGCCGGCGGCGACGCAACGACAACCATCCAGTACCCGAACCAGCGCCGGGCGCGTGCTCTCAGCTCGTCGATGGGCGTCCAGGCCGGCGACCCGTCGACCTGTGCCTACGGCAATTTCTGCGTCTACACCGGCTCCGGGTACACCGGCAACCGCACCGACTTCTACCACTGCCGCGACTACGTCTTCTACGACGACTTCTGGTCCTACGTGAACAACCAGACCGGCGGGACGGTGGCTGTCCTGCACCTCGACCAGCCGGGCGGCCCGGATCGCACACCTGCTGCGTGGCACGGCCAGTACACCTGGAACGGCCTCAACTACAGCGTCATCCGCCCGTGCCCGTGAACTTGTCGTGAACAACCGCTGATCCAGCTCGTTCGTGCGGCAGACTCAGCGGCATGAACCTGAGGCGGTTGGCGACTGATCGGCGGCGGCTGACGGCGTACTGGAGTGCTGCGGTGATTCAGACCGTCGCCGTCGCGGCCGATATCAAGGTTCTCCGGCAGAGCAGCAAGGTGGCACTGATGCCCTTGCTGCTCTCCTGGACCCGCAGTCAGCAGGCACATCCGCTGCTCCAAGCCGCGATCCTCGCTTCAGCAGCCGGCGACCTGCTCCTGGAAACCCGCTTCGAACTCGCCGGCATGGCCGCCTTCGCCGCCGCCCATGCCTGCTATCTCGCGTTCTTCGTCAGCAAACGCGCCACCCGGAGCTGGCGGGTGCTAGCCGTGTACGGCGCCTTGTGGGCAGCGCTGATCGCCGCCCTCTCCCCCGGTCTCGGCAACCAGAAGATCCCGGTCGCGGCCTACGCCTTGTTGCTAACGGCAACGGCCATCGTGTCCCGCTGGCACAACCCGCGCTCAGGCCTCGGCGGCCTGCTCTTCCTCATCTCGGACGCGCTCATCGCGCTGCGGATGTCCGGCCGCGACTTCCCTGGCCGTGGTGCGCTCACGATGTCGACGTACGCGGCAGGTCAGTATTTCCTCACGTCGCAAACACCTGTGAGTCGTCCGCGAACGCCTTGAACTCGAGCGCGTTTCCAGCCGGATCGAACAGGAACATCGTCCACTGCTCCCCGGTCTGCCCCTCGAACCGCACGTACGGCTCGATGACAAACGCCGTACCGGCTGCCCTGAGCCGGTCGGCCAGCTCCTGGAACCGCTCCACCGTCAGCACCAGCCCGAAATGCGGCACCGGTACGTCGTGCCCGTCGACCGGATTGTGGATCCGCTTGGGCCGCTCCGGCGCCAGGTGCGTCACGAACTGGTGGCCGTGCAGATTCCAGTCGATCCAGCTCTCCGAACTCCGCCCCTGCTCGAGCCCGAGCACCTTCCCGTAGAACTCCCGCGCCGCATCCAGATCGTCAACGGGCATGGCCAGGTGGAACCGGGGTACCTCGGGCATCGGCGTACCTCTCTAAGCTTTATTGAAGAACTGATCCAGGACCCGGGAGCCGAACTCCAGGGAGGCGGTCGGGACGCGCTCGTCGATCCCGTGGAACATCCCCATGAAATCGAGCTCCGGCGGCAACTGCAGCGGCACGAAACCGAAGCAGCGAACGCCGAGACGGCTCCACGACTTGGCGTCGGTACCACCCGACATCAGCAGCGGCGCCGTACGGCTCTGCGGGTCTTCGGCCTTGAGGCACTCCTTCATCGCCTCGACCAGACCGCCACTGAACTCGGTCTCCAGCGCGATGTCCCCGATCACCGTCTCGCGCCGTACCTTGTCACCGAGCAGCTCGTCGATCGTCGCCAGGAACTCGTCCTCGTACCCCGGCAGGAACCGCCCGTCGATATGCGCCTCGGCGTCACCCGGGATCACGTTCACCTTGTAGCCGGCGTTCAGCATCGTCGGGTTGGCCGTGTTCCGGATCGTCGCCCCGAACATCCGGCTGAAACTGCCCAGCTTGGCCAGCGTCTCGGTCATGTCCTCGGGATCGAGCTCTGTTTGCAGAACGTCCTCGAGGGTCTTGAGGAACTCCCGCACCGTCGGCGTGATCCGCAACGGCCACTCGTGCCCACCGATCCGCGTCACCGCCTCGACCAGGTTGGTGACCGCGTTGTCCGTGTTCACCATCGACCCGTGACCCGCCGTACCGCGAGCCTTCAGGCGCATCCAGTTCATGCCCTTCTCGGCCGTCTCGATCAGATACAGCCGCAGATCGTCCTTGACCGTGATTGAGAATCCCCCGACCTCACCAATCCCCTCGGTGCAGTCCGCCACCGTCTCCGGGTGATTGTTGATCAGCCACTGAGCGCCGTACAGGCCGCCGGCCTCCTCATCAGCCGTGAACACCAGCCGCACCGGCCGCCGCGGCTTGACCCCCGCCCGCTGACGCGCCCGCACCACCGACAGCACCATCGCGTCGAAGTCCTTCATATCGACCGCGCCGCGCCCCCACACGCACCCGTCGAAGATCTCCCCCGCGAACGGATCAACCTTCCAGTCCTTGGGATCCGCCGGCACCACATCCAGATGCCCATGCACCAGCAACGGATCAGCGCTCTGGTCCTCCCCCTCCCAATGCGCCACCAACGTCGCCCGCCCGGGCTCCGACTCGTAGATCGTCGACTCGATCCCGACCTCGTCCAGCTTCGCCGCGACATACTCCGCCGCCACGCGCTCCCCGTTGCTCTTCCCATTGCCGTAATTCGTGGTGTCGATCCGGATCAGCTCACTACAGAGCTCCACCACTTCAGCATCAGCACGGTACGACGGACTAGTCATACGACCCATCCTCCCTCAGAGCACACTCAGCCCGTACATCTCCCCCAACGGATCCGAGATCAGCTCCACCCGAGTCCCATCCGGATCCCGGAAGTAGATCGACGTACCACTCTCCTCCAAGTACTCGATGTCGGCGTCGTCCAACCTCTGCCTGGCCTCGGCCCAGCGTGCGGCCTCCATCGAGATCGCCAGATGATGCAGCCCACCCAGCACCTCGCCGTACTGGCCCAGGTCCAGCCCCGGAAAGTCGAAGAACGCCAGCAAGTTCCCGTTCCCGATATCGAAGAAGAAGTGACTCGACCCCTCGTAGTCCCGGTTCCCCACAATCTCCGTCAACGGAAACCCCAGCACCCCCTGATAGAACCGGATGGTCGTCTCCACATCCGCACACAACACCGCCACATGATGCAACCCCCGCGCCGTACTCCCCGCCCGCTCCTGCCCCAGGTACTCCGCTTTGAGCCGCTCCCGCTCCGCCTCGATCCCTGCCACATCAACAGTCCCCACAGCACCCAACCCCTCTCGATGAACTTTGAACCACCCCCATCACACACCCCCACCCACCCGATGTGAATTCCACCCAGGTTCTTTGCTACTGTTCTCCGGTCGGCGCCACTGAGGCGCAGACCACTCGTCCGGGTGGCGGAATAGGCAGACGCGCTAGCTTGAGGTGCTAGTGCCCTTTACGGGGCGTGGGGGTTCAAGTCCCCCCTCGGACACAGACCTTAACCACACGGTCACCCATCGGGTCGACCTCAACGTCGACTCTCTGATCGACGTGGTGATACGTCAACGAAAGCCGCAACGAGCGGTACAGCTCACCAAGATCCTCCGGATTCGCCGCGTTCAGCGCCGTCCCGATATCGCCGAGCTCATCGACCCAAGCCTCAAGTTGCTTTCGGGTAACAACCTCATCGTTGGGCAGCGAAGACAGCGCCCGCTCCGCCGTCTGCTTCTCCGCAGCCGCCGCGTTGTACTGATCCCGCAACTCGGCCGGATCCCACCCGGCCTCGAGCGCTTTCCGGGCCCGATCCATAGTGACCTTCGCCGCACGGACACGCCCGCGAAGGTCCTCGACATACTCACTCCGACGCTGCTCGCCGTCGTCCGCGACGAACAGCGCCTCAATCGTGTCTGCCCGATGCATCGGATCGAACAGAGAACCGACCCAGCGATTCAACACCGGCGTCACGATGTCCTCGCGGAGATATATCTGCCGAGGATGGGCCAACGCGCTCGCCGAGCCCGGCACCATCGTCCGCGCATTGCACCGGTAGTACAGGACGTCCTGCCGCCGCGCTGCCCCTTCCATCTTCCGCGCGCAAAGCCCACACCGCACCAGACCACGCAGCGCATACACCCGCTTGCTCGAGGTACGACGCCGCTCGACCGCCGACCACTTCCGAACGCCCTCGGCCTTCCGCTGCCGCGCCCGCAACTGAGCCTCCGTGAACATCTCCACCGAGATGATCGCCGGATGCGCCGGTTCCCTCGACCGCACGATCTTCGCGTGCGGCGACCGCCGGAACCTCACCACATAGCCAGCCGCAACATCATCTGGATCGAGCAGCTCCTCGACCTTCTGCCAGCGCCCATAAACGGCAAACCCCGTGTACCGCGGATTGTCCAAGATCGCGATGACCGTCGAATGCTGCCAGCCGTCCATCGTCCGATGCCGGTTCTGTTGAGGGGTATGCGCAGAAGGGCACGGCACTCCCTCCCGATTCAACTGCTCGACGATCGCCTTCCTCCCCCACCCATCGAGATACATCTCAAAGATCCGCCGTACGACGGCAGCCGCCAGCTCGTCGACCACCATCACCCGCAACCGCTGCCCCTCCGCCGCCTTCTTCGGATGCGGATGCGGCCCGCCATCCACCACCCGATACCCGTACGGCGCCCGCCCACCCTGAAACCGCCCATCAATCAACACCTGCGCAGCCATCGCCGCCCGCACGCGCTTCTGCACATGCTGCCGCTCAGACTTCGACAACCCACCCGTAATCGTCATCGCCATGTCGTGCACCGTGTTCTCCGGATCGAACCGGCCCCCGAGACTAGGTATCCACAGGGATACGCCGTACCGATCGAACTTCGGCCACGTCAGGCTGAACTGATTGCTGAACCAGCACCGCGTCGCCTCCCCTACGACCAGCCCGTCCCAACCGCGCCCCGGATCCTTCAGATCCCGAAGGATCCGACTCGCCTCATCCCGCCGCTCCCAAGGCAACGACCGCGACTGCCCGATATCGAAGTACTCAGCAACGATCTCCCCACCCAGCGGCTCCACGAACCGAGCCGCCTCCCCCAACTGCCACGCCTTCGACGTCGCCGGATCCTGGTTGTCCTCCGTCGAACACCGCCCATAGAACGCCAGCCGACCCACCCCCGCGCCGGCCCCGGCATCCGCGGCCAACGCCTCCATCCCCAACAACTCATCCAGCGTCGCCCACTCATCCGCCTCACTCACGATGCCTCCTCCTCAGATCCACGCCGCGACCTCGCCAGCCGCACAACAATCCGCCGCAAAACACGAGCCGCCTGCGGATGAAGCACCGGCGGCCGCTCCGGCGCATCCACCCTCACCCAGGACTCACGCCGCACCTCTCGCCTCTTCGCCATAGCCACTCAACGCACGACCAACCAGAAAATCCAGCAAATGAGGACTCCTGCGAAACGTTGCAAACCAACGCGCTGCGCCCACCCGGTAGGGGAACCGGATGGGCGCAGCCTTCGGGGCGGAAGCGGGTGACCAGGGATCAGTGAGGTGGCTGGTCACCGGCTTCCGGTGGAGCGGCGGAACGGACGCGGAGTGCAGGGGAGTTTGAGGAGGAGCAGTCCCCTCAGCACGCCCGCCCCGCCGGCTTATGGGACTTCCGACATTCCGGTCCGAGTGGCGGGCGAGCCTGGCAGGTCCGCGACCAGGACCCGGGCTTTGGTCTCGCGATCGAAGTAGGCTCGCTTCGACTCAGGAACCACGGGATTTCCGAGATGCGCAGCCGTCGGAATCACCACCGCTGGGATCTCGAAGAGGTTGATCGCAGCAACCATCTCGAGGAACGCCTGCGGATCGGTCAGAAGGTCCTCGACGTGCACAGTTCCCAAGGTGAAGCCATTGCGTCGGGCGTAGCTGGCAAGACCTTCCTGGGTCCGCGCAACCTCGTCGACGCGCATCAGCGGATACCTCCGCATGTAGCCCAGGGCCAACGGGTACGCAGACTGGATGACATCCACTCGGCGGTCGTCCATCACCGGCCCCGAACCTCTTCGCGGATTTCAATGAGCATCCGCACATAGAGCGCAACCGCGACCACACTAAGAATCCAGAACCCGTCAGACAACGAACCCACTCCCCCAGATCGCGTGACTGCAACGCCTTGTCTGCGCTACATGTCTGAGTTTGCGATCGGTGGGACGGCTATCGGGAGCCCACCAGGGAGGCCTAGGCCGAACCCCTCTCAAGGGGTCCATGGTGGGCCCCTTGCGATGGACCGCCTAGGTGTAGCGGTTCCAGCTCTCCCCGACCGCTCCGGTCAAGGTGCTGGCAAGACGGCGCGCCAACTCGGAGGCCACACCTGGACGTCCCCGAAGGTCCGGAATCACGCTTGTCACCAGCTGCAGTTCACGGACCTGCCTCAGCACGTCCCAGGCGGGACACGCTGAAACATCAAGTCCGTAAGCCTGTGCGAACGCTCGATGTTGCGCAGGATCATCGCCAAACCTCAGCGCACCGTGGGCGGCCGGAATCAGGTCCCACTCCGGCGGGCCGATCGACACCGAGTCGAGATCGCCGATGACCACTCGCCCACTCAGGTCGTCGAGCAGGTTGCCAGCATGTGCATCGCCATGGATGACGGAGCGCGGCAGTGTCCATTCCACTGCTTCGAGATCAACAGCTAGCTCGCCGCACTTGTCCCAGAGATGCTCCAGAACCTGGCCGATGCTCAGTCCGAACTCTCGTGTCGCCCAGTCTGACAGGAAGTCGTCATCGGCGCCCGTCAGGGAAGCAGCCTTAGAGAGCAGATCGCTGATCTGCCCGAGCGGATCCCAGCCCGGTAGCTCGACGTCGATCTCAGGTAACGCATGGATCGCCCGCAATGGCCCAGCAAGATCGGCAGGGTCGTGCCGACGCCCCCGTACCTGTGGCAGCAGAGTCCAGACTGTGGCGATCCAACTTCCCCCCGCGACCGGCTGGCTCAGCCCTGGCGCCAGCCGAGCGGTCGGCAATCCGAGCTGCCCGAAGGCGGTCGCAACCTTGGCGACTCTGTCGACCACATCAGAATTGATGATCGGCGCCATTCGGACGACGACGCCCGCATGCTCCAGGCGGAAGACCGCGTTCATCGTGTACCGGAGCAGCGTGGCATCGCTCGGGTCAATCCCCGCCGCGAGGCAGATCGAGGACAGCCCATCGAACAGTCGCGCCCGCTCACCGGCGCTGAGACTCGTCACGCCGCCGTAGGTTAGCCCGTCGCCAGCGCGCCGATGCGAGCGACCACCTCGGCAACTCCGCCGTGTGCCTTGTACGGCCTCGCCAAAGCAGCCAGGCCCCGAAGCCTGTCAGCCGCACGAACAGACGCCGTCACAGTGGCCATCTCAACCGCGCGATGCCCGTACTGCTCAGCCTCGTCCAGCTGTCCGTCGAGCATGTAGCCGATGGCAACAGAGATGGCGTCAAAGGTCTGGCTCCTCTCCTCCCCGGCCACCCGTCTACCGAATGCACTCTCACCACATTCAATTGCCCGCGTCGCGTACTTGCGGTGGTCAGAATGCGCTGCCAGGCGGCCATAGATGACCCCAGAAATGCCATCCAGCTCCCCCGGAGCCAGCGAGAATCTCGCCCACGATGGCACCGTCGCAACATCGACTCGATCCAGCTCGCCCTCCGCCCGAGCGAGGGCGTCGCACACCAGATCGGCTGCGCCGAGCATCGCGTACGCCCAGGCCTCATTCGCGTGCAGGACCGCAACAGACGCCAGATTGCCACTGTCCTGCGCGACGATCTGTCCCAGCTGCCACAGCTTCAACGCTTGCTGAGCCTGACCAAGATGGATCGACACGCGCCCCAGGCGATAGAACCCACCGGCGATCAGCCCGAGGTCGTCGATGTCCCTGGCAAGCACGAGACCTGCGGTCAGATAGTGACGCGCGGCGGCGTGGTCGCCGAGGTCATGGCATGCCCAGCCCGCTACCTGATACATGTCCGAAAGCGCAGCCTTCAGGTCTCGCTGAGTCCTTTCGGAGTCGAACCGACTGCGCAGCATGCCGCTCGCCCATCCGAGATAGTTGATCGCCGAATCACGGCATGAACCTCCTCCTCGCTGGGCGTCAACCCGTCGATGCTGATCCCTCACCTCACGCACCAACTCGACATGAGCCTGAGTGACAAGCGCCGGTACCGCGACAACTGGCCTCGGATTCGGGAGCATCCCAACGAGCTCCTTTGGCACAGGGCCCACAGCCAAGGCAGCAAGTGAGCCGACGAACGAGGGATCAGCACTCGGATCCGTCGGCACGGTGCCGGACGCGACCGGCTGATGCGTGTGGCCAAGGCCGAGAAATCCGCGGTCTATGGCCAGCCCATCGGCGATCCGGACCAGGACGTCGTACGAGGTCACTACCTGATCGCCCTTGGAAATACTCCGCACCCGAGTCTCAGAGACCCCCGTTGCCATCGAGATCGCTCGCTTGCTCCAGCCGTGCACACGAAGAAACTGGAAAAGCGCAGAGATGTCGCGCTCCCCGAGGGAGTCGCGCAGCGGCCGGCCCTCGTGCACCGCGCCCTCCCACCAGGTGGGATCAACCTCGAGCGACGTCATCGCGCATCTTCCTCCCACAGGCGGCTTGAACAGCTCTCATATAGTCCTCTATAGGACTTTAGGACAGAGTGCCCCTCGGCGTACAGTTCTTCCAGACCTCATGAGGAGTTGATGTGACTTTCCCGGCCACGCTCAGCGGACGAGGACCGAAGTACCTCCAGATCGCCGACCAGCTCCGCGCGGAGATCCAAAGCGGCGAGCTGTCACCCGGCAGCCGCTTGCCCGCCGAAACCGACCTGGCCGGCCGTTTCCATGTCAGTCCGCCGACCGTGCGTCAGGCCCTCGCCGTACTGCGCTCCGAGTGGCTGATCGAATCCCGCCACGGCGTCGGCACCTTCGTGCGCGAGAACCGGAAACGCCAACGCCGTTCCCGCAACCGCTACGGCAGAGCTCGCACCGACAAGCGTCTCCTCAACGATGCCCTCGAACACCGCATCGTCTTCGCCGGCCGCGGGCCCGTCCCGCCTCACATCGCCGAAGCAATGGGCGTCGAGCCAGGATCCGAAGTCGTCATCCGACGCCGACACCTCCACGACAAGGCCACTGGCCAACTGCGGGAGATCGGCGCGAGCTACGTGCCGCTGTCCCATGCGGCCGGCACCTACCTCGAAGATGCAACGGTCGTGCCGAAGGCGCTCTTCCTCTGCGTCGAGGAATTGTCTGGCAAGATTTACCACCGCGCGCAGGACACAACGGTCATCCGCGCCGCCGAACGCGACGAGCCAGGCCTGTTCAACCTCGCTGGCGGTGAAGCCATCCTCCACCTCGTGCACACAGCCCGGGCCGCAGACGACGAGGTACTGGAGATCTCAGAATCCATCTGGCCTGCCGACGAGGTCGTCTTCATCGACGAGTACGACATCCCGAAACACGGCGAGAACCCGACCAGCCGCTCCGAGATCTAAGGCGGACAGGATGCCCAGCGCCCCTGAGTGGACCTACAACCACGCCACCAACCTCCGCGACCACTGGTGGTGGCGACCAGGCTGGCAGGTCGGAACGCGCTTCTACACCTGGCACATCACTTTCAACGGCCAGGACAAACTCCACCAACTCGTCGACACCTACCAAGCCGAACTCGCCCGTCACCCCGGCCTCGACCTCATCCCACATCAGTGGCTCCACCTCACCATGCAAGGCGTCGGCCACACCGCTGACATCACCACCGATGAAATCAACATCCTCCTTGCGGCAGCTCAAACAAGGCTGGCCGCCCTCGACCCGGTCACCGTCGCGTTCCATCGACCGGTCATCCGCCCCGAGGCGATCGTCCTCCCGGCTCTCCCACCGGCCGAGATCGATCGAATTCGAGACGCGGTGCGCGCCGCAATCGCAGACACGCTCGGGCCGGGCTCAGTCCCCGACGAGGCCCACGGCTTCCAACCTCACGTGACCCTCGCCTACTCCTCCAGCTCTCAATCCGCGGACGTGATCAAGTCAGCGATCGAATCCATCGCGTCAGAGCCAGTCGAAGTCTCCATTCCGACCGTCTCGCTGATCGAACTCCACCGCGACAACCGGATGTACGAATGGCACACGATCGCCGAGGTACCGATCGGTTCAGAGGCAAGCAGCACTCATCCAGACCGATGAAGCCACGACCTCGAAACCTGGTAACACCACCTGGCCGAGCGCACCGTCAAAACAAGCCTGCAAAACGAGTCGGCGCCGACGTTCACACCGTCGCCTATCTCCGCACGGCCACCCCGCCCGACTCCGGCACTCCGCCGCATGTCCCCACATCCCGTTCAGGCGTCAGAACGAACGCCGTCACACCTCTTGCATCCGAGGATTCCGTCGCCGAAGCGATCAGATGCGATCTCGTAGACCGCCATCCGTTGATCCGGCATGCGACGAAGATGGCGAGCGCTCGAGGGCCGATCCGGATGCGGGTCGACATGCTGAGTATCCACCGGCTCACGGCTGGCGACGGCTACAAATACCTGCTGCGCCACATCGCTTCCGCCGATGTCGACCGGCGCATGGCCACCCCCTTGACCGCCTACTACACCAAGTCCGGTTACCCGTCTGGCCGTTGGATGGGGTCCGGATTGGCCGGTCTCGGCGACGGTCAACTATTGCCGGGAAGCGAGGTCACCGAACCACAGATGGAGGCACTGTTCGGACGCGCCGAGGATCCTCTGACTGGCGTTGCGCTGGGACAGCCGTACAGGGTCTACAAGAGCCCGACGATCCGCATCGACGAGCAGATCCGAGCCCTCGACACAGAACTCAACGATGACGAACGACGTACCGCGACCGAGCAGATCCGCAAGACCGAGATGCGGCGAAAGTCACCGCAAGCTGTCGCCGGATTCGACCTCACGTTCTCCCCCGCGAAGTCGGTCTCCGCGCTCTGGGCGACCTCGGATATCGGCGTGCAGGAGCAGATCGTTGCCGCCCACCACGAAGCAATCCAGGATGTCCTCGACCTCATCGAGCAGCACGCCGCGTTCACTCGAAGCGGCCACGACGGCATCGCCCAGCTCGACACTCGCGGCCTCATCGCGGCAACCTTCGACCATTGGGACACCCGCGCCGGCGACCCCCAACTCCACACCCACCTCGTCATCGCCAACCGCGTCCAGGGCCCAGACGGCACCTGGCGAACCCTCGACGGCCGCGTCCTGTTCCGATCAGCAGTCGCGATGTCCGAGATCCACAACGTCTTCCTCGCCGACAACCTCACCCGCCGTCTCGGCGTGAGCTGGGAACTCCGCGAACGCGGCCCTCGCCGGAACCCGGCCTTCGAGATCGACGTGATCCCCGACGAGTTGATCGCCGAGTTCTCCGCCAGAACGAAACAGATCGAAGCCAACCTGGGCGCACTTCTCGAACAGCGCAGTGACCAGATCCACCCACCCAGCCGCCGCGAGATGTACGTCCTCCGGCAGCAGGCGACCCTGCTCAACAGACCAGCGAAGCACCACGCGCGACCGCTCGCAGACCTCATGATCGCGTGGAAGAAGCGAGCCGCTCAGGCGGTCGGAAGCGAAGTCCTCGCGACGATCCAGCAGTCACTCGACCACGAGAGCCAACGGCCTCTCGCAGCATCCGACCTGAGTCCGGAAACCATCGACGCGTACGGCGCCGCGACCGTCCTGACCCTGCAGAACAAGCGCGCGACCTGGACCCGGTGGAACCTCGTGGCCGAGGCAGCGCGGCAAACCCGCCTGCTGCGGATCGTGTCCTCTGACGAACGCTTCGCCCTACTCCAGTCGATCGTCGAAGCCGCCGAACAGCACTCGATCAGCCTGGCCGCACCAGATCTCGTCACCATCCCAGTGACCCGCAGCGCAGGCCAAAGCATCTTCACGATCCACAACGGACAGATCTACACCTCGCCCGTCATCCTCGGCGCAGAATCAGTTCTCCTCGACCTGGCGCGCGATCCATCGGGACCGAAGCTGAACCGCCCAAGAGTGCACGCGGACGATCTCAGCGCGGACAAGCGTCGCGCCATCCATCGGATAACGACCAGCGGACAGAAGGTCGAAGCCCTGATTGGCCCCGCCGGCACGGGCAAGACCAGCCTCCTGTCCGCCGTTGCCGCCGCCTGGCAAACCGCCCACGGCCCCGGATCGATCATCGCGCTCGCCCCGTCGTCAGCAGCCTCTGGAGTTCTCGCCGACGCGATCGGCACCCCCACCGAAAACATTGCCAAATGGATCTACGAATCAGCCGGCCTCGGTGCCGAGACACGCCGCCAGCACATCCAACAGACCGAGTACGCCGCCCAACTCGCCCACCGAAGCCGACGGCGACTCCGCCACCAACGCCTCGCCAGCCAGCTCGCCGCCCTCCGCGCCGAAGACGACCGCTGGCGCTTCCACAGAAACCAACTGGTCATCGTCGACGAAGCCTCCATGGCCAGCACCATGGAACTCGCCACCCTCTCCCGAGCCATCGACACAGCCGGCGCCAAACTCCTCCTCGTCGGCGACGACGCACAACTCAGCGCCGCCGACACCGGCGGCGCCTTCCGCCTCATCGCCAAAGACACCAACGCCGCCGAACTCAGCGACGTCTGGCGCTTCACGAACCCCTGGGAACGCGACGCCAGCCTCGCCCTCCGAGCCGGAGAGTTGAGTGTCATCGATGCCTACGACAACCACGACCGACTCGCGGCCGGTGCCGCGGACCAGATGGAAGACGCCGCGTACCAAGCCTGGCTAGCTGACACAAAGACCGGCAAGGCGAGCCTCCTGATTGCTGCCGACAACGCCACTGTCGCCCGCCTCAACGCCCGAGCCCGCCTCGACCGCATCACCACCGGCGAAGTCGAACCCGACGGCATCGAACTCCACGACAGCACCCACGTCGGCCTCGGCGACCACATCGTCACCCGCCTAAACAACCGCCGCCTCCGCTACGGCAAAACCAGCTTCGTCCAAAACGGCGACCACTGGACAGTCATCCACCGCTGGCCCGACGACTCCCTCACCGTCCAAAACCACAACAACGAAACCGTCACCCTCCCCACCACCTACGTCCAAGAATCCGTCGAACTCGCCTACGCCACCACAGCCCACCGAGCCCAAGGCGCCACCGTCCACACCGCCCACCTCGTCGTCACCGACCACCTCACCCGAGCCCTCCTCTACGTAGGCCTAACCCGCGGCCGCCACTCCAACCACGCCTACATAGCCACCCACCAACCCACCCCAGACCTCCACGAACCCCACCCCGAACAAACCATGCAAGACGTCCTCGAAACAGTCATCACCAACCCCGGCGTCGAACTCTCCGCCCACGAAATCATGCGCCAAGAACTAGACAACGCCACCCGCCTCGACCGCCTCATCCCCATCCACGAGCATCTGTGCCAGCTGGACGCCCGCACACGCTTCAGCAACGCCGTCACATCAAGCGGACTCGACGCCACTAGTCAGGCAGACCTGCTCTCTTCTCCTGGCTGCGGCGCACTTGTCACCAAGCTGCGCCACGCTGAGAGCCTCGGCCTGACCATGCCAGACCTGCTACGCCAAGCCGCCGGTCAATCATCCATAGCCGATGCCCATGACCTAGCCGCGGTCCTCCACGCCAGAGTCGAACGCCTACTCCAGAGGTCACAACGCCAAACCGGTGACCATCCCCCAACGATCGCTGGCCTCCTAGTCCCAGCGCACCAAGTAAGTGACCCGACTCTGCTCCCGCCGCTGCGCGAGATCGAGGCCCAGGTAGCCCAACGCATCGACTGGCTTGTCTCCTCGGCACTACGCGACAAGCCAACCTGGTACCACGAACTCGCGAAACTGACGGCCGGCACCTCCGACTCGGCGTGGCCCACTCTCCTCCGGCAGGTCGCCGCCTACCGCGATCGCTATGGAATCAGCGGTACGTCGCCTTTAGGTCCCGCGCCATCGAGAAACGCGATGGTACGGAGCAGCCATTACATGCGACTCCTATCGGAGTTCAGGCAAACCACAAGTGACTATCGGCCGGAAGCCGGCACCGACCTCCCTGCTACACAGAGCCGTCACACGCCGAGCATCTAGCCGTGGACCGACTTCCCACGGACTACGAGTGCTTGTCGAGGATCCGTTGCGCAGTGCGGCGTAGCTGCGAGTCCGGGTGCTCCAACGCCACGGGCCTCAATAGTCCGGCATCGGCTGGTTGCCAGGCTTTGCCGACGATGGGCACAGCGGAGTACGTGCGTGAGTCGGTCCAGCGACCGGTGTCTTCTGCGATGATGCCCCTGCAGAAGTCGGTGGCGCGAGGATCCTTGATCTTGGCAAGCGATTCGAACCAGTAGCTCTGGAAGTCCTCGCCTCCGTCCCAGTCTTCGACGAGGCTCGGCTCGTCACAGAACTGGAGTAGGAGATCTAGGTCTTCGGCTCCCGCACCGTGCCGATATGCCTGCGATACGTCGCGTAGCAACTCACGCTGGTCCGGGCTCCGGTCGCCAGCTACCCAGCGAGCGACCGTCAGGCATCCGATCTCGGAGAGTAGGTGGTGGACTGGCTTGCGGTGATACGACTGCCGAAGTGCAGTCACCAGCAACCCGAGTACGACAGGCGCAGGTTTGCCGTCGATCACGCCCTGGCAGCGCGCGATCATCCCGTCCTCGGGCGTTAGCACCCAGTCGTCACCGAAGTGCTCGCCCGGGTCGAGCTCAACGCCTAGGTCGGCAGCGAGCTGAGCCTCGACTTTGACGAACTCGGGATCAGGTTCGCCCGACATCGCGAGAAAGGCCTGGCGGTGGCCCTCATCAATACCGCGAGATTTTGACATCGCCGTCCCTTGCCATCTGTCTGAGGGTCCTACTGAGCTTGACACCATGGTTGACCCTGATGACGAACTTGTACCCGTTCTGCTTCGCCCACTTTGCCATACCTCTGATCTGACGGGTCGCCGACAGCGTCTTGCCGACCTCAAAGTGCTTGACCTCGCCGATGACCTTGGTTCTGCCACTCTTGCTCCAGAAGTCAGGCTTGAAGTTGCGCCACTTGCCATCGATCCTGACCTTGATCTTCTGATAGGCCTGCTGCTTGACGTTGGCAAGCTCCATGCCTTTCTTGCCCTTCTTGGCAGCTGCCTTTCCCCGTGCGCTCTTCTCGAGCCGATCCATCACCCGGTTGAGATGCTTGAGCCCGTAGCGATGGCCGCCTGACCGCGCCGGGGGCCCAGTTCCGGCACTTCGTCCCGCCCGTCCCCGCAAGCCGCTGGACCGGCTGGTGCCTCCGCCGATTCCGCCTCGGGATCCGACGCCACCACACATGCATCGCGCCCGTCCGTCGAGGTCGGACTGGTTGACTGGGTCGGTCGGATAGACGTAGTCGTTGCTGTTGCCGTCGGCAATCGGGTCGACCGAGGTGAAGAGGCCGGTGGCCGAGTTGTAAAGCCGGGCTCCCATGAGTTGCAGGCCTGCACCCGAGGTCGCCCGTTGCTGGGCTCCGTGCCAGCCATACTGGATCGGACCGGTGGTGGCAGTGTTTGCGGTCGAGGCAATGCCGTACTCGTCGAAGTTGCTCCAGCCGGCTATGCCCGAGGCAGTGCTAGTGGAGCTGGAGAGGTCCACGGTGGTGACGATGTCGCCGTGTGGGTTGCTCAGGGTCAATCTGCCGGTGCCATCCTGGGCAACAGTGAGGGCCAGATCGCCGATGAGCTCCGTGTATCGGTGGGTGGTAGCACCTTGAGTGATCCAGGTCGGACTGTCCGACGAGTCGGTGTAGTGCCGTGTTAGCTGGGTGGCGACACCTGCTGTCGTCTCCGTTTCGGTGATACGTCGGTCGAACGCGTCCAGAGTGAAGGCTGTGGTCTTGGCGCCTTGGGTGATCGACTGGGCGGCGTCGTTGTCGTAATACGTGATGGTGACGTCCCCGTCCTGCGGACGGGGTGCGTCTGCGGCGGGAATCGCGAGCGAGCGTCCGAGAGCGTCGTAGGCATAGTTGCCCTGGCCATTTGCGCCCGTGGTGGGTCGGTCGGCGGTGTCGAAGGCTCTGGTGAGAGTCGTGGGCTGACCAGTGGTGCAACTGCCGGTCTCGTCGGAGGTTGCGGTTGCCTTGGATACTCGGTTGTCGTTGGCGTCGAAACCATACGTCCGGGTGACACAAGCGGTCTGGCTTGGGTCGAGGATGTCGACACCGGGCGCGCCGGTGCGGTCCTGAACCTGGATAAGACGACCGCCAGCATCGTAGCTGTAAGCACGATCGTACGGGAGCGCATCGCCGACGTCGGTCGGGCCGACATCGGTGGCAGAGCCGGTGAAGGCCGCACCGTCAGGTGTCCATTCGCGTGCGAGTCTGCCGTTGACGTCGTTGTCGCGTGACCAGGCCAGCCATTTGCCATCAGGATCGACTGTGGTGGAACCGTCATCGTTGATGACAGAGGTTGGCCCGCGGTACTCAAGCCCGATCATCTCGCCTGTGTTGTCGACGTTGGTGATCTCGGAGACGCCTCCGGGCAACTTCTGCAAGATCATGTCACCGTCGACGTCATAGGCAGCGGTGGAGGTCCAGGTTCCGCCTGCCGTGTTCACGTCGACTTTGGTTACGAGTCCTCGGGTTTCTTGCTGACCCAGCGCATCAGGACCGTCGTAGGTGTATGTGGTGGTGCCGTTGCCATCCGTGATCTCCGAAACGTCCCCTGCGGCGTTGTATCGGGTAGTGCTGACGGTGTCACCCGACGCCTGGTAGCTGATCGGGCGTCCCCAGGTGTCATAACCGGTGGTGACCGTTCCTGCTGTGCTGCCGTCGCCATTCAATGCGGTGGCGACTGTGGCAGCGCCAGTGGCCGAATCGTAAGTGGTCTCTTTGTGAGTTGTCGGTGTCGAACTTGCTAGCCCAGCGACCGCGGTTGTCGCGCCCTTGATACGACCGTCCGGCAGGAAGGTTGTCGTGGTGGTGCGCGTGGCTGCGCCCGAGGTCTCCGAGACTTCGGCCGGGGCAAGTAGGTAGGTGTATCCGGTGATGGAGGTGGTCGGCATCGTGGGCGTTGTCGGCTCACCGGCGGCTGAGGTCGGCGCCCCTCCCGGAGAGGTCCTGCAGACCAGGCCGGCCCATTCGGGCTTCTGGCCGCACTGGGGAAAAGCCGCATTCGCTGCTGAGCTGTAGTAGACAGTCTTGGTCGTTCCGGCGTCGTTGCCGGTGCCGGAAGCAGACTTGGCTTGGCGAACCTCGACCGATCGTCCCTCAGCGTCGTAACGCGTGATGTAGGTCTGGTCGCCCGCGCTCAGCGTCCCGTCCAGGTCGATATCGGTGCTCGATCGGGTCTCCAGGCCGAGCGCCCAGCCATCAACGTCACCACTGAACGCCGGTGCGTACCCGGTCACGGAGCCGGCGATCCTTTCAACATCCTCACCGGTACCAGGGTCTTGCGCGGTCCCAACCTCGCTGGTCTCAAGCCGGTACGGCAACCCGGTGGCAGGGTTGATTCCGTTGTTCGGAGCAAGTTGGTCGTACGCGGTGTGGGTGTGGCTGCGCAGCCACCGAACCGTCCCGTCCTTCAGCGCGGCGAACTTAGCCGGGCCATAGGTGTCTGTTGGCAGCGTGCCAGCCGGCGTGACCACCTGGCCGGCAGCGTCATTGATGTCCTCGTTGTACTTGGTCTGCGTAGACAACTGGTCGGCCATGCCCGCCGGTAACTGTTCGTCGATCACCTTGCGAAGCGCCCGCTGATCAAGTTCGCGGATGATGTTGCCTGTGTCGTCATAGTCCGTCGATGTGTACTGCCAGCCACCTACGCCGAACCCGGCGCTGTTGACGGTGTAGCCTGCCGCGTCAGCGTAGAGCAGGTCGGCGTACCGCCAGTCAGCCTCACCCGGAGCACCATTCAACGGATGGTCGGGTCCAAACACCGCGTATCCCCGGACAGGCATCGATCTTTGGCCCCAGCGGTTCACAGAGGTGGCAGTCAGATCTGGGAGACCGGTACCGGACAGCGGCAGGTCATACACGATCTTGGCCAACGTCGCGGTGCCGCCAGTTGGGTCACCAGCTGGGCGGTCGCGCTTGACCATGTCGAGTTTCGCCTGCTGGTTGACGGTGACGTAATTCAGCTGGAATGGGATCTGGCCAGCTGGCTTTACCGACGTCAGAAGGTGTGCTGCGTTGTAGTCGTACTCGGTCGACAAGTTCGACCGAGGATCGGTGACCTTGGCCAAGCGGGCGGCTTCGTCGTAGGTGTAAGCGGCGATCTTGATGGAATCCATCGCCGCGCCGCCGGTCTTGGCCGGGTTGTAGATGTCCAACCAGGTCTCGCTCAACCGGACCTGGGCGCCGTTGACCGTTGCGTAGGTGAACCGCAACGCGCGACAACCTGGGTTCAGCGGGCCGGTGGCAGGGCAAGTCACGCCGGGTGGAGCTTCAGCCAGGATGCGCGTCACGCGCCCTGAGGCGTCGTAGGAGTAGGCGGTGCCGGACGCTGTTCCGGGCTCCGAGACGCCGGTGGGCCGGAATGTTGCCGCCGTGGCGGTCGACGGTGCTGCAGCGATGCTGAAGGTCGTCACGACCCCGTCTGCACTGGTGTGAGTGAGCCGTGTCGCTGTACCCGACCCGGTGACAACCAGTTTGCCGCCGTCGAGGGCGGTGTCCTCCTCGGCGGCGATCCAAGAGCCAGCTGAGAATTCGGCGGTGGTGCGGCGTTGCCCGTTTGGGGCTTGGAAGATTAGACCTGTCCCGTCACCAGCCAGCAAGGCGATGGTGCCATCGAGCAAGGTGGAATCGACTACCTCAAGTCCCGCAGCTCCCCCTTCATCGCTGCCGTCGAACTGCGCGACCCAACCGGGCCCAAACACGGAGTTCATGACGGTCGGTGGTCCCGCGTAGGTCGAGTGTGATCGTGAAACTGTCAGGTTTCCGGCGTAGCCGGGAACGTCGGCATCGGTCGCCGTCGTACTGAACTCTCCCGTCCACAGTGCAACCGTTCCCACTGCGGTATCGGCAGTCGGGAACCCCGCGCCGAATGCGTGCGGGACGCGCTGGATGGTGGTATCGGGGGTCTGGGACCAGGTGCACTGTGGGGTGGTGCCGTAGGTAAAGCAGACCTGGAGGTCAAGCTTCACCGGAACGCGGGGATTCAGTGCTGTGGGCTCGACAACTCCGGTGCTGGGGTCGGCGTCCAGGTTGACGTCGGTCTCAGCCCTCATCGTGTCCCACAGCGCGTCGACCGTGACGCCTGCTGCCCCGTTGTCGACGACCGGCAGCTCGATGGCGTCTTCATTCCAGCCGACGGTGTCTTGGCTGCCGCCGTAGCCTGCAACCCGCCAGCGCACCTTCGCAGTCACGGCCGATGCAACGCCTTTCGGCGGACCCGAGGCGGCGATTCTGATCACGCCGGTCGTCGTGACCCGTGGGTCGGCGGTTGGTGACGTCAGGGCCGTACCGCCCCATCCGAGTCGCTGAGTCGCCGTCGACGAGAATCTGCCCGCGGGGCTCTCGGCTTGGGCAACGATGGTGTGCAGACCCGGAGTTCCCTTGGGGATAGTCACGGTCTCCTTGGCCACGGCGGGATCGTCCGAGGGAACGATCTTGATCTGACCCGCAGCGCCGCCAGTGAAGTTCGTCGGCGGCCGCTTGCCGTCAACGATGAGGCGCAGATAACCCGGCGCGTTAAAGCCGGAGCCCACGGCGGTGACCGTGCACACCACGTCAGCAGCTGGAGCCGTGTCGTGCCAGGTGTTGTTCACGTCGAACGGTGTCGGACACGAGACGCTTGGCGCAGCCGGAGTCGCTGCGGCAATACGGAGCCGGGTGTTGTAGCTCGTCCAGGGGCCATCACGACGTCCGTCATTGGCCTTGGCACGGATGTAGAGCAGAGTGTTGTCGGGCAGGTTGTTAGCCGGCCTGCACCCCGCCGTCGTCCCCGAGGCGTACGCGGAAGAAGTACACGTGCCCTTCAAGCTGAAGGTCTCGCCTGAGCCTGTATAGAACTCAAAGATGTACTTGACCGTGTTCCCGTCCGGGTCTGTGGCCTTGGTCGTCACCCATGGCCGCTGCCCCGCCGAGTACAACGCCGACACAGATTCACCGGGTGCGGCGTAAGAAACAGCCTCAGTGGGCTGGACTGTCGCAGGCGCTTTCGGCGGCCGGTTCCATGTGAAGGACACGAACGGGTCGGTCGCCGACTCCATCGACCTGAACCGCTTCCAGTAGCTCACGTCCGACTCGCTGGCAGCCTTCAGCGCGACACCGACCGTCCCTGCCTGTGTCGTCGACCAGTACTGCGCCAGACTCGTCATCGGGATCCCCACCCGGCCTGCCGCGCACGAACTCGAGAACCCCTTCGCGAACGACGCCGTCCCCGATGCCGTCGCAGAGATCGTCGGCTGATTCGTCCATGTTGTCGGGGACGTCGGGGATGTCGAGGCGACACCAGCGCCATACAGGCTGACTGCCGTGGGCGTACATGTCATCGCGCCGTCCTGATACAGCGACAATGTCGCTGACACGATGTCCTTGCCCTGGAACGGACCCGTACCGAAGTTGAAGAAGGTTCGCTCCTGATGCGTCCCGTTCTTCCCCACCCGCAGATCTGTCGTCGACGACAGATCCGTGCCCACACTGGTCTGCACGAACGTGTCGAACGACGGCGACGCCGTACCCGCAACATATGTCGGATCCACGGTCACCGGGAACTCGCGGGCCGGGTTCATGAACCATTCGGCATCCGGCGATACAACCAACGTTGCCTTGCCTGGAGAGACCTGCTCCACTGCGACGTCGACTACTGTCTTGCTGACCGGCTCCCCCGTCACCGGGTTCGTTGCCGCGTCCCACATGTAGGCCACCGGGATCCGTGAGCGAACGACGTTCTTCGCATCTACGAACTCAATGCCTCCCGGCTTCGCCGTACGGGCGGTCAGCCCTTTTGTCCGCAAGGGGAATCGCCAGACCGGCGCAGACTCCGGTCGCGTCTTCACGACGAAGTCTGCCTCGAAGCCGGTACGCCGCGCGTCCAACGCCAGATTGACCCCCGGCTGCACCTCCGCGTACGTCGCCTTCGTGCCGTTGATAGATGGCTCCGGCAGGCGGAACGGCGCCAGCCACTCCATCAACCCGCCGTTGGCCGACGCGGCCGACGCAAACACCCCGCCCGTCCCCGCCGTACGCTTCCCCAGGCGCAGTCCCAACTTGTGTCCCTTGGGAGCGACCGTCCCGTCAGTGCCTTTAGCCAACTCCAGATCGACCGACCGCCACTGCCCGGACGCATTCCTGAAACGCACCGGTGCCATGTGCGCCTCAGTCGTCATCGTGCCGTCCGGGTTCGCCCACGTCGTCGCCGTCTCGGTGCGCATCGACTCGACTTCAACCTTGGAGCCCTGGGACCGAGCAGTCACCGCCGCAGACACAACGTCCGGCCGCGACACCACCTTCGCCGCCGACGGCACCGGACCTGCCACTGGGCCGGCCTGGGCGGACAGCTCACCTTCCAAGCCAGTCACCAACAGCGAAAGCGCCACAAAAGCAGCGATAAGGCGCGGGAAACGCTGAACGCGGGCGCGCTGAGAGCGATCCAGGACATACATGGGCAGACCCACCTCACGCTGGCCGAGGAGGGACTGACACCGGCGGAGGGACAACCGCCGGGCCGGCCAGCACCCGCAACATCGCGTCGCAGCCCTGTCGCGTTACGAAAATTGCATCAAGCTGCAACCGCGACTGGGAAAGTCAGCTCATTGCCAAGCGCAACTACATCAGCCACCAATCGACCTCGCCAATCCGTCAGATAGGCACTACCCACGGTGCACAGTTCGTGTGCAGCCAAGCATGGAGGTCCAGTCACGCAGGCGTCGCAACGCGCGTCCATACGACTTTGCAGTGGCAGGTGGAAGTACATCTCGTTGATGCCCAGTACCGGCCGCAGCGAGCGCGCCCGACAAACCCGACCGACTCGAAGTCGATGTTCTGAAGTCCGCGACTGTTCGACAGCTCCCGGATCCCGACGTGGCCAGCCGCTCCGACCCTGCCCTCGTGGGCACCAGGAGCCGGCCTACGGTCAGCCTGGATCAGCGACTAGGCAGCTGTGGAACGCCACCCCTCAGGAGGCCCAACGCTCTGAGGTCACTACACAGCCAACCTGCGGCGGTGAGGCTGGCGGGCCGGTCGTGGGCACATTCGATCACCGTCGAGACGCTCAAGCCAAAGGTGGCAAACGGTGAGGCCGAGCCACTTCGACGAATCCAATCGGATACATCTGCCCGAATCTCACCGAGCGACCTGAGTCGCGATTCACTGGAATCCCTCTCGAAGGCCACCCGGATCGCGCTTCGCCCATTTTCGGACCACACCCATCCCGAGCGCTCGCTTGCATACTTCTCGAGAACCGGCAGGGGAACGACTACGTACTCGAACCCCGGCTCTCCGTACTCGGTAAAACCCTCGTCGTAGTAGAGCTCACCGATCACCCCGAACGGCCCAGACGCATACAGGACCAGCGACCAGGTGAACTTCGAGAACAGCGTCCGGCATAGATCCTCGTACACAGCGCTCGCACAGCCGAGCATCTCTGCGCAAAACTGAGCGAGCCGGACATGCGAGTAGAGTCCCGTTACCCAGTTGGTCTCAGGCGACTCAATGTCTGGCGCCGGTAAGGGATGTACGACCTCGTCGACTTCTTGCTGTACAAGCCAGGCAACCAGGTCCTTGATCTGAAGGCTGTCAACGACGCCAGCGCTCGTCTGCCAGCCCGCTCGAACGGATCCCTCCGCCTGCTTGAGGCGAGCCTCAGCCAACTCGACAACAAAATCCCGCGCGAGTGGCGGCCGGCGAATGGCCGACGTGTTGGCCATAACACGAGCAGTCAGATAGCTCCGCTCTGCATGCCATACTCCGCCAGACGATCCGAGCAGATGCCCTCTGTTGAACATCGGCAGGGTCGATGCCGCGATCATGTCTCGCAGGTACTTCCACGGCCAGTGCTGACTTGGGATCCCGAGGCCCCAGGCTATCTGCCTCCATTCGTCCCCATGAGCTCTCCAATCCGCCTCGACAGGCAGCTCCGCTACTTCATCCGACTGCGGAACCTCCTTTGACCATCCAACAGCGACGCGCTCTTGAACAATCCGGGTGCCGATCCGCACGGGAGATTCAGCGTCTTGGACGGGGAGTACCCAGCCGGCCAGTGGGCCTAGGGCACCAGCCCATGCCCGGACTGCGCGAAGCAGTCTGCTGGAGACAGCCTCGAGATCGATCGGCCCCTCCTCGGGAGCATCCCAGGAGCGCCGGTCGACAATCTGGTCGATGAGCCAGGCGCCCGCACCGGGGTTCAGGCGGACGCACGCCGCTATGAAGTCGTCAGACCGATCGACCGGCCCGTCAAGGGCGGCGACAGCGATGGCCCATCTCCAGCGGTCGAAGGTTGCTGCACTGGACGCTGCGTCTCCGATTGAATACTGGTTGGTTCGCAATGCCTCGGCTGCGAACCACTGCTCAAAGATCGGCAGTACGAATGCGACCCCTCCTCGTGGTCCACTCGCTACGAGCCGGGTGGTGAGAGCCTGTCTGCGTTCCACAAACGAAAGCTCATCGGCAGTACCGTTGCTGCGGGTGAGCGCCACCGCCAACTTCACCAAGATCCCGAACAACTCGATCGACCCTGTCGCTACTCCGGCACGGCTGAGCGCGCTCTCTACCAGCTTCGAAATCAACTCCGCCTGTCCGCGTGGCGCCTCCCCCGCAGCTATCAGCGTGCCGGCTGCGAGAGCGAAGAACGGCCGACGGATGGTCTCGACCAGCTCGGGAGTCCAGTCCCAGGTCGCATGCGGGCCGGCGAGTACCGCAACAAGGCTGCGAGCTTGTGCTTCGGGCAGTCCATCTGCAGCGTGCTGGTCATCCGAGGCAGGGAGTACACCTGCCCGAGTCGTAATGAGAACTCTGCTGCGAGCGTCCCCAGCGGTCAGTACTCGGGCTCCGACCGCGATGCCTTCGGCCGCCAGGCCATCGACCTCGTCCAGACCGTCGATCACAGCTGACACTCCGCGTTCGCGCAGCAAGGGAGCACCAATTTGCCGTGCGATGATCTCGTCGACGGCTCCGGTACCGATCTCGCGGGCGTGCAGCCACAACGGCACAGGCACCGAGTCAGACGCTGCGAAGTCATCGATCGTTTGTAGGTGCCAAGCCTCCGCAATCTCTGACTTACCGGCGCCGAACGCGCCAACCAGGGCTCTCATGGTTCCTGATGGAACATCAGGCAGCATGCCAGTGATGCCCGCCAGAGCGACTTTCACGTCGTTGGTGTCAACGCCAAAGGCCGCCAGCCGAAGCCTGCGCCGTTCGACGGAGCGACGTCGCAGCCACACAGCCATATCAGCGCTGCCACTTGGCGCATACCCACCGGCAAGGTCTGCCAGCCGCTCGTGCACACCTACCGACACTTCATCAATGGCCCTCAGCAAATACACCAAGGCCGCGGGCTGAAAGTCTGGGAGCCTCGGTGCCAGAGTGCCGATTCGCTCAGCTGTGCGTTCGAGCAAGAACGCGAACATCGCACCTGCCTCGCCCCCAAGCGACTCGATCACGGACTCGCCGCCCTGACGCATAAGGTGCGTCAGGAGCACTCCGCCATCTCGAGTTGCGTCGACCAACCGCTGGGGATCGGCCAACTCTCGCGCCAGAAGATCATTCAGGCTCGTCAGCGCTGCTTCGCGATCATTCGGCTGCGCCTGCCTGAACTCGACCCGCAGGCACTCATCCAGTTCTTCTGCGATCTTCTGACCGACCTGTGGAAGCCGCTCTTCAGTGAGACGCCCAGCCAGCGCCGAGGCAACGCCTGTTCCGTCGTCAAGCAGGTCGGCGGCGCCGTCGCTACCGGCAAGTCGAGTAACCAGGCGCGCGATCGACAAACCCACGCCGACTAGTGCTCCGAGGTCAGCTACCACGGGCCGATCTTGCCATGTGCGGCATCTCGAACGCGAAAACGCGCCTTCCGGTCGCCTGGAACCCTTAGCATGTCGCAGTCATCCAGATCCCGGTTACCCGCGCCCCGGCATCATGTCCCGACGACCCAACGCCGAGCGTGTCTATTACTCGCCGCAGCGACGGGCCACACGAACACTCGGATAACACCGGTGACGGCCTGTTGAGGTCAGACGGCCAACCCGGCACCCCCGGCTACCACGATCTCTTGCCCGGTGACGTACCTGGCATCGTCCGATGCCAGGTACGCAACAGTCCTGGCGATGTCCTCAGGCTCAGCGAGGCGGCCGAACGGGTTCTTCGCCGCGATAGCCGCCATCGCCGCAGGCGCGTCATCCGACATCCGGCGCAGCGAAGCCCGCGTCATCGGGGTGTCGGTGAACCCAGGGCTGACCGCGTTGATCCGGATCCGCCGCGGAGCGAGCTCGTGGGCAAGCGTCGGGATCATGCCCAGGAACGCGCCGTGCGACCCGGCCGCGACACTGTTGCCGGTCAGACTGCGCGTCGCCCCTCGTGCTGCTAGCGCCGGCGCCGGTCTTCGGCCTACGGCACATCGAGGCGATCCAGAAGTTCGTCATCAACACCGGCATCCAGAGCGCGTACGACCTCGACCTCGAGTCGTGGTCCGCGGAGCCGCAGAACATCGCCGATCTGATCCGCTTCCTGATGCAGGTAACGCCGGATCCCTGCGTGATCCTGTCCGGCGACGTGCACTACGCCGCGACCGCCAGTCTCACCGTGAACCTGGACCCGGTAGGTCCGACGCCCAGACTTCCGCAACTGCTGCGGATCGCCCAATTCACCAGCAGCGCGAGCAAGAACAGCTCCGGGCCGCTCAGGTTCCTCCCGGAGGGCAGCAGATTCAGCCGCTCTGCACATCGCACCTACTGGTGGCGTGATCAGCCCGTACCTACGGTCGCCCACACCCCGACGCCGTCGAAGGGCAAGCGAGCGCCGGACTGGTCGGAGACCTACCAGGTCGCCGGTGAGAAGGACATCATGCTGGCCGAGAACAACATCGGGATGCTGGTGATCAACAGCCTCACGGTAGACAACCACTATCGGACCGCGGGCGGAAAGGAGCATTTCCGCACCAGTTGGGAGCCGACGGTCCAGTCCTGGCCATCGGGCTGACCACCCAGGCAGCGTCGGCAGTCGCCATTTACTTCACCAAGGTGATCCTGTTCGGCGCCGCCGCGAGGGTGGGCTTTTGACACACCCATAGCTTCGAAGGCCCGCAGGAGACAGACCACGACGCAGCTCTTTACGCGTGCCGACCCCGGCCCGCCCGGCTGGACTGCGAGTTCGTCCCCGAGATCCTGGCAACGGTCGTGGTGGGGATCGGGCTACTCGGATCGACCGACCAGATCCAACCGGTCAGCGTACTGCTGGATTCGCCGGAGCCGCTGGTGCACTGGGCCGCGGCGACGGCGCTCGCCAGGCTCCGCGTCGTTCACGGCATGGACGGGGCCTGGCCGCACGGGCGTTCAGCGCGCTGGCCGACGTAGCAAATGGCCCGCGACTGGAACAGCACACGAACCACAACGACGGGAACCTGTACGCATACACCGGACGCTCGCTACCGCTGTTCATCGACGATGTACCCGATCACGGGATCTCGGTCGGCGAGGTGCTGGCAGCCGTGGCCGGGTACCTGCAGCACGTCACCATCCGGCAGCGTGACACGATCGCCGGGGCGGCCATGGCGAAGGTCTTCGACATGCAGGGCACCAGTCCTGCACCGACCTTCGGCGACTTGTCGCCCGGCCGCCGGACCTTTCTGCGTGCCCTAGCCGACCACCCGGGCGCGCTGAACTACAACCAGTTCCCAGGGCTGTCGCTGGAGCGCCTGCTGCCGGCGGCACGGCTTCCAGAGATTGGCAACGCCCTACGCAGGTACACCGGCCTTCCGCCGGCGAACAAGGTCGACGATCGGCGTCAGCCGAGAGGCTGGCCGCCGCAACGCGCCGGGCGTGGCCCCACTGTTGGGGTTCGTGGGATCCTCGCCAAGGCGGGTCGGGTAGACCGACCAACCGGGAAGGATATCGGCTCGCAGGTGAGCAGGCCGATTTGAGCGGCAACGGAGGGCATGTGTGGCAGATCGGTATCGCGGTCTGATTCTCGACTTTGGCGGTGTCCTCACCACTCAGATGCGACTGAACAGTCAGGCATTCGAGCAATCGGAGGGACTCAAGCCCGGCGCGTACGTGGCGGCACTTGAGAACCATCCGGAGGGGATCGATGTCTATGCGAAGCTAGAGGTCGGTCAAGCCGCGCAAGAGGACTGGAACCGGGTGATCGGCGGCATTCTCGGAATCGACCCGACCGACCTCATGCGGCGGGCTCTTGCCAATCTGCAGCCTGAACCGCTGATCGTTGCGCTGGCAAAGCGCGCCCGTGCAGCCGGCATCAAAATCGCCTTACTGAGCAACAGTTTTGGCCTTGACCCGTACAACCCATACGAGGACAAGGGACTGTGGACCGACTTCTTCGATGCGGTAGTAGTGTCCGAACTGGAAGGCGTGCGGAAGCCGTCTCCGCTCATCTACCAGCGGGCTTTGGCCGCTCTGGACCTGACAGGTCCACAGTGCATCTACGTCGACGACATGGATACGAACTTGCCGCCTGCTGAGCTGCTGGGGATCCGCACGCTGCTCCACACCACCGATCCGACGGCAACAGCACTGCAGTTGGAGTCTCTTCTCTTCGGTTCGCGCTCAATGCCCTCACCACCCGGGGCATCCGCGGATCTCCCGGCATGTCGAAAGTCCACTGTGGCGAGCGAGAATCATGGAGAGGCGACGGAACGGTGACGCTTACGTTCGCTTCGATCCTGCACAGCGCCGGCATCGACCCCGACCAGGCTCTTGTGATCCGCCACGCCTATGTCCGCGAACATGAAGACAGCGGTCTGCCGGGCCTCCACGCTGACTCCACCGACGCAGAGATCCTTCAGTACACGAGTAAGCACTCCGCGAGACCACGCATCTTCCCGACTGCTCCGCCCCGTATCTGGGTTGTATTCATCCGCGAGGGTGGCGACCGGGCGCGCCTCTGGTCGGTGCTGGAGAACCGCGGCGAGACTTCGAACGATGGCACGCTGCGCACGTTCGATCTGGTCACCTCCGAGCAGATGGCGGACCTCAGAAACCGGCTGGTGATTGGCTGGAGATCGCCGCGCACGTGGAGGATCAACGCCACAACCGCGGCCGGCTACCCGGTCATGGAGATCGCCGACGCCGAGCCCGTGCCATTCCCCGGCTTCGACCGCCTCGTTCTGGACCACGCCCAGCTCCAGGCCGTAATGCGCGAACACCGCTACGCCTCCTGGCGCACTGCCCTCGCGTCGGTGATAGGCGTCTATCTGATCACCGACACCCGAGACGGGCGTCAGTACGTCGGCAAGGCCGACGGTGCGGAGAGCATTCGCCAGCGCTGGAGTGCCTATGCAACCAACGGTCATGGCGGTAACACCGAACTGCGCAACCTCGACCCGACGAGCTTCCGGTTCTCGCTATTGCGGGTGTTCGATCCGGCGACGCCCACCCGTCAGATCGATGCCGCCGAGAGCCACTTCAAGACCGCCCTCGACACCCGTAGGCACGGCCTAAACCGGAACTGATCGCGCCACCGGACAGAGGAACTCCGCGATCCAGCGATGGTGGGCAGCAGACACACGGGATCGCAGGCGGACTGCCGGCAATGGCTCGCGGAAGCCTGCGGATTCTGTCGCCGGGTGCCGATAGCGTGATGCCGTGACCACTGACAGTTGGAACAAGGGCACCGGGTCAGCACCGCGGCGTGCGGGTTCAGCTTGGTCGGCTGAGGACACCGCGACGCTGATCGAGGGGCTCCGGCGCGGTGTAGCGCTGCAAGCACTGGCGGGAGCGTTGCAGCGCACGCCCGGGGCGCTGCGGGCACGTTGCCAGGTGTTGCTGCCGCCGCAGCTACGTCCGGCTTCGTGGACTGACGCGGAGGCGGCGCTCCGAAGACACCTCGCTGCCAACCCGAAATTCGCCATCGCGGCAGACCGGCCCCGCGCATCGAGCCAGCGTGTGGATCATGGCCGGGCTGCAACTGGCTCGCTTCCTCCGTTGAGTGGCGAGCAGCAGCGGATGATCGACGCCGTGCGCTCAGGACAGGACGTGATCGTCGATGCAACGGTGGGATCGGGCAAGACCACGGCGATTCAAGCGCTATGTACCGAAGTGGGCCGCGACCGCAAGGTTCTCTACCTGACCTACAGCAAGCTGCTGAAAGCCGACGCGCGACGCCGAGTTAAGCACGCCAAAGTACAGAACTACCACGGGATCGTGTACCCCGCACTGGTGGAGGCGGGCATCAAATGTGGCGTCGGTGAATCCGTCCGGAGATTCAATATGGCCTTCGCCGCCCTGCGGCCTCCGCTTCCCAGGTACGACCTTCTCGTGGTCGACGAGTATCAGGACATCAATGATGAATACGCGCAACTGCTGCGCAACATCAAGTCGCTGAACCCGGCGATGCAGACCGTGCTGGTCGGCGACCTGGCTCAGAAGGTGCACTCGAACACAACCCTGGAGGTCCAGGGTTTCACCAGGGAGATCACTCGGCAGGCTGAACTGCTGCCGTTCACCCAGTCCTTCCGTGCAGGTCAAGAACTCGGCACGCTACTCAGTGAGGCGTGGAACAAGCCGGTAGTGGGCGTCAACCCGACGCAGACGATCCGGTACGTCTCCTACTATGAGGCACTCGACCTCATGAAGGAGAAGCAGCCGGGTGACCTGCTGTGCCTGGGCAGCCGAAACGGCCAGATGGCCGAAGCGTTGAATCACCTCGAACGCAATCAGGCTGAGGTCTTCAACAAAGATACCGTCTATGCCTCCATCCGCGACGGCGATACCAACGTGACCTACAACGACGACACCGCGGTGTTCACGACATTTGACTCCAGCAAGGGACTGGAGCGCCCAACCAGCGTGGTGTTCGACTACGACGAAAGCATGTGGGACCTGCGTTGCGGATTCCCGAACGTGGACACGACCGTCATGCGCAATGTGTTCCTGGTCGCAGCCTCGCGGGGAAAGGATGAGGTTGTCTTCGTGCGAAGAGAACATGCTCGCAGGCAAGCCACCAGCATCGGGTTCATCCCCGTGCAACGGTTGACGCAACTGCAGACCGACGCGCGGCCGACGTATGACCAACCGTTGCTGGCGTCGGACTGTTTCGACTTCACCTACGCCGAGAACCTCCAGGCGTGTGTCGATCTGCTCGACCGGCGACGCCTCGACGACGGCTCGGGCGAGGAGATCACCATCGACCGTGTCGACGGGTTGATCGACCTCTCCCCCGTGGTGGGCCACTATCAGGAGGCGGTGTTCTTCGACTCCTACACCCCAGCCCGAGAGGTAATGCTGAACCCCAAACCGATCGCGAAGCAGCTACGCGCCAAGCTCACCGACGATCCCTGGCACGATGCGTTGCTGCTGACCGCTGTCGACACAGACCAGATGCGTTACGCAGAACAGGTCACCCGCAAAGTCAGCACCGAGGTTCGCAACGCACTGACCAGGCGACTGGCCACCCAGCTTCCTCGCGACTGCGAAGCGCAGTCACCGATGAACCTGTCAGGAGCCGCCACTACCCCCTCGGCGGAGACACCGGTCACCTTCGTAGGCGTGGCCGACGCCATCCACAACAATCAGATCTTCGAGCTGAAGTTCGTCTCCGAACTTGACCGCGCCATGTTCCTCCAGCTGGCCCTCTACCTGGTGATGGGCGACCACCCGAGCGGCGTCCTGTGGAACACTCGCACCGACGAACGCTGGGCTGTGCAGGTGCCCGACCGCGAGAGGTTCATGCACGCTGTCATCCGGTGCGTCACCAAGCAGCACTACGAGGAATTCCGGACGACACCGCAACGGTCAGAACCGAGCGGCCGGCTCCGCAGGATCACAGACGGCCTACTCGGCCGATTGCGATGAGAGACAGTAGCCGCGGCAACGCCCTGCAGCGCGCAGCATCGGTTGTCGATCACAGCCTCTCCAGCCAGAGGTCACGCTTGAACACGAGCTAGCGTCCAGCAATCGATCTCACAACGGCTGCAGGGAAGTTCATGCGCCATGGTTCAGCAAGACTCGGGCTTTCGGTACTCAGCAACGCCTGCCTCGACCTGCATGATCGCCTCTGAAGCCACACCACCGATCTGGCGAAACCTGACGGAAGAGACCGGAAGTCTCGGATGCGTGGGTCTGAGAGTGCTCTCCAGATGAGGCGCCGTCGTGACGATGGACGGCTAGAGCCATCCCCTTCCGAAATCAGCCGGCCGAGGTCAATCCGCTCCGCAGCGATTGACGCCGTCGTCATCGTTCTCGAAGCGACTGCCGACGTGAGTGTGGTCGTCGTGGCATGCGGGTGCCGGCTCCCGGTGATATACCAGCGTGATGGCACCCAAGAGACCGGCCTTGAACGAGCAGCAGGTAGCCGTGTTGCAGTGGGTCGTTGACGGGTGTCCGGACGGTGTTTACGAGGACGGGTTTCAGCATCGGATCGTTGCGCGTGCGCTGGAGCGCCGTGGGTTGATTACCATCAAGGGTCGCGGGAAGACGTGGACGGCGAAACCTCATCCGGCAGATCAGGCAGGCGCCGCTCCGCGCCAGAAGGCGGACAAACAGGACGTCTCCAGCAACGCATCGCCGCCTCGGCGAGCGCCCAAGCCCATCGGCGCGAAGGCGCCGTCCCAGCTATCCGAGGCCGAGCAGCTCGTTACGCAGGTGCTTGCGGCCGGCGGGAGACTCCCGCTCGAACTCAAGCCGGGAGATCTCGATCGGTACCACCGGCTAGTCGCATCGAGCCTTCATGCACCGAACAGACCGCGGGGTAAGAGGCTCGAGGTGAAGAGTGTCGGCCAATGGCCCTCCGGCCAATGGGAGGTGCGCTTGACCGAGCACTTCGCCGATCTCGTCGAGTCGATTCCTGTGCCCATGCCCGACCGAGTGGCAAAGTACCACCCTGCTGTTGCGGCATTTCGACAGGACAAGGACTGGCACTACGTGTCGGCGGAGCAGCTACCTCGCGCTGCTCGCATCCTTCAAGCGCTGGTGGCTGAGGCCCCGAAACGGAGTGTCCAGGTGGAAATCCCGCCACCTGCCGACAGCCGGAGCCAGTCGTACGCAGGGCAGCGGAAGGGCCGTTGGCACTTGATGTTCCGAACTGCCATCGGTGAGTTCACCCTCCGGATCAAGGAACAGCCCGGCAAAGGAGGCAAGCAGGTAGCTCGGCGGTACTGGAATGAGCCCAAGGTCAAACCGGCTTGGATCGAGGCTCGAAACACAGAGTTCGTCCCGACCGGCAATCTCGAGTTGGTCGTCGACGGCCCCGGTATGCCGTACAAGGGCACAAGCTTCCGAGATGCCAAGACCATCAATCTCGAGGACCGGCTGCCGGAGGTGTTTCGAACCCTCGAAATTCGTCGGCACGAGCACGAGTGGCGCGAGCAGGAACGCAAGAAGTCGGAGGCGGAGCGGCAGTCCCGCTGGCAGGCCGCGATAGCGAAAGCCCGAATCGAGTACGACCACGATGCCCGGAGACGTCATTTCGACCAGGCTGAACGTGAGTGGCAACGAATCAACCGGCAGCGAGCTTTTCTGATTCAAGCAAAGTCCGTCTCGGTGACCATCGACCCGCTCCTTCGCCCCGCCCTCGAAGCACAGCTCGAACTGATCCGCAAAAGCCTCGATGCCGCAGACCCGCTGAACCATCCCGAACTTCTGATTCCTGACGTACCCGAACCTCAGCCGGACGACCTCATTCCCTATCTCGGCGGCTGGAGCCCACACGGTCCGAACCACCACCGACCTTGAACCGCGCACACTGTCAGAATCGAGCACCTGCCGACAGCAGGTCCGATGTCGCCGACCGCGGCGTCAGCCAGGTGGATGTCGAGCCGATCGATCCGCGGATGCTCGCCTTGAGCAGATTCGGGTCGGATACCAGCTCCTCGGGCTCAGATGGCGTGTAGTTCTCGTTCGGTGCGCTCACTGTTTGGAGCGACAAGTCTTGCTCAACGCTGGCGTCCAACGGCAGCGCTCTAGCTGCGAGTAAGCAGATCAGCGGCAACTTCGAGCGCTGCTCCGAGATGCCTCAATGCCTGGCACGGTAGAGCGGTGTTATGGAGTTCGATCTAGTAGATCCGGGTCGAGGTCGAGGCGTGTGGTTAAGGTGCGTGTTCGGCCTCGGACGCACCAGCGGTGCATAACTGCAACACCAGAAGTACCAAGTAAGTCGGCTAGTCACTGAGGATTGACCTGGCCAGCCCAGCACCGACGCACAGGGCACCGTCGACGTACTGAAAGCCGAGGCCGGCAACATCGGCGCTCCCGATCTGGATCGGGCCGAACAGCTGCGCAATCCACTCGCTCGGCGCATCGGCCGACCGGTCCTCTCGAACGCAGACAGTCGGCGACTGCCCGAGCTCCTCCTTAGCTCCTCGCACGAGCGTCCGCGCGGCATACCGATAGAACATCGCATGCTCGCGCGGAGCACGTTCCATCCTCCGTCCGCAGCACTCGCACGGAATCGATCCGCGGAACAGGTGTGTGGTCGTAGGCGCCACCCGAGTCCGCGGCTGCGACGCACGACTCGCCATGTCCGATCCTCGCCGAGACTGGCGCAGCTTCATCTCACCGGCGCCCCCATCAAGCAGCAGCACCGGCATGGTCTCGACTCTTTCATCAAGCCCGCACTCAGCCGCCGCGTCCGCAACCTTTGTCAGCACCCAGTGGAAGACGCGACGGAGTAGCCTTCTCCTATGGGGGAAGGGCCAGGGCAGCACACAAGCCGAGCCGTGGATCGGAACGACTTCGGGTCAGCGGCCATCGAGGCGAAGCTCGCTGAGGCACTCGCGAACGGACCCCTCGATCTCCAAGAACCGAGCGCCTACTTCAACTCGGCGGCGGTCCGTGCAGAGGCGACTCACCTCCCGCCTGACCAGGCCCGCGCATTGTGTCTCCGGGAAGTGGACCGGTGTGCGCGCTGGTTGCGCGCCATTGAGTTCGGCACCGCGGGCACTGACGCCGTCGACCGGCGCTCCTTGGAGGATGGGCTGCGCGACCATTTGCTTTATGTGGCAACCATGGCCGCTCAGCGCGGCATGCTGACCGGGGAGCCACCTGAGCAACTCGCCGCCGAGGCTGCTCAAGTGGCGGCATTCTTCGAACCCAACGACTCGGCGAGGGGCCTTGTCGCCCAAGTGCTCGCATATTGCTATGGAGATCTCGCCCGACCCGAATTGGCCTTGTCCGTAGTCGTACGTGCGCCCGTTTCGGCGGGAGCGGGTGAGCACCTGCTGCGGGTGCTCGATCTCGCTCGCCGTGCCGTAGCCCTTGGCCATCGCGAGCACGTGGCTGCTCTTCTGGCTTTGGAGGACTGGCCGGGTGACCCCACCGGGCTGCACAAGGAACTGCTGTCCCGCCTCGTGAACGAAACCACGCCGAGCGAACAGGAGTTGGCGGCACGCGGCGACGTCCGCCGAGCAGCCTTTGGCGCAGGGGACTTCGCCGCTTTGAGGGAGCTCGCACTGTTCGACGTGATGTGGCTGGAGACCGACGCCAACCTGTGGCTGGCGCTGTCCGCCATCCTGAAGGTTTACGGCGCCACCGAGCAGGCCGAGCTGGCCCGCCAAGCCGCCGCCGAGCTCGGCGGCGATGGCGGCGTGTCATGAACCCCGGGCCGCAGAAGGCGCCATCGGTCTTCGACGCGTTCTTCGCCGAGGCCAATGTCACCCAGGACGAGTTCGCCGTGCTGAACCTAGGGCAGGGAGCTCTGACCCTGCCCTTTGTCGTGGAAGAGGAGATCCTCGTCCCGCCGAGCTTCGCACGCGACGTGGTCGCGGGCTCGACCATGACGGTCGAGCTCGTCTTCGCCGCTGCTTGGGAGGCGGTCGACCCGCTCGCCCGCCACGGAGTGACCCCTGCGCTGGGGGCGCAGGTCCTGGCTGCACTCGGTGGCAACCCCCAACGCGCCGATGCCGACCCTCAACGCTATCTGCGCCTGGCGTTGTCCGCACTCGAAGCCTTCCGTGGCCGGGGGCTGCCCCGCCACGAGGGCCGAGCCTATCTAGCCTTGGGTACAGCTCTTGAGCGCTGCCGGCGCCTGCCGGACGCCCTGAAGGCGTACGAACGCGGCCGTGTGCTGCTGGAAGCAGCGGATGACGGGCATGGACTCCGCGCCGCGCACGCCCGTCTCGCCCTCGCCACGAGCCAGATCGGGCTCATCGAGCAGTCTCTTCTGCACGCCGAGACCGGACTGCGGATCGGCCAAGGCCTCGCAGCGCCGACCGCGCACACCACCCGGCCCGCCTTCGGGCAGATCTACATCACTCACACACTGCACCATCGCCGCACACGCGCCTTGATGCGGATGGGCTTCTTCGACGACGCGGAGTCCGCACTCGCCGATTGGCAACAGGAGGCGGGCGGTGGACACGAGTACTACCTCCTCGTCCTCACCGGCCAACTCCGGCTCCGGCAGAACCGGAACAACGACGCGGTCAACCTGTTCATCCGCGCCATTGACAGCCGATTCGCCACTCTCGACACGACGACCCTCCCAGGCCGCTCCTACTATCTGGAGAACAGCGCCAAAGACATCGGCGAGGCAATGGGCGCCGCCCTGTCCGTAGAACGCGCCGACCTCGCAGTCGGCATGCTCGCCGCGATGGCCACCCGCCGTCCGCAACGACCGCAAGGGCCCGCGCCCGTAGCGCTTCAGTCCCTGGACGACGAGATCCATACCCTCGCACGCACCGCAACGCGCGCTGTAGTGGCGGGCGACGTGGGGCTCCTCGGCGTCAACGAGGACCGTGCGCGGATCCTCCTGGAGGCACGGGACGCGCTTCTGCACGGCACGCGCAGCGCGACCAGGGAGCCAGTAACCGTCGCAGACTGGACGCGGACGCTCCCGCTCGCGGTTGGTCCCGGCGAAATAGCGCTGGCCTACTTGCAGTCAGATGACGGGGGCATCATCCTTGCCGTCACCAACGGAATCGTCCTGTCCCGTCCGACCTACCTGCCCACAGACCAGCTGCGACAATTCGTCGCGCTCGCCCACGACGAATGCGTACGGCGCACCGAGCCCCGAACCCTGCATCGCCTCGGCGAGGCGCTCCTCGCCCCCGTGGCAGACCTCCTCGCCGGGGCGAGCCGCGTCTTCATCACGGCGCAGGACCCCCTCGCCGATTTCCCGTTCCACGCTGTGCCTTTCCACGGCCGGCCTCTGATAGCCGGTATGCACGTGCGCTCCCTGCCGTCGCTCGCGCTACTCGCGGCAGCCGAGGAGCGACCCCGCCGGACTCCGGCAACAGGCACCGACCTCCGGGCCTGCGCCGCCGTGGTCCGTCAACCGCGCTACGAGCTCCTGCCAGAACTGCTCAACGTGCGCGCCGAAGCCGAGGCTGTCCGTGGCGCGTTCCCCGACGCCATCACGCTCTACGACGACGCAGCCACCGCCCAAGCGGTCCAAGACGCCATCGAATCCTGCGACGTGCTGCACCTCGCCGGACACGCGGCCTTCAACCCGACCCATCCGAACATGGCCCGCATCCTGCTCGCCGATCGCCCGCTGTTCGCCTTCGAAGTCGCCACTGCAACGAAAGCCCCCCACCTGGTCAACCTCAGCGGCTGCCGCGCCGCCGCAGAACGCCGCAATCTCGGTGGCGAGGGCGAGGGCCTCGCCGCGTCCTTCCTAGCAGCCGGAGCCGAGACCGTAGTTGCACCGCTGTGGCCCGTCCGTGACGACGCTGCGCTCGCCTTCAACTCCGTCCTCTACCGCGAACTCGCCAGCCCCGGAGCGGCGGTGGACACTGCCGTTCGCAACGCCCAGCTCGCCCTCCTCGCGGACCCGAACTTCTCCCACCCGGGTCTGTGGGGTGCCTTCACCACCCTGGGCGCCGTGCGAGAAGCGCAGACCTCAACGAATATCGCCGAGGCAGGCGAAGCATGAGGCGACTACCGAGTCGGGCAGACCGTATCGACCACCTCTCGGCCGCCGGACTGCAGTCAACACAGTCGATCTCGCAACTGTTGATCACCCGACGAGGAGGGGACACCGATGAGTGAGGCCCAAGACCGGCGCGAGCCAGGCGCCGCGCCCGCGGACGAGCAAACGCCCGCACCGGATCGGGACGCCTGGGATCCGTCAGGACTACCCGGACAGGCCCTCACCACATTGCTGTTCCACTGCGGGCAGCACGCCGAGGAACAGGTCGTGGACTACTACGACCCCGAGTCACCTCCGCGCTGCACTCACGGCGATCTGATGACCCGGAAGGCTCGATGAACACCCTGCTCGAAGCCGGCCTTGGGAGCGCCGAACGGATCCTGGGATCCCGCTTCCTGCTCTCCGTCCTGATGCCCGTGCTCCTCACGGCGGGAGCCTCAGGCGGCGTCGCTCTCGCCGCCACCGGGAGCACGCCGGGCGACGCAATACAGGCCTGGCAAAGGTACAGCGGATCAGGGCAGTTCCTCGCCACCTTGTGGGTCGTGCTTGGCCTGGTGGGCTCGGCCTATCTCCTGGCCGTCTGCCACCTGCCGTTCCTACGGCTCATCGAAGGCTACTGGCCGGAGATCGCCCCGCTGCGCCACCTGCGCGAGCGCCGCACAAAGAGTCACCGCCGCGTGGCCGAGTCCGGCTGGCAGCGGGTCGCGGAACTGCACGCCGCTCAAGCCCACCTCCGCGCGGCAGCTCTGGCCACCCAGCTGTCCACCCGGTATCCACCGCGGCGACGCCTCATCGATGGTTGCCTGCCGACGGCACTCGGCAATCACCTGCGCGCGGCAGAGTTCTATCCGCTGGAGCGCTACGGAATCGACGCGGTAGTCATCTGGCCCCGGCTTCTGCCGCTGCTCGCCCCCGAGGCAATCGCGCGGGTCAACGCGGCCCGCACCGCGCTCGACACGACGGTCACCCTGCTCGGCCTGGCCACCGCGTTCGGGGCGGTCTGGCCACTCGTCCTCCTCGCCAGCGGCTCCGGCGCCCTTGCCGCCCTGCCCCTGCTCGCATGGCCCATGGCCTGGTGCGCCCACCGTGCATCCCTCCAGGCCGCGACAGCCTTCGGTCAGGAGGTCGCCGTGGTCTTCGATCTGTACCGCCACAAACTGCCCCACCACCTCGAACTCGTCGTGCCCGCGGACCCCGATGAGGAGCGCCGGATGTGGGATGACCTGGGCCAGTTCTACCTGCGCAATCTGCCACTCCCGCCCGGGCTGCAGATACGCGGCGGAGGTCCCTCTGCAAGCTGAAGGTCGAGGCCCGCTCGGGTTCGCCACGACTTGCGGAGCCATCGCTCATTGAACGTCGAACTGACCGCCGCCCGTCGCGTTTCGCCTGTGGGGCCAACGGCGAAGCGGTCATCCGCAAGCTTCATGCGGTGTCTCGGCGTCGTGGTCGGACAATGCGGACCGCAGGGCCCGGATGCCGTGATGGGTTCGCGACCTGACCGTTCCGATCGGGATCCCGATCGCTTCGGCGACTTCCTCCACCGGACGGTCCAGCAGGTGTACCCGCGTGACGCTCTCTCGATGGGCCGAGCTGATTCGGCGCAGAGCGCCGATCAGCAGCTGGCGCTGGGCAACGGTGCCAGCTGGATCCGGACTGCTCGTTCGATGCCCGAGGTGCGCGTTGTCCTCGACCGGTGTCGACCTGGCTTGTGGAGGTCGTAGTTCGGCTCGGGCACTCGGACAATCTAGCGATCAGCGATGACAGAGGGAACCGTGGCTCACCGGCTCGACGTCTCATCACCGGCGTTGCCCGGCTGTGCCGGTTTAAGGCGGTGTACCGAGGCTCAAGCTAGTCGTGACCGACGTGAACCTGAGTGCGAGTGGAGGAGAAGGCTTGGAGTTTCTAGTCGCGACTGTCCTTGCCGTCGCCGGAGTGGCCGTCGCCGGGGTGACACTCCTTTGGCAGAAGCGAGGGACCGGCTTCAAGCGAGTCCACTACACAGCGGCCTGCGACCAACTTCTACTGGACCGAGACGATGAGGCGGTTGACTCGTTCCTGAGCGGACCCATCTCCGTACATCTGGAACCGAGCGGAACCAAACTCGTCTGGCCGATGGCCTTCAAGTTGAGGCTCGCTAATACCGGCATGGCTCCCATCCAACCAAGCGACTTCAGTAGCACCCTGAATATCGACTTCGGTCCTCGCTGCGAGCTTTTGGGAGGATCCATCACGGTCAGTAGGGGGCGCGCAGACGAGTTCCTCGGCTCCGAATCCGCGGTCCTCGACCACGGCTGCCTCAAGCTCACCCCCTTCCTGCTCAATCCGCGTGACGAGATCACAATCTCCGGGATGCTGAACGGAGTTCTCCCCGAAGACGGCATCGCAGTCAGCGGAAGGGTCACCGGTATGGAGACCTTCGTTCGCCTGCGAGCTCGGGAGCGTGGTCCAAGGGCCGAACTCGTCGTGAACTCACTGCTTCACGATTCTCTCGAACATCAGCCGATCGCACCTGACGTCGATGTCAAGATCTTCGTGCTGCCGAAGTTCCTCCCTTTCGAGGATCTAGGATCTGCGCCCAGGGGCGGTCGGGGAATCTCAACTCGGCTCAACGGTTCTGTCGTGGAGCGGATGCATCAAGTCTCGTTCCAGGTCACGAACCGCGGTAGGCGGGAGGTCGACCTGACACACTGGTTGAGATGCCACACGGGGGACAGGACCTTTTTGCATCTCCTCGATATCAGAAAAGCGCACGTGACGATCGCGAGCGACTCACAATCCGATTGCGTCGATTGGAACTCACGAGCAGTCGGGATCCGACCGGGACCTCTCGGCGTGGGCGAGACTTTCTCCGCAACGTTCATCGCCGAGGGCCGTCTTGACGAGGTCGAGGTCGGCGAATGCCCCGACGAAATCGAAGACGTACAGATCGCAAGGATGACCTTCCCCGACACGTCGCTGGAGCGCCACCTCGCAGAGATGAGCCCTCGAGTCATCCTCACCAGCCCAGGCATCTATCGAGGACTCCAGAAGCTCAGAGACGCACTACGCGTCTCGTCGAGGTAGTCGGTCGCTATAGGCGTCAGCGAAGCCTTCAAGACACTCGCCGAGGAGACTGAGCTGGGTCGAACAGTCCTGACTCTGCGATCAGGGCATCCATCTTGGGTCCGCAACGTAGACGTCGCCGTCGTAAACCACGTCCACCAACTCCTTCGTGAACTCGTCGAAGACAAAGATGCACCCTCGATCAATCTGCAGTTGGTATCTTTCGCCCGCACGTACTCGGGGAGTTGCCGTGCAAAGACCTCAGGTTCTGCCGTGTGGCCGGTCGACCTGCCCAGACGAGAACCCATGCGTCCTGCTCGGTAGAATCGCTGCCCGTTCTGACGCCTCTCAGCGCAATGCCCCGGCTTTACTGCGCCGTGACTCCTGTCGACGCTCGGGGCCGGCTCGCGGACAGTTCTCCGGTGCGCGCCCTCAGATGGTTGCCTGGCCAGCGCATCAGCCTCGATGTCGTGCCAGATCGGTCCCATCACCTCATCGTCGTACGCGCGCACGGTTCGAACTCCGTGACGAAACAGGGACACATCCGAATCCCTGCGCGCGTCCGGAAGCTCAAGGTGCCCACCGATCAGAGGAAGAGATGCCTGTACGTCGCTACCGTGACAGAACGATGCACGCGGAGCGGCCAGGCCAAGCCCTACCTCGCAGGAGTAGTTCGCGATTCGGTTCATCACTTCCGGCACTTGCGTGGCATCCCGTCCGCCTGAGCCCGGCTAGGAGATGAGATACCGAAACTGGGCAGCCTCGATCCGATGAAGGTTGATGTCTGGGCTGGCTCAACAACTGCCGACCTCAGCCGAGGGACGCCCCCGGCCGCGCCACCGTGCAGGTCGACTTACTCGCTCTCGAGGAAGTAGCTTGTGTTCATCTCTGGATCCGGAGCGAAGGACGTCCAGCTGACGTGGGTGATGAATCCGAGCGATCCCTCGTTCGGATCGCGGGGGTGTGATTCAGGGCGGGCCCGGTGCTCCTCGAGTCGTGTCCGAACCGCGTTGATCCGCTCGCACTGTTCGGCCGTGAGGTAAAACGCCAGGGACTCAAGGTGTCTCCAATAGCGGAAGAAGATCTCGTAGTCAGGATCATCGGTCAGCGACTCCTCCAATTGGCGCACGACCTTCTCGACAGAGTCACGAGCAACCTGTCTGGGAAGGTCCGGCAGCAGATTGATCATGCCGTCCTCGCTGACGATGATGACGAGGCACTGGCCGCTCTGGGCGTCGTGATACCGCACGGCGGAATTGAATCGCGCGCCTCGACTCGAGTCACCCTCTCCCGAGGCGTATCCGTCAAGGATAACGCCAACGGCATGGCACGTTCCGGTCGGATCGACAAGAACTGCACCATCGATGCTCGTGACGGCTGCCAAAGCCTTCGCGTCGAGTAGTTTCGGTCTTATCTGCTGCGCTTGCGGGATGAGACGCGCCGCCTCGTCGCAGGCGTTCCGGTGGACGACCAGCATCGTCCCGTGTGAAGCCTCAGATGCCGATTCGGCAAGGTCCCACAAGACATCCGCCTCACTCGCGCCGATCTCGGAGAACACGCGGCGCGCTACTGACTTGAGGTGCTGCGCATCCAACCGTGGCTGTGGCAGAGACGGCCGCGTATTCGACACCCGAAGAAGCGGCACTCGTTCATGGCTGAGCTCCCAGACACCCCGCGCCACCACGTTGAACACGAACGCGTTCTCGTCCGCAGGATCGTAGGTGTTACGCAGGCGAGCCAGTCCAACAATCTTTTCGCCGTCGCAGAGGAGGTGGTGTTCGGGATCGGCCATCTCGAGCGACTTGCGCATCGAGCGGGTCTCCGAAACTCGGATCGGCTTCACGAACTCCATGACAGGTTCTATGTGAGGGTTCGCGTCGGCCGCCAGCAACAACCCGCCTGCTCCGGAACGGCCCTCGTACGGCTGCGTGGAGATCTCGTCGAGCGCCACAAACAACTCGGACTGGAATTCGTACCCGCTGAACACCGATACCGACTGAACGAATTCGCGCGCCGCTTTCCGAATGAGCTCAGATCGGTCGGACCAATAGATCGAGAAGCTCTCCGGTGGAGTGCTGCGGCTGAGGTCAGTCGTAGCTGCACTGAGCAACTCCCACATCACCGAGTGCTGGAAGGACGGAACCACTCGATACCGGTCGATCCGTTCTTTGCTCAAAGCCGGCTTGGACTCCCACCGTGCTCTGGGGACCGCAACAACCGGATGAACCTCGTAGGCGCCATCGACCAGCACCGACGAACCTACGAAGAATGCCAGTCCGACTCCTTCCGGAGATCCAGCCAGTGCGTCCCTGACTGCCTCCCCGCGGAACGAGTCCATGAGAGCACGATGACGTCGCTCATGGAGCCGACGGCTGCTGTCCATCATCCGCGATTCGTCGCTCTCCTCGTATCGCCGTCGAGCGTCCGCGACCACCATGGACAGATCTACTGCAGCGAGCGGGTCGTGCTCAGGCTCAAAGCAAACCGGGAATTGCCGGTTCGAGTCGTCGGTGAAGCCAACAAGAAAGGCCCGCGCACCGAGACCGAACCCGATCTGATCGAACACGGCCTGCGCTGCGCGCTCGATACCGTAACGAAAGTGCGATTGGAACGCCCACATGAACTGATCAATCGTCGTTCTCACGAGTCAATCGTTCGCCCCCAAGCGCCCTGGGTCAACTCACGATTTGCGTGAGACGCCGTGCGGGGCGCAGAGGGTCGTCACCGCCCGCTCGGGGCGCATCAGACGGCCACTGTGATCGCGAAACGGATACGAGGATCAGCAGGCTCGTTCTTCGATACCGACGCAGGCTCGCCACAGCAGGGCGCTCGCGCGGTCATCTCCTGTACCAGCTGCCTGTCAGTGCCTCAAGCACCCTGCTACGCGAGGTGACTGGACAGCCTTGGCAGACTGAAGGGCATGGTGGGAATGGGCGAGCACGATGAGCTCGAAAACCGGTACATGCCGAAGTTTGAGTCGCTGCTGAGCGAGAGCGGCGTCGTGGTCGAGTATCGCCGCGACCGCGCCGGTATTGACACCGGCCTGCACCTGTTCGCGCGCGGTGAGAGGACCACGAAGAAAGGCGATGAACGGTCGTACTGGCGTCCCCTTGCCAGCCGGGTCTGGTTTCAGCTCAAGGGCGTCCACGCCTCGACCATGTCGGCAGACGAGTTCGACAACGCAGAGCACGTCGCAGTCACAGTCGGGGTCGCTCATCTGAAGTTCTGGTTCGCAGCACCCGAACCGGTCTACCTAGTTGTGTACGTCGAGTCAGTCGATAAGTTCATCGGCATCGATGTCCGCGAGCTGGTCGAGCGAGGGTGGCGCCAGACGTTCTACGCGTCCATGCGCGGCCGTAGCGGCGAGGTCACCGCGCATGTGCCGACAGCCGCCTTCATTGATCCCAGCCGCGTCGCGTCGCTGGTGAACCACCGCAGCATGCGCATCGACGGTCCCCCGTTCCGTGGCCGCCCCCTCGGGCACCGCATCGACCCGCTCCGCTCCGTCCTGTCGTGCCCGCCGGCTGACACGTGGATCGATATCGTCACCCGGGTCTTGGGGGCCCACGACTTCCGTGTGTGTCACGACATCAGGTCGGCGACCTTACGGTTCTCAAAGGCACCATCGCGCAGACGCTGCTATGGCAGTCACCAGCGTTCGCCCAGTACGGCTACAGGCACAGTCCCGAGGAGGTGCGCGACGAGCCAGCACTTGAACAGGTGCTCGGCGATGTGTGCGTCATCCTCGACGCCGCCGAGAACCGCTCTAGCTTCGCCGAAGACGAGGCGGCGGCTCTCCGGGGATTCATCGACGAGACCGCCGACAACGGCCAGACCGTCGTCGTGTTCTTCCGTGGCCTAGACCTCAGCGGAACCGGTGGAGTGTGGCGCAGCAGAGTGCGGGGGTCAGCAATAGCTGGACAGCGTGACGGCTGGCGCCAGCTAGGGCTTGAGGCGCTGAGCTACCTAGTGCTTACCGCGACTCTCGTCTACCTCGAATTCGCGCCTCACCTGGACTGGGATCACGCGAACTACATGGACTGACTGGCTCCAGGCACTGGCACTGTCCCGCCGGAGGCGCCCGATTCAGGCGGGAGGGGATCGTCTCGGCTACCGTCGTGCGACTTCAAACGATTGACGGTGAAGGCGAACCACCATGGACTGAGCCCAACGCAAGCCGTGTGGTTAAGGTGCATGTTCGGCCTGGGGCACAGACCTGATCCACACGGTCGATCAACGATCGACCTCCACGTCGCGACTTCGCTCGACGCGGTTGTAGACCAGAGCCAGTCGCAGCGACGAGTAGAGAGTTCACAAAGCTCCTCGGCTCAGCCGAATCCGCCGCCTCCGCCACATCGCCCAACTGATCGAGGTACCGCTCCAGCTCCTCGCGCCCAAGTGCGGCTTCTACCGTGCGGCGAGCGTTGCGTAGTGATGGACAAGGGCCCTCTTGCCGAGCCCCTCGCGACCGAGGAACCTCTCCGCCAGCACCTCCACGGTGATCCCGCCGAGCCCGGTGGCAATCAAGCGCCAGTCGTGGATCGTGAGTCCGATGGCACCGACACCCCAGTTCAGGTACTTCGGCATCGCCGTGACCAACGCGTCCTTCTTCCGCACGTGGGCGCCGAGCTCGTCGGCCGCGACCTTCATCTCTTCCCTGAACAGGCCGGCCGTCTCGGCATCGGTACCAGGGCCAACGGACTGCAGGGCCTGGCGCTGCCTCGTCCTGAACTCCTCGAACATATCGGCGCGCCTCAGGTCCAGCATTTGTTGCGGACTCAGCCGCCCGGCCGACGGCAGGGAGAGCGTCGCGATCCGTCGGAGGCGGGCTAGCTCCTGCGTAAGAATCTCCTCCGCGAACAGTCCCGACTCCGAGGCGAAGGCAGCCTCCTCGCTGTCCGAACCGAACAGCGGTACATACCGGCCACCACTCGCCAACCACAGCCGCAAAGAGCGCCGCGCCAGCTCACTGCTCGCCAGTGTCTCAGGAGACCCGCTGCCGAGATCCCACGCGTTACTAGCGAACACACCCGCCAACCTGGCGTCCATCGCCAGCCGACGAGGGGCGAACGCGAGTACGCCGTCACGCGCCAGCGGCGCGAGCGGCAGCAACCCGCGGACCGTGTCCACGAAGTGCTCGGGATCAGGAGCGATCGTGATGGTGGTCTCCGGCATCACCTCGTGGACGGATGCCGCGAAGTCCGCGAGCACCTGCTCCTCATCGAACGGATCCTCGAGCAGAATGTCGTGCGCGTAGCAAAGAGCCGCCTTGAGCTCGGCTGACCCAACGCCGGCATGCGGCAGCCGCTCGTTGCTGAGATGCTCTCCGTCGATCAGCATCGAGCGCCTCCGGTGCGCATGAGTCTCAGCGAGCTCCCGGCCGACCAGTGAGGCCCGAAGTACTCCGGCCTCCAGATCGAGCGACCCTAACCAGCTCTCGACTGTGCCCGACTGCACCTGCTCCAGGTAAGTGGCCAGGAAATCACCGCACCGCAGCCGCGCGAGGACCTCTTCGGTGGAGAGATCCAGCGCCCGGGCCGCGGTCAGGCCACGATCCAGCTCACCCGAGAGATCCTCGATACTCATCGCATAGAACGCCTCGAGCGCATCCACCACCGGCGTACCGCGAGTCACCACGGGCCTAGTATGCGGCTCCTCCGGCGTCGCCGTCAGGGCGCCGCGTCGAGCAGACCTCAGATGCTCTCTTCGTAACCGTCGAGGTGAAGCGCGACATCGCACAGCCGGGTCAACCAATCCGTGACGACGACGTCCGACGGCTCCCCCGCAGGTGCAGCAACCGCGTAGGCGTCGTACCACTGCGAGGACCCAGAAGCGTCGACCTGCTTCAGCCCTCGGACATCAATCAACTGAGTGAGCTTCGCTGATGATGATGTCGCCAGCCAGAAGCCGATCATCGGGAGCGGCTCCTCGCTAAGTTCAAGACCTACCTGGTCGACCAGGTATCGCGCGATCGCCGCAGGTACGCCGAGAGCCTGGTTCATCAGTTCGCGCCATTGCACAAGCTGAACCGGTGGAGCGGCTGTCGTCGATCCAGTCGTCGTCCAGTCGACATGCAGCAGGAAGTACGTGCAGCGATCGTCAAGCACACTCGACCGACGACCCGGCTCGGCAAGCAGCAACCGCGACCAGGCGGCCGGCGGACCAGCAATCCCTTCAATGGACCGAATCGCAGCGTAGTGCGCACGACCGACTTCATTGTGGCTGTGCCACCGCGCGGCTTCTGCCCCAGGCGCCAGTGTCTCCAGGAACTTCGAGATCGGGGAGTCGCTCAGAAGGTTGAGAAACTCTTGCCGAACTCGGGAAGTCGACGGCACGCGAGACAGCAGCGGCGAGGTGGGTATGGACACACCAATGGTCACCGAGGGAGGAGTATCCGACTGCCACACGGCCGGCGACCCCACATACGGGCTGCTGTGGTCCTTCAGGTTCATCAGGCCGAAAGCAGTCAAGTCCCCCGGCAGCACCGACTGCCAAGACGCGAAGCTCGGGGGGCCGCTCGGCGACGTAAGAGCGGGCACTTCCGCCAACGCCTCGCTACGTTCCGGCGCAACACAGAATGCTTTTGCGGTGGCCTCTCCGAAGTAGGTGGTAACAATCTTGATCTGGTCTCGCAGCATCACGGACAGCCGTTCACCGTCCCAGACCTCGAACCGGATCCGCTGGGCACGCAAGCGAACTGCCTCCGCTTCCACCGCCTCTCTGAGCTTAGTCCGTCTCACAGATGCCCGAGTGGCATATACGAAGAGGTCGCTCCGCTCCGCCCACAGACCAGCGAGGAACTGATCCACTGCGCCGCCGAGACCGGCGACCGTAACTCCGTCGACGTTGCGACACTGCACAGTTACATAGCGAGGATCCGACGTTCCCGAGGACACCAAGCGGCCGAACAGGTCGATCCCGTGTTGCTTCTGGCCACGAACCCCGTACTGCCCCGCATCCTCGACCTCATACCTCGTCTCGGTGACGGCCAGGACGAGGCGCTCGAACGCGTCTGGCTCGAGCTGCTCGAACGGGAGGTGCGCGGGTGCGGTAGTAGGTATCGGGTCGGGCGTGCTGCTCGGCGGCTCGGCGAGCCAGGCGAGGAGCTCATGACCCTCCAGGCGACCAGGATCTTCGTTCACCTGGCTATCTTGGGCGATCGGTGCGCGCCGAGTCGAACGACGCACCCGCCTCACGGTCGTTCATGACCCGCGGTCGTCCGCTCGCCGACGATCCTGCGGCGCATCCCGCATCCCGCATCCCGCATCGCGCTCGCCTCCTGGTCGGTCATCCGGTCCACGAACCGGAGCAGTGGCGACCTCGTCGCCACTCCCGGCGAGGACCTGGCGCATCAGTTCTGCGCTGTGCTCCTGCCGTGACAACACAGGTTGGTAGCGGTACGCCTTCCCGTCGAGCTCCCTGGTCAACCGGCCCCTGCGGTGCAGGTTGTTCATGACGGTCACCGTCGTGCACGCCAGGCAGCGACGCGAGCGATCTCCTCGCGGAGACGTTCTGCGGTGGTCTCCGCCCATTGCTTCAGTACGACGGGGTCTGTGTCAGTGACACGCTGCACGAACACCTCCAGTTCGGCCTTAAGCTCCGCAGCCTCTTCCTCGATCCATCGTCCGGCGACCAGCGAGTCGGCCATCATCGAAGTGACGTCGGCATCGTGCCCGAATCGCGTGATGAGGAATCGGGCAACTGGCCCGAACTGGGTACGGAGGTCGGTGACCGCGGCCAGCGCTCGCGCCTTTCCGACATCGTCACCAACCCAGCCTTCGGCCGTCTCTACGTCTGCGGCTTCACCGAGCCAGCGCCCGGCTTCCCGAACGTAGTGATGGGATTCTGCTGCCACCCCGTTCATGAGTCGCAGCCAGGCACCGGGTTGAGTGGCGGCCACACAGGCCGGCAGGAGTTTGTGATCGTCCGGGCCCCGGACGCCGATCTGGAACCGGCCGGCCTCGATCAGTTCGATCAAGAGGTCGGCGAGTACGCCAGGTTGCTTGGTCAACTGCCGCAGCGCAAGGCGATTCCAGTCCCATTCTTCGTGGAAGAGCTTGGGGAACTGGCGGCACCGTGACACCAGATCGGCGACAACTGGGTCAACGGTTTCGATCCAGGGCGGGCGCGCGTAGAGCATCTGGTGGACGCAATCGACGACGGCGTTGTAGTCCTCCTGTGTGCTGAGCCGGGGGAGCCAGTCTTCCAGGAGCTTCTTGAGGTCCTCGTCACTGACCTTCCAGGCAAGCATGGTTCGTGCACCGTGGGCTGGTTCGAGATCGGCGCTGAGGTGGAGAACTCGAGCCGCTGCCTTCGGGCAGTGTGGACCACGGACGGTTATATACAGCCGACGGCTGGCGTCCAGCCCAGCGCCTGCGCGGGCGTCGAGGAAGCGATCGTAAGCTCCGGATTGACGCTGCTCGAGGGCGTAGAGGTAGCCAAGCAATGGGGCCGCATCCGTTCGCGCGAGCTCGACCAGTGTGGCTTCGACCGTCTCGTCTTCTCCGGTGACTTCGCCGAGGATTCGGCCAATAGCAAACAGGCCTCGCGGCTGACGCCGCAGGATGCTGAGCAGCAGGTTGACACGGCCGGCTTGGTCGACGCATCCGACGGCCGCCTGGAGCTGCGGGTAGTAGTGCTCGCCGTCGATGTCGTGTGATGGGTTGACGTCGGCGAGGTACTCGACGGTCTCCTCCGGGGTGGGGGCCGGCAGGCTGGTCTCGAGGGTTTCGAGATTCTTGAGGATGCGTTGGTCCTGGCTGTCGCGGTGGAGCAAGCGCAGCTCCGAGATCGCCGTCCGTATCGGCCGAAGTTGTGTCACTGTCAGCCTTGCTAGGACCGGGACGAGAGCGGCTGTGAGGACGTCGGTTTCCAGCAGTTCGCCGGCTGCCTGCGCAAGGCAGGTCACGGCCGAGTTGGCAGTTGCCGGATCAATGTCGTTGGCGAGCGCGCCGAGAATGGCGATGGCTTCGGCTTTGTAGTCCCAGACTGCACCCCAGGTGGTGGGCATACCACGGCTCTCGATCAGCATCGTGCCTTGACTGTGCAAGGATCCGAAGGCTGTTTCGTCTGGCTGTACCGCTCGGCTCGCGGCGAGGACGGTAAGACGGCGATCCCTTAGGTCGGTGGAGACCTGGGTTGCACGCAGATACCTGAGGCGCGCCTCGGGCGGCGCCGCCGTGTTGGGCAGGATCGTTCCAAAGAGGTTCGTGAATCTAATGACGAACGGGTCTTGACCTTCGAGGTCCTCCAGACCGACAACGGCGGGGCTGGGCTTGTTGGGATCCTCGATAGGCGCCGTTCGGGCGATGCGACGGACAAGGTCCGCGGCTCTCCGGAATGTAGTGGTGCTCCACGCGAGGCGGTCGAGCGCGCCTTGTGCGGCCTCCCATTGCTCCAACAGGTCGAGTAACTCGTCCTCAGGGCTGGCGTTTATCTCCTGCTCTACGAGGTCGCAGACAGCGTCAGGGGCAATGGCGGCCAGGTTGGACAGCAAGGTCCCGTACTCATGGCTGCCATTGGGTCGGAGGTCTTCGAGCAGTTCCTCAGAACGAAGAATGTGGCGGATCGCAGCGCCGGTCACATCTGAGGAACCGAGCTCAGCAACTCGTTGCACGAGGGCATCGAGGAGGTCGCCGCTGGCGGCCGCCGGCAGCAGGTCATTCAGAATTTCGGTCGTCAGGGTATCCCAGGCGCGTCGGGCCAGATGTACAGCCAGTGGGTGAGGTGTGATCCTGCAGATACGGAAGTCGGGGCGCTCGATCGAACTCACGCTTGAGACCAGCCCGAGTTCGTCAAGATGGGCGAGGGCTTGCCTCAGCTCGATCTCGGTGACCGGGAGTGCGGATGCGAGTTCGCCAAGAACGTTTGCGTCGCCACCGATCGAAACGGAGGGGACGAGCGCGACGACGTAGTAGGCCAGGCGGTTGTTGGCCTTGGGAAGGTCTGCGGTGATGTAGGTCTCGATGATGTCTTGGTTGATCAGCTCATCGACCGTGGCCTTCGGGTTCTGGCTGAAGGCATCCGCGAAGACCTGCGCCAGCCGGGGGTTGCCGGCCGAGGATGCTGCAGCGAAGGCTCGGTGTTCTGCGGACAGGTTCGGTCGCGCAGTCTTGATGACGCTGGCGACGGCATGTTCTTCTAGCGCTTCGATCACCAGAGGCTCAGAGCGTCCTCGGTATCCGGTGGGATGTCCGATGGTGATGAGGCGGACGGGCGACTTCGCTGTCAGCATCCCGGCGAGTTGTTCGTGCTGTCGAGCCTCACATTCGTCGATCACTAGGATGGTCGGCCGCTGCTGGAACTGAAGCTGGTGAAGGAGTCCTTCCGGGGCTGAGCTGTGGGCGGGCAGATAGGCGACAAGTTTCGCGTAGGGTCGGCTGCGGAGTGCCTCAAGCACTGCTCGGGTCTTGCCGATGCCGCTGACTCCCTCCAGCCGCAGATCAGGAACGCGTCGACCGCTCACAAATTTGTCGAGTTGGGTTGCTATCTCTGCGCGTGAGGATGACATCTGCCAGGTGTTGCTGAGCCGGTCGGCGCGACTCCACTGGTCAAGCGGCATCGCGCCATTACCGATCCCACCCAGCAGAGGCGATACCGCTATGGCTGGGTGTTCTTCTGCCCAGGAAGCCAACACGTTGGCAGGGAGAACCTCGAACATCCCGGGAGTTGCTGTGATCCCCTTGCTTGCCGCCGCCTCCTCCAGCGCTTTGCGTCGCTTGGTTACCTTGGCGGGCGTCAAGTCGGCGCCCAGAACGAGGCGATAGGAGCCGCCGGCACGGACGGTGTCGAGGGCCGCTGACGGTTCTTTTAGATCAGGCCTGAGCAGCTCCTTCTTACACTTTGCCGGTTCCAGGTCTCCTGCTTTGAACTGCCAGGCGCTGTCGCCAGCTGGAATGTGGCGGGTCTTGATGGCTCTGCGGATGCCGGCGTCGATGCCCAGGTCGCCGATGTTCTCGCGGTATGTCGTGCTCAGCTGCCAGCCATCCAGCCCCGCTGCGGCAGCTTCGGCATCCAGCAGCGCGTTGACGAAAGCCACGAAGCTGGTGCCGAGCGCCTCCACCTGGTGAGTCGCGACCGAGAACGGTCCACCAAAGTCGCGTGCAGTCACCGTTGTCCCCTTCGTTCAGCACGTTATGCCTCGCCCTGAGGACAAACCGCGTTCCAGCCGAAGAGCTAGCGGCAATCCCCGTCTGTCTTCAGCTTTCCTGCCCGTATCCAGAGGCAGTGATTACGTCTCAACTCTTTGGAGCTGTCGTCGCCAACCAACCGGCCCAGCCGACTGCTGGGCCCTAGCGGTGGTCGGCCGCGATGGATGTCAGGTATCCGTTCTGGTCGAGCGCGAGGAGTTTGCGTGCCGCTGGGCCGGCCCTCCCTAGCGGATCACGATCGAGTACGACGCGCAGCAACTCGCCACGGCCCCCCAGCGTCCAGTTCGGGGCCAGCTCGGACAGCTCCATGTAGCTCGCGATGCGGGCCGCAGTCAATCGGCTGAAGATATCCTGAACGTAGCGAGACTCCTCGCCCGCCGGACTCACCTTCCGAAGAATGTGGTCCACGTAGTCTCGCGCCCTGGCCTGCCAGACTGGCTGATCCTGCCGCCAAGCCATCTGTTTGACCAGCAGGAGGGCATCCCTTCGAAGGCCGACGTCGGCGGGCGGCTGCAACGAAATCGCGCTGGTCCGCTCTGCCAGCAGAGCGCCCGCCCGACCTCCGTCGTCACCGGGAGCTGCTACCCGCAACCAGCCGTTGCAACAGGAAAGTAGCCTCGACTCGAGGTCCAGCGCCCGATGGGTCGCTGTCTCTTCCGATCGCACCCAACTGCCCTCAGGCGGATCATGTCGAGCGAGCGCATCACGGATGAGATCGTCGGCGTTGAGGTCACCGCCGGGCGGCGGATCGGTGAGAACATCGCGCAGCAGTTCGAGACCGCCTATGCACAGACCCAGGTCCGAGTTGAGGACCAGGGTCCGCAGATGCTCCGGGCGCAGCCAGGTCCTGGCTGCCTGGGTTTCCCACAACTGAGCGATTACCTGTTTCGGCACGGTAGCCCGATGATCTGTCATCAGCTCGATGAGCTGGGAGCGCGCCGAAGGCTCGTAGACCGCGGCCATCGCCAGCAGGCGAACAAGGGCGACGCCGTCCCCCGGAGCATAATGTTCCACGGCATACGTCAGCTCCTCCAGCAGCGCGACCGCAATGACGTCCGAGGCGATCTGCAGAAGATTCGTCAGGCACCGGCGTCGGCGGTCTTCGGGAAGCCGGGGCAGGAGCGCCAGCACCGTGCGCCAACTAGCGATGCTGTCATCCGAGACAGCTGCGAGAGCGCCGAGAATTCTGTCGTTCGGTCTGCGCAGCGCCTCAGCCCCGAGTGCTTCGCGCAGATCGTCCCTCGCCGGCCCGGCAAGGGACGACGCAAGTTCGTCGATGACAAGGCTCACGCCTTGGGACACGGCCTGCGGGGTCAGCCGACCACCGGCGAACTCCGCGGCGAGCGCTTGCGCGACCTCGACGTTCGCCCCGGCCTGGCAGGCAGATCGCAGCGCCATGAGGCTGACGGCCGCCTCGGCGGCGTCGTCGCGGGCCCACACCCCGACCAATGAATCCAGCACTCCGGGCGAGACCGGGACCAAAGCACCGACCGCGCTCGCCCGCAAGCTCCTGACCTTGGTGTCCACATCCTGAGCTCGCAGGTACTCCAGCATGGCCTGACCGTCGTCGGTGTCGTCGTCACGCCGCCACGGCCGAGATAGCCTGATCACGGCCACCTCGGCATCGCGTGGATACGCTCCCGACCTGCCGAGCTTGACGATCCGTCCAAGTTCTCTGCGCGCGGGCTCCGGGACGTTCGGTGATTGGTGCGCGAGTACCGCGGCTCGAAACGCCGTGCCACCCCAACTCGCCAGGAATCGCCGGAGTTCGACGCACAACAGCTCGTCATAGCCTCCTGTAGCGGCTCCGAAGACCTCGAGGAAACGCGCAATAGTGTCGTCGACCAGGGTGTCCCTGGTGTCCCTCGGATTGCGGCGCGCGCTGAATACCTCAAGCGCCCAGCCGAACTGCGCTACACGGTCCGGTTCCGAAGGAATCGTGGCGATCACCTGCGCCGCCGCCGTTGCACTGGCCGGCAGTTCCGGCAACGACGCACGCTCACACAGTTGCACGGCCAGCACTGCCACCGCCGTCGCGACGTCCGGGGCCACTAGACCGAAGGTCTCGCGCAGGGCTTCACGCCGTAGACGTGTCGCCGGGGACTCCGCCGCTTCCAAAGTCTGTGCCACGAGTCGCCCGAGAAGATCGGCATCACCACGGACCGCGGCGAACGCGAGCGCCCGGAACGACGCAAGGTCGTCGTCTGGCAACAAGGCCGCCACCTGCCCGAGAGAGCCCTGCGCGACCTTGATCGCGAACGTCTCCCGCAGTACCGGCCACCAGTGCAACAGATCGTGCGAGCGGCTGACGATCTCCTGGAGAGTGCTCCTGAGAATTGGCCAGACCGCCAGTTCTCCGAGGTACCTCGCCATCGCGAACTCGGCGAACGTCTGGTGCATGAAGCGGAGCACCTTGTCGTCCAGCGGCGATGGCACGATCACGCCCTCGCTGACGAGGTTTCGTAACGCCTGCCTGTCGGCTCCCGACTCGGCAACCTGCATAGCATCGGCAGAGTCAACGATGGCCGCCCCCGATTGCGACCACATCTGCTCGGCCATCCGGCGACACAGGCGTTCCTTGGCGGCGATCAGCGAATCGGTCTCGTCGGCGCGGCCGCCGCTGATCTTCACGTTCCAGTAACGGCGGTACAGACGACCCACGTCCAGGTCGGGCGGCAGGGCGCCGGTTCTCCCGAAGAGTTCGCAGACCATGCCGAGGAGCAGAGGCGAGCGGATGATGTCGATCAGCGGCCGCCGGCTGGTGGCGAGCTCGGTCATGGAGTGCGCGAACGCCTCAGCTCCCCCTGGAGGTACGACGCCGAGACCTCGGAGGTACTCGACCACGAGCTCGACGATCTCCTCGTTCGTCAGTACTGGAACGTCGACCCGCTCGGGTCTGAGAGCCAGCGACGGCAGCTTCTGGTCGAATGGCTCGAGGTACTCGCGGTACTCCTGCGGTCTGCAGGTCACGACGACCGGCGACCCCGCACCGACAAGGGCGCCGAGCAACCGGTCGAAGAACCGGGCGGACGACGGTGACAGCACAATGTCTGCCGTGTCGATCAACACCACCGGGGCACCGTCGGAGGGCACCGGCGGCGGTACCAGCGGTCCCGCGAGGCCAGCCCCCAAGGTCCCGAGAAGCCGACTGAAGTCGTCATCGGATTTCGCGGTCCTCGCCTCGGGAGCGAGGCTGCACGCGACCAATACGTAGGGCCGACCGATCCCGCCGAGACCTGCAGCCAACTGCCCCAAGGTCACAGACTTTCCGGAGCCGGCGTTGGCGACGATGAAAACCACGCCCGGGCGATCGAGCGCGGTCATCAGGTTCCCGTCGACAAAAGCACGCCGGAGTTCGGGCAACCGTTGCGGCAGCAGCATCCTGAGTAGTCGTGCCCTCGCATCCTCGGACTGCTCCAGTGCGGGCGGAGCGTTCGATGCCGTACTGCGGGACTCCGGTACCAGCGCCGTAGAGGTGCGGAACGCGGCCGCCGATACGATTTCGATCGGCGCCGGCATGATCTCTTGCAAGGCCAGCGCGGCCACTTCGAGATAGAACCAGCGGTCCTCGTCGCTGAAGTCCGCCCGCGCCACTGTCCGCAGCGCCGCGGCACATAGCGTCAGGCGATGCTGCCGCATCCAGTCCTCGGCGAGACCGCGCTTCATTCCCCACGACGCGGCCGCCTGCACGATCTTGTGTGCGACCCCGATGTACCCGAGGATCTCTGGCGATTGGCGCACGCTGTCCGGGGAAACGATCGCCTCCGCCAGGGCAGACCGGATGGACGAGTTCTCCCGCAGGGATGGGAGCCAGGCGGCTGCTGTAGACAACAGCAGCTTGGCCGGATCGCGGGAGATCGGTGTGTCCGCGGCGTAGCGGCCGAGGTCAATCAGCTGGAACTCGTCCGGGCGGATGGTTCCGTCCGTCTGTGGCAGCAGTACGTTGCCGAGGTTCAGGTCGCCGTGGCCCTTCCCTCGGAACACCAGGACCTCCCCCTGCGCATCCGGGCCGTTGAGCACGGCCAGCGGATTGGGTAATGACCCGCGCCCGCCCGGGCAGACCAGCGCGGCCGGCGGCTGGTCCACGTTCATCCCGGCGTCGGCCAGGAACTGCCGTACGCCGTCGACTTTCGGTCCCAGATCCTGCAGCAGATAGGCCTGCGGCGACATATCCAGCGGCGAAGGGTCGTCAGCGCCATCGTTCCAGGACTGCATGAGCTCGGTGATTATGATCCCGCAGTACTCCGCGAAGCGCTGGTCCTTGGTCAGATCCTTCAAGGACACCATCGTGCCGGTGCCGGACTGTGCGACATCCTGGAGGTGCACCCAGATCCCGCTCGTACCCGGCAACGGAGAAACCAGACGGGTCCTGGTCAGATGGACTTCGGAGAACCCTGCCGGGCTCTGCTGCTGAGCCAGCATCGCCCCTTGAGATTCCGCGATTGCCAGTTCCCGGGGCAGCAGTTTCAGGATGGCGCCGGTGATCATGCCCGTGATCGGCTCGAGCATCACTGAGGCGACGTAGGAGCCGCTCGCGCCTTCGGTCTGCCACTTCCTCAGCCGCACTGCGAACGTCTGCCCCGCCGCCCAGCTCTCCAGGTCGTGGAGCAGCTGCTCGGGCAGGGCTTTCGACCACGCTTGAGGGTTCGCGAGGCGCCCGGCCTTCTCTTCCGACACAGTCCGCTCCGCCCCTCTATCCTGTTGTTCCACAGTAGCTGAGGGGGTTCGAATGAAGGTATCGGCTACGCCGCCCGCCGATCTACCGATGTCGTCCGAGGCCCGGCTCGCTCTGGCTCGCTGGCATCTCGATCGTTACGACAGGTTGCGTGCCTCCACGGCGAGCCGCGCAGCGGTGATCCTCAGTGCGAGCGCGCTGCTGTCGGCGGCAAACGCGCTGATCATCACGCAGATCCTGGGTGACGGCTCGCGGCGCGTGCCGATCGGGCTCACCGCCTTGTGTGCCGGCGTCGCGTTCGGCGGCACGGTCCTGGTTCTACTCGCCGTATTACGCGCAGCCGCTGTCCTCGTCACGCGGCAGGGATCCCGCGATCTCTTCACGGCCGGCAGCGCGGTGCCGCCGGCGCTGGTCTTCAACGGCACCGACACCATCCGCCGCTTGCACTCCGTGGATGAGTTCACCGCTGCCATCAGTACCCAAACGATGGAAGAGGCGGTCACCGCCGCCGAGATCGAGCTTTGGTTCTGCATCAATCAGCACCGCGCCCGCTACGAGAAGCTCCGCAGCGCTGCCCGGGCACTGCGCCCGGCCGCCATCGCGGTACCGGTAGCTCTCGCTGTTCTACTGATCGTCCGCCTCTGGTACCACGCCTGAAAAGCGCTGGGTGATCCGATGGCCTGGCGGCCTGGCGGATCTCTTGTTCGTGAACTGATTCGCTGAGGCGGTCGGAGGGGCAACGGATTGGATCGCTGCCATGACTGAGCCAGCGGGGCTCGGATGCGATAAGCCCGGGCATGGCGGCACCCAAGAGCCGTGGCGACGCACTCAACGATGGGCGATCCTCGTCGAAGAGCGTCGACACCGCGATCTGTACACCGCGCGGCCCAGATCGCCACCGACCGAACTGGTGACCGACCCCGCTTCACCCCAAGCGCGCGGCGCCGACGAGACCGGCACCACGGGGCCCGTCCACCGACTCCCGAGCAATCGCGCCGATCCGCTTATTGGCGCGGCTGTCAGATCACTAGCGATGACTCAGGTCGACCGGCCGACCCAAAATGCATCGCCGTCACGCAAAACGCCTCGAGCGATCGACGGACTAACGGCCTCACGCAGCATGTCCGCAGCCAGGCTCGGCTTCCCAAGATGCGCCTCGACAGTAACTCGGCCGGCGGACGCAGCCAGATCAGCTAGCTGGATCGAAGGATGATCTTTCGACCGCCCGAGACAGAAATCGGCAAGAACAGGCGGCGGGCCCTCTCCTCCGAAAGCGACATGACTCGCGGCAACACCTATGAGGACGGTTTCAACGAACGGCCGCGTTAGAAGGTTCTGCTCGTCGTGCAAGAACCGCACACGGCCATACCGGTTGTGGGCGAACGCGATCTGGTCCCCGACGAGGAAGCTCATTGGATCCATCGTTGATACGACGGTCTCTTCATCCGCAACGAAGCTCACAAGGTCTTCTGCATGTTCGTGGCTCGCGAGGAGCACGTCGAGCACTCGACCGACGTCGCGCAGCCAGCATTGCCGTCGTGCCTCGCGAAGTCGGACATAGAACGAGGCAACGGACTCCTTGGCGCCCCTCCGCTGCTTAGCCCGGGCGAGCGAGACGAACGCGGCCAACAACTGGTCCCACTGATCGCCGAGAACGCGAGGCCCCTTCTGACTCAATGTCAATGCCATCTGTCGCGCAGTACCACCGGCATAGAGATTGATCCCGCGATCGTGGGCCCATTCTTCGACGATCAGATCAACAATCTTGGCGACGATGACGAACGGCTTGTCTGCGACCATAATGCTCACCCGGCCGCTGAGGTGACCACCCGAACCGAAGGCCTCGGCGAGCGCTCTCAAGCCCGCATCCTTGGCAAACTGGGAGAACTTGGCCTCGGCTGCCTGCGTTGCGCCGGCCTTCGCGCGCAGCTCAGCCAGGACCGACGCCGCCTCCACATCATCCATACACACGGTGGCGTGGGCGACGACGAAGTCGCGGTCGGCCAGGTTCTCGCCCGACGTACCCGACTCGTCAGCCGCGACCCACACAGCGTCCCCGTCATCCGTCGTCAATTCCGATACGCACCGAGGCCAGTCGGCACCGACGATCGCGTTCTTGTCCAACTCCACCCACACGAGTATGGGCGCAACAAGCCACTCGAAAGTACTGTCCTTCCTCGGGGCTGCGGTCGACACGACTGCAGGGAAGGGACCGCCCGACCGCCAATCCCCACATGCGGCTCTACCAACTGCTTCGAGACGTCATGGCCCAACGCACACTCGAACTGGTGCCGTACACAGATTAGGAGTCAGCCGAACCGGGGCAGTCCCAACTGGAAGCCGCCGGTCGTGGCATCCGGTGCGTCCTCGCTGACTACACCGCGCCAACCCCGCGCGGACTAGGACGTCCAGGGCAGCCCTGAGCCGGGAGCTAGCGAAGAAGCGACAGCCCTTCTTTCAACGGCCATTGGAGACGGACATGATCCGCTATGAGCCCGTAGAATCGAACCGTTTGATTCTCAAGCAACTCGCGGATCGAGACCGCAACGACTCGTCGTCGCTCGGGCCAAGTCGCTGCTGCCCTCGGCAAGGTCGTAGGGAAGGCCTCAAGCTGCCGAGGGCTTGAGCGGATCGACTCTGTTGATGCGATGTCGCTCGGACTGTCCGGTCCCAGCGACCTTCCCCAAGGAGCCGACATCGTGGGGCCGACCGTCGCGCAACAGCTTGCGGCACAACGTCTTCGCGACCACGCCGGTCCCGGTCATCAACCGCTGGATTGCCGACAGCAACTCCGGCGTCCGCCACGTACTACAAATCGTCACCCGGGGCTGCGTGTTCAGTTCTGCATTAACTTCGAACCTCGCCCACGTGGCTCAACAGGCTCGCCGCGGTGGTGAAGTACGATTTGTCCCATGGATTTCGCGGCGGACCTGTCCCAGGATGGAATGGCACGTGCTGCCGTTCTGTCGCTGGCGGCCGGCCGCGACGTTGATCTGGATCTCAACTTCCGGCCTTCCGGCCACCGGATTGTCCGCCGAACCATCCTCGTCGAGGACCTCGAACTGCTCCTGCATCCCGGTTCGGGCAAGACAATCTTGTACCTCACACATCTTGCCGAGCAGCGTGTCCGACACGGAGCGGACGAGGGCCTGGAGGCTCAACGCATCCGCTCTGTAATCGCGCACGAGACCGCTTGGGCTCTGCTGACCGAACCTGAGCTGGGACGCAGACTCGATATTTACCAGCAAGCACTCAGATCCCTGGTTGAGCTGATTCGTTCCACGGAGAGGCCGTTCGCAGGACCGTCACCTCACGAGAACGAGACTCCGTCATTGGCGCGAGTCCGAGTCCTCACGCTCACCAACGCGCCCTGTGCACCTCCGGCCAACAAGTCCCGTCTCAGCAGGATTCTTGAGGGGTTTCAGACCGCAGCTTGAACCGCGGCTACTCCTCTGTCAGACCGGACCAGGAGTGGCCATGCCGCAGACTAACAACATCCTTTCCTCGATTGCCAGCGTTGCCGTGCCCGGCGCTGGTGGACTTGCAATGAACCTCGTGACGGGATCTGCCGCGTGGGCCTTCGCCGTGGTGGTCGCGTGCGCGTTGCCCACCTGCGCTATCCAAATGCGGCTCGCCTTCAGGGACCTTCTTCATTATAGAATCGCCACCAATCTGGCTGCGAAGGCCGCTACCAATCGTGCTGCGGCCCGCAAGTTCGGGGAGCTGAGCGATGAGCCGCCTTAGCCTGTTCCGGGCGCGCCGACCAGCTTTAGTCGGCCCATTGGAACTGCCATGCGATAGCGCACCGCGTACTCTTGGGCCCGCCGAAGCAGACCTTGTCGCCGAGTGTCCGCAGGGCCCCGGGCCATCCGCCAGCGGATCGCGAGCGACACTGGCGCACGGCAACAGAGGCACAGTCTCGGGTTTGTTCAAGCTCACAGCTTGACGGCCGACCAAGAGCGGAGCGACAGCGCAGACGTCTCGCATGGCCGAATTTTGTCCGGGCCACACCCGCTGCTCAGGCTCGAGCCGACTACTTGATCCGAATTCTGACCGCCTGATTTGAATCACGCGCGGCGGTCGACGCTCCCTAATACAGCAGGGCGAACGCGCGCCGTCCAGGAGCGGTCTAAATCATGTCAGGCTCTGCAGACTTGTGCGGTGTACGAAGTAGCTCGTAGGCAGAGGGAGGGTGCGCGTGATCTCTGGAGCCGCGTTGGGTGGTTATCTACTTGAGGAAGCACTGGCCAACCTTCTCAGACGCAACGGCTATCGACTTTTACAGCAGGTATCAGACGATCCGCAAGCACTGCGCAAAGCTGGTCACGGCCTGCTGGTACGCGGCCGGGGCGCCGACCATCAGGCCGACGCTCTAGGCGACCTGATAGTGCCCGCGCCGTTCTCCCTGCCCGTCCGCCTGTTCGTGGAGGGAAAGACTGAAGGTCTACTCGCCACCGACACTCCGGATCCGTTGAACGCCACATACCGGCGGGGCGTCAGAGCCAGCCACTTCAAGATTCCGCCGGAGATCGCCATCTACCTTGCGTGACCTCCACGACACGCGATTCGCGCTGCGCCCACGCTTCTATCTTCCCGACGTTCACTCCCGCTGCTTGGCAGCCAAAGTGCGGCGGTGCCAGGACATCGCTCGGATTGGACTGCCGCGAGCTTCCTCAGGTCGGTGACCTACATCGGTCGGATGTCCGTCGAAGCACCTCTTTACGCACCTCGATCAGCGCGAGAGGATGGTTAGAGATGAGCGCCGTCGAGCTATGCATGAGCACTCAATCCCTTACCAGCAAGCGATTTCGCGCATCAGCGACAATCGATGAGCAGCCTCGGCTGCTGCTCAGAACTTACGGGGTTCGGGCCGGGTGATCGGGGTCCAGATCCAGGCGTGTGGTTAAGGTGCGTGTCCGGCCTCGGACACCAGAAAGGCTCCGGAAGCACCAGCTTCCGGAGCCTTGTTCTTTCCCCCGCGCCGGACACGCGCGCTCCTCCGTCGCGTGCTCCGTCCACCGCCCGCCCCACCCACCCCTTCACGCGGCTACCGCCGCTTCCTTCAAACGCAGTCCCGCCGACCGTCGATTCGCCACCGCCGCTCCAGCGCACTCCTACGTCGCGCAACGCGGCTTGCTGAACTTGGCGGCGTCGCCCACAGCCGTTCGCGGTCAAAGTAGTTGATGGTGCCTGTGACACCACCCACAGCCTCTGTGCTACCCGAGACTGGCGGTGACCATCGGGGCGACCTCTTCGCCGAAGCGGCGGACCTGCATCTCGTCCCCCTTCTCGGGCCAGAAGACAAACACAGTGAACGGCTGTTCGGTGGCAAGTCGTACCAGCGTCTCGGCCCAGCCGCGTGCGTCGGTGCGGATCGGCGCGGCGCCGACCAGGTCGGGACTCCGGTGTGTAGTGCTGTGCGTGGTGGGGTTGATCGTGCCGACGAGCTGTACGACGCGGGTCACCGCCGCCGGCAGCCGCCCGGTCTCTTCTGCTGCGCGGTCGATGATCGCGTTGGCTGGAGCGTACTGCGTACGGAAGATAGGACGGAATCGGAGCCGCCCAGCCGTCGCCGAGCCGGCCGGTGACAGCTAGGGTGCGCGGGCCTTGGGCACCGATCCAGATGGGTACGGCCGGGCCCTGCCCAGCGAGCCCGGACACTGAAGCAAACTCGCCGTTACGGGTCACTTTCGCACCTGGCTGCCACAGTTCCCGCATCAGCTGGACCGCCTCGGCGAGCGCCCTCCGTCCCTCGGCCGAGGATCGCCGTGGCATTCCCATCGAGGTGATCGCGTCCCAGTAACCGCCCGCGCCAAGACCCAGGACGAACCGCCCTCCTGAGACGCGGGAGAGTGCCGACGCTGTACGGGCGAGCATGGCCGGCGGCCGCAATGGCAGGTCCGCTACATCGGACAACACACTCAGGCTCCGCGTACGCGCCAGCAGCTGGCCGATGAAGACGAACGCGTCGATGTAGTTGTCGACGTACGGATGATCCTGCACACCGATCAGGCTCAGGCCCGAATGCTCAGCTGCAGCTGCCAGCCGATACCCGTTCTCGAGATCGAGCGTCGGATTGATCGAGACACCGAACTGGACAGTCATGACGCACCTTTCAACAGGCCGAGAATCACGACAGGAGCGACATCATCGGCTGCCGCACCCATCCCTCGAGGTGTTCGAACACCTTGAAATAGGCCGTGGTCTGGTGCTGGATCTTCCAGCCGTCCGAGGTCCGGGCGTACTGCACGTCGTAGCGGCCGAACTGCCATGCCGCGACCCGATCCCCGTTCGCCCTCTTGACCGTGCACGGAGCTATCCAGTTCCATCGGCCGCTGGCCGAGTCACCATCGATCTCGATGATTGGCGAAACCGTGTAGTGGATGACCATCTCCAGCCGGGGCAGTGAGTCCTCGTCACGAAGCCGGTGGCAGAAGTCGAGGATCTCCTGCCTTCCCGAGAAACCGGGAGCGAAGGGGTGATATCGGCCCGTGGCGTTCTCGGTGAAACAGTTGGCGAAGTCGTCGAAGCGATCCTCGTCGAAGGCGAACCCGTACTCGTACATCAAATCCCGAATCGCTTCCAGGTCGCTGTGGTGTGCGAGTTTCGCCTCCACAGCGACGAGTCGGGCTTCCAGGTCGTTGGCTGACACCGTTGATTCCCTTCTACGGCTCGGTACGCCGTGCCTCAGTTCTGGATCGCGTCGTCGAGCAGCCGGGGCACTTCGCCGTTGAAGTCGACCCACGGATTCGTGCCCAGCAACTCCGCGCCTTCCGCTTCGACGTTCGGGTGCTCGTAGCGCATCACGAACTTCTCTGGGCCGTGCGCGAAAGCTACGACCAGGCCGTACTCGGCGTCGAGGAAGCCGCCGTGTGGCTGGAGGCCGGGGTAGCTCAGGCGCCAGGCCGGATCGCCGATCTCCACAGCGGGAAGTGACACCTTGGCGACTCCGCCGTCGGCGAGCTGGAAGAACCACGTCAGCGGTCCGGCGTACACCACCGTCATCACCTCGTCGATGCCGAGACCCTCGTCGGTGCTGTTGATATGGAGTCTGCCGAAGCGGCGCAGGGTGGCGGTCCGTGCAGCGGAGTCCATCGCCCTCATGTCGTACACCTTGGGATAGGGAGCTACTCCATGTTCCGAGGTGCTCAACAGGCCACCGCGGTGGGTCGCGGCCTCGCGGCCGGCCAACTCGATCTGCTCCAGCAACTGGTCTCTGTCGAGGTTGAAGGTCGAGATGAGTTCCGGGTGCTGCGATTCCGGAACAGCCTGCTCTTGGGACGTCTTGAGGATCGGGTGTGCCACGGTGGGGACGGGTACCTGGGAAATGCGTACGCCCACGGGGCGCAGTATCCGGTTGACGGCCTCGATGCCGATCGCATCCGGCTTGCCATCACTGTGGGAGAGCGTCAGTTCCTGCTTCTCAATCATTGTTCCTACCTCCTGATATGGGTGTGATCTGTTGGGCAGCGGACGGCGTGGTGCCCGCGCGCTGCTTCTTGAAAGTCGGAGAAATCTGCCCGGCGAGGATCGCGGCCAGGGCGAGCGCGAATCCCGTCAGCTCGACCGGTCCGAGCGACTGGCCCAGCAGCGCGGCGCCGAGGACGGCGGCGACGATCGGCGAGAGCAGGCCGAGTACGGCGACGGAAGTGACCGGCAGCTTCGTGATGCCGCGGAACCACAGGACGTAGGCGAGGAGTCCACCGACCAGGCCGAGCCAGAGATAGCCGAGCGCGGCGCGGCCGTCGATCGCGGGCGGCATCCCCTCGAACAGCAACGTCACCGGGAGCAGAAACAGGCCGCCTGCGGTCAGTTGCCAGCCCGCGAACGCTGTCGGACTGACGCCTTCCGGGCGCCCCCACCGCTTCGTGAGCGTCACCCCGAGCGCCATCGTGACCGCGCCGGCAAGACCGGCCACGATCCCGACGACGTCGAACCCCGCATCGGGGCCGATCACTACCAGACCGACGCCGACCACGCCGACCACACCCCAGGCGAACCGCCAGCCCGACGGGCGCTGCTTCAGGATCGTCACCGCCAGCACCGCGACGAGAATCGGCTGCGCCGCTCCGAGTGTGGCGGCGACCCCACCCGGAAGGCGTTCGGCGGCAACGAAGAGCAGCGGAAAGAACAGCCCGATGTTCAGCACACCAAGGGCCGCGCCCTTCGCCAGTCAGGTCCCGTGCGGCAACGTGCGGGTGACCGCCACCGCGATCAGCCCGGCCGGCAGTGCCCGGAGCAGCGCCGCGAACAGCGGATGACCTGCTGGCAGGAGCTCGGTCGTGACCACATACGTCGTACCCCAGACGATCGGTGCGAGGGAGGTGACCGCGATGACGCCGATCAACCGGGGCTGTAGTGCGGCGATGTTCTTCACCTACTCAGCGTGCGGCCCGGTCGATCAATGAGTCCAACACATGTTTGTCACTTCATCCATCGTGATTCACGATAGATCTATGGAGCTTCGACAGTTGCAGTACTTCGTCACCGTCGCGGAGACGAAGAGCTTCACCCGCGCCGCCGAACGATGCCTCGTCGTCCAATCCGCCCTCAGCCACCAGATCGCCCGGCTGGAGCGGGAACTGGGCGCCCGCCTCTTCGACCGCACCAGCCGGCGGGTCCGGCTGACGGCAGCCGGCGATGCATTCCTCCCCGACGCGCAGCAGTGCCTCGACGCCGCCGAACGCGGGGCGGCCGAAGTGGCGGCCGCTGTCGGAGAAGTCCGCGGCAAGCTCACCGTCGGCGTGATCCCGACGGTGGCGGCGGTCGACGTACCCGCCGTCCTGCGCGCCTTCCACGAGCGCTATCCACAGGTCCGGATCGGTCTTCGGGTCGGTACCAGTGAGTCATTGGTGGCCAAGGTCAAGGACGGGACGATCGATGTCGCCTTCCTCGGCCTGCCCACCACTGCGCGCCCGGACGGCGTCCGTTCCCGCAAGCTCGCTCACGACCGGCATGTGGCCGTCGTCGCTCCCGACCACCCGCTCGCAGGCGAGGCCGACGTCGACCTGCTTCGGCTGTCGACCGAGGTGTTCGTGGACTTCCCTGCGGGCAGCGCCGGGCGTGACCAATCCGACCAGGCCTTCGCGTCCGCCGGCCTGCACCGCGAGGTCCCCTTCGAGGTGACCTCCCCGGAGTTCCTCGCAAGGCTGGTTCACCTGCGCCTCGGCATCGCCATGGTGCCGTCGAACTACGCCCCGCACCTGTCCGGCGTGGTGACGATCCCAGTGCTGGACGCCCCCGTCCGCATCGAACACCTCATCTGGAGCAGGTTCGGGCTCACCCCCGCAGCGGCGGCCTTCCTCGCGGTACTCGACGTCAACCCTTCGGAGCCCGAGCCTCGCAAGTGACCCGCAGCCTCCGGGTGTAGTCGCCCAAACCAAGGCAAACTCAGCCACCACGCCACTCGGGTAGACCCGGGCGGTTCTTGGCCCCCGGCGTCGCTACTACCAACTCACCGGGCTCGGCGAGCAGGCGGCAACGGCTGAGCTTGCCGTATTCTCGGCGAGCCAACGGCGGGCACCGTCGACACCGTCCGCACGACCGGCTTGGGGGCAGGCGTGAGCCTCGTATTCGCGCTCCTCGGCGCACTGGCGGTCAGCGTTGTCGCCGATGAGTTCCTCGGCTGGGTGACGCCCATTTGCTGCTTGCTCCTCCGCGCAGGCGCCCGGCGGCTACCCCCGTCATGGCGTGAGCGGTACGCAGAGGAGTGGCAAGCAGAGCTTCTAGAACTCCCCAACGCGCCCTACCACACCGACGTCGTCTTCTCCCAAACCTGAGCCACCGGGCCGGTCCGTGCGCGACTCAGGCGGCACCTAACGGCTGCTTCAGTCCTCAAGGTCGATGCTGATGGCAACTACTTGTCGCGCACCGGACGGCGAGGGACAAGCGGGGGTGAACCGGGCCGACGCCGGTCGATGCTAATAGTCGCGGTTTACACTCATCTGCTCACCACCTCGGCCGGTTCTGATGCGCCATCTTCATGATGGCCAAGGACAAAGAAATGATTTCAACAGCCGATCGCGAAGGGCGTGTCGACCTGTCAGCCGGCCCGTTGCAGTGACTCTGTGGCGCGATTGATGACAGTGCCGAGCAGTTTGCTGTCGCTTGTGGCACCTGCGACGGCGATCTCTATCTGCGCCATCTTGGAACCGAACTGACCGACGTACCGCGTGGCAACCCAGCGAATGGTGTCGCCGCTGCGGTAGGTGTAGACGAGGGTGCTGATCGTCAACAGCCCCTGCCCCTTGGTCGATCTCGTCGTCACCGTCGAGGTTCCGACGACCCTCAGCCCTCGGGTTCCACGCAGGGCGGCTACCTTCTGCCGGAGCGCAGTCGCGGTGCTGATCCGAGAGTTGTACTCAGTGTCGAACCGGATCATCCGGTTCTTCGCCGGATCGGCAAATCGCGTCTGCCAAGACCCGAGAACCACCATCCGCCAGGAATTCGGCAGCTCCGCGGACGAGTGGTAGCCGAGCTCACTGCGGTCGAAGTACCGCCGGACAAACACCGCAGAAGCCGCCTGAGTGTTGCTCGCAGCAACCACCGTCTGAGACGCCGGCAAGCTCGCCGCACCACTTTGCACTGTCGCCGGGAAAAGAAGACCACAAGTTCCCACCGCAAACGCCGTACCGGCGCCACTTCCGAACCGATTCATCACGTTCCCTTCCGTACGGCGCACCCACCGTGGCTGCGCACCAACACAGACGAGCACGGGAACACATGAGTTCGGCCGAGCCGCACACTTCGACCGTGGTCCAACTGAATATGCCGTTGTGGAGGCCGTCCCTAACGGCCGGCTCAACGAAAGCCGAGCACTCTCCTCGCCGTGTGAAGGCTCTGGTTGATGAGCTGAGACGCCGGCGGACCGTGCCGCTCGGCGAACTCGGCGGTATGCAGCAAGTAGGTCGGCGCCGACGGAGTCAGCAGGTGCTTCGCACGCTCGTTCACCTGACCACGAATCGCCAACAGGCCTGCAGCGACCGCCGAGGTCCCGGCAAACACCGAGCCTTCGGCCAGCAGAGCACCGCCGCCCGCGATCGCGGCCGCCGCCGGCACCTCGAACTTCGCATTCAGGGTCAGGGTCGTGGCGCTCAGACCAAGACCGCGGAGCTGGCGACGCAGCTCATTGAGCGGCAGGCGGAACCTGTTGGTGATTTCCACGTCGAGATAAGCGGCCAGGACCTCGGGCTGATGGATCTCCTGGATCGCGCCCGCCAGTTCGGTAGCAGCTCGATCGACCTCCGCGCGGAATGCGACGAAGTCTGCGCCATACCGGGTCCGTACCTTGACGACATCTTCCGCCGTCCACCGGCGATCGGGTGCCGGCACCTGCAGAGCGAGCATGCCGATCACCGATCCCAACTCCCCCGTACTCGGACCCACCGCGTTGAGCTGCTCGGCGCCAGGTTCGGGGAACCGCAACACGGCCTCAGCCAACTCTGCCGCGGTTCGCTCCATGAGAAACGCCTGTGCCTCCGACGCATCAGTGATCGGAGTGAGCCTTCCCGCCCGAGCGATCTCGCTCGCGAGTGCGCACATGTACGCCCAGGCAATCTGATCCCGCATCCCGATCCAGTCAGGATCCGGATCGAACCACGTCACGGCCGGCCAGACCGCGAGGCCGAGTTCACACAACCGGTCCCGCACCGAAGGATGAACCTGGTCGGCGTGCACACCGACAATCTCGTCAGTCTCCGGTGCCCAGGTCGGCGGTGCGGGAGGGTCGATGCGCGCGAGCTCCGGATGCCGGCTCGGCCCGTTGTCGATGCGGACCGCCCGCGGGTACTCGGGGTCGGGACTGGGCTCGGGGAGGCCGAAGAGGTCGTGCAGCCGACCGCCGTACTCGTCCAGCATCTCCAGGAAAGCCGGCGCCAGAGAGGCCGCGGCCGGCGCAGGCCGAACGTTCACCATCAGGTCGAGGTCGCTGGTCAGCGCACGGACTGCGGTCGAGTCAGTCGGACCGAAACCGGCTGGAACTATCCGGCCGATCTTCTGCCAGTACAACGCCGCCCCGAACAGCCAGTCCTGATCCCGGACGTGGATATACGGGTAATAGAGGCCGATCGCCGACATTGTCTCTCCCCTCAGGCATGGAACACCAGTCTCGCGTGCAGGCTCCGACCATTCCACTCCCGGGCTAGCCGACGCGCCGGAGAGCTCGCGCTGACCAAGCGAAACAGATTCGCTCAAGACGGATGTGCTCGTCCGCACCCCGTTTCGCTGCTGGTCTCGCGGCCATGACTACCTGTATCTCGCAGGCATACGACGAGGCTTGCACGGTGATCCGTACGCCGTTCGAGTTGACCATCCAGTACTCGCCCGCTGCGAGCTCTACCACCGTCGGGACTCCTTCCGTCGCAGCCAAGCGCAGGGTCGGACGTTGGGCCTAGGGAGATCTGCGTGCTCAAGGTTGTATGTCAAGACTTCCGGGGTGGTCGCGAATAGTTGCTAACAGCAACGGATTGCGGAGGGTGGGGCCTGGTTCCGGGGAGATTGCGGGTGTCGATCAGGTCCTGAGCCACGGCGCGCAGCTTTGTGTTCGTGTCTTGGGAGCAGTGCTGCAGGATGGCGAAGGCCCGATCGGAGTCGATGCCGAACCGTTCCATCAGGATTCCTGCTGCTTGGCCGATGAGTCTGCGGGACTCGACAGTCTGGGTGATTGTCTGGTCGTGTACGGCGGTGGCTACGGCAACACCAGCGTGTTGCGCGAGGATGGCGGCGGCGGTCTCATCGTCGTCGCCGTACGCGTCGGGCTCTGTGTAGTACAGCGACAGGACACCGATCGCTCGCTCCTGGTAGGTGATCGGAAGGTGCAGGTCGCTTCCGATGCCGAGCTCGGCGGCTTCCTTCCGGAAGCGTGGCCACTCGGACTTGCTGACGCTGTCGTGATCCACGACGGCGGACCGCTCGGCGAGCGCCGACAGCACCGGTCCTTCGCCGCTGTCGGCTTGAACTTGGTAGAGCGTTTCCACGACGGGCGCGGTGGCGGCACCGATCTCGAACGGCCCATCGTGAGCGGCCAAGGCGATGCCGGAGAAGCTGCAGCCAACCGCTTCGACTGCGAAGTCGGCGACCGTCCCGGCCGTATCGATGACGCCGTCGGCGTCGTACAACTTCAGGGCAAGCTGCGCGAAGGACTCCACCGCGTCACGGCTCTGTGGGTCCACAGCTGTCATCCCCAGAACGACGTCAAGTACGCGTCAACACTACGCCAGCTGGTCAGAGTGATCCTGATAGCCAGGACCACGCGAGCTCGAACTTCCTCTGCAGCCTGAGCTGAATCGCCTCCATCACGACGCGCTCCAGCTGCTTGCCCACGACCGGTACGGCGACTGTCGCGTTGACGTGGAGGTCGAACGACTGGG
>NZ_BAAANF010000030.1:29034-82206 GCF_039529655.1 Kribbella yunnanensis | reverse complement strand
ATCCCATCAAAGACAGCGTCGTCAGTGCTCAAGCGAGTCATCCGCCAAGAGCCACAACCATCATCACTGTGCTCAAGGTGAGTTGGTGGTCCGCGATCTCGGGGCCTCGGGGTGTCTGGCACGTTCGACGGAACTCTTTCGGCGCCACGACCCGAACAATCACCGGCTACTGCAAGACCTTGAGCATCACGGACCTCAGCCATAGCCCGGCAGGCCCCAGACGGCGTGGAGCCGCGGTCGCCGGGCCTCGCCAACCAGCCCAGCCATCTGCGTGGCTCGCCCTGTTGCTTCGTCGGCCGTCTTTGGCGGTCGAGTCCGGGGTACAGGCGCGAAAGGACTCGGCCGGGGACGTGCACTGTGGCTGATCGCCGCGTCCGGCCGACTGCAAAGAAAGGGTGGCTGGGCGCCGCGGTGGCTGAGGCGGATGGCGAGGCCCGGCGACCGCGGTTTCACGCTGCCTGAGGTGACCGGGCTGTGGTTACCGTGCGGGAAAGACTCGGGTTGGCAGCTGACCGGCCTCCGGTCCCGTTACATCTCGTGGGTTCACCCGTGAGGTTGTGGGTTCTGCACCCGCATGGGAGTACAGAACCCACAAGCGGATGGGTGAACCCAGCAGATGGGGGCCCAGCAAACTGTGGGGGGGCCGGCCGCACGCAGTTGGTGCTCCCGCAACGGGATGGGTCAGTCCCAGAGCCGGTTTGGTTAGGCGGCTCGGGGTGGTGCCATGAGCGGTGCTGTACGGCGCGGCTGGGGAGTGCTACCTCACCGAATCACAGTTGCAGTGGGCGGTGCTGTGCTAGCCACTGTGGCGGGTCAGGTGATTGGCCTCCTTGCTCGGCGGCGCTAGCCGTAGCCTGGAAGCTCAGGCGACGGGCACCGTGGTCGCCGACCTCGCCATCCCGCCCAGCCACAGACCTGGCCAGCCACACCTCCCTTTGTAAGCCGGCCGCAGCGGCGAGCAGCCACCGCCGTAGGTTTCCGGCCGCATCCGAGCGGCGCGAGCCCGCCGTGCGCCTCCGACCGCAGTCGGACGCGCCCCCCCCGTCGTACGAAGACGCAGGCCGTACGAAGACGCAGACGTACGAAAGACGCAGGCGTACGAAGATGCAGGCCGCGGTCGGATGCCCGTCGTACGGAGATGCAGGGCGCAGTGGGATGCCGTCGGACGGATGAGGGTGGGGTCAGCGTTTGAGGAGGTCGGCGATGGCGGTGATGACTTCTTCTGGGCGTTCTTCGGGTAGGAAGTGGCCGGCGGTGGTGGTTTGGTGGCGGAGGTTGGGGGCCCAGGCGCGCCAGAGGGTGGCGGCGTCGAAGCCTAGGGCGGTGCCCCAGTCTTGCTGGATGACGGTGACGGGCATCTGGAGTTTGTTGCCTGCAGCAAGGTCTTCGGTGTCGTGGGTTACGTCGATGGTGGCGGAGGCTCGGTAGTCGGCGACGATGGAGGGGATGGCGGCGCGGGAGGCGTCCAGGTACGCCGTTCTGATGTCGGCGGGGATCGCGGTTGGGTCTTTGGTCCAGGCGTCGAGGAAGTAGCCGAAGAAGGTGTCGGGGGCGCCGGCGATGAGGGTCTCGGCGAGGCCTGGGGGTTGGGCCATTAGGTAGAGGTGGAAGCCGACGGCTGCGGTGGTGCCGTGCATGACGTTCCACATGTCGAGGGTGGGGAGGACGTCTAGCGACAGGAGGTGGGTGACGACCTCGGGGTGGTCTAGGGCGACGCGGAAGGCGACTAGCGCGCCGCGGTCGTGGCCGGCTAGGGCGAAGGTGTCGTGGCCGAGGGCGTGGGCTATGGCGACGATGTCTGCGGCCATGGTGCGTTTGGCGTAGCCGTCGGCTGGTTTGTCGCTGGCGCCGTAGCCGCGGAGGTCGGGGCAGATGACGGTGTGCTCGGTGGCTAGCTTGGTGGCTACGTGCCGCCACATCAGGTGCGTCTGCGGGAAGCCGTGCAGCAGGACGACCGGCGTACCGGTGCCGCCGACTGCGACGTTGAGTTTGACGCCGTCGGCGCCGGGGAGCTGGTGGTACTCGAATCCGTTGATCTTCACCCGGCCAGCGTCGCGGGTGCGGATGAGCGCTGGATGAGCACGTTACGGTGAGCGGGTGGAGTTCGGGGTGCTCGGGCCGGTGGTGGCCTGGGACGATGCGGGGCAGTTGGTTGCGCTCAAGGGGCCGCGGCATCGGGCGGTGCTGGCGCGACTGATAGTGGCGCGTGGCCGAGTGGTACCGGCGACGCGGCTGGTGGACGATCTGTGGCCGGATCCGCCGGATGGTGCACTGAGCGCCGTACGGACGTTTGTGGCCGCACTGCGTCGTTCTCTCGAGCCGGATCGCGCACCGCGGTCCAAGCCGCGGCTGCTGGTGACCGAGGGGCCTGGGTATGCGCTGCGGACAGATGCGGTCGATGGCTGGCGTTTTGAGGAGGCTGTCGAGGCGGGGGAGTACGAGACTGCGCTTGGGTTGTGGCGCGGGCCCGCGTACGCCGACTTTGCCGATGAGCCGTGGGTGCAGGGGGAGCGTGCACGGCTGACCGAGCTGCGTTTGCTGGCGGTAGAGCGGTTGGCGTCGGCGCGGGTGACGGCGGGGCAGGCTGCGGCGGCTGTGGCTGAGCTGGACGCGCATGTGACCGACCATCCGTGGCGTGAGGAGGGCTGGCGGTTGCTGGCGCTTGCGCTCTACCAGTCCGGTCGGCAGGGCGATGCACTCGCCGTACTGCGGCGTGCCCGCGCCATGCTGGTTGCGCAGCTCGGCCTCGACCCGGGGCCGGCGCTGGCGCGACTGGAGGAGGACATCCTCAACCAGGCCGCGCACCTGCAACCGGCGTCGGTGTGGTCCGCAACAGCAGCCGCGTATCAGCGGACCGCCGGTACCCGGGCTCAGCTGGAATCAACGGTCGGATTGCTGCGCAGTCTCGCGGTGACCGGTGAGCTTGCCGAGGTACGGCGGCATCGGCTGGCCGCGATCACGGCGGCCGAGGAGCTCGGTGATGCGGATCTGGTGGCGCGCGTGATCGGGGCGTACGACGTACCGGCGATCTGGACGCGGTCGGACGACGAGGCGCAGGCTGCGGCGATCGTTCGCGCTGCCGAGCGTGTCCTCCCGACCCAGGATCACCCGACGATGCGGGCACGGCTGTTGGCCACAATCGCCTTGGAATCAAGGGGTTCCAGTGCCGCGCGACCGCTGGAAGCCGCGCGAGAGGCCGAGCAGATCGCGCGCACGTTGGACGATCCGTCCGTGCTCGCTTTCGCGCTGAACGGTGTGTTCATTCAGTCCTGCCGCGAGCCCGGTCAGTCGGTGGTTCGCGACGGGATCGGTGCCGAGCTCATCGCACTCGCCGAGCGGCACGCACTCCCGGCGTACGAGATCCTCGGGCACTTGATCCGTCTGCAGTCCGCGTGCGCCGTCGCCGATTATGTTGCCGCCGACAACCATTCCGCCGCGGCTGATGACCTGGCCGCTCGCCATGACTCGCCGCTCGTCGGCGTCTTCACCCGCTGGTACGACGCCCTCCGCACCGACACCCCGGACGCCTACCTGAGCGCCGCCGCCCAACACCCCGCGACAGCCATGCCAGGCCTGGACGCCGGCCTTCTCACCCTGGCCCTAACCACCCAGGCCATCCGCCACGGAACTCCCCTCCCCGAACCCGACCGCGGCCCCCACGCCCCCGACCGCCACCACGGCTCCCATACCCCTCACCGCCATCACGATCCCCACCGCCCTCGCGCCAACCTCGATCCCCTCACCTCTCGCGGCGACCTCGATCCCCACACCGCTTACATCCACCCCGGTCCCCATACCCCCGACCCGTCCCCGGGCCTGTTCCTCGAGCTCCACTGGACGCTCATCGCCCGCGCCGCGCGCACCCGCGGCGACGACGAGACGCTCGCCCGAGCGCGCGCCGTACTGGCTCCGGCCGCAGCCGAGCAAGCCGGCGGCCAATCCGGCCTGCTAACCCTCGGCCCGATCGCCGACTACCTCTAGAGGTCGGTGGGGGAGCCGGACTCGGATTGGCGGTCGGCGGCGGTGCGTTGTTCGTGGTGGGCGTGGTGTGAGGTGGGCCGGTAGGCCTCCTCGTACGCCGCGACTGCGCCGGCGAGGCCTGATCCGCCACCGCGGCCCTTGGCCCACCTGGCGAACCAGGTGAGTCCGGCCAGTACGACGAGCAGTCCGCCGACGAAGAGCGCGTACGCCACTCAGGCCCGCTTCCTCGCGCGTACGGCGAGGGCGTGGGGGACACCGGGGCCTTCGGGCTCGATGAAGCGCTCGAGGACGAGGCCGGTGCTGAGGAAGGCGTTGAGGTAGTCGGCGAGGGGGACATGGCTCATGCCGATGTGCTGGCGGATGCCGCCCTCACCCCAGTACGGCGCGGGCTCGTGCCAGCCGGGTTGCCGGTACGTCGTGTGTGCCGTCCGGCTGCCGTCTTCGTCGTTGTAGACGACATGCGGCCCGTTGAAACACGGGTGCACGCCGTACTCGATCATGACCCCGCCTGGCCGAAGCACACGCGTCGCTTCGCGCAGTACGTCGCCGAAGTCGTCGACGTCGGTGGAGATCCACATCACCATCACGGTGCCGAACGACTCGTCGGGGAACGGCAGCGCGGCCGCGTCGCCGACCATCAGCGGGCCGTCGGTGCGGGTGCGGGCCAGGCGAAGTTGGTCGGACGAGTAGTCGAGGCCGACGACCTCGCGGCCGCTGGCGCGGATGGTTTCGAAGTTCCGGCCGGTGCCGCAGCCGATGTCCAGGCAGGGGCCGGAGCCCTCGCCGAGCAGCTCGAGCAGACCGGGCTGGTGTGGCTCCCCGCCGATCACGAAACGATCGTCGTACCAGTCGGCCAGACCGTCGTACCGGGCGTTGGTGACAGTGTTCATCGAGCCTCCCCAGACGTGATCTCCACCCTACCCAAGGCCCGCTTTAGGTCCACACGGTGACGTACGGGTAAGCTTTGCCGACGTTCTCTTTGAGTTTGGATGGTCCACTGTGGGTTCCGTAATCAAGAAGCGCCGCAAGCGTATGGCGAAGAAGAAGCACCGCAAGCTGCTGAAGAAGACGCGGGTTCAGCGCCGCAAGCTCGGCAAGTAGTAGCAGGCCCGCCGCGCCCCGGTTGATGAGGGCGGCGCGGCGTTCAGCGGGGTTGCTGTCTGGCTGGGGGCTTCTCGTGGCACAGGTAGTAATGGTGACCGGCGTCTCGCGAGACGCCGGTGCTCGTTGTGCCCGCAGACTGGCCGACGATCCGTCGATCGGCACGGTGCTCGGTATCGACGTGGTTCCGCCACGGGCCGAGCTGGGCCGGGTCCGGTTCGTGCGAGCGGATATCCGCAACCCCGTGATCGCGAAGGTGATCGCTGCCGAGGACGTCGACACTGTCGTCCACACCGGCGTGGTGGCCACCCCGGGGAGTGCCGGCGGCCGGTCGTCGATGAAGGAGATCAACGTCATCGGCACCATGCAGCTGCTCGCCGCGTGCCAGAAGGCGCCCGGCGTGGCCAAGCTGGTGGTCAAGTCGTCGACGACTGTGTACGGCGCTGGTCCGCGCGATCCGGCGATGTTCACCGAGGAGATGGCGCCGCGGGCGATCCATCAGACCGGGTTGAGCAAGGACGCGGTCGAGGTCGAGGGGTATGTGCGCGGGTTCGCCCGGCGCCGCCCCGATGTCTGCGTGACCACGCTCCGGATGGCGAACTGGATCGGCCCCAAGACCGACTCGCCGATGACCCGGTACTTCGGACTTCCCGTCGTACCGACGATCTTCGGGTACGACGCTCGTCTCCAGTTCCTGCATGAGGACGACGGGGTCGAGGCCGTCCATCACGCGACCGTGAACGATCTGCCCGGGACCTTCAACCTGGCCGGCGACGGCGTGCTCGCGCTGTCCCAGGCGATCCGGCGACTCGGTCGCCCGACGCTGCGGCTGCCTCCGTTCACCGCGTCCAGCTCGGCGGCCGCCGTACGGCGTGCTCGGCTGGCGGACTTCTCGCCGGACCAGATCACCTTCCTGACCTACGGCCGGGTCGTCGACACCACGCGGATGCGGAGCACCTTCGGGTTCGAGCCGCAGTACACGTCCGCCGAGGCGTTCGACGAGTTCCGCAAGTCGCTCGGTCCGGGCGCGGCCAGCCAAATGGCGTCGCTGCTGACGACCGGGCTCGGAGCACTTCGTGGCTGACGCGGACGTGATCCCGATCGGTTCCGGTGGGCGCCCGGGTCGAGGCAGCGGCCGTCGTACGACGCCGTCCGCCGCGGCACGCGCTCTCGCGGGACCGGGGGCGCGGCCGAAGAAGAAGGTCAAAGCGAAGGAGCCGGTGACCGAGTTGCCGACGCCGGACAGCGCCGAGATTCCGCCGAGCGCCACCACGCAGGCGGGTGCCACGGGGACCGGCGGGGCGGAGAGCCAGGCGAGCGATACCCGGGCCGAGGATCGTGGACCGAACCTCGGGTTCGGTGGGTTGGACTTTGCGGCTCTCGAGAAGGCTGTGCGGGATCTGTTCGGGGCGGATGGCGAGCGGCGGATCGCGGAGTGGTTCGCGTTCCTGCGCCGGCGGCTGTCGGGGGAGTACGAGATCGACGAGTTCGGATTCGACTCCGATCTCACCGACCAGATCCTGCTGCCGATGTTGCGGCCGCTCGCGGAGAAGTGGTTCCGGGTCGAGGTGCGCGGGGTGGAGAACATCCCGGACACCGGCAGCGCGCTGATCGTCGCGAACCACTCGGGCACGATGCCGCTCGACGGCCTGATCACCCAGCTGATCGTCGCGGACCACACCAACCGGCCGTTGCGCACACTCGCGGCCGACCTGGTGTTCCGGACGCCGTTCGTCGGCGAGTGGTCCCGCAAGGGCGGAGCGACGCTGGCGAACAACGACGACGCCGAGCGCCTGCTCCGCCAGGGGAACCTGGTCGGCGTCTGGCCCGAGGGGTTCAAGGGACTCGGCAAACCGTTCAGTGAGCGCTACAAACTGCAGCGGTTCGGCCGCGGCGGCTTCGTCAGCGCGGCGATGCGGACCGGCGTACCGATCGTGCCGTGCTCGATCGTCGGCGCCGAGGAGATCTACCCGCTCGTCGGCAACCTCTCCTCACTCGCCCGCCTGATGGGCGTCCCGTACGTTCCCGTCACCCCGTTCTTCCCGCTGCTCGGCCCCCTCGGCCTGATCCCGCTACCGTCCAAGTGGCTGATCGAGTTCGGCGAACCGATCCGCACCGACGAGTTCCCCGACGGCGCCGCCGACGACCCGATGCTGGTCTTCAACGTGACCGACCAGGTCCGCGAAACCATCCAGCAAACCCTCTACACCCTCCTCGTCCAACGCCGCAGCGTCTTCTTCTGACCCCGCCGCCCACACCACGTTGAGCACAGCTCAACCATCTCGCCCCACACCACGCGGTCGATGGGCGCCCAACGTGCACCACGCCGGCCCCCGCACCCCAAGGCCACCCCCTCGCCGCGCCCGGCCCCTCGCCCCATTCCGCGCCCAAAGAGCAGCCGCCCCACCCTTGTGCACGGATCGCATCTTTGTGCACCCACCGACCACGTGGAGCTCGCCGAAACGGTTGGTGGGTTCTCAAAGTGGGGGTTCGTGCACAAAGAGCAGCGGACCCACCTTTGGGCGGGAAGGGATGCGGTGCGGGATGGCGTTCTGGGGTGCGGGCGTACGACGTTGGGCACGGTTCGACCGTTTGGGCGGGTGGGTCGTGGTTGAGGGGTGCTCAAGGTGGCCGGGCGTACGACGTTGGGCACGGTTCGACCATTTGGAGTCGCGCGGAGTGGTTGGTGGGTGCTCAAGGTGGACTTTGCTCGCGACTTTGGGCGCGGCTCGGTCGTTTCTGCGTGCGGAGTGTGGTTGGTGGGTGCTCAAGGTGGGGGCAAAGCAGAAGCCCGGCCGGGGGGGCCGGGCTTCTGGGGTGGTGCGGGTGCTGGTTACTTCCAGGGCGGGAGCAGGGTTTGCAGGACGCCCGGGACGTTGATCAGCGGGGGGAGGCTCAGGCTGGGAAACGGCCAGGGCCAGGAGGGGGGTGATGGGCGGCGGACCGCTCGGGGTGCCGGACGGGGTACCGGTCGGCTGGGAGCCGGACGGGCGCGGGGGAGTCTTCAGACTGCTCGCGGGCGGAGTCTTGGGCTCCTCGACGATCGTCGTGTTCGGCACCTTGGTGGGTGTCGTGGTGGGCTTGCTGGTGGGCGCGGTCGACGTCTTGCCGACCGGTGGGGTCTTCAGGCTGCCGCTGTTGGACGGCTTGCCGGACTGCTCGACGGTGGTCGGCACCTGCTCGTTCTTCGGTGCCTTCGGCTTGTCGCACTTCGGGCACGCCGACGTGGTGTGCTGGGCCAGTTGGTCGATCGTGGCCAGGGCCTCGACCGCCGACTTCAGCGACTCCGGTGGCAGCTTCGGCGCCAGCTCTCCCAGCGCCTGGCGGGCGCTGGTGATGAACGCCGTGACCGCGGTGATCGAACTCGCGTCGCCGTCCTGCTGGTACGACGCGACCAAGCGGGACACGCCCTTGCGGGCCTGTGCCGAGAAGTCGTCGAGAGTGCTGTTGATGGTGGCCGCGGACCCGCCGTTACCGGCGAGGGCCTGGACCTCGGACAACCGGGTCTTGGCGTGCTCGAGATCGCGCCGGCCGCGGGAGTCGTCGCCGATCCCCACATTGGTCGCCACGTTCTCGATACTGCGCTTCATCCCGTACAACGTGTCGCCGGGCATCGCCTGCTGAGCGGCAGCGGCCGAACCGATGCCACCTCCCAGCAGCACCAGCGCGGCGGTACTGGCCACGAGCCGGATGCGCCGGCCATGACGATGGCGGATATCTGTCACGGACGCGTCGACGTCCTCGCCACTCGGCGGGTCGTCGGAGCTGTCAGGGGTGCTGCGCACCATGGTCGGGGTCGTGGTCGCCGCGCGGGCGGTCGCCTGTTCGAGCAGACGGTGCCTTAGCTCGGCGCTGAACTCCGGCCGAGGTGCAACTGCGCCGGCGGTCCTCAGCCGTCCGACGAGTTCTACAGCCTCTTCCAACTCCGGGTCATCGCTCAGTCGCGAAGAGTGACGGGGCCCGTGATCAACGGCGTGCGCGAAGGTCTCCGCGCGCGCTCGAGCCCTGTGTAGGTCACTCATGGATCTCGTTCTCCTCAATGGCCAGTCGGGGTCACCGACAGGTCCTCACGAGGGAGAACGATGAAACTCCCTGACGGGTTACGGAAGACTGTCGTTGTCATCCGTCTCACCTCAAGTCCTTGGGGATAACCTTCGCCAAGTGCCGGACGGCCCTCAGTTGCAGTTGCTTGACGGCGCCTTCGGACTTCTCCAGCGCCCTGGCCGTTTCCGCGATCGACAAACCGGCGAAGAACCGCATCGTCAGGCAGTCGCGCTGTTCGTCGGGCAAGCCCGCGACGGCGTCCCGGAGCACCTCGGCGGTGGCGGCGGCCAGGACGTCGACCTCCGGCCCCTCGGTCTGCCGGTCGTGCGTCTCGATCTCGTCCGTGACCACCTCGAGCCGGACCCGGCCGGACTTGTAGTGGTCGGTGATCAGGTTCCGGGCGATCGTCACCAGCCAGGCGCCGAAATCCCGGCCCTGCCAGCGGAACGAGTCCAGCGCGCGCAGCGCCCGGACGAACGTCTCGCTGGTCAGATCCTCGGCGAGTGCCGATGAGGACACCCGAGCGTAAATGTAGCGATAGACGGTGAGCGAGTACTCGTCGTACAGCTCACCGAAGGCACCGACGTCTCCAGCCTGAGCGCGATCGACGAGCTCGGCCCGTCGCATCCCGTCCGGACTTGGCTCCGGCGTCGTCAAGTTCTCTCCCCGTTCGAAAGACACGTCGTCTGACACATCCGCGCATGGCCACAACGGCTGTGACGACATACGAGCACTGAGCGTTATGCCTTCAGTACTCGCTGTCAACAGCTTGTGGCGTGCCGCCTTCCCGTCGGTCGATCGTCACGAATGCGCCAGCGGACTGCTCCCGTCACCACCTGATGACGCAATGCAGCCTGCTGTGGGGTTGTCGCGCATGGTCTCCCCGGACGCGGACGGGGTTTCTGCAGTGTGAGGTTCAGCAGAAGCAACATCCGCGAGTTCACCTGTATATCTCCCGTTACGCTCCGCTGCAACCATTCCGGGTGCGCCGGTCCCTCGATGAGCGTGCGACGGCCATGGCAGACTCAGCGGGTGGACTTCAACTTCGCGGACCTTCTTCGTGACACAGCGCGACGTCACGGCGATCGGATCGCGCTGGTCGACGGCGACCGGCGACTGACCTGGACCGAGCTCGACGAGGCCGTCGAAACCGCTGCCCGCGGGTTTGCCGCGGCCGGTCTGGTGCCCGGGTACCGGGTCATCCTGCTGCTGGCCAACAGCATCGAGTTCGTCACCTCCTACCTGGGCGTTCTTCGTTCCGGACTGGTCGCCGTACCGCTGAACACCGGGCTGACGAAGCCCGAGGTGGACACCGTTGTGGCGCACTCCGGGGCCCGGCTCGCGATCACCGACGAGGACCTCGCGGGGCTCGTCGAAGGGGTCCGGAAGGTGCGGGCCGGCGACATCCAAGGTGACGCTGTGTTACAGCCGACTCTCGATGCCGAGACACTCGCGGTCCTCCTGTACACCTCGGGGACCAGCGGAGATCCGCGGGCCGCGATGCTCACGCACCGCGCTCTCGCGGCAAACGTGAAGAATCTCTCCGGCCTCGGCCCCGACCGAATGGGACCCGAGGACGTGGTGCTCGGCGTGCTGCCGATGTTCCACGCCTTCGGTCTGAACGCGGTCCTCGGCTGGACCGTCGCGACCGGCGCGGCCCTGGTCATCGACCAGCGCTTCGACCCCGCGCACACGCTTGAACTGGTCAAGGAGCACGGGGTCACCCGGTTGCCGCTGGCACCACCGGCTCTGCATGCGCTCCTGACTCGTCCAGACCTCCGTACGGCGCTCTCCGTCGTGAAGGTGGTGTTGACCGGCGCCTCGGCGCTGGATCGTGGTCTGGCCGATCGTTTCGAGCAGGAGACCGGTCTCTTCGTCCACCAGGGCTACGGCCTGACCGAGGCATCCCCAGGCGTGACCACGACCCTCGGTGAGGGCGAGCCGAAACCCGGTTCGGTCGGTCGCGCACTGCCGAATGTCGAGGTCCGGATCGCCGACGAGCAGGGTGAGGACGTCGAGGGCGACGACCCCGGCGAGATCCTGATCCGCGGCGCGAACGTCTTCTCCGGCTACTGGCCGGACGGTGTGGACGGCCCGGACAGCGAAGGCTGGTACCGCACCGGTGACGTCGGTTTCCTGGATTCCGACGGTGACCTCTTCCTGGTCGACCGGCTCCGCGAGCTGATCATCGTGTCCGGGTTCAACGTCTTCCCCAGTGAGGTCGAGGACGTGCTGGTCGGGGCCGACGGCGTACTGGAGGCCGCCGTGATCGGGGTGCCGTCCGAGGACACCGGTGAGGCGATCAAGGGATTCGTCGTACCGGAGCCTGGTGTGACGCTGGAGCCGAGCAGAGTCCTGGAGTACGCCGGGACCCGGCTGGCGCGGTTCAAATGCCCGAGCGAGCTCGAGATCGTCGAGCAGTTGCCGCACTCCGTCACCGGCAAGGTGGCCAAGGGCCGGCTCCGGGCGGAGGGATGAGCGCGCGCGTCACGCTCTACGGCAAGCCCGGCTGTCACCTCTGTGACGACGCCCGGACGATCGTCGAGGCGGTCTGCGCCGAGCTCGGGGTCGAGTGGACCGAGGTCGACATCACCCAGGATGACGCCCTGTTCACGCAGTACGGCGAACAGATCCCGGTCACCTTCGTCGACGGCAAGCAGCACGATTTCTGGCGGGTGGACCCGGCCAGACTGCGGAAGGCGCTCAGCGCTTAGTGCTCTCGGTCACCCTGGGGTTCGCCGATTTTGTTCTCACGTTCACAAGCTCCTAGAGTAAGAGGAGCCGCAGGGTACTGAACGCGGCTGATGAGAACCACCCCCCAGGAGAATTGTGACGCGTGCCAGCAGCCGTCGTCCCGGCCCGCCGACGAGAACCGAACGCGGCATCCCCGAGGCGACTGTCGCGCGCTTGCCGGTCTATCTGCGGGCGCTGACCGCGCTGTCGGACAGTGGTATCGCGACCGCGTCGAGTGAGGACCTGGCCACCGCGGCCGGCGTCAACTCCGCGAAGCTCCGCAAGGACCTGTCCTACCTGGGCTCCTACGGCACCCGCGGCGTCGGGTACGACGTCGAGTATCTCCGCTACCAGATCGCCCGCGAGATCGGCGTCACCCAGGACTGGGCGGTCGTCATCGTCGGGATCGGAAATCTCGGTCACGCGCTGGCGAACTACTCCGGTTTCGGCACCCGCGGGTTCCGGATCGTCGCCCTGCTGGACGCCGACCCGAAGCTGGTCGGCGAGCGGATCGGCGACATGGAGGTCCGCGACTTCGCCGAGCTCGAGCACATCGTCGAGACCGACCGGGTCTCGATCGGCGTCATCACCACGCCCGCCGGTCCGGCCCAGGAGGTCTGCGACCGGCTGGTCGCGGCCGGGGTGACCAGCATCCTGAACTTCGCGCCGGTGGTGCTGTCCGTGCCCGACGGCGTCGACATCCGCAAGGTGGACCTCTCGATCGAGTTGCAGATCCTGGCGTACCACGAACAACGAAAGTCCGGAGAGGTGGCGCTCCCCCAGGTGCCCGAGCTACCCACGCCCAACGGTCTCGCTTCGGATCTGCCCGCGGTGGGCGGGGGTGTGGGCGCATGAGCTATTTGGTTGTCGGGATCAGTCACCGGTCCGCGGACATCAACGTGCTGGAGCGGGTCGCGCTCGATCCGGACGCGGCGACCAAGCTCGCGCTGGCCGTGCAGAACACCCCGGCCGTGACCGAGTCCGCCGTACTGGCGACCTGTAACCGCACCGAGGTCTATGCGACCGTCGACCGCTTCCACGCCGGCATGGACGAGGTCACCGCGATCCTGTCCGACGTCACCGGCGTACCGCTGATCGATCTGGCCGAGCACCTGTACGTGCACTTCGAGGAGGGCGCGGTCGCGCATCTCTTCCAGGTCGCGGTCGGGCTGGACTCGATGATCGTCGGCGAGAGCCAGATCGTCGGTCAGGTGAAGGAGACGCTGCGCGTCGGCCAAGAGCTCGAGACGATCGCCACCGACCTGAATGCCCTTCTGCAGCACGCGTTGCGGGTCGGCAAGCGGGCTCGTACCGAGACCGGGATCGACTCGGCCGGCCGCTCGGTCGTGTCGGCCGGGCTCGAAGCAGTCGGTGGGTTCGAAGGCCGTCGTGCGCTCATCGTCGGCGCCGGCTCGATGGCTTCGCTGGCTGCCCAGACGTTGCTCAACGGCGGCGCCGCGAGCGTGGTCATTGCCAACCGCAACTATGAGCGCGCGGTCTTGCTGACCGAGCGCATCGGCGGTACGGCGATCCAGCTGGCGAACGTCCCGGACGCACTGGCCGAGGCCGACCTCGTGGTGTCCTGCACCGGTGCGCGCGGAGTCGTGCTGACCGAAGAGATGATCCGAAACGCCAGTGATGGAAGGCCTTTCGGCGTGCTGGACGTTGCGCTGCCGCGCGATGTCGCACCCGAGGCCGCCCGGATTCCTGGCGTCCGCCTCGTCACGCTGGCCGACCTCGCGGGCACTGCCGGTGGCAGCGAGGACGACATTGAGGATGTACGGCGGATCGTCGGCGAGGAGACCGCTGCTTTCGAGGGGACCCGGCGAGCCGCTTCGGTAGCGCCGACCGTCGTTGCCCTGCGGGCGATGGCCAGTGAGCTCGTCGATTCCGAGCTGGCCCGACTCGACCGCCGGTTGCCCGGCCTGGACGAGAACGAGCGGCACGAGGTGGCCCGGACGATCCGCCGGGTCGTCGACAAGGTGCTGCACAACCCGACCGTTCGGGTGAAGGAACTTGCCGCCGATCCCGGCGGACCGACGTACGCGAACGCGCTGCGCGAGCTGTTCGCTCTCGACCAGGCGACGGTCGACGCGGTGACGACGCCCAAGGCGCGCGGAGGTGAGCACGCATGATCCGACTGGGAACCCGGCGGTCCGCACTGGCGACCGTTCAGGCCAACCTGGTGGCCGACCAGTTGCGCGCCCTCGGGCACGAGGTCGAGCTGGTCCCGATCGTCACTACCGGCGACGTGAACCTGGCGCCGATGCAGCAGATCGGTGGCACCGGCGTCTTCGTCAGCGCCCTGCGGGACGCACTGATGGCTCGCGAGATCGACATCGCGGTGCACTCGCTCAAGGATCTGCCGACCATTCCGGTCGAGGGTCTGACGGTCGGCGCGATCCCGGTCCGCGAGGATCCGCGCGACGTACTGATCGCTCGCGACGGCCTCACGCTGGGTGAACTGCCGCAAGGCGCCCTGGTCGGGACGGGCTCGGCCCGCCGGGTCGCGATGCTCGACGGGCTCGGTCTGGGGCTCGAGCTGACCGGTATCCGCGGCAACGTGGACACCCGGATCAAGCTCGTCACGGACGGTAAATTGGACGCGGTGGTCCTTGCGAGGGCAGGGTTGTCCCGGTTGGGACGGCTCGCCGAGGTGACCGAGACCCTGGATCCGATCCAGGTTCTGCCCGCTCCCGGACAAGGTGCCCTGGGCATCGAGTGCCGCGCGGACGACACCGAGGTACTGGCCGCACTGGCTCCGCTGGAGGACCCGGCCACCCGGGCAGCGGTGACAGCGGAACGGCAGATGATGGCCACACTCGAGGCAGGGTGTTCGGCTCCGGTCGGAGCCCTCGCCGAGGTGGTCGAGGGTGAGGACGGCCCCGAGCTCTGGTTGCGGGGCGCGCTCGGCCAGGACGACGGGGTCCGACGGCTCTCCGCGAACGGGCCGGTGGACGACCCGGTGTCCCTCGGCATAGCGCTGGCGAACGAGTTGCTGGAGCGCGAATGACACCACCGCCACAGGGCACGACGACAGCCAAGAAGACAAGCACCACGAGGACGAGGGCGAAGGCAGACGTGAGCAGCGCACAGACAGCAGCCTCCACCGCGACATCCGCGACACCTCAGACAGTGCCGGCCAAGGCTGCCACGACGAGCGCGGCCAAGCAGCCGAGACCACTCGGCCACGTCACGTTCGTCGGCGTCGGCCCGGGTGACCCCTCGCTGCTGACACTGGCCGGACGCGACGTCCTGGCCGGTGCGGACGCGGTGGTCGTCGAGGGTCCGGAGCACGACGCCTTCCTGGCGTACTGCAAGCCGGGTGTCGAGGTGATCGACGGTTCCGGTGCCGAGGGCAGCCGCGCACTGCGCGTCGCCGCTCGCGGCCGGCTGGTGGTGAAGACCGCCAAGTCCGCGGCGAACGTCGTACGGCTGCTGACCGGTGACCCGTTCACCTTCTCCAGCGGCGCCGAAGAGGCGGCCGCGTGCCGCAAGGCGGGCATCGGCTTCAACGTGATCCCCGGTGTCAGCGAGGTGAGCGCGGTCCCGACGTACGCCGGAATCCCGCTGACCATGAAGAACGACCGCGAGGTCACGGTCGTCGACCTCGCCGAGGCCAAGCTCGACCTGAGCCGCCTGCACACCAAGCAGACGCTCGTCCTGCTGAACGCGACCGATGTCCTCAAGGACACCGTGGCCGCGCTCGTCGACGCCGGCTTCGACGCCTCGACCCCGGTCGCAGCGACCGTCGGCGGCACCACGACCGCGCAGACCAGCGTGGTCGGCACCCTCGAGACGATCGTCGCCGACCTGCGGGCCGCCAAGGTCACCGGCGAGGCCGTGATCGTGGTCGGCACCGTGGTCGAGCAGCGCGAGGCGCTGTCCTGGTTCGAGACCAAGCCGCTGTTCGGCTGGCGGATCCTGGTGCCGCGCACCAAGGACCAGGCCGGTCCGCTGATGGACCGCCTCCGCCGGTACGGCGCGATGCCCGAAGAGGTGCCGACGATCTCGGTGGAGCCGCCGCGCAACCCGCAGCAGATGGACAAGGCGATTCGCGGGCTCGTCGAGGGCCGCTACGAGTGGGTCGCGTTCACCTCGGTCAACGCGGTCAAGGCGGTCCGGGAGAAGTTCGACGAGTACGGCCTGGACGCACGGGCGTTCTCCGGGCTGAAGATCGCCGCGGTCGGTGACAAGACCGCCGAGGCGATCGGTGCCTGGGGCATCCGTCCGGACCTGACCCCGACCGGTGAGCAGTCGGCGGCCGGTCTGGTCGAGGACTGGCCGCCGTTCGACGAGGTGCTGGACCCGATCAACCGGGTGTTCCTGCCGCGCGCCGATATCGCCACCGAGACGCTGGTCGCGGGTCTGACCGATCTCGGCTGGGAGGTCGACGACGTGACGGCGTACCGGACCGTCCGGGCCGCCCCGCCGCCCGCGCCGACCCGCGAGGCGATCAAGTCCGGCAAGTTCGACGCGGTGGTCTTCACCTCGTCGTCCACGGTCCGGAACCTGGTCGGCATCGCCGGCAAGCCGCACGCCTCGACGGTGATCGCGGTGATCGGCCCGGCCACGCTGAAGACGGCCGAGGAGCACGGACTGCGCGTCGACGCGATGGCGGATTCGCCGTCCGCCGAGGAGCTGGCCGACGCACTCGCCCGGTTCGGTGCGAACCGGCGTGACACCATGGTGGAAGCGGGCGAGCCCGTGACCCGCCCGTCCGAACGTCGTGCAGGTTCTCGTCGAAAGAGCTGAAATGCCTGGATTCCCGGATGTGAGGCCCCGGCGGCTGCGGTCGTCGAAGGCGATGCGCAGGCTGGTCGCGGAGACCACGATCGAGCCGCGGCAGCTGATCCTGCCGATGTTCATCCGGGAAGGCGCGCGCGAGCCGCTGCCGATCTCGTCGATGCCGGGCGTCTACCAGCACACCCGGGACACCGCGCGGAAGGCGGTCGCCGAGGCGGCGCAGCTCGGGCTCGGCGGCGTGATGCTGTTCGGCGTACCGGAGGAGAAGGACGAGGTCGGATCGGGTTCGCTCGATCCGGACGGCATCCTGAACGTCGCGATCCGGGACGCGGTCAGTGAAGCCGGCGACTCGTTGCTGGTGATGTCGGACCTGTGCCTGGACGAGTTCACCTCGCACGGACACTGCGGCGTACTGGATGCCGAGGGCCGGGTCGACAACGACGCGACGCTGAAGATCTATGCGGAGATGGGCGTCGCGCAGGCCTCGGCCGGTGCGCACATCGTCGGTCCGTCCGGGATGATGGACGGCCAGGTCGGCGTCGTACGGCGGGCGCTGGATGCGGCGAACTTCCAGGACACGGTGATCCTGGCCTACGCGGTGAAGTACGCGTCGAGCTTCTTCGGCCCGTTCCGCGAGGCCGTGAACTCGTCGCTGCAGGGCGACCGGAAGACGTACCAGCAGGACGGCGCGAACGCGCGTGACGCGATCCGCGAGGTCGACCTCGATATCGCCGAGGGTGCGGACATCGTGATGGTGAAGCCCGCGCTGCCGTACCTCGACATCATCCGGCAGGTTCGCGACCACGTGAACGTGCCGGTGGCGGCGTACAACATCTCCGGTGAGTACGCGATGGTCGAGGCGGCCGCGGCGAACGGGTGGATCGACCGCGAGCGGGCGATTCTCGAGACGCTGACGTCGATCCGGCGTGCAGGTGCGGACCAGATCCTCACCTACTGGGCCGCCGAGGCCGTCGGCCTCCTTGAGCGCCGCTGAGCCACCGCCGCGTTAGTCTCAAGGGGACGTTTGCCCTGAGAGAGGTGTTCGCATGTCCACCACGGACCCGGCCGACCAGCCGAACGAGGCGCTGCAGGCTGCCCGCGACCAGTTGCAGGCTGCTCGGTCCGAGCTCCAGGGTGCCGAAGCGGCTCTGCGCGCGGCCCTGGACGAGACCGAGGACGATCAGTGAGTACGCCGGCCCAGGAGCAGCAGCGTGCCGCCGTACTGGCGGACACCGCCTTCAGGGCGCTGACCGCTGCCCGGGTGTCGCTCGGCGAAGCAGCCGACACGACGCGGGACGTCGACAACTACCTCCGGCGCAGCGAGGAAGACATCTTCGAGTTGCCACCGCAGGCGAACCGCGTCCGGGAAGCGGAAGAACCGGCCCCGTTCCAGCGGAACGCGCAGTACCTCGCCGGTCAGGTGGATGATCGACTGCGCGCCGGCCGGCGGGGAATCGACGAGGTTCGTGACCGCCTCGGGGACGGCGCCCGCGCGCTCAAGGCGAGCCGGGAGGCGCTCACCGAGCTGTCGGAGCTGCCCGTCGAGCACGACCAGGCCGCGATGTCACGCCTCGCGTACCAGCTCGACACCCTGGACAGAGCTGTCGACAACTTCGGCGAGAGCATCAACCAGGCCGACCGCCGCCTGGTCGCCGCCCGCGAGGCCATCGACCCCTTGCTCAACTCCAGCCAGTACGTCGACGACCGCCAGGCGACTGCCGCCCGCATCACCAACGTCGCGGAGTCCCTCGACACCCAGCTCATGCAGACCCGGGCCGGCCTCAGGACCCTCAACGAGGGCTTCGACGACGCACGCGGCGACGCCAACCAGGCCAAGGGCGAGTCCGCCGAGCTGGCCAAGGCCTTCCACGCCGCCGCCAACCCCACCCCGCGCGCGGACCAACACCCCCAGAAGGCCGCCACCGACGCCGCCCACAAACCCAAGGAATCCGAGATCACCTCCCGCCTCCGAGACCTCTAACCACAGCCCCGAACGCCCGCCGCCGTCCCGCCGGCGAACCCCCACCTCGGGGGATATCCACTCAGTTGGGGGGGTGCCCCAAGGCCGGTTAGGTAGGCGGTTCGGGGTGGTGTCAGGAGCGGTGCTGTACGGCGCGGCTGGGGAGCGCTACTCCACCGAATCGGCGGGGTAGCGCTCCCCGGTCGTGTGGAACGGGTGGTGGTGGGTCTTCCCCAAACCGGTTTGGGGAGGGTGCCGGCCGGTGTCGATCTGGTGTGGGGTGGATATCGGTCGTGTCTGGGGGGTGGGTCCTCCCGGACCGTTGAACGCGCGATCGACAACGCCGGCGTGCGTGAGAGGCGGGCAGCCGGAAGCCGGTCTCTTTCCCGTACCGCAGCCACAGCCCGGCAACCCCAACCGACCTGGAGCCGCGGTCACCGGACCTCGCCAACCAGCCCAGCCACCGCGACGCCCAGCCACCTGTCTTTGTAGTCGGCCGGACGCCGCGATCAGCCACAGCGGACGTCCCCGGCCGAGTCCTTTCGGACCTGTACCCCGGACTCGGCCGTCAAAAGACGGCCGACAAAGCAAGACGGCGGAGGCGGGTAGGTGGCTGGGCTGGTTGGCGAGGCCCGGCGACCGCGGCTCCACGCCGTCTGGGGCTGACGGGCTGTGGCCGGGGTTCGTGATGCTCAAGGTCGCGCGGTAGCCGGTGATTGTTCGGGTCGTGGCGCCGAAACAGTTCCGTCGAACGTGCCGGACACCCCGAGGCCCCAGAGATCGTGGACCACCAACTCACCTTGAGCACAGTCCCATCGACCGTCTGCCCCTCGCCGAGATGGTTGAACCGTGCTCAAGGTCGCCCCGGCCAGCGCACCTTGAGCACTCCTCAACCACTTCGGGCCCGCTCAGATGGTTGATCCGTGCCCAACGTCGTACCGGCTAAAGGTTGCGGGCCGGCAACGAGGGCTGCCGTCATCACATCCCTCCCCAAGCCGGTTTGGGGACGGTCGGCGTGGTCGCGAGGGGTGGTCTGGGGAGGATTTGCCGCCCGAATGCGTCCTGGATCCGCCCCGGACCGGTTTGGGGAGGATGCCGACCCCCGGTCAGGGGTGAGGGGAACGCGGGGGTTCCTGCTCGCCGGCTCCGGATGGCAGCGGGGCTCGCTGAGGGCGCCGTACTGGACCGTGCTTGACGCGACCCCGAACCGCCTAACTAACCGGCCTTGGGGTTGCCCCCTCAGATTGGGGGTTGCCCACTGAGATTCTGCTGAGGCAACCCCCGAGGTGGATGGGCATCCCCTCAGTTGGGGGGTTGGCGGGGGAGACGGGGGGTTGCCCGCTGAGATGGGGGGTTGGCGCAGTCACGGTTGGGCGGATAGGTCGTGGGGTTAGGTCGGTGAAATGCTGGTGACACGTGGGTGGGGGAACGTGGGGGCATGGAGGATCCGGCGGGGTTTCGGGCGGTGGACACTGCACCTGGGGACTATTTCGTGCGGTTTCTGGACGCCCGGAAGGGGGTGCCCGCGGAGCAGGTGGTCAAGGGGGTGATCACTGAGCTCCTGGATGCTCGAGCGGGGATGGCGGTGCTGGATGTGGGGTCGGGGACTGGGGACGACCTGCTGGGCATTGCTGGTGTGGTGGGGATCGGTGGCCGGGCCGTTGGGGTGGATGTCAGTACGGCGATGGTGGCCGAGGCGAGGCGGCGTACGGCGGAGGGGGTGCCGGCCGAGTTTGTCGTGGGGGACGCGACGCGGCTGGACTTCGCCGACGCCTGCTTCGACCGGGTGCGGGCGGAGCGCGTGCTGATGGCGCTGGCCGATCCGGAGGCCGCAGTACGGGAGATGGCCCGGGTGGTGCGGCCGGGCGGGGTGGTTGTGCTGTCCGAGGTGGACGCGGCGACGGTCTTCGTGAACAGCTCGGACCGCGAGTTGGTCCAGGCGATCGAGCGGGGATTCGCCGACGATCTGCCGACCCCGGATGCGGGGCGGCGGTTGCAGCGAATGTTGCTGGCGACCGGGCTGACCGACGTACGGCTGGAGACGACCGTGCTGCAGAACACCGTTGCGTTCCTGCGATTCCTGTTCGGGAACCGGGTGAGCGCGTTGGCCGACGAGGAGCGTGCGACTGCGTTCTGGGAAGAGTTGGAGCAGGGCGAACGCGAGGGCTGGCTCTGCTCCGGTGGGGTGTGCTTTACCGCGGCCGGCTACCGGACCACGGTGTAGTCGGACTGGACGAAGCCCGCCTTCAATGTCCGGGTCGCGTTGTGGACCAACGTCACATCGTTGTCCAGGGCACCGAACAGCGGCAGGCCGGATCCGATCAGGACCGGTGCGGTGGTGATGGTCAGCTCGTTGAGTAGACCGGCCCGCAGGAAGGTCTGGATGACCGCACCGCCGTCGGCGTAGATCCGCTGAGCGCCGCGATCCGCGAGCGTCTCGACCAGGCCGTCGACCGTGCGGTGCACGATGACCCGCTCGTCGGCGTCGGGATCGAGCGTCGTACTGAGCACCTCGACGTGTTTGCCCTCGTACGGCCAGAAGCCGAAGGTGAGCACCTTCTCGAAGGTGTTGCGGCCCATCACGACAGTGTCGATCGAGGCCATGAACTCGTCGTATCCGGTGTCACCTGCCTGCTCTCCGCGCTCGGTCAACCAGTCGATCGATCCGTCCGGTCGTGCGATGTACCCGTCGAGGCTGGTGGCGATGAAGACCGCCGCATGGAAAGTCACACAGACAGTTTTGCAGGTGTCCGGAACCGGCCAAGTCGAATCGCTTCGACCTCTTGTTCCGGTACCGCTTTCCCGGCATGCTGTCCGGCGACAAGGCAAGCGCTTTCCGGAAGGTTCCCGGAGGAGGAGGGTCGATGAAGCGTCGGGACAACCTGACGGCTTACCTGTTCCTGTCGCCGTGGCTGCTCGGACTCTTCCTGATCACCATCGGGCCGATGATCGCCTCGCTCTACCTGGCCTTCACCGACTACAACCTGATCCAGGCGCCGGAGTGGATCGGTTTCGAGAACTTCACCCGGATGCTGTCCGACGAGCGGCTGCACAACTCGCTGCGGGTGACCTTCACCTACGTGTTCGTCTCGGTCCCGCTGCAACTCGCGATCGCCCTGCTGCTGGCCGTCGTACTGGATCGCGGCGTCCGCGGAATGGCCTTCTACCGCTCGGTCTTCTACCTGCCGTCGCTGCTCGGCTCGAGTGTCGCGATCGCGATCCTGTGGCGGCAGGTGTTCGGTACCGAGGGCCTGCTCAACCAGGTGCTCGCGCTGATCGGGGTCGAGGGCAAGGGCTGGATCTCCGACCCCAGTACGGCGCTGGGCACGCTCGTGGTGCTCAACGTGTGGACGTTCGGTTCGCCGATGGTGATCTTCCTGGCCGGCCTTCGGCAGATCCCGTCGATGTACTACGAGGCGGCCGCCGTCGACGGGGCCAGTGCGCTCCGAAGGTTCTTCTCGATCACGCTGCCGCTGCTGACGCCGATCATCTTCTTCAACCTGGTGCTGCAGATCATCCACGCGTTCCAATCGTTCACCCAGGCGTTCGTCGTCTCCGGCGGCAGTGGCGGACCGTCGGACTCGACGATGTTCTTCACGCTCTACCTGTACGACCGCGGCTTCGGGAACTTCGACATGGGCTACGCCTCGGCGATGGCCTGGTTCCTGCTGGTGGTCATCGCGATCTTCACCGGGGTCAACTTCCTCGTCTCCAAGTACTGGGTGTTCTATGAGAACTGACCTCCGCCCCCGAACCCTGCTGATCCACCTGGCGCTGATCGCCACCGCGCTGGTGATGCTGTACCCGCTGATCTGGATGATCGTGAGCTCGCTGCGTCCGGGCAACGAGATCTTCCGCGATCCCGGTCTGCTGGTGAAGGACCTGCGGATCGAGAACTACCGGGCCGGCTGGAACGCGCTGACCGAGCCGTTCACCCGCTACCTGCTGAACTCCGCGGTCGTCGTACTGGGCTCGATCCTCGGCAACCTGGTCTCGTGCTCGATGGCGGCGTACGCATTTGCCCGCCTGGAGTTCGCCGGCAAGAAGATGTGGTTCGCGATCATGCTGCTCAGCATCATGTTGCCGATCCACGTGGTGATCGTGCCGCAGTACATCCTGTTCTCGCACGCGGGCTGGATCAACACGTTCCTGCCGCTGATCGTGCCGAAGTTGCTGGCCACCGACGCGTTCTTCGTCTTCCTGATGGTGCAGTTCATCCGCGGCATTCCGCGCGAGCTCGACGAGGCGGCCACGATCGACGGCTGCGGCCGGGCCGGGATCTTCCTGCGGGTGATCCTGCCGCTGATGGTGCCGGCCTTGGCGACCACGACGATCTTCACGTTCATCTGGACCTGGAACGACTTCTTCGGCCAGTTGATCTACCTGACCGACCCGCACATGTACACCGTGCCGGTCGCCCTGCGGTCGTTCGTCGACGCGACCTCGAGCTCGTCCTGGGGCTCGATGTTCGCGATGTCGGTCGTCTCGCTGGTCCCGGTCTTCCTCGCCTTCCTGCTCGGCCAGCGCTTCCTGGTCAAGGGCATCGCCACCACCGGTATCAAGTAAGGAGCCTGCCATGACACGTCTCAAGGCACTGGCCGCCGTCGCGCTCGTCTCCGCCCTGCTCGTCGTGAGCGCGTGCGGTGGGGACTCCGGCGGACCGGCCGCGAAGAACGGCGAGGTGACACTGCGCTTCTCCTGGTGGGGCAGTGACACCCGCACCAAACTCACCCAGTCGGTGATCGACGCGTTCCAGAAGGAACACCCGAACATCAAGATCAAGGGCGAGTACGGCGAATGGGCCGGGTACTGGGACAAGCTCGCCACCACGGTCGCCGCGAACGATGCGCCGGACGTCATCCAGATGGACGAGAAGTACCTGCGCGAGTACGCCGATCGCGGCGCGCTGCTCGATCTGAAGAAGGCCGGTGACCTGAAGACCGACAAGTTCGCGCCGGACACTCTCGGGGCCGGCGAGTTCGACGGCGGGCTGTACGGACTCAACGCTGGGATCAACTCGTTCGCCGTACTCGCGAACCCGGCTGTCTTCAAGGCTGCCGGAGTCGCGCTGCCGAACGACACGACCTGGACCTGGGACGAGTTCAACCGGATCGCCGCCGAGGTGACCACCAAGCTCAGCGGCAAGGGCTGGGGGACCGGTGTGATCGGGTCCAACGAGGCCGGACTGAACCTCTGGGCCCGCCAGAACGGTGAGTCGCTGTGGACGCCCGACGGCAAGGTCGGTGTCTCGGCCGGGCAGACCACCAAGTTCTTCGAGTACGTCGTGAAATTGCGCGACAGCAAGGCGATTCCGCCCGCGGAGTCGGTCGCGCAGGACATGACCGCGTCCCTCGACCAGACCGCCCTGGCCACTGGGAAGGTCGCGATGGCCTTCGGCTGGAGCAACCAGCTGAACGCCTTCAGCAAGGCTTCCGGCCAGGAGCTGAAGCTGCTCCGCATCCCGAGCTCGACCGGACAGTCGGCGAAGAACGGTTCCTACTACAAGGGCTCGATGTTCTGGTCGGTCTCCTCGCGCTCGAAGAACCGGGAGGCGGCCGCGCAGTTCGTCGACTTCCTGGCCAACAACGCGGTGGCGGGCAACATCCTGCTGGCCGAGCGTGGCGTACCGCCGAACACCGAGATCCGCGCCGCTGTCACCCCGAAGCTGCAGCCAGCAGACGCGGCCTCGGCGAAGTTCATCGAGGACATCGGCAAGGAACTCGGCGAGCCCTCACCGGCACCGCCGGTCGGAGGTGGTCAGGTGGAGAAGATCATCCAGCGCTACACCACCGAGGTGCTGTTCGGTCGACTCGCTCCGGACAAGGCAGCACAGCAGTTCCTCGACGAGGTGAACGGAGAGCTCAAGTAGTGACCACCCGCATCGCCGTGGCCGGTGTACACGGCCACGGCGCAACGCACGTCCGCAATGCCAGCTTGTACGGCGACCTGGTGGCGATCGCGGATCCGCGGCCGCCGGACGATATCGACGTACCGGTGTATCCGTCGCTCGACGAGTTGCTGGCGGCAACCGAAGTCGATGTCGTGATCATCAGCACGCCGATCCAGACGCATGTGCCGCTGGCCGAACTGGCGATGCGATCGGGTGCCGACGTGCTGCTCGAGAAGCCGCCGACCGCGTCGCTGGCCGAGTTCGAATACCTGTCGAAGGTGATCGAGGAGACCGGTCGCGTGTGCCAGGTCGGCTTCCAGGCGCAGGCATCGGCGGCGACTCTGCAGCTCGCGCAGTTGATGGCCGACGGCGGGCTCGGCGAGATCCGCGGGATCAGTGCCACCGGCAAGTGGTTGCGGAAGGCCGGCTACTTCGACCGCGCGGCATGGGCCGGCCGACGGACGCTGAACGGCGTCTCGGTCGTCGACGGTGCGGTCACGAATCCCTTGGCTCACTCGACAGCTGCGGCCTTGCTGCTCGACGGTTCGACCGGAGTGGACGACATTCTTTCGGTCGAGACCGACCTGTACCGGGCCAACGACATCGAGTCCGACGACACCTCCACGGTTCGCATCACCACGACCCGCGGTACGTCGATTTTGATCGCGGTGACATTGTGCGCGGCCGAGCACGTCGACCCCGCGGTGATAGTCCACGGCTCTCGAGGTCGCGCCGTACTGCACTACACGACGGACACTCTCGAACTGCCCGATGGCGTGCAGACTCTTGGGCGGGCGGACCTGCTGCAGAATCTGATCGAGCATCGCGCGGACCCCGCCGTACCTCTCTACTGTTCGTTCGCGGCGACCGGTGGTTTCACGCGCGTGGTCGAAGCGATCCGGTTGGCCGACGAGCCGGCTGTCATCCCGGATGCCAACGTCGTCTGGGAAGGCGAAGGCGCCGAGCGGCATCCGATTGTCCGCGATGTCGAGCAGTGGATCGATCGGGCCTCCGACGAATTGGCACTCTTCAAAGAACTCGGGGTGCCCTGGGCCGTCTGAGTACTGCGACGAGTTGTTCCGTACACCAGGTTCGTGCCAGGATGCGGGTTTTCCTGCGCATGCCCTGAGGGGTTCGCGGGGACGGTACGAGACGTTTCCGGATTCGCCTCCCCTTCCGGGGCCGGGAACCGGTAGCCTCGTGCCGCCGTACCAGTCAGCCCCGCCGTCCGCGACGGAACTGCCGGAGTGCCCAAACCGGTCAGGAGACCACGTCTTGCAGGAGAACACCAGCAACACCAGTACTGGCGAACTGGCGAACGTACCCCTCACCGGGGCGGACAAGGTCGCCTACGCCTTCTACGCCACGGCGGCCGCGGCCGCCCTCGTCGGCCAGGTGTGGGCGGGTGTCACGCACATCCCGTGGCCCGACGCCGGCTTCTCGACATTCCTCAAGATCGTCCTCGTCACTCCGGCGGTGGCGGTCCTCGAGCTCGGCGGTGTCGCCACCGCCGCGCTGGCCGACCTGCGTCGCCGCAAGGGTGAGACGGCCTACGCGTACCGCGCGATGTCGTTGTTCGCGGCCGTGATCGCGGTCGTCTTCAACGTGGTCGGGCACTGGCGGCCGGAGGAGCGCTTCCTGGCCTTCGGCTTCGGCGGCCTGTCCGCGTTCGCCTATGTGCTGTGGCTGATCCACAGCTCGGCCCGCCGCCGCGACGCCCTGCGTCGCGCCGGGCAGATGATGACGACCTCTCCGGTGTACGGCGTGGTGCAGTGGGCGCGCGAGCCCAAGGTGACGTGGCAGGCGCGGTCGCTGGCGATCGAGCACGGCTACAGCCTCTACGAGAGTCTGCACGCAGCCCGGCACCAGATCCGCAACAAGACCCGCCGCGACGCGATCGCGAGCACGGTCGCCGAGTACATCCGCTCCGAGCACCAGGACGAGCGCCTCGCGAAGATCGCCGAGACGACGTACGACCCGGACCGGCTGGCCGGCATGCTCGAGGACCGGATCAACTACGAGGTCATCACCAACAAGCTGACCAAGGCGATCTCGCCGCCCCCGGAGCCGGAGGAGACCCCCGACCCCGATCTGCGCGCAGCCGTCTGGGTCGTCGAGGGTGAGGCACCGCGGGCACGCCAGCTCCGCGCCGCCGACACCGGCGTCTCACTGCGCGACGAAGGCGCCTGGGGCGAGGCGATGACCGGTGAGCTGATGGCAGTCGACTACCTGCCCTACGACCGCAGCACCGACGAGTCGGTGGCCGAGGCAGTCGTGGTCGAGGACGGCGAGCACGTCGTCAAGAACGGTGCGAAGGTCAACGGCAAGCTCAAGCCGACCGCCCCGAAGGAAAAGGTCGAGCCGGTCGTGCAGAAGCCGGCCGCCCCGTCCCCCTTCGCCGGGCCCACCGACTCCGAGCCGCCGGCCCTGATCACCACCGCTCCCGAGTCCAAGCCCAAGCCGAAGCCGGCGGACGATTCCCCCAAGGGCGACGACGAGCCGGAGCCGACCGCCCTCGAGAAGCTGCGTGCCCGCGCCTGGGCCCTCCTGGCCGACTGGCCCGAGGACCGCGAGCGCACCGCACAAGCCCTCGCCGCCGCCATCGCCTCCAGCGAGCCGATGGCCGCCCGCTTCATCCAGCAGTACGACGTCGAACACGGCCTGGCCACCACCTCGCCGAACTGAGCAGCGGCGGGAGGTGTTCGCGCCCTCCCGCCACTCGCTATCGTGACTCTTCCATCGGTTGTGCTGGAGGGGGCTGCATGACGGAGCTGAAGCTGTTCATCGCCGAGCCGGGGATCGACGATGAACTGCTGGAGGATCGTACTCAGTTGGTCCGGCGCGAGTTGCTGGACACCGATATCGGTGACGTGCGCCTGGACAGGTCTGGTCAGGTGCCGGTGGGCGGCAAGGGCGATCCGGTGACGGTCGGCACGCTGATCATCAGTCTGGCCGGTACGGGCGCGGCGACGGCCTTCGTGACCGGCTCCTTGCGAGTCCTGCGCGCGTTCGTCGAGCGCCGGGCCGGACGCGTCGTGATCATCGAGCGCGCCGGTGAGCGGGTGGAGCTCAAGGGCGGTTCGGCCAAGGAGGACGAGCGGCTGGTTCGGCAACTGTTCCCCGAACTGCCGGCCGAAGGTGACGATGGCCGGCATCCGTGACGCGCTGCTGATCGCGACCGGCACCTACCAGAACGACGTACTCACCGGACTTCGATCGCCCGCCGCTGATGCGGATCGGCTGGGCGCGGTCCTGGAGGATCCGGAGATCGGCTGGTTCCAGGTCCAGAAGGTGCTCGACGCCTCGGCCGGCCAGATCCTGCGGGCGATCGAGCGCTTCTTCCTGCACCGCAGTCTCGACGACCTGCTGGTCCTGCACCTGTCCTGCCACGGCATCAAGGACGATCGCGGCAACCTGTACTTCGCCGCCACGGACACCGACCCGACCCTGCTCGCCTCCACCGCGGTTCCCGCGACGTTCCTCAAGGAACAGATGGATCGGTGCCTGGCGCGGTCGATCGTGGTGATGCTCGACTGTTGCTACAGCGGTGCCATGCTGCCCGGGGCCAAGGGTTCGATCGGGGTCGACTCCGATGACCAGATGCAGGGCAGCGGCCGCGCGATCATGACCGCGTCGAAGCGGACCGAATACGCGTGGGAGAGCAACGGTGTGGTCGAGTTGGCCCCGGAACCGTCGCTGTTCACCGAGGCGATCATCCACGGCCTGGCGACCGGTGAGGCCGACCGGGATCACGACGGACAGATCGGGGTCGACGAGCTCTACGGCCACGTGTTCGAACGCCTGCGGAGGTCGGGTGCCAAGCAGACGCCAGGCCTTTTCGCGAAGCTCGAGTACCGGGTGCTCCTGGCAAGCAGCAAACGGATCCGGATGCCGGAGCCCGCGGTCAGCACGCCGGACGAAAGCCCGATCTGGCCGCAGCGGAAAGCGCGACGTGGCCAGGACATGCTGCTGCGATTCGACGTACCGATCCGTGAGCTGGTGCTCGGCAGTCAGCGGCGGTTGACGGTCGAGAGCCCGGTGACCTGCATGACCTGCAAAGGCGTCGGCACCTCGCCCAGGTCGGTCGTGACCAGATGTGGCAAGTGCTCGGGCTATGGGGACCTCCCCGAGCAGCGCACCAATGAGTTGATGGAGGAGTTCTTCGGCCCGAAGGATGCAACGGCGCCGGCGCCCCGTGGATGTCCGGACTGCGCCGGGTTCGGCACCCAGATCGAGAACCCCTGCGCCGAATGCGACGGTGACGGCCGGGTCGCGACGACCCGCACCCTGACGGTCAGCGTGCCGAAGGGCCTGTACGAGGGAGCCCGGATCCGGCTGTCCGGGCAGGGCGAGGTCGGACCGGGTGGTGGCCCGGCCGGCGACCTCTTCCTGGAAGTTGCCGAAGGCAAGGATCCGGTCTTCGGCCGGGACGGCGACGACCTGACCTGCACGGTCCAGGTCCCGGCCGCGGTGGCGGCGCAGGGCGGCATCATCGACGTCACCACCTTCGAAGGCGTCAAGCGCGTCCGGGTCCCGGCCGGAACCGCCACCGGCCAACGCCTCCGCGTGCCCTCACTGGGAATCCCGCACCTCCGCGCCGAAGGCCGCGGCGACCTCATCGTCACGATCGAGGTCACCCACCGCAGCCTCTGACGCATCGCTGAAGGTACGGCGGTACGCGGTTGGGGTGGTGGCGAAGGTCTTGGTGAAGTGCTGTCGGAGCAGGTCGGCGGTGCCGAAGCCGGTGGCGGTGGCGATCTGGTCGACGGTGAGGCTCGTGGTCTCGAGCAGTTCTTGAGTTCGCGCCAGGCGCTGGCGGATCAGCCAGCGTAGTGGGGTCGTGCCGGTCTGCGCGCGGAACTGCCGGCTCAGCGTTCGGGGACTCATCGAGGCGTACGTCGCGATGGTGCCGAGCGTCAGTGGTTCGGCGAGGTGGTCGCGGATCCAGTGCAGGACTGGTTCCAGGGAATGGTTGCCTTCGACAACGGGTGTGGTGACGAACTGGGCTTGGCCGCCGGCACGGTGGGGTGCCATCACCAGCTGCCGGGCAACGGTCGCTGCGACGGCGGCGCCGTGGTCGCGCCGTACTAGGTGTAGACACAGGTCGAGGCCAGCAGTCACGCCGGCCGAGGTCAGGACGTCGCCGTCGTCCACGTAGAGGGCGTCGGGGACTACCTCGACTGCCGGGTAGCGCCGGGCCAGCTCGGCTGCATGGGCCCAGTGCGTGGTCGCCCGGCGGCCGTCGAGCAGCCCGGCCTCGGCGAGTACGAATGCGCCGGTGCAGATCGACGCCACTCGGACGCCGCGTCGATGGGCCTCGCGGACGACCTCGACGGCCTCGGGTTCGGCTTCGAAGGCCGCCGGGACGATCAGCGTGTGGGCCTGTTTCGCGGCTCGCAGCGGGTACGGCGGGTCAGCCCGGAAGATCGCCTGCCGATGCGCAGCAATCGTCGTACCGGCGGAGCCGCAAACGCGGACGTCGTACAGGTCGGCGCCGGTGCGTGGATCGGCGGCGGTCGCGAACACCTGGCAGGCGCCGGCCAGCTCCACGCCGATACTGCCGTCGAGGACGAGCACGGCCACGGTCCGCATGGCGCGAATCTACTGGATCATGTCTTTCTCGCCACTCTCCGGCAGGCGTCGTACGGCGGCAGGGTGGATGGATGCGAATCGATGTGCTGATGTTCGAGGGAGTTGCTGAGGTCGACGCGCTGGCGGTGTACGCCGTCTTCGCGCATGCGAAGCGACGCGGGCTCGACGTGGATGCGCGCCTCGTGACCGCCGACGGCGCGACCACGGTGAAAGGCTGCTACGGAACGACGTTCGGCGAACTGGAACTGTGGTCGCCGGAGACTGCCCGCGTGCTCGCGGTGTCGGGCGGGTGGATCGAGGAGGAGATCGAGCGCGGAGTCATTCCGCAGCAGTTGGCCGACGCCAAGCGCGTCGGTGGTGCCGGACTGATCCTGGCCGGGATCGACTCCGGCTCGATCCTGTTGGGCGCGGCCGGGCTGATCGGTGGGCGACCGGCGACGACGCATCGGCCCGGCTATGACCTGCTGAAGCCGTGGGCCGAGGTCATCGATGCGCGGATTGTCGACGACGGCGATCTGGTGACGTGTGGCAGCGGTTGGTTCGCGGGGGTGGATCTCGCCGGCTGGTTGCTCGAGCGCGAGTTGGGCGCCGCGGCCGAAGTGGTCGCGATGGAGCAGTGGATCGGCCGCGACCGCCAGGGCACGGTCTGGCGGCGCTAGAGCTTGGTGCCTGGGGTGGCGATGCCGTGGAGGAGGGTTTCGACGAGTTGGGTGGCCGCGGCGTCGGTGTCGATGGGGTCGTCGGGGTGGGCGGCGGCGTCCTGGCAGACCTCGTGGATGAGGGCGTAGTAGACGCGGCGGGCCCAGAGCGGCGTGACGCCGGGGCGGAGGACGCCGGTCTCGGCGAGGCGGGCGAAGAGTTGATCGCAGCGCTCGACGATGCCGGCCTGGATCCGGGTGGCTTCGTTGCCTGGGGCAAGGGTCGCGTTGGTGGCGAAACCCCAGGAGAGCTTGACGGCCAGGACGTTCGCGGTCGCCTGGTAGAGGGCGATCAGCGGGGGCGTGGTCTCCGGGCGGGCGGCGTCGACCGCGTCGGTCAGCTGCTGGGCGGCCCAGGTGGCGAGGGCGGCGATCAGTGCCTCGCGGGTGGCGAAGCGCCGGTGCACGGTGGTGCGCGCGACGCCGGCGGCGGCAGCGATCTCCTCCATGGTGGCGTTCGGCTTGCGGTTCAGGGTGCGTTCGGCCGCTTCCAGGATGGTCAGCACCGTGCGGGCGCTGTCCGCGCGCAACCTGGTCTCGCTCATGGCTCCAGACTACCCCGAGGATGCGGTTCGGCAGCTACTTGCATCATTCGTGATGCAAGTAGTACCTTCAATGGGTCAGCGAAGATGCGACTTAAGGACATCTCATGGATCTGCAGTTGAAGGACAAGACGGCACTCGTCACCGGCGCCAGTCGCGGGATCGGCCTGGCTGTGGTCGAGCAGCTCACCGCGGAGGGGGTTCGCGTGGTCGCGGTCGCCCGGACCAGTACGCCGGAACTGCGCGCGACCGGGGCGTTCGTCGTACAGGCTGATCTCGCTGCGGCGGGCGGTCCCGAGCAGGCGGTTGCGGCAGCGCTCGCCGAGGTCGGCGAGTTGGACCTGCTGGTCAACAACGTCGGCGGTGGCGAGGGTGAGCTCGGGGCCGGCTTCCTCGACTACGACGATGCCACCTGGCAGACGATCTTCGAGCTGAACTACTTCGCCACCGTCCGGGTGACCCGGGCCGCGATCCCGAGTCTGGTCCGGCAGGGCGGCGCGATCGTCAACGTCTCGTCCGTCGGGGCGAAGGTACCGTCCGGTGGTCCCGTGCCGTACACGACCGCCAAGGCGGCGCTGACCGCGTTCGGGAAGGCGCTGGCCGAGGAGTTCGGCCCGCAGGGCGTCCGGATCAACACGGTCTCACCGGCGGCCGTGCGGACGGCGCTGTGGACGTCACCCGAGGGGTACGGCGGTCAGTTGGCCGGCCATCTCGGTATCTCGCAGGAGGAGTTGCTCGCGGGGTTGCCGCAGCAGGGCGGGATGATCACCGGCCGGTTGATCGAGCCGAGTGAAGTGGCGGTTCTCGTGGTGCAGCTGTGCTCGCCGTTGACCGCGAGCATTACCGGCGCCGACTACCTCATCGACGCCGGTAGCTCGAAGACAGCCTGAGTATTACTTGGTGCCGAAGGTGTAGACGGTCGTCGACTTGTAGGTCTGGCCGGGGCGCAGGACCGTCGACGGGAAGTTCGGCTGGTTGGGCGAGTCCGGGAAGTGCTGGGTCTCGAGGCAGAAGGCGTCGCCTTGGCGATAGGCCTTGTTGCCGATCCCGAGGAAGGTGCCGTCGAGGAAGTTGCCGCTGTAGAACTGGACTCCGGGCTCGTCGGTGCGCACGGTGACCGTGCGGCCGTGCTCGGGGTCCCAGGCGCGGGCCGCGAGGCGCAGCCCGTCCGGATCGGTCTTGGTGCTGAGGACGAAGTTGTGGTCGTAGCCGCGGCCGACGACGAGCTGCGGGTGGTCGCCGCGCAGGCGGGCGCCGATCGGGGTCGGCTTGGTGAAGTCGAACGGGGTCCCGGCGACGGGGGCGATCTCGCCGGTCGGGATCAGGCCGGCGTCGACCGGCGTGTACTTCGGCGCGTTCAGCTGCAACACCTGGTCGTCGATCGGGCCGCTGCCCTCGCCGGCCAGATTGAGGTAGACGTGGTTGGTCAGGTTGACGATCGTCGGCTTGCCCTTGACCGTCGCGTGGTAGTCGATCCGCAGGTTGTCGTCGCGGTCGAGGGTGTACGTGACGGTCGTGGTCAGCTCACCAGGGAAGCCCATCTCGCCGTCCGGGCTGACATAGGTGAACGCAACACCGACCGCCTTGGACGTCTGCACGGTCTTGGCCGACCAGACCTTCTTGTCGAAGCCCAGCGGTCCGCCGTGCAGTGCGTTCTCGCCGTTGTTGACCGGGATCTGGTACGACGTGCCGTCGATCGAGAACTTGCCCTTCGCGATCCGGTTGCCGTAGCGGCCGATGGTGGCACCGAAGTACGGACTGAGCGCGGCGTAGTCGGGCAGGTTGTCGAAGCCGAGGCTGATGTTCGCCACCCGGCCGCGCCGGTCCGGCGTCTCGACCCGCTGGATGGTGGCACCCCAGGTCAGCATCGAGATGGTGACCCGGCCGTTGCCGAAGGTGTAGACATCCACCTTCTTCCCGTCCGGCGTGGTGCCGAACGGGTCCTTGCGGATCTCCAGCTTGCCGTGGTGTGCACCCATGCTGCTCAACCTATCCGGCGCACCTGAGGCGGCCTCCGCAGTACTGGTCAGGGCCCCTGCGGCGGCAGCGCCCAGGCCCAGGGCTCCGGCCGTCCGGAGTACCTGACGGCGAGGCAGGTGATCGGGCATCGCATTCCCCTCACTGAGTCGTCTGGGCGGCGGGAGCGCTTCCACGCCGCCTCGCGCACTGTAAGCACTCCGGCACAGTGTTTGGAATAGTTCGGAACGGTGTGAATTCGTCCAACCTCTCCAACGATGGGAAATTCTCCGCCGGGCGCTGACCGGATCGGTCCGCTGTGCGCCGCGATCGGGCCTGGTTGGCGCAGCGACGATCCGCTCATGCTGGTGTCATGAGCCGAACCGCACTCCTCGTCGTCGACGTCCAGGAATCCTTCCGGGTCCGCCCGAGCTGGCAGGTCGTCAACCACCCCGACATCGCCGACCGCGTCGGCCGACTGGTCGCGGCTGCCCGCGCTGCCGGCGACCTGGTCGTCTGGGTCCTGCACACCGAATCAGGGACCGGTACGGCGTTCGATCCGGCCTCCGGCCAGGTCCGCCTGGTCGAGGGTCTCGAACCGGTCGAGGGTGAGCCGGTGATCACCAAGACCGCGCACAACGCCTTCACCACCACGAATCTGCAGCAGATCTTCACCCAGCACGGTGTGACCTCGGTGGTCGTCAGCGGCATCCGCACCGAACAGTGCTGCGAGACCACCGCTCGCGTCGCCTCCGACCTCGGGTACGACGTCGTGTTCGTCACCGAGGCCACTGCGACGATGCCGCTGCCGCACTGGACCCTGCCGGCGGATGCGACTGTCGAGGAGATTCTCGCCGATCCTCGGACCCTGTCGGCCGAGGCGGTCACCGAACGTACCGAATACGCGCTCGCGGGACGGTTCGCCACCATCCGGACGATCGACGACCTGGCCGCCGTACCCGTGTCATCCTGACCGAATGGGGAGTATCCGGGTCGTCTTCGTCCTGGTGCCGAAGCTGCACCTGTTGGACCTGGCCGGGCCGGCGCAGGCCTTCTCGACCGCCGAAACCCTCGGCTACGGCTACGAACTGACCTACGTGGCCGAGGCCGACGAGGTGATGACCGCCCAGGGCGTGCCGCTGAAGACACAGCCGGAGTGGCCGGAACTCGGCCCGGACGACCTGGTCGTCGTACCGGGCTGGCGGTCGCCGCGACTCCTCCCGGTGCCACCGATCGGCGCCTCGTTCCAGCAACGCCTTCGCGATCACCACGCGGCGGGGGGATCCGTGGCCAGCGTCTGCTCCGGCGCCGACGCACTCGGCGCCGCCGGGTTGCTAGACGGCCGCCGCTACACCACCCACCACGACCTGACCGACATGATGGCCGCCCGCTACCCCCGGGCGACCATCGTGCGCGACGTCCTGTACGTCGTCGACGACCGCGTCATCACCTCCGCCGGAATCGCCAGCGGCATCGACCTAGCCCTGCACCTGATCGCCGGCGCCCACGGCGCCGAGGCAGCGGCCCGAGTCGCGCGCGAAATGGTCGTCTACGCCCGCCGCAACGGCGACGAACTCCAAGAAAGCGTGATGCTGCGCCACCGTGGCCACCTGAGCGATCTCGCCCACCGAGTCCAAGACGTCATCGACGCCCGCTACGCCGAACGCCTACCGCTCGCCGACCTAGCCGACCAAGTCTCGGTCAGCGAACGAACCCTCACTCGCATGTTCACCACCGCCACCGGCCTAACCCCCCTCCGCTACCAACAACTCCTCCGCCTAGAACGAGCCGAACACCTAATAGGCCACGGCAGTACCATCGAGTCCGCCGCCCGAGCAGTAGGCTTCGAAGACGCCCGCATGCTCCGCCGCCTCCGCTCCCGTACGTAAACGACACCGCCTCCGGCGGCTCCCCATTCGGCGCCTCCGGCGCAGAGGCGCAACAACCCACCACCCGAGCATGCACCGTGGGCGAGGGGGTTCGTGGATCGCGGTTGAGTGTGACCCGTTGGCGGAGCGCCTGGAGGGGTGCGCGGCGGTTGAGTCGGAGCCTCGGCGCATTCGCGAGGGATCGCGCCCAAAGGTGGGCCCGCTGCTCTTTGTGCACGAACCCCCACTTTGAGAAGCCACCGACCGTTTCGGGGGGCTCTGCGTGGTTGGTGGGTGCACAAAGATGCGATCCGTGCACAAGGATCCGTGCACAAGGGTGGGGCGGCTGCTCTTTGGGCGCGAGCTCCTACTTTGAGAAGCCACCGATCGTTTCGGCGGGGTTTGGGTGGTTGGTGGGTGCACAAAGTTGGGATCCGTGCACAAGGGCGGGGCGGCTGCTCTTTGGGCGCGGGGGCGGGCGACCGGGCGGGATGGGGGTCCCGCCCGGTCGGGGTTAGTGGTTGTAGGCGGTGGTTAGTTTGGTGACGGCGGTGGATAGGTGGCCGGTTAGGGCTTCGTGTTCGGCGTCGGCGGTTAGTTTGGAGGTGGGCTCGGTGAGGTTTTGGCCGAGCCTGGTTTGGGTGATCCAGCGGGCGGCGGATACTACGGCGTCGCCCTCGGCGAAGGTGTCTGCCTTGGTGCGGTCTAGGTATTTGGCGGACTGTTCTAGGGCGGCCAGGGCGATGGTTGCCTGGGGCCCCGACCAGTCCTTCACCTGTAGGGCGATGGATGCTGCTACGCCGGCCGCTAGTGCGTAGGGATCGTGTTTGCGGAGCAAGGTGTTTCGGGCGTCGGTTAGCTTTTGGCGGGCGGCGGCTTGGGTGGTTAGGCCCCAGCCGTAGGGGTATTGCGGGTCGTAGGTTGCGTCGCCGACGTTCAGGGGTTGCTGGGCTTCGGTTCGGGGCCAGCTGACCGGGAGGCGGCCAGTGAACGGCTTCTTGCCGAACAGGACGTCGGCTACCCCGGCACCCTCGGTGCCTGGCAACCACGAAGCGACGAGGGCGTTGATCTTGCCTAGCTGGTCGGAGACGACCTGCGGGCGGCCGGAGACGGTGAGTACGACGCACTTCATTGCGGCGCAGACCTTGTCCACGGCGGCCTTGTCGGCGTCTGACAGCGACTGATCGTGACCGTTGCCTACGTCGCCGACACCTTCGGCATACGGGCGTTCGCCGACGACGACTAAGCCGACGTCATGACCGGTCAGGGGTGCCGAAGCGTCTGCGCTGAAGGTTGCCGACGGCACCACTTCCTTGATTCCGGCGAGGATCGTCGTACCGGTGGTAGTCGCGCCGGACTTGCCCTGCCAGGTGATGCTCCAGCCGCCGAGCTGGTTGCCCAGGTCGTCGGCGTTGCTACCGGCAACGTAGACCTTCGAGGTCGGTGCCAGCGGCAACAGGTTGCCCTCGTTCTTCAGCAATACCTGAGACTTCGCCGCAGCCTCGCGACCGACTGCCCGGTGCGTGGCCGAACCGACCGTCGAGAGCAGCGACGGATCCGAGTACGGCTTCTCGAACAAACCGAGCTTGAACTTCTCACCGAGGATCCGGCGCACCGCGTCGTCGACCCGGCTCACCGGTACCCTCCCGGCGCCGACCTCGGCGGTCAGGCCTGCCGTGAACTCCTGGTACCGCGCCGGCACCATGATCATGTCCAGACCGGCATTGATCGAAGTCCGGATGTCACTCGCGTAGTCGCCCGGCAGTTGGTCGATCGCCGCCCAGTCGCTGATCACGAAGCCCTTGAAGCCCATTCGGTCCTTCAGAACACCGTTGATCAGTTCGTCGTTCCCGTGCATCTTCACCGCCGGCCCGCCGTCGATCGAGACACTCGAGAACGACGGCATCACCGTGCCGACACCGAGGTCGACCGCCTTCTTGAACGGTGCCAGGTGCAACCGTTCCAGGTCTGCACGGCTGACCTGCGTGATGCCCTGGTCGATCTTGTAACCACCGGTCGTCGACGACCCGTACGTCGTACCGCCATCGCCGGCGTAGTGCTTCGCCGACGCGAGCACCCGGTCCTTGTTCTTCAGCTGACTGCCATCAGCCTTACCCTGCATACCGGTGAGCACCGTCGACATCGCATCCACGAGCGCCGGATCCTCGCCGTACCCCTCATAGGCACGCCCCCAGCGGTCGTCCCGCACCACGCACAAACACGGCGCGAAGTCCCACGGGATTCCGGTCGCACGGACCTCAGAAGCCGTCACTTCACCGGTACGGCGAGCCAGGTCCGGATCACGAGTCGCGCCGAGACCGATGTTGTGCGGCAGGATCGTCGCGCCGACCACGTTGTTGTGTCCGTGGACCGCGTCCACTCCGTAGATCAACGGGATCTGCAGCCGAGTCGCCTGCGCGCTCCGCTGGAAGGTGTCGACCATCGCCGCCCAAGAAGCCGCAGTATTCGGCGACGGCACAGAACCACCACCGGACAGCAACGAACCGAGCGCGTACGTCGCGATGTCGCCGCGGGACTTGAGTGCGTTCCGCTCGGCTTGGGTCATCTGGCCGACCTTCTCGGCGAGCGTCATCCGGGAGAGCAGGTCGTCGACCCGCTTCCTCACCGACAGCTTCGGGTTCAGGTACGGCAGGTCGTGTGCGTCGATCACCACGACCGGTTGAGTCGCGGGCGACTTGGCGCCGGTGACGGTCAGCTCCAGCGGAATCGTCTCGGCGACCTCCGCGGTACCGTCCTTCCGGGTCGCCACAGTCACGGTCTGCGTCGAACCGGACGCCGTACCAACCGGGAACGTGAGCGTGCCGGAAACCGGTGTGTAGTCGTCAACACTGGCGGTCCCACTGCCAGCCGTGTAGGCGACGGTGACCGGGTCCTCCAGCGGCGTGCCGCCGGTGGTCGTCACCGCGACCTTCACCTGGGCGCTGCCGCCCTCCTTGACCGGGTAGACCTCGGCGTCCGTGCTGATGCTTGCCTTGAGGGCTGGATCGGCCTTGCCGTAAGTCTCGATCTGGTCGATCTGGAACTGCCCGGGCGCGCCGCCCGGCATGGTGAACGCGTAGCCCCACATCTGGGTGAGACCCAGGATGTGGTCGATACCACCAACCGGTTGGTAGTCACCGCGGTAGACGAACTCGCTGAACGGGATCTCGACCTGGTGCCAGCCCTGCCAGTCATCGGTGAAGCTGGTGTTCCACAGCTCCGAGGCCTCTGCGTTCGCGCCGCCGTCCTTGATCTCGAAGAAGATCCGCTTCCCGGTACCGGGCTCGGTCTGCGCGGGGTTCTGGCCGTACCACCAGAACCGGATGCCCTTGAACGCCGACCAGTTACCCGGGTTCTGGTCGAACGTGATGTCGTGGCTGAAGCCACCCCACCCGCTGATGTTGTACGTACCGTGCAGGACTGAGCCGCCTGCCGGGGCGTCGGCGCGGGTCTGGAGCTCCATCGTCGGCGGGTCGTCGGCGTCACTGCCCCAGCCGAAGATGCCGGGGTTCGGTGGTGAGGCGAACGGCTCGGCCCCCTCGAAGGCGGCCAGCGTCAGCGGCGTCGGATCGGCGGCGACGGCGGGACCGGCCACGAGCGTGCCGGCCAGCAGCGCGACCGCTGCGACCACCGCCGTGCGCCGTCTGGACTTACGTGCAACTGGCCACCTGGGCATGGGCGACTCCTGAGCTCAGCGCGGGCGCGCGCCCGCGTCGCGCCCGACTCTGGGTGCTGCGGCCGCCCAGATCAAGGGGTCGGCGGTTCCGGAACTAGAGCGCTCTCATAGATCACGTTTCGACGTCCGTGTAAAGGCAGGCCGGGTTTCTTGTGCTCTCCGGAAGCGGCTTTTAAGCTCCCATATGGAGATGCATTTTCGATATTTCGAAGCTTAAGACCTTCCACCGCCCAGAGGAGCGTCCGATGCCGAACCTGCCCCGTCGCCAGTTCCTCGCGTTGTCCGGTGGTGCCGCGCTGGCCGGGCTGGTCGCCGGCCCCGCCACCCCCGCCGCGGCGCGGGCCACCGCCGTACCGCCGCCGACCATCCCCGCGCTGCAGTCGTGGACCGCAGGCAGCGGCCAGTACGTCGTTCCTTCCAGTATCCGGATCATCGTTCGGGGTGCCGACGCCGCCGCATTGCGTCCGGCCGCTGAGACGCTCGCGGCCGCGCTCGCGAAGGCTTTGAACAGGTCTGCACAGGTTCAGATTCAAGACACGCCTGCGCCGGGAGCCGGTGACATCGTGCTGAGCCTGGCCGCCGCGGTCGTGAACAGCGAGGGGTACGAGATCAAGGTCGGTGCCGCGCTCGAGATCAGCGGCCAGCGCGCCGGGGTGTTCCATGGGGTGCAGACCGTCGTGCAGTGGCTGAAGCAGGCGACGACTGTGCCCGGTGGCGTGGCCCGGGACTGGCCGAAGTACCCGGAGCGCGGCTTCCTGGTCGCCAACGCGGCCCGGTTCTACACCACCGCCTGGTGGAAGGGTCAGCTCGACGAGATGGCCTACCTGAAGCTGAACATGCTGTGGGTGAACATCGGCTACGACACAGCGCCGCTGGCCCAGGCGAAGGAGATCGAGGCGTACGCCGCGAAGTACAACATCGGCCTGGTCCCGCTCACCGGCATGCCCGGGCACATGAACAAACTGCTCGCGGACCGGCCGGACCTGGCTCTGCCGAACTGGGGTTCGCATCTGGATCTCAGCAAGGACGCTGCCTACGACTTCTGCCGCGACGAGGTGCTCGCGCCGAACCTGCGCGAGTTCAGTACGCCGTACTGGCATCTCGGCGCGGATGAGTACATCACGGACTTCAGCCAGAACGCGCTGGTCCGGTACGACCTGTGGCCGCAGCTGCACGCCAAAGCCAAGCAGCGGTTCGGCGACAACGCGCAGCCGGTCGACGTGTTCACCGGGTTCCTGAACGACATGAACCAGACGGTGCGGGCGACCAACAAGCAGGCCCGGATCTGGAACGACGGATTGCTGAACAGCATCACGGTCCCGCTGGACAAGAACATCATTATCGAGCACTGGGTGTCCTGGCCGAACCGGAAGACCTCGGAACAGTTGCTGAACGAGGGCTACCAGGTCCACAACTCCAACGGCGACTACCTGTACTACGACCCGGCGACCACGGAGAACCCGCGGCGGGTGCCGGATCCGAAGCGGCTCTACAACGAGTTCCACCCCGGCCGGTTCACCGACAGGACGGTCAGCCCGGACACGCCAGGTCTGCGTGGCGCCAAGCTGCACCTGTGGACGATGCCGTTCAGTGAGCACGAAGAGCTGCAGTCCTACCTGCTGACCGAGCCGTTCCGCTCGCTCTCGCAGGTGCTGTGGGCTTCGCCAAGGCCGTTCACGACCTATGACGGCGGCTTCGGTGAGCTCATCCGCACGGTCGGACGACCGCCGCTCTTCCCGGTCGGCCGGTTCACGACTGCTCCGTTGCCTGGCGCAACCAGCGTCTGGCCGCAACGCAAGTTGCAGGTCACCTTCTACGACGACATCGTGCCGAGTTCGGTCCAGGTCCGCGAGGGCGGCAGCGAAACCGGTACGCCGGGACAGACGACGTACGACGCGGTGTCGCGGACGGCGACGTTCACTCCGAGCGCGGCGCTGCCGTACAGCAAGAAGCTGTCGATGAGTTTCGTCGCCCGGGCCACAGCTGGGCAACAGATCTTCGGTGAATGGCCGCTCACGGTCGCGAAACCGCCGAGCATCGCCTATCCCCGGTCGCTGTTCAACGACGAGGACGGTCCGGCGGTCGAGTGGTACTCCGACAACCGCGAGACCGAGGTCGGGGTACGGTTCCGCGTCGACCGGCCGGGCGTCGTACTGGGCGTGAAGTTCTACAAGGCACCGCGGGATGTCGCCGTCCACACTGGCAGTCTCTGGTCGCCGTCAGGGCAGAAGTTGGCCACGGCAACGTTCACCAATGAGACCTCCGGTGGTTGGCAGGAGGTGCGGTTCGCCGAGCCGGTCCGAATCGATGCTGGCAGCAACTACACGGTCTCGTACCATTCGCCGGCCGGGTCGTTCGGTTACAACCACTACTTCTTCGACGGCCGCAGCCAGGACAACGGCGTACTGCACGCACCTGGCGGGAATGGCTTCTTCTCGCACGGGCCGACGTGGTATCCGACCGAGACCTACCGGAACACGAACTACTGGGCCGACGTGATCTTCCAGCCCGATACGTACACGCTGTGGAACGTTAGCGATGCACCGGTCTTCGGCACGACCGAGCCGACCTCGCTGGAGCTCGGTCTGCGGTTCAGCAGCGCGAACGGCGGCAAGGTGCACGGCGTGCGGTTCTTCAAGGGCACGCACAACACCGGCGCCCACGTCGGCTCGCTGTGGACCGCAGCCGGTCAGAAGCTCACCAGTGCGACCTTCACCAACGAGAGCGCCGGAGGCTGGCAGGAGGTCCGGTTCGCGCAACCGGTCACCATCGACGCCAGTGCCGATTACGTCGTCTCGTACAGCTCGGCGGGCGGCTTCAGCGCCACCGACCAGGGCCTCGCGACCGCCCGGACGAACGGTGCGCTCTTCACCCGCACCAGCCCGGCGGCCGGGATCTACGCCCTGTCGGCCGGCACCTTCCCGACGCTGTCGTACCAAGCGCGCAACTACTTCGTCGACCCGGTCTTCTCCGAAGGATAAGGATCCATGACTGCACATCTGCCCAGGCGCCACTTCCTCTCCCTTGCCGGCGGCGCCGCCCTCGCCACGGGGATCACCACGACCGCCACCACCTTGCCCGCTGCGGCGGCAAGCCGGCGGGCGCTCGCCGATCCGCCGGAGACGATCCCCAACCTCCAGGAGTGGACACCAGGCTCCGGTGCCCAGTACGTCGTACCGGCGGCCGGCGCGCCGTTCCGGATCATCGTCCGTGCGGGCGACGCCGCTCAGCTGGCACGCGCGAAGGTCATCCTGCAGGAGGACCTCGGGAAGGTGCTGAAACGCACGATCACCGTGGAGACCCAGGACAACCCCGCACCTGCGGCCGGTGACCTTGTGCTCAGCCTGGGCGCACCGCCGCACCAGAACCTCGAGGGCTACGAGATCGAGGTCGGCGCGGCGCTGCGGTTGCGCGGTACCGCCGCCGGTGTCATCCACGGCGCCCAGACCGTGATCCAGTGGTTGCGCCAGGCAACGACTGTGCCGGCCGGGCTGGTCCGCGACTGGCCGACCTACAAGGATCGCGGTTTCCTGGTCGCGAACTCGGCCCGCCACTACACGATGGAGTGGTGGAAGGGGCAGATCAACGAACTCGCCTTCCTCAAGATGAACCTGCTCTGGGTGTACGTCGGGTACGAGTCGACGACCTCGCTGGCGCAGTTGAAGGAGATCGCGGCGTACGCGAAGAAGTACAACATCGCGCTGGTCCCGCAGGTCAACATGCCGGGTCACATGGAGCGCCTGCTCGAGCCCGGGATGGGGTTGCCGGATCGTGGCGATCTCGACCTCAGCAAGGACGAGGTCTACCCGTTCGCGCGTGGGTTGTTCGAGAAGTACCTCGACGAGTTCGATACGCCGTACTGGCATCTCGGAGCCGATGAATACCTGACGATCCTCGACAGTGACCCGAACTTCACCGTGGAGTACGCGCGGTATCCGCAGCTCGGGCAGAGCGCCAAGCAGCGGTACGGCGCGGATGCGAACCCGGTGGACATCTTCACCGGGTTCCTGAACCAGATGAACGAGACGGTTCGCGCGCACAACAAGCAGTTGCGGGTGTGGAGCGACGGTCTGCTCAACAGCATCAAGCGCGCGAAGCTGAACGAGAACATCATCCTCGAGCACTGGATCACCTGGCCCAACCGGCTGACGCCGACCCAGCTGCTCGAAGCGGGGTACCAGGTCTCCAACTCGAACGGCGAGTTCCTGTACTACGACCCGCCCGCCCCGCCGGCGCACAACGGGCGCATCCCGAATGCGGAGGCGATCTACAACCGGTTCCACCCGGGCGTCTTCCCACGCCCGCGCCCGGATGCCGACCTCGAGGTCGTCGACAAGAACCACCCGGGTCTGCGCGGCGCCAAGCTGCACCTGTGGACCCTCCCGGCGACGGAGGCCGAGGAGATCCAGTCGAACAACCTGCGGCTGCCGTTCCGGTCGCTGGCGCAGGTGCTGTGGGGCTCGCCGTTCCCGTACCCGCAGTACGCCGACGGGTTCCCGGGACGGGTCAACCGCGTCGGCCGGCCGCCGCAGTACCCGGTGGGACGTCGCAAGATCTCGCCGGTTGACGGCGCTACCTCTGTCTGGCCGCACCGGACCCCGCAGGTGGTCTTCTACGACGACATCGATCCGGCGACCGTCTCGCTCCGCGAGGGCGGCATTGAGGCCGGTACGCCGGGGCGGACGACGTTCGACCCGGAGACTCGGACGGCGACGTTCACTCCGAGTGCGCCGTGGCGGTACGAGCAGAGCTGCGGGATGAGCTTCCAGGCGCGGGACACCTCCGGGCAGTGGATCACGGGGCAGTGGACGTTCAAGGTCGCGAAACGGCCGAGCGTCGCGTACCCGCGGTCGCTGTGGAACGACGAGGAGGGTCCGGCGGTCGAGTATTACTCCGATTCGCGGGAGACCGAGTTGGGTGTGCGGTTCCGCGTCGACCGGCCGGGCGTCGTACTGGGGGTGAAGTTCTACAAGGCTCCGGGAGATGGCGCCGTACACACGGGTAGTCTGTGGTCGCCTTCGGGGGCGAAGCTGGCGGCCGCGACCTTCGCGGGTGAGAGTGCTGCGGGTTGGCAGGAGGTGCGGTTCGCGCAGCCGGTACGTATTGATGCTGGCGGCAACTACACGGCCTCGTACCACTCGCCGAACGGGACCTTCGGGTACAACCACAACTTCTTCGACGGACGCACGCAGGACAACGGAGTCGTGCACACCCCGACCGGCGCCGGCTACTTCGCCTACGGACCGACGTCGTACCCGAACCAGTCCTACCTGAACACGAACTACTGGGCCGATGTGATCTTCCAGCCGGACACCTACGCGCTGTGGAACGTCAGCGATGCACCTGTGTTCGGGGCGACGGAGCAGGCGTCACTGGAGATGGGCGTGAAGTTCAGCAGTACGACGGGCGGCAAGGTGCACGGGGTGCGGTTCTTCAAGGGGACGCACAACACCGGGACGCATGTCGGGTCCCTGTGGACCGCATCCGGTCAGAAGCTGACGAGTGCGACCTTCGTGGGTGAGTCGGCTTCCGGGTGGCAGGAGGTGCGGTTCGCACAGGCGGTCACGATCGACGCTGGTACGTCGTACGTGATCTCGTACAGCTCGGCCGGTGGGTACAGCGCGACGGAGAACGGACTGGCGACCGTGCGGCAGAACGGTGCGCTGTCGACCAGCGGGCCTGGCCTGTACGCGCTGAAGGCGGGCGACTTCCCGACACTGTCCTACCAGAACCGCAACTACTTCGCCGATGTGGTGTTCTCGGAAGGGTGACGACACTGACTGACGTGAAGATCACCGACGTCGAGGTGCTCATCCTCGACAACGGGATCGAGTACGGGACCCGGCTCGGCGACGACGAGCGGGCCGGGCCCCGGCATACGTGCCTGATCAAGGTGACGACCGATGCCGGCGTCATCGGGTACGGCGACGTGGACTCACACCCGTGGGTGGTCAAGGCGATCGTGGAGGCGGTGTCGCACATTCCGGCGTTCTGCGCCGGGTTGCGTGACGCTGCGGTTGGTCAGAGCGTGTGGGATCGGACCGCGTTGTGGGACCGGCTCTACCAGCACTCCTGGTACCACGGCCGGCGCGGACCGGCGCTGCACGCTCTGAGCGGGATCGACCTGGCCGTGTGGGACATCTGCGGGCAACTGTCGGGTCAGTCGGTGGCGTCGTTGCTTGGCGGTCGGCGTCGGGACCGAGTGCTGGCTTATGCGAGCACGCTGTTCCGGGAGACGCCGGACGAGATGCGGGCGGCGACTCGGTCCTATCTGGACCGCGGGTTCCGGGCGATCAAGTTCGGTTGGGGTCCGTGGGGATCCGAGGGGTCCCGCTCATTGCTGGCCGCCGCTCGCGCGGAGGCGGGGCCCGACGTACGGCTGATGGTGGACGGGTACCTGCCGGGCGACTTCAACGCCGTACGGCGATTTGTCAGCAGTCTCGAGGACCTGGATCCGTACTGGGTCGAGGAACCGTTCCGGGCCGATCGACCGCGCGATCTGGCGCGGCTTGGTCGCGAGACCGGTCTCACCATTGCGTCCGGTGAGCAACTCGGTGGCGACGAGTTCGACGAACTGCTCGCCGAGCCCGGTGTCAGCGTCATCCAGCCGGATCTGTCGCGGTGCGGCGGATTCACGGCGTTGCAGGGGTTGGCGGCCGCGGTCGCCCGCGAAGGCCGCCGCATCGTCCCGCACGCCTGGACGTCCCCGCTACTCACCGCCGCCACCGTCCAAGCCGCCGCCTGGCTCCCCGACCCCGTCATGGTCGAGTACAACGTCTCCTCAGCCCCCATCAGCCGAGACCTGGCCAACGGCCTCACCCTGGCAGACGGCCACGTACAAGTCCCCAGCACCGCAGGCATCGGCGTACAGATCAACCCCTCCGTCATCACCAAGTACCGCATCGCCTAACCCGCCGCCCGCCCGCCCGGCCCGCCGCCCGCCCGGCCCGCCGCCCGGCCGACGCCAGTTGATGGGTTAACCCAGCAGCTTGTGGGTTCTGTACCCGCATGCGATGGGGGAACCCACAAGCTCATGGGGGAACCCATCAGATGCCGGTGGGGTGGGGCGGGGGCTGGCGCGTCAGGGGTGCGCGGGGAGGTCGGAGGGCCAGGGGATTCGGCGGTCGGTGAGGCAGGGGCGGAAGGACTCGGCGTGGTCGACCAGGAGGCGGCGGCCGGTGAAACGGTCCTGCTCGGCCATCTGGTCGGCGTAGTCCTCGCCGCCGCTGAGTTCGCGCATGACGTCCATCTGACTGCGGTGGCGGCGGATCAGTTCGGCCTTGCGCTGTGCGTGTTCGGGGCCGAAGGCAACGAAGTGGGTGGCCTCGAAACCGTGGCCGGGGCCGGGATCGACGTACCAGATCCGTGGTGCGTGGGCGAGGACACCGGGGCTCGGGGCGAACGACGAGAGCGGCGCGAGCAGGGCGCTGTCGGTGACGAGTTTCGCGGTGAGGACGTGGTCGGGGTTGTAGTCGGTTGTCCAATGGGTGAAGACGATTTCGGCACCGACGCGGCGCAGCGTGCGGATCAGGTCGGCACGCAGTTCGGCGTCCTCGATGACGAAACCGTCTTCGCGGGCGAGGCTGATGTACTCGGCGTCGAAGTACGCCGCGACCTCCTGCATCTCCACGGTCCGGATCTCGGCGGCGCGTTGCTGCTCCTCCGGCGGGTGATACGGCAGCCCTTTGTCGCCGGTGGTGATCGTCACGAACGCGAACTCGTGCCCGGCGTCGCGCAACCGCAACAGCGTGCCCAGGCAGCGCATCTCGTCATCGGGGTGCGCGAACACGCAGACGTATTTCATCGTCAGAGTCCTCGCAGTCGGGCGAGCGAAGTGGACAGCGCGCCATCGACAGTCAGGAACGATCCAGAGATATACCCGGCCGCCTCCGACGCCAGGAAACCAACGGCGGCCGCGATCTCCTCCGGCCGACCCTGCCGCCCGAACGGGAGTAGTTCGCCCGCAGCCTTGAGCGCCTCGGCGCCATGGAACACCTCTTCGCCGGGAGTCGCGATCCAGCCCGGTACGACGGCGTTCACCCGGATCCCGCGGTCGGCCCACTCGTGGGCAAGCGTCCGCACGACCTGCCCGAGTGCGCCGTGTGCTGCGTTGTAGCCAAGACAATTCGCGAACGGCTGCGTCTCGTGGAGCGACCCGATCGCAATGTACGACGCGTCTTCGGCCGGCGTCAGTCCGCGGAAGAACTCGAACGCCCCCACGGGCCCAACCGTCAGACTCCTGAGTAGCGACTCGCGGCTCAGCTCGACAGCCGGAGTGTGCTCTTCATAAGCCACCGCGTACACCGCGCACCCCACGGCTCCGTACTCAGCAGCAGCCGCACCCACCCGCACCCCAAAGTCCGCATCAGCCGCATCCGCCCCCAGCGCAACCGCTCCTGGGCCTACACCGTCCGCACCCTGCGCGCTCGGACTTGCGATCTCCGCGACTGTGCGTTCGGCCGCGGCTAGGTCGCGATCCACACAGAGCACGATGTCGTACTGCTCAGCGAGCTGTCGCGCGCACGCTCCGCCGATTCCCCCTCCGGCCCCCACCACGACAGCCAGCATGCCGACCTCCATGTTTCGCTATTCCGAAGAAATCTCCAGCAAATCGTACCCTCCGATCCGCGCGACGACCGGGGGAAGCTGGAGATCGTCGAGACCGATCCCGAGCTCTCGCAGCAGGACGACAAGTTCTGCGTGCTGCCGGCCGGCTCGATCCTGCTCGCCCCGCGCCGCGTGGACCGCAGTGAGCCGGGCCAGCTCGTGGGCGAGTTCGAACCGGACGCCCTCACGCCGATGCCGGTCGACGGCCCGCTCAAGCAACGGGGCCGCCTCAGCTGCGCGCCCACGAGCGAGCAGGAGGTCGGCGCGCAGGCGCAACTCCCCGTCGGTCGGCTCCGACTCCGGTGCGGTCGATTCGCCGTACGCCGAGCTGTCGTCGAGGATGCGTTCGGCGCGATCGATGTCATCGGCGCGCAGCGCGATCGCCGCTCGGGTCTGGGCGACGTCGAGCAGGACGTTGCGGTCCACCAAGCTGGTGGCGAGCTGTTCGGCCTCGTCCAACGCCCGCTCGGCCGCCGCTGCGTCACCGGTCAGCGCGAGGCAGTCGGCGTACGTGACCAGCCAGATGCTCAGTCGCCGAGACGGCCCGCGCAGCCGTTCGGCCTGGAGGTTCTCAGCGACCAGCGCCGCGCCACGGACCGGGTGTCCGGTGCGAGCCAGCAGGACGCCAAGGTGTCCGCGTGCCAGGGCCGCCATCATGGTGTCGTCTCGTGCCAGCGCGCCGGACGAGGCGTCTTCGAATCTCGCCGTCGCCTCCTCGAAACGACCCAGCTCGCGCAGCGCACAGCCGAGCTGCACCAGGGCGTTCTGCTCCATCGCCCCGGCATCGAGCTTGCGAGCGACATCGAGCTGCGCCTGGGCCAGATCAGCCAGTTCGGAGAACCGACCCGCCTCGGCAGCGGTGTGGAACAACGACCGGAGGACGCCCCAGCGCAGTACCAGGTCCGAACAGTCGACGACCCGCCGCAGCAGGCCCGCACGGACATGCGTCTCGCCGCGGACCACGAGGTAGCCGTCCGAGCGCAGCGCGAGGGCAGCTGCCAGATCGAGCTCACCGGCGCGGCTCAGCGCGTGGACGAGGTCGCGGATGCTGTCGATCTCCGCGTCGAACCAGGCCGCGGGTTGCTCCGCCGCGACGGAGACGCGAGGAGGCGGGAGACCCGCCGGGATCGTGGCGCCGTCCGGACCGATCACCGGGCGCAGTCCGTGACCGAAAGCGTCGTCGGCCTGCGAGGCCAGTCCCAGCCAGGCCATGGCGGCGGTACGACGACAGCCCGCGACAGCGCTCGCGTCATCCTCGCGGGCAGCGCGCTCGCCGGCGAACGCCGCCACGAGGGGATGCACGGTGAACCGGAGCTGACCCGCGGCATCACGACCGCACGGCTCGACGAGATGGACGTCGACGAGCTCGTCCAGCGCCCGCGAGCCCACGAGTACGTCGTCGTCCAGCACCACGCCGGCGAACCACGCCGGCCAGGTCGTCACGGACACGGCGGCGACCCGTCGAAGCAGTCGCTGAGCGGGTGCGGACAGGTGACCGTCGTACGACAGCGCGATGCTTGCCCGGACGTCGCCGTCCCCGATCGCGAGCTCGTCCAGACGGATGTGCTCCTCGCTGAGATGCTCGACCACCTCGGCCAGATCGACGACACCGGACGCCAGCCGGGCCGCGACGACCATCAACGCGAGGGGGAGGTGCCCGCACAGCTGCACGGCAGACTGGGCGAGTTCAGGTGCCGGATCCGTGACGTCTCGACCTGCCTGCAGCAACTCGACGGCGACCTCGGTCGACAGGGTCGGTACGTTGCGGCGGAGTACGTCGTCGAGGCCGGCGAGCCGGTGCCGTGAGGTGACGATCGCGGCCGAACGCGGCGACGGCGGCAGCAGGTCGCGGACCTGTCGTTCGTCGAGGGCGTCGTCCAGCACCACCAGTACGCGGCGGTTCGCGATCGCACTGCGATAGAGCGCCAGCCGTTCCGCCCGTCCGGCGTGGGTGGCGGGAGCAGTGGCGCCGAGCGCGCGGAGGAATCGGTCGATGATCTCGTCGGGGTCCCGTGGCTCACGCGAGGTGCCGTCGAGCTCGGCGTACAGGGTGCCGTCGGGGTACTCGTCCTGGACGCGGTCGGCGAGAACGACGGCGAGCGATGTCTTGCCGATGCCGCCCGCTCCAACGAGAAGCACCGTGCCCGGACGTGGTTCAGGCGTCCGCAGGACAGCGGTCAGCCGGCCGAGGAGCTCGTCCCGTCCGGCCAGTGCGATCGGGCGGGGCAGCTGCCGGGGCACGTGCCGAGGAGAGGCCAACGGCGGGTCGAGGTCCCGCAGAAGGCTGCAGTGGGTCTCCTGGAGATCCGGCCCGGGCTCGACACCGAACTCATCGACGAGCCGGCGGCGCAGGTCCTGGTAGGCGCTGAGAGCCTCGGTACGCCGGCCGCTCCGCGACAGGGCGCGCAATCGAAGGTCGTGCAGACCTTCGTGCAGTGGATCGGTGGCCAGCAATATCTGTACCGTCTCGAGAACACCTGCGTGGTCGTGCGTAGCGAGCTGCGCCTGGGCGAGTGCTTCGCCGGCCGCAACCCGCTCGCGGTGGAGCGACTCGCGGGTCGCCGCGGCCCAGTCACCGGACAGGTCGGCGAGCGCGTCCCCGCGCCACAGCGACAACGCCGTGCCCAACTCGCCCCGGGCGTCGTCGTACTGCTCGGACTGCAGTTGCTCCCGCCCGCGGAGGACGGACAGCCGGAAGCTGTGCAGGTCGAGTCCGTGGGCGGCCAGAGCGAGCTGATAACCCAGCGGACGGGTCACGATGAGGTCTCCGGCCGCGTCCAGCTTGCGGCGCAGCCGGGCGATGAGGTTATGCAGTTGCTGCCGGGCGGACCGCGGCGGGCGCGACCAGACCGTGTCGATCAGCCGGTCGGACGGCGTGACCCGGTCGGCGTTGATGAGCAGCATCGCCAGCACGAGCCGCTCCCGGCCGCCGAGAGCGACCGGCTCGGCGACCACCTCGACCGGTCCGAGCAGGCGAAAGTACACGCCACATTCTCGGTCAGGATCGGGTGCACGTATACCCACGCCTCCTGACCACAGCGAGCGGTCAGGAGCGTGGGAGCCCGCAGGTGCTGCTCAGCTGGTGAGGAGGAGGTGCCAGTGGGGGTTGTGCGTGCTGACGTATTTGCAGTTCCAGGACCAGCCCTCGTACGGGCTGGACGGGTTGCTGGTGATGTTCTTGCCGGACTGGTTGCAGGCACCGCTGGTGCTGTACCAGCCGCCGCTCACCGTGGCGGCCGACGCGGTGCCGGTAGTGGCGAGGGACACCGCCAGGACACCGGCGGCGAGTGCACCGGTCAGCGCAGCAGACTTACGGAACGTGGACATCGTGGCTCCTTCCTCAGGTCCGCCGGGCGTGGCGGACACGCGCACAGGCTCGCGGAGCCCGCTCACCATCGCCTAACCGTCCGCTCACAACCCCACCGGCCGCATATGCGGCCGCTCCCCACCGACCAGCCGGAACCGCACCAGCGCCGGCGCCGGAATCGACAGCTCCCCGACCTCCGCCGTACGACGCTCCGCGACCCAATCGATCAGCTTGCCGGGGTCAACGATCTCGCCCGTGAAGTGCAGCAGGTTCACGTACCAGATGTCCCGTCGTCCGTGGGGTTGCTCGAACCACGCATCCGCTCCGAGCTCCACCGCAAGATCGTCCATGAACGCGTCAGCCACGTCGTCTACCGGCTCCGCGGAAGCCATCACGCTGCCGGGGGTGAGCGTCAGCCCGGTGACCCGCATGCGGAAGGGACCGGCCGCCGTACGGCTCATGGCGGAGAGATACCGCGCGCAGGCTGGATCATCCGGCGGCACCTCGCTGCGGTACCCCTCCAACGCCCGCACGGTGAAGTGGGCCGAACCGAGTTGCCCGGTCTGCCAATGACCAGGCCCCGCCAATTCGGCGGCTTCCGCGGTCAGGTCGTCCAGGAACGCCGTACTGGCCGGAAGGATCACCGACAACGGCCAGCGTCCGCCTTCCGATGGTGGTTCGTCGCGGGTGTGCGCACCGCCCGCGATCAGCGGTACGGCGTGGGCGAAGAGCTCGTCGAACTTGGTGATGGTTCCTCCTCGGATCGCGTGCGGGGGATAGGACGCGGGGAGTGATTCAGAAGTTCTGGTGCTCTGATTGAGTGCAAATTCAGTACTCGGATCGATGGACCGGCGGCCCTGCGGATGGAAAGGATGGAGACCATGACTACACGTTTCGGTTTGTTCGTGCCGCAGGGCTGGAAGATGGATCTGGCGCAGATCGCGGATCCGGTGGAGCAGTGGGAAGCAATGACGGCGGTGGCGAAGCGGGCCGACGAGCAGTCCTGGGATTCGATCTGGCTGTTCGACCACTTCCACACGGTGCCGGAGCCGAGTGACAACACGACGTTCGAGTGCTGGACCGCGACGGCCGCGCTGGCCCGCGACACCGAGCGGGTGAACATCGGCCAGATGGTCGGCTGCAACGGCTACCGCAACCCCGCGCTGTACGCGAAGATCGCCTCCACCGTCGACGTCGCCAGCCACGGCCGCCTGTACGCCGGGATCGGCGCCGGCTGGTACGAGCACGAGTGGAAGGCCTACGGCTACGAGTGGCCCGATGTGAAGCCGCGGATGGCCGCCTTCCGCGAGGCCACCGAGATCATCCACCGGATGTGGACCGAGGACCGCCCGGTCGTGAACGGCAAGTACCACTCGATCGACGGCCCGATCAACCTCCCCAAGGGCGCCGGCGGCAAGAAGCCCAGCCTCTGGATCGGCGGCGGCGGCCCCCAGGTCACCCTCAAACTCGTCGCCCAATACGGCGACGCCGCCAACATCGGCGGCGGCAACCCCGAGGTCATCCGCGAGAAGGTCGCCGTCCTCAAGGACCACTGCAACAAACTCGACCGCGACTACGACTCGATCATCAAGTCGACCGGTATCAACGTCTTCCCCATCGACAAGGGCGACGACCCCAAACTCGCCACCGACAAGGCCCGCGGCCCGATCGACTGGGACCGTTTCTCCAACGACAACAACATCGAAACCGAAGACGAACTCGCCAACCGCGTAGAAGCCGCCCTCGAAGCCGGCGCCGACTACGTCATCTTCTACATCCCCGGCGTCGCCTACGACCTCAACCTCGTAGACCGAGTCGAGCAGGTAGCCAAGCGCTTCCTGTAACCCTCCGACCCTCGCTACCGCTCGCCCTGACCACAGGTCGAGGGTGGTGCAGGTCAGCGAAGCGGTCTGGCGTCGCCACGGACATGAGGTAGTCGGGTGGGGTGGTGATTCCCACACCTGCCAGCTTGTCGCGAGGTTCCTGCTGGGGGGCTACCTCATGTCCTACCCGACGCAGAGAGCGGACCGGCATCACCGTGTAAGTGCGGCTCGGCCGCGGAGTTCACGCTCAGGTCGGTGTCGCGAAGACGGTCCGAGCGGGGTTACTGGGTGCTGGCGGTCCGCGCACGCCCACGGGTGGCGGACCGCAGGCACTCCACAAATGCACCCGGCGGCGACCGCCACGCCTGACCACATCGTGCAATCCGCAATTGTGGAGTGCCGTGTGTCCGCAGCAACGCGCGCTGGCTCGAACACAACCGTCCGGGTCATCCCCCCAGGCGTGGAGCACCTGCGCCTGCCTGCAGCGCACGCGGCCCGTGGTCAGCGCGAGCGGTAGTGAGCAGGTCAGCGAGCGTTGCGAGCGTGCAAAGGGTGGACTGCGTAGCACGCGACGTAGGAGCGGGCGTAGTCAGGCTGCGAGGGGGAATCACACCCCAGATAAAGGGCGACGCCACGGAGCTGGGGGGG
>NZ_BAAANF010000030.1:0-29016 GCF_039529655.1 Kribbella yunnanensis | reverse complement strand
GCGTCGCCAGGCGCGCCTAGGGAGGGGTGGGGGCAGGCGCGCCGTCTGGGGGGGATCAGCCGCCGAGGCCTCCGCCGAGGAGGAGGCCGAGGAGGGAGAGCAGGTTGCGAATGACGCCTTCGACCGCCTTGGTGCCGCCGGTTTGGTAGGCGGTGACGCACTTCTGCAGTTGGGACTGGGTCGGCTTGGTGATGTTGGCCTTCGTCATCTCCGACTGGCAGTACGTCGTTGCCTTCGACAACTCGGTGACTGTGCTGCCGACCGTGCCGACGATCAGGCCGACGGCGGTTTGCAGGGTGGCCACGCCGGGAGGCGGGGGCTTCGGCGACGTCGTCGGCGGCTTCGGGGACGGCGTGCCGGGTTCGGTCGGCTTGGAGGTCGGGGGCTTGCTGGCCGTCGGTTTGCTGGTCGGCGGCTTGGTTGTGGTCGGCGGGGTCTTGGTCGGGTTGGTACCCGGCTTGCCCGGCTCCTGCACAGGGGTCGTGGTCGGGACGACCGGCGGGTAGGTCTGCTGGTCGGTCGCCTGCGGGAGGTTGTGGTCCGCGGGGGCGTCGATGTTGGGGTTGTCGATCTGGTCGCCGGCGCGATCGACGCCCTGGTTGCCGTCTTCGGTGCCGTTGCCGACTGCGATCCAGCTGCCGGTCGCGTACGCCTTGGCGATGTTCATCACCAGGTTGGCGTAGTCGGTCGAATGGTTGTATCGCAGCAGGGCCTTGGTGAGGTCGCTCGCCTTGGCCATGTCGGTGTTGCCGGAGCAGAGGTAGACGCCGGTCGACATCGCCGCGTCATCGATGTCCTGCGGGTTCCGGATACCGTCGCCGTCACCGTCGACACCCATCGAACGCCAGGTGCCGGGGATGAACTGCATCGGCCCGACCGCGCGGTCGAAGGCGGTGTCGCCGTCGAACGCACCGGCGTCGGTGTCGCTGATCTTGGCGGTCTTGAGTCCGTCCAACCGGGGCCCGAAGATCCCTGGTACGGCGACTCCCTTGCTGTTCAGCATGCTTCCGCCGAAGCGGCCGTGGTTCGACTCGACGCGACCGATCGCGGCGACGAGTGTCCACGGCAGATGGCAGGTCGGATCGGCCTGCCCCAGCAACTGCTGGGTCCGCGAGTACGCCTTCAGTGCCGCCTTCGGAATGCCGTTGCGGGACAAGCCGGACACCACTTGGTTGGCCGGCTCGCCCGGTTCGACACCGTGACCCACCACGCCGGGCACCGGCACGTTGGCCGGTTCGGCGATCGGGGTGTTCGGTACGACGACCGAGTCCTTACCTGACAGTCCTTGTTCCAGCGACGCCGTGGCGACCGCCGGATCGTCGGTTGCGCTGACGGTGAACGCGCTCGCGAACAGCGCCAGCGGAATGAGCGGCGCAACGGAACGCCAGCCGTTTCCCGTGGCGCGGCGCTTGCCCTTCGCCATCGATGATCCCCTCCGTGACTCATCGACCTGCTCAGCCCCACGCTGCGAACAGGTCCTTCGTCGTTGCCGGTCAACCGTCGCAATAGGTACAACGTCCGCCCCGTTGCGTGGGTTACGCGCCGGACCTCGACCGTGTACGTGCAGTCACCGGGTACCCATACTGGCCCGTAACAACGCCCCTGTGAACCCCCTGGGAGCGCCAATCCTGCCGCCCGCCCACCGGATGCACTGGTCTGTAGAGAACAATGGCCGTCGTGCCCGACCACACAGAACAGTCCGCCGCGCTCTTCGACAGGGCCTCCGCTGTCACCCCGGGTGGAGTCAACTCTCCCGTCCGGGCGTTCCGCGCCGTCGGCGGCGTGCCGCGCTTCATGACTCACGGTGACGGAAGTCACATCACCGATGTCGACGGTAACCGCTACCTCGACCTGGTCTGCTCCTGGGGCCCGATGCTGCTCGGCCACGCGCACCCCGAGGTGACGGCCGCCGTGCAGGCCGCGGTCGCCCGCGGGACGTCGTACGGGACTCCGACCGAGCCGGAGGTGCTGCTCGGTGAGGAGATCGTCGCGCGTACGCCGGTCGACAAGGTGCGGCTGGTTTCGTCCGGGACCGAGGCGACGATGTCGGCGCTCCGGCTGGCCCGTGGGTTCACCGGCCGCGCGAAGATCGTGAAGTTCGCCGGTTGCTACCACGGTCATGTCGATGCGCTGCTGGCCCAGGCCGGCTCCGGCGTGATCACGCTCGGTATCCCCGGTACGCCGGGTGTCACCGAAGCGACCACCGCCGACACGATCGTCCTGCCGTACAACGACCAGGCCGCCGTCTCCGCCGCCTTCGCCGAGTACGGCGACCAGATCGCGGCCGTGATCACCGAGGCCTCGCCGGGCAACATGGGTGTCGTTCCGCCGCGGGACAACTTCAACGCGTTCCTCGCCAAGACCTGCACGGACAACGGCGCGCTGTTCATCTCCGACGAGGTGATGACCGGCTTCCGGATCACCAAGTCCGGCTGGTACGGCGTCGACGGCGTTCGGCCCGACCTGATGACGTTCGGCAAGGTGATGGGCGGCGGCTTCCCGGCCGCGGCGTTCGGCGGCCGTGCCGACGTGATGGCCCACCTGGCTCCGGAGGGCTCGGTCTACCAGGCCGGGACGCTGTCCGGGAACCCGATCGCCACCACTGCTGGTCTGACCACGCTGCGGCTCGCGACCGATGAGGTCTACGCAAAACTCGACCAGACGGCGCTCACCATCCAGGAGCTCGTGAAGACCGCGCTGGACAAGGAAGGTGTGCCGCACGTCATCCAGGCGGCCGGGAACCTCTTCAGTGTCTTCTTCGTGGAGTCTGAGGAGAATGCCGTCATCAAGAACTTCGGTGATGCGGGCGCTCAGGTGCTACCGAGGTTCGGTGCGTTCTTCCATGCGATGCTGGACGGCGGGGTGTACCTGCCGCCGAGCGCGTTCGAGGCCTGGTTCGTCAGCAGCGCGATCGACGACGACGGGCTCGCCGAGATCGAGTCCGCCCTCGCACCGGCAGCCGCGGCAGCGGCCGCCGTACAGAACTGAAAGGCAAGCAGTGACCGAAACCACGGTCGTGCACGTGATGCGTCATGGCGAGGTGCACAACCCGACCGGCGTGCTCTACGGCCGGATCCCTGATTTCCACCTGTCCGATCTCGGCCGCCAGATGGCCGACCGGGTGGCCGAGCACGTCAAGAACCGCGACATCGTGCACCTGGTCAGCTCGCCGCTGGAGCGGGCCCAGGAGACGATGGAGCCGATCGCCAAGACCTTCGGTCTCACCCCGGACATCGACGAGCGGGTGATCGAAGCGGCGAACCTGTTCGAGGGCAAGAAGTTCGGCGTCGGCGACGGCGCTCTGAAGAACCCGAGCGCCTGGTGGTTGCTGCGCAACCCGGTGAAGCCGTCCTGGGGTGAGCCGTACCAGCAGATCGTCCGCCGGATGCGGGACGCGATCGAGACCGCCCGGCAGAAGTCCGCCGGGCACGAGGCCCTGATCGTGTCGCACCAGCTGCCGATCTGGATCGTCCGGTCCGCGATCGAGGGCCGCCGGTTGTGGCACGACCCGCGGAAGCGGCAGTGCAGTCTGGCCAGCGTGACCTCGTTCACCTTCCACGGTGAGTCGATCGTCTCGGTCGGCTACTCCGAACCGGCCAAGGACCTGCTGCCGGTGAAGAACCCGAAGAAGTTCGTCGGCGGCGCGTGATGAAGTTCCGTCGTACGGCGTTCCTGATCGCGGGCGTACTGCTGGTTACCGGGTGCACGACCGGCCAGCAGTCGGCGCAGAACCGCGAGGGCCAGTCCGGTTTCGTCAGCGGCAACGGCAACGTGTCGGTGTTCGCCAAGGGCGACCGCAAGCCCGCCCCGACGCTCAGCGGCGACACCCTCGACGGCAAGAAGTGGACGCTGTCCGACCAGCTCGGCAAGGTCGTCGTCCTGAACGTCTGGGGTTCCTGGTGCCCACCGTGCCGCCAGGAGGCCCCGGACTTCGTGAAGGCCGCGGAGGAGCTCGGGACGTCGGTGCAGTTCGTCGGACTGAACACCCGCGATCTCGACCCGGCCCCGGCCCGCAGGTTCCAGCAGGAGTTCAAGGTTCCGTACCCGAGCATCTACGACCCGTCCGGCAAGGCCGTGTTGCGGTTCCGTGGTCAGATCTCGCCGAAGGCGATCCCGACCACGCTCGTGATCGACAAGGAAGGCAAGGTCGCGGCCCGCGCGATCGCGCCGATCACCAAGGACACATTGCTCGGCATGGTCAAGGACGCTGGTTGAGCTGATGGGTCAGTGGTTCGCCGACGCCATGACGGGCTCGATGCTGGTGGCACTGCCGATCGCGGTGCTGGCCGGCACGATCTCGTTCTTCTCACCGTGCGTCGTACCACTGCTCCCCGGCTACCTGTCCTACGTGACCGGGCTGTCGGCGGCCGAGCTGGGCTCGAAGCAGCGCGGCCGGATGCTTGCCGGTACGGCGTTGTTCGTGGCCGGGTTCTCGGCCGTGTTCATCCTGACCGGGGTGGTGTTCGGCAAGGCCGGTGATCTGCTCATCGATCATCAGGGCCTGATCACCAAGGTGCTCGGCGGCGCGACCGTCGTACTCGGCCTGGTCTTCCTCGGTGGAGTGGGCTTCCTGCAGAAGGATCTGCGGGTGCACCGGGTTCCGGCGGTTGGGATCGCGGCCGCGCCGTTGCTCGGCATCCTGTTCGGCTTCGGCTGGACACCTTGTATCGGGCCGACGCTCGGAACCGTGATGACGCTGGCCACGACCGAAGGCAGTGTCGGCCGCGGAGCACTGCTGGCCGGCGTGTTCAGCCTCGGGCTCGGCATCCCATTCATCGTTGCTGCGCTGGCGTTCCGGCGCATGCTCGGCGCGGTCGCGTGGGTGCGCAAACACCAAGTGCTGGTGATCCGGATCGGCGGCGTACTGATGATCACCGTCGGCGTGCTGTTGCTGACAGGAGTGTGGGATGTGATGACCGCGGACCTGCGGCAATGGGTGGCCAACTTCGGGTCGGCGGTGTGAGATGACCGAGGTCGAGGATCGGATCGCGGCCGGCTCGAGCCCGGACGGGCGGCCGGACCTGCCGGCGATGGGGTTCAAGGGCTGGCTGCGCTGGACCTGGCGACAGCTGACGTCGATGAAGACCGCGCTGGTGCTGCTGTTCCTGCTCGCGCTCGGCGCGGTCCCGGGTTCGTTGATCCCGCAGACCGGGGTCGACCCGATCAAGGTCGCCGACTTCCTCGAGATGCACCCGAAGCTCGGGCCGTTCTACGACAAGCTCGGCCTCTTCGACGTCTACAAGTCGGCCTGGTTCTCGGCGATCTACCTGCTGCTGTTCATCTCGCTGATCGGCTGTGTGGTCCCGCGCCTCGGCGTCTACCTGAAGGCCGTCCGCTCCCGCCCGCCGAAGCCGCCGCGCAACCTGAACCGCCTGGCCGGCTTCGAGACCATCACCGTTGAGAAGGACCCCGACGCCGTACTGGACGCCGCTCGAAAAGAGCTCCGAAGGCGCCGCTTCCGCGTCGAGTCGTACGACGGCGCGATCGGCGCCGAACGCGGTTATCTCCGCGAGGCCGGCAACCTGCTCTTCCACTTCTCCCTGATCCTTGCGCTGATCGGCGTCGCCTGGGGTTCGCTGTTCGGTTACCGCGGCACCGTGTTGGTTGTCGTAGGCAACGGCTTCGCCAACTCGCTGGCCCAGTACGACGACTTCACGTCGGGCTCGGCGTTCGACTCCGAGAACGACCTGCCGCCGTTCGCGCTGACCGTCAAGGACTTCGAGGCAAAGTTCCAGGAGAGCGGTCCGCAGAAGGGTGCCGCGCGCGAGTTCAACGCGGACATCACCTACCAGGAGACCCCGGACGGTCCGGAGAAGTCGTACGACCTGCGGGTCAACCACCCGCTGAAGCTCGACGGCAGCAGCGTCTACCTGCTCGGCCACGGCTACGCGCCGAAGGTGACGGTCAAGGACGGCACGGGACAGGTCGCGTTCTCCGGACCGGCGCCGTTCCTCCCGCAGGACGGCAACTTCTCGTCGTTCGGTGTGATCAAGGCCCCGGACGCGCGGCCCGTGACGCTGGGCTTCGAAGGCTTCTTCCTGCCGACCGCGGTCATCGACGACCTCGGTCCGCGCTCGGTGTTCCCCGACGACCTGAACCCGGCGCTGGTGATGACGGGCTTCTACGGCCGTCCGCAGCCGGAGACCGGGAAGCCGGAGTCGGTGTACCAGCTGGACAAGAACAAGCTGACCCAGTTCGAGAAGGACGGCGACAAGCTGCGCTTCCAGCTCAAGCCCGGTGACAGCCTCACGCTGCCCGACAAGGCCGGCTCGATCACCTTCGACGGGTACTCCCGCTGGGTGAAGCTGCAGGTCAGCCACACCCCCGGGACCGGTCTCGCGCTCGGCGGTGTCGTGCTGATGATCCTCGGCCTGATGGGTTCGCTCTTCATCCACCCGCGCCGTACCTGGGTGCGGGTCCGCGAGGAGGACGGGCGTACCGTGGTCGAGGTCGCGGGCCTGGACCGGGGTCCCGAACGCGGGCTCGGCGACGAACTGCACGCCATCACCAACGCTCTGAAACCCCAACCTGACGCGCAGGAGAAGCCATGAGTCCGGAGAGCTACGCACAGGTCTCCAACCTGCTGATTCCGACGGCCACCGTCATCTACGCGATCGCGATGGTCTCGCACGCGTCCGAGTGGGCGATGGGCCGCGCTGTTGTGAAGGTGGAGTCTGAAGCGCAGGTCCTGGTGACCTCCGATGGACAGCCGGCCTCGGGCGGTACGACCGCCGCGGTCGGCCCGGTTGACCACAACGCACCGTCCGCGCGGATGGCTGCGGCCAGCCGGATCGGCGTGCTGCTGACCTGCCTGGCCTTCGGCCTGCACCTCACCGGTGTGCTGACCCGGGGGCTCGCCGCGGGGCGGGTGCCGTGGGGCAACATGTACGAGTTCTCCATCACCGCGTCCCTGGCGGTCGCGGTGGTCTACCTCGCGTTCGTGCAGCGGTACCGGCTGCAGTGGCTGGGACTTCCGGTCACGCTGGTAGTGGCCGCCGTACTGGGGCTTGCGACGCTCGCGCTCTACACGCCGGCCGGTCCGCTGGTTCCGGCGCTGCACTCGTACTGGCTGGTCATCCACGTGTCCGCGGCCGCGATCTCCGGTGGCGCGTTCACCGTCGGCGGCCTGGTCTCCGTGCTCTACCTGATCAAGGCCCGCGCCGAGCGCAAGGCGCTGGACGGCGGCTCGATGTCGGCCGCGCTGCGCCGACTGCCGAGTGCCGAGGCGATGGACGGTACGGCGTACAAGGTGCTCGCGTTCGCCTTCCCGCTGTGGACCTTCGGCGTACTGGTCGCCGGACCGATCTGGGCCGAGTACGCCTGGGGCCGGTACTGGGGCTGGGACCCCAAGGAGGTCTGGTCGCTGGTCACCTGGGTCGTGTACGCCGCCTACCTGCACGCGCGCGCGACCGCGGGCTGGCGCGGTCGCCGGGCCGCCACGATCGCGATCATCGGCTGGTTCGTTTTCATCTTCAACTTCGTCGGCGTGAACCTGCTCGTGTCCGGCCTGCACTCGTACGCCGGGGTGTGACGTGAAGGAATTCGCCATCTACACCGGCCTGCGGGCCGGGCTGTTCGCGATTTGTTTCGCGGTGCTCTACTTCCCGCTGCGGAACCAGTTGAGCGTCTTCCCGCTGCTGCTGGTGGCGCTGATCATCTCGTCGATCTTGTCGATCTTCGTCCTCCGGGCGGCCCGGGACCGGTTGGCCGGGAAGATCGAGCACCGCGCCGGCAAGATGTCGCAGCGGATCGAGCAGGCCCGGACCGCCGAGGACGACCAGTAGCGGTGCCCCGCTTCTGACGCCGTACCACTGCATCGAGTGGTACGGACAGTGACGCACGCCACTTTTCTGCTCCCCGAAAATCTTTTGTGCATTCGTTCACATGAGGCGTAACGTGGTGGATAGAACGAAACGGTTTCGTTCTATCTGCAATCGGACGCTTACTCAGGGTGATGATGATCGAAACTGCACGGCAGCGGCCGCGGGTCGAGGGTGGTCGCGAGGAAGAGATCCTCGAGGCGACCGTCACGGTGCTGGCCGAGCTGGGCTACGACCGGCTGACCATGGACTCGGTCGCGACGCTGGCGAAGGCCAGCAAGGCGACGCTGTACCGGCGCTGGTCGACCAAGGCCGATCTGGTCGTGGACGCGATCAGCCGGACCAAGGGCTGCCCGCTCCCGGAGGATGTCGACACCGGCAGCCTGCGGGGCGACCTGATCGCGATGTCGTGCGGCGAGGGCGGGTTCACCGACGAGCTGCCGATGTCGGTGATCGCCGGGCTGGTGACGGCGCTGCACCGCGACGCCGATCTGCAGAAGGCGTTCCGGGAGCGGTTCCTGGCACCGCGGCAGTCGATCAGCGCGGGGGTGTACACCCGGGCGGTCGCCCGCGGTGAGATCGGTCCGGACGTCGACATCGAGATGCTCTCGGTGACGCTGCCGGCCGTGATCGTGCACCAGGCCTACATCCTCGGCGAACAGCCGACCGAGGAACTGATCCTCCGAGTGATCGACCACATCATCCTGCCTGCGGCGCGGGGGTCGCAGGCAAGCTGACCGGCGAGGGGCTGGTCGGCGCATCCGTGAGGCCGATGAGGCACAGTGCAAGAGGGGAAATCATCCATGTCCGAAGACGTCGTGAAGGGCGATCGCCCGACCGACACGGTGACCGAACACGGTCACCGCAACCTAGGTATCGCGCTGGCGTTGATCAGCATGGCGCAGCTGATGGTGGTGCTGGACGGCACCGTCGTCAACATCGCCCTGCCGCACATCAAGGACGCCCTGGGCTTCACCGACGCCACGCTCACCTGGGTGGTCAACGCCTACGCGCTGGCCTTCGGCGGTCTGCTGCTGCTCGGCGGCCGCATCGGTGACATCCTCGGCCGCCGCAAGGTGTTCATCTTCGGTGTCGTCCTGTTCGGGGTGGCATCGTTCGTCGGCGGTATCGCGCAGAGCGAGAGCGTGCTGCTCGCCAGCCGGATCCTGCAGGGTGTCGCAGCGGCTGCTGCCTCGCCGAACGCGCTGGCCCTGATCACCACCACCTTCCCGGCCGGCAAAGAGCGCAACCGCGCCATGGCCGTGTACGCCGCGATGTCCGGGGCCGGTGCGGCCGTCGGACTGATCCTCGGTGGCGCGCTGACCGAGGTGTCGTGGCGCTGGACCTTCTTCATCAACACGCCGATCGGCATCATCGTCGCCGTACTGGCCTTCCGGTACCTGGGGGAGTCGGCGCGCCAGAAGGGCAAGTTCGACCTGCCGGGTGCGATCACCGGCACCGTCGGTCTGACCTCGCTGGTCTACGGTCTGACCCGCGCGGGATCCAAGGGCTGGGGTGACACCTGGACGCTGGCCTTCATCATCGCCGGGGTGGCGCTGATCGCGGTGTTCCTGCTCATCGAGGCTCGTTCGCGGCACGCGCTGATGCCGTTCCGGATCCTCGCGAACCGGACCCGTGGCGTCAGCTTCTTCGTGATGCTGATCGTCGGTGCGGCGATGTTCTCGATGTTCTACTTCCTGGGCATCTTCGTGCAGGCGATCATGGGCTACAGCGCGATCGTGACCGGTCTCGCCTTCCTGCCCTTCAGCGTCGGCATCGTGATCGCGGCGCAGCTCGCCTCGGTCCTGGTGGCGAAGATGGACCCGCGCTGGATCTCCGGTGCCGGTGGACTGTTCGTCGCGGCCGGTATGTTCGGATTCAGCCGGCTCGAGGTCGACTCGTCGTACGTCACCGCGCTGCTGCCGTTCATCCTGCTGCTGTCCTTCGGTATGGGCCTGATCTTCGTGCCGCTCACGCTGACCGCGGTCAGCGGTGTCGCGGACGAGGACTCGGGTGTGGGTTCCGCCGTACTGAACACGGTCCAGCAGATCGGTGGTGCGATCGGCCTGGCGCTGCTCGGCACGGTCTCCACCAACGCGATCAAGGACAAGTTCACCGAGCTGGCCCCGGGCCTGCAGAAGGCCGCCGAGGCCGGGCAGTCGCCGGAGCAGATCGGCGTCCTGCAGAAGCAGTTCGAGGCCGTGGCCACCACGCACGGATTCACCCGGGCGTTCCTCTGGTCGACCTTCCTGGCCCTCGGATCGGCGATCATTACCCTGATCGGTCTGTCGGTCAAGCACAAGGACCTCGCCGGCGACGGCAAGACCCCGGTGCACATGGGCTGACCGGCCCCGCCTGCTGAAAGGCCCGCTTCCCGGGAGGGGGGAAGCGGGCCTTTCTCTGTTCTAGAGGCTTTTCTGCATGATCATTTCGGTCCGGTCATCCTCTTGGTGGCTGCCGGTCACGACGTACCCGGTGCGTTCGTAGAGGCCGATCGCCTTCTCATTGCCCTCAGCAACCATCAGCTCGAGGGTGTGGGCACCGCCGGTCCGCGCACCGTCCTCGACCCAACGCATCAGCAGCTCGCCGACGCCCTTCCCGCGCCCGGCCGGCGCGACGAACATCGAGATCAGCCCGACCACGCCGTCCGCATCCCCGGGAACGCCGCTGGCCATGCCGACCGGCGTACCGTCGAGGTAGACGACCGCGTTACGGGACCCAGCGAGCTCCAGCCGCGCCCGCCACTTCTCTTCGGGTGCATCCACCCAGTCCGCCAGCTTCGAGCCGAACGCGTACGGCGCGTCGGCGAGCGCCGCCAGCCTGAGCTCGCGCCAAACCTCCCAGTCGCCGGACCCCAACTCCCGAACCTCAACCATGCCGCCCAGCATCCCCCACCACCCTCAACCCCCGCACCCACATTTCCCACCACCCACCCCGTTCCACACCCACCCCGTTCCACTCGCATCCCGCCAGGCACCCCGTTTCGATGGGCAACCCCGTTTCGATGGGCAACCCCTCAGCTGAGGGGATATCCACGGAGATGGGGGGTTGCCTGCTCAGATTCTCAGTGGGCAACCCCCCAGGTGAGGGGATATCCATCGAGTTGGGGGGTTGTGGTGAGTGAGCGGGGTGGGGTGGGTGGGGCGGGAATGGGGAGACCCCGCGCCGGAGGGGCGCGGGGTCGGTGGGGGTGCGGGTGGTGAGCGGGGCGGGCGGGTGGCTAGCGGGGCGGGCGGAGTTTGTCGGAGACCCAGTCGCGGACGCCGCCGAGGCCGTCGCCGAGATCGCGCAGCAGCTTCGCGAGCGGATCCTGCGAGCGGGCGAACGCATCGCCGTACGACTTGGCGGCGTTCTTCGCCTCCTGCGACATCGAGGCGGTGGCGTCGTCCTGGCGCTTGGGGTAGTCGCCGGAGACGATCGTCGTGTACTCGCCCTCGTCCACCCAGCGGCGCAGCTCGTGCGCGCGGATGACGGCCAGCGGGTGCGACTGCGCCTCGAGGAGCAGCAGCTTCAGCACGCTGTCCCGCAGGTCGCCGGAACTCTCGTACTCCGTGCCTTGGGCGAGGAAGGTCGTGGTGTCGAGCTCGGCGAGCTGACCGCCGCTGGCCAGCTTCATCTGCACGCGGAGCGCGACAGCCGGGTCCTGTACGGCGAGGAGCCCGGCGCGGTCGCCGGACAGCTCGGCCTTGCGGGACCACTCGTGCAGCGCGGCGATGATCGCCCGGATGCCCAGTGCGCCGATCGGCATCCAGTTCATCGCACCGGTCAGACGCATCAGCCAGAACAGCAGCGACTGGTAGAGCGCGTGACCGCTCTGCGCGTGCCCGAGCTCGTGACCGAGGATGAACCGCAGCTCCTCCTCGTCGAGCCCCTGCAGTAGGGCGCTGTTGACGACGATGATCGGCTTGTCCAGACCGATGGTGAACGCGTTCCAGATCGGGCTGTTGGTGATGTAGAGCTCAGGAAGCTGCCGTACGTCGAGAGTGCTGCCCGCCTCGGTGTAGAGCCGGTGCACCCGCGGGAACTGGCGCTCGTCGACCCGGATCGCCGATCCGAGGAACTGCAGCCGCACCGCGCGCTCGTCGATCAGCCCAGAGATCTTCCGCAACACGAAGTCGAACCCCTTGAGCTGCCGCAGCGCCACCAGAGCGCCCCGGTCCGCCGGGTGCTCCCACGCGCGCGAACTGATGTCCGTCAGCGTGACCCTGCTCCTGGTCGGCCGGTCCTCGTTGTTGGTCATCATTCCCCCACAGGTCGTCGTGTGCGTCCCAAGGTAGCTCGCTCCGGGGGTCTGACCGACTTTGGCCGGATTGCGGGTAACTGCAAACGCGGACTGTCACGCTAGTGAGGACAAACTCTCCAACCGCCCCTGGAGGACGACATGATCCGCCCTGTCCTCAGTGCAGTCGCCTTGGCTGCCCTGACCCTCACACCGGCACTCCCCGCCGGCGCCGGTGGTGCCGGCGACCCTGCACCGGCCCCGACGAGCTACATGGCCCAGCGAGCCGCCGTACCGGCTGCCAAAGCCGCTGCGGTCCGCGCCCAGGTAGACATGGCGCCGCTCGCGCGTCCGCTACTCCGAGTGCCATTCCGCTGCAACGAGACCTGGTCCGGTGCGAGCCGCTCCGGCCACAGCCCGTCGTACTGGTCCGTCGACCTCAACTGGGGCGCCGGCCGCGACGACCTGGGCAAGCCGGTCAAGACCAGCGCTGCAGGCACCGTGGTGCGCTCGGCGTACGACGCCGGCGGCTACGGCAACTACATCGAGATCGCCCACGGCGACGGCTGGCACACCCTCTACGCCCACCTCCAGAGCCGCGCAGTAGGCGTCGGCGCCACCGTCACCGACAGCACCCAGATCGGCCGCGTCGGCGAAACCGGCAACGTCACCGGCCCCCACCTCCACTACGAACAGATCAAGGACGGCGTCGTAGTAGCCGCCCTCTTCGGCACCAGCACCTGGGTCGACTACCCGGGCCCAGCCGGCTACAGCCGAATCCGCGACTGCTGAATCACCCCAGCGCGCCGACCCGTTAGGGTTGCGGGTCGGCGTGCACGGTCGAATGGGGAGAGCTCGTGGCAACCGGTGTCGAGAACCTGCTGGAGCTCAACCGAACCCTGCTGACCCTCGAACGACGACTACGCCAGGCCCGCGCGGTCCGACGCTGGGTGCGAGGCGCGCTTGTGGCGCTTCCGATCGGCGCCGTCGGCTCAATCCTGCTGTCAGCATCTCCTGACTTCGGTGCGACCAAGAAGATCATCGAAGCACCCTTCTGGATCATGCTGTTCGGAGGGCTCATCAGTCTGGTGGGCTACTGGTTCTATCGGCTGGACAAGGACTCATTGCCTGCGCCCGAAGCGGTCGAGCTCGATCTCGCCGTACAGCGCGAGTACAAGGCGCATCTGCTGGCTGGGCTGGCAGGGCAGACCCTGCCGCGGCAGTACGCCTACTGGGATGAGCTCGGCGCTGAGCTCGAGACGCTGCGCAGGGGTGCAGCTCGCTACCGCCGCGTCAACAACTACCTGCAGTCGACTGTGATTGTCGGTTCACTGGCTGCGACCGCTGTGACGAGCCTTTCGCTGGCCGACGAGGCACTCCGATGGGCTGGAGTCGGTACGACGTTCGCCGTCGGACTGGCAGCCGGGTTCACCGGCTATTTCAAGTTCCGGGAACGGAGCTTCTATCTGCAGCAGACGGCCGACGCGGTGGAGTACGAACGGAACTGCTTCAACCTGGGGATCGGGCGCTACAAGGGAAAACCGGAGCAGCAAGCGCTCGTGGAGTTGGTCGAGGAGGTCGAGCGGTTGCGGGCTGAGCAGCGCAAGCGTGAGCAGAACATCGATCAGCCTCCGGAGCGGGCGGCCGGCTGACTCCCCGGGCGCAGGAATACCCATTTCTTGACGGAGCACCTAGCCTGCTGCGCATGAGTGACAGCGGGGTGTGTCGTGAGGTGGACCGTCGGGACGACAAGGCGCGCGCCTGGGTGTCGGAGGCGGTCCGGATCGTCGAGGCGGATGCGAACCGGAGTGCGGACACGCATCTGCACGTGTTCCCGATGCCGGCTGTTACCGGTGTGGACCTGTATCTGAAGGACGAGTCGGTGCACCCGACCGGGTCGCTCAAGCACCGGCTGGCGCGGTCGCTGTTCCTGTACGCACTGTGCAACGGGTGGATCAGCGAGGGCACGCCGGTGATCGAGGCGTCCAGCGGGTCGACCGCGGTCAGTGAGGCGTACTTCGCCCGGTTGCTCGGGCTGCCGTTCGTGGCGGTGATGCCGGCCTCGACCAGCCCGGAGAAGATCGAGCTGATCGAGTTCTACGGCGGCCGCTGCCACTTCGTCGAGCGCTCCGGCCAGATCTACGGCGAGGCCAAGCGCCTGGCCGAAGAGACCGGCGGGCACTACATGGACCAGTTCACGTACGCCGAACGCGCCACCGACTGGCGCGGCAACAACAACATCGCCGAATCGATCTTCGACCAGCTCTCGCTCGAGCAGCACCCGGTCCCGACCTGGATCGTCGTCGGCGCCGGCACCGGCGGCACCTCCGCCACCATCGGCCGCTACGTCCGCTACCAGCGCCACGACACCTCGGTCGCCGTCGTCGACCCCGAGAACTCCGCGTTCTTCCCCGCCTTCGAATCCGGCGACAACGACTTCGCCACCGGCCGCCCCTCCCGCATCGAAGGCATCGGTCGCCCCCGCGTCGAACCCTCCTTCGTCCTCGGCGTCGTCGACCGCATGATCGCCGTCCCCGACGCCGCCTCCATCGCCGCCATGCAGTTCTGCTCCCGAGTCACCGGCCGCCTGGTCGGCGGCTCCACCGGAACCAACCTGTGGGGCTCGTTGCGCCTGGCCGCCGAGATGCGCCGTACCGGAACCCGAGGCAGCATCGTCACCCTGCTGTGCGACAGCGGCGAACGCTACGGCAACACCTACTACGACGAAGCCTGGCTCCGCACCAGCGGAATCGACATCACCCCGTACCTAGCCACCCTCGACACCTTCGCCACGACTGGCGAGTGGGCTGAACCCCAGTAGATCTTCCCCCAGCGTGCTACGCAGCCGCTCGTTCGTCGCTCCCACCCACCCCCTCGAAAGCACCGGGCCGGTGTACTTCGGCACGTGACCCACTTGCGGGGCGGATGCGGATCGGGGGGAGTCGCCACGCGAGATCCCGGGGATGGTGGGCGCGTGCGAGAGCCGGGGGTGATGGGCGCCTGCGGGATCCCGAGGGAGGGCGCTCGACGGGATCCCGGGGTGGTGGTGGCCCCGCGAGATGCGGGACGTGGTGGGCGCTCGCGAGATGCGGGACGGGGTGGGCGCTCGCGGGATCCGGGGATGGTGGGCGTCGGCGAGATCCGGGGAGCGGCGCCCGGCGAGATCCCGGAGGTGATGGGCACCCGCGAGACCCCGGAGGTGGTGGGTACATGCGACTTGGTGGCGGGTCAGGTGTCGCGAAGGACACGTAGTAGTCGGAGGGCGTGGGTTGGTTCACGCTCGCGAGGTCAGCCCGCGCGGGCGTTCGGGCGACTACTACGTGTTCTTGCCGACGGTGTTAGGAGGCGATGAAGAGGCCTGCGGTTAGGCCTATGGCGTAGAGGAGTTCGGTTAGGCCGGTGGCTTGGAGGACGGGGATCAGGGCTGGGCCTACGGCGTCGCTGAGGACTGGGCGGATGGCCTTGATGGCTAGCGGTACCGCGATGAAGGCTAGTAGGGCCCAGGGGGTGGCGAAGGCGGAGGCTATGGCCAGGAGGAAGGCTAGGGCTACTAGGGCGGCGTAGAGCTTTCGGGAGCGGGCTGCGCCTAGGACGACGGCCAGGGTGCGCTTGCCGGTGACGGTGTCGGTGGGGATGTCGCGGAGGTTGTTGGCGACCAGGAGGGCGCAGGCGATTGCGCCGACGGACACAGCACCGGCTACTGCTACCCAGCTGAGCTTTTCCGCCTGGACGAAGGTGGTGCCTAGTACGGCGACCAGTCCGAAGAAGAGAAAGACGCTGACCTCGCCTAGTGCGCGGTAGCCGTAGGGGCGTTTGCCGCCGGTGTAGAACCAGGCACCGATCAGGGAGGCGGCGCCGGCGACCAGGAGCCACCAGCTGGAGGTGGCGCAGAGGACGATGCCTAGGGCGGCGCCGACACCGAAGCAGGTGAACGCTGCGGTTTTCACCTGTCCCGGCGTGGCGACCTTGGAGCCCACCAGGCGCAGTGGGCCGACTCGGACCTCGTCGGTGCCGCGGATGCCGTCGCTGTAGTCGTTGGCGTAGTTGACGCCGATCTGTAGGGCCAGGGCGACGCCCAGGGCTAGCAGGGCCTTCCACCAGACGAAGGCGTCCAGGTACGCCGCGGCTCCGGTTCCGACCAGGACGGGAGCTACGGCGGCGGGGAGTGTGCGGGGTCGCGCGCCTTCGATCCACTGCGCAGGGGTGGCCATGGACAGAGATTCTTTCAGCCGTACGCTCGGACTGACATGTCTACCCTCCATCTGGTCCCCGGTACGCCGGACGCCGTGCTCCGCGCGCTGACCGGCGTACTGGATGGCAGCGGCCCGCCGTTTGCCCCGGTACCGGCGGATTTGGCGGCTGCGGAGCGGGTACGGCGGGCTGCGGCGCCGGACCGGCCGTTGGAGGACGACTGTGCGGTCGTGCTGACCACTTCGGGGTCGTCCGGTGAGCCGAAGGGGGTCCTGCTGTCGCGGGACGCGCTGGTGGCATCGGCCGAGGCTACGCATGAGCGGCTCGGCGGCCCGGGGCAGTGGCTGCTGCCGATGAAGCCGTATTTTGTCGGCGGTCTGCAAATCCTCACCAGGTCCGTGGTGGCCGGTCAGTCGCCGGTGCTATTGCAGGACAGCTTCAGCGAGGCTGCCGCGACCATGACCGGCTCCCGTCGCTACACCGCGATGGTGCCGACCCAGCTGGCCCGGTACCTCGAAACCGATCTCGACGCGTTACGCAGCTTCGACGCGATCATCATCGGTGGCGCGGCCACTCCGGCTGCGCTGAAGACCCGTGCGGCCGAAGCCGGCGTCACCGCGATCCCGGCGTACGGAATGACCGAGACGGGCAGTGGGTGCGTGTACGCCGGTCAGCCGCTCACCGGGACGTCTGTCGACCTCGACGACTGCCGCATCCTGATCAAGGGCAGCACGCTGTTCTCCGGCTACCGCCTGCAGCCTGAGCTGACCGCAGAGGTGTTGCGGGACGGCTGGTTCCGCACCCAGGACCGGGGCGAGCTCGTCGACGGCCAACTAAAAGTGATCGGTCGCATCGATGACGTAGTGATCTCCGGGGGAGTCAACGTCACCCTGCCGACCGTGCAGGCGCGACTGCTCGAACATGCGGATGTGAAGGACGCTGTGGTGCTGGGAGTACCCGATGCGGAGTGGGGGACCCGAGTGGTCGCGTATGTCGTGGGCGAACCGAGCCTGGCCGAGCTGCGGGACTTTGTCGCCGAGGTGCTGCCCCGAACGTGGGCCCCGCGCGAAGTGCATCACTTGGACGCACTCCCGATGCTTGCCTCCGGCAAAGTAGATCGGCAGGCATTGCTGTGATCACGTACTCGATCGGCCTGAAGAACAAGTTCCGTGGCATCACCGTTCGCGAAGGCATGCTGTTCGAGGGCCCGGCCGGCTGGGCGGAGTGGAGTCCGTTCCTGGACTACGACGACGCCACCGCCGTCTCCTGGTTGCGCGCCGCACATGAGGCCGCGTACGACGGCTGGCCCGCGCCACTGCGTGACGTCGTACCCGTCAACTGCACGGTCCCCGCCGTCAGCCCCGAGAAGGCCGCAGCGATCGTTCGATCATCCGGTTGCCGCACCGCCAAGGTGAAGGTCGCCGAGCCTGGTCAAACGCTCAAAGACGATCTCGAGCGCGTCGAAGCCGTGCGGGATGCGATCGGTAATGGTCAAGTGCGCATCGATGCCAACGGCCTCTGGTCGGTCGATCAGGCTCTGCATGCATTGACCGAGCTGTCCCGTTTCGATCTCGAGTACGTCGAGCAGCCGTGTGCCGCGGTCGAGGACCTGGCCGCGGTACGGCGGCGTACCGACGTGCTCGTAGCCGCGGACGAGTCGATCCGCCGGGCCGAGGATCCGTCGCTGGTCAAGAAGCTCGACGCGGCCGATATCGCGGTGCTCAAGGTGCAACCGATCGGCGGCGTCCGAGCCTGCCTGGAGATCGCGGAACAGATCGGTCTCCCGGTCGTCGTGTCGTCGGCCCTCGAAACCTCGGTAGGTATCGCTGCCGGAGTCGCCCTGGCAGCTGCCCTGCCGGAGCTCCCGTATGCCTGCGGCCTCGCCACGGTCTCCATGTTCACCAGCGAAGTGGTCAGCGAGCCGCTGCTGCCGGTGGACGGCTTCTTGCCGGTCAAGCGGGTGCAGCCGGACCAGCTCGAAGCCAACCGGGCCGACCCGGAGCGGACTGCGGTGTGGGAAGAGCGCCTGACCCGAGTGCAACAGAGGAGTGCCCGATGAACCCGTCCACTGCGTTCGCCACCGTGGTGGTCGACGAGCTGATCCGCTGTGGTGTCCGGGAGGCCGTGGTCTCGCCAGGCTCCCGCAGCGCCCCGCTGGCCCTCGCTCTGGCCGAGGCGGACCGCACCGGCCGGCTGCGGCTGCACGTCCGGATCGACGAGCGTACGGCGGGTTTCCTGGCCATCGGACTGATCCGCGGTACCGGTCTGCCGGTGCCAGTGGTGACGACGTCCGGTACGGCGGTCGCGAACCTGCACCCGGCTGTCCTGGAGGCGTCGCACAGCGGACTCCCGTTGATCGTGCTGAGCGCGGACCGGCCGCCCGCACTCCGTGGTGCCGGAGCCAACCAGACGACCGATCAGCTCAAGGTCTTCGGCTCATCCGTGCGACTGTTCCACGAGATGGGCACTCCGGTCCGAGAGTTCGGCCAGGTCGCGTACTGGCGCTCACAAGTCGCCAGGGCCGTGGCCAATGCCACAGGTGCTCGCAACGCCGACCCAGGGCCGGTGCAGCTCAACTGCCCGCTCGCCGAACCTCTGGTGCCAACGGCCGGTGAGGACTGGCCCGAGCCGCTGGATGGCCGCAGTACTGGGCCATGGACCGCAGTGCACGCAGCAGCCGGCCAGCCGTCGACCGTGGCACCCGGACCGAGGACAGTGGTCGTTGCCGGCGACGGGGCCTCGCAGGCGGCGCGATTGGCGGCCGAGGGCGGTCGCTGGCCGCTGTTCGCCGAACCGTCCAGCCGGTCCAGGACCGGGCCCGCTGTCATCTCGGCCTACAGGTTGTTGCTGCAGGCAAGCGATCTCACGAATGAAATCGAGCGAGTGCTGGTGTTCGGGCACCCGACGTTGTCCCGGCCGATCTCCAAGCTGCTGGCGCGCGCCGACGTCGAGGTGATCGTGGTCGCGCCGACCGGCCTCTGGCCCGACCCGGCCCGCCGTGCCTCGGCCGTGGTCACCGGGCTCGAGGTCGCCGGACCGGATGTAACCAACTGGTTGGAACGCTGGCAGCAGGCCGACCAGCTCGCGCGCCCGGCGATCGACAAACTGCTCGCCGACGATCTCACCGGACCGGGGATCGCCGCGATCGTCGGCGCCGCCGCCGGAGCCGACGGCATGCTCGTGGTCGCCTCCTCGAACGCGGTCCGCGACCTCGACCTGGCCCCGGTCGTGCCGATCCGGACCATCGCCAACCGCGGTCTGGCCGGGATCGACGGCACCATCTCGACCGCGATCGGCGCCGCCCTCGCGAACGCCGGACCGACGTACGCGCTGATTGGCGATCTCGCTTTCCTGCACGACTCGAACGGGCTCATCATCGGCCCGGACGAGGCCCGCCCAGACCTGCGGATCGTCGTGGTCAACGACAACGGGGGAGGAATCTTCTCCACTCTCGAGCAGGGCGACCCGACGCACGCGTCGCACTTCGAGCGCGTCTTCGGTACGCCGCACAACACCGACCTGGGCGCACTCTGCGCGGCGACTGGAACGCCGTACCAGCTGGTGGAGAACGCTGCGGACCTACAGGCCGCACTGGCGGCCACAGTGGCCGGTGTCGATGTGATCGAGGCCCGCGTGCCGCGGACTACGCATCGACCGTTGGCTGCGGAGCTGGTTGCGGCAGTTCGGTCCGTCTGACCACACGTGCCGGGTGCAGCTTGCGCAGCCGGTTGAGCAGCGGTGCGACGACCGCGATCACCAATGCGGTCGTGGTGAGGATCGGAATGGTCGCACCGCGCAGTGACGAGTTCAGCGGCGCAGCGATCGTGAAGATCAGGCTGACCGCAGCGATGGTGGTCACCAGCCGCCGGCCTGGCCGGGCGACGGCCAGGAACGGCAGACACCACAGGAAGTACCAGTCATGCGCTGTTGGACCGAGCAGCACGATCGCCAGCAACGCAATACCGACTGCACGCGCCGCATGATGGATCGACGACCGCAGACTCAGTACGGCGATCAGTGTGATCGCCAGAAGCATTCCGGCCAGCTTCACAACTTCCAGAGACTGCTCCGCCGCAGTGTCCTGGCCGAACAGAGCCAGTACGCCGTGGGCTGCGTCCCCGACCAGGTTGGCGATCGAGAACGGCGACCGAACCAGTCCTGGTACGTCGAGCGCGTTCAACCAGCCCGAACCGACACCGGTGAACGCACCGATCGTCACCAGCGACAGCACGGACACCACGCCGGCAAGAGCCAGACTCGCGAACCGCGACAGCCGTCCGGCGAGCGGACTCATCACTGCGGCAATAGCGATCACCACCAGCCCACCAGGGAGCTTCACCGCGGCAGAGACGCCGGCCACGACCGCCGCCGTACCCCAGTGGCCTGTGAGGGCTAGCGCGAAGGCGCTGCAGGCCAGACCGAGCATGAGGATGTCGTTGTGGGCAGCGCCGATCCCATGCATGAGCAGCATCGGGTTGGCGACCACCAGCCAAGTTGCGAACACCGGATCGACCCGACAGGCCCGCGCCAGCCGCGGTACGGTCCAGGCGATCAGCACGATGCCGATGACCGCGAGCAGACGATGCGCCAGCATCAGCATGTACGGATCCATGGTCAGGCGGGCCACCAGACCGCCGTACGCGAGCGGCAACGGCCCGTACGGCGCTGGTGTCTCCATCCACCGTGGGTCGACCGCCTCGACGATGGGGCCGGACAGTGCGGCCGGACCGACCGCATAGGGGTCGAAACCCTCGGCCACCAACGCCCCCTGGGCAGCGTAGCTCCACGCGTCCCGGCTGAACAGTGGCGGGATCAACAGCAGCGGCAGACTCCAGTACGTCGCCATGCGCACCAGCCGCGGTTTCTGCCCGGCCATGACGTTGCGGCCGACCTCCAGCCACGCCCACGCCATCAGCCCGAGCCCGGCGACCATGAACGCCAGTGCGATCATCCGGCCGGCCAGTGTGGTGCGCAGATCGCCAGTGACCGGGAACGTCGCCACCCATGACGAAGGAGGCACTACCGAGGTCACCAGACTGGTTATGGCGACGACGACAGAGCCCACCAGTCCACGGATCAAAGGTGAGCGCACGGCCGGACGTTACTCCGGCCGTGCGACCTACTGATGAACAGGAGCTAAGCGGATTCTTTCCGGAAGGTACGAGCTCCGACGGCCAGGCCGATGACGGTGAGCAGCACGACCCAGAACAGCCCCCAGAGCGCCGCACTGCTGGCGACCTCACCCCGGAACATCGCCCGGACGCCGTTGACCACGTGTTTGAGCGGACTGATGTCAGACAGCCGCTGCAACCAGGTGGGACCGATCTGCATCGGCAGCAGGATGCCGGACAGCAGCAGCAACGGCATGGCGATCCCGTTGAGCAGCGGGGCCAGTGCGTCCTCGCTCTTGGTGATGAGCGCCACCGAGTAGGACAGTGACGCGAACGTCGCGCCGAGCAGCGCCACAATCACCAGTGACAGCAGCACGCCCTTCCATGGTGCCCGCAGTCCGAGTGGCAGCGCCGCCAAGAGCAGCAGCACCGACTGTGCGACCAGTACGACGACATCCCGCAGTACTCGGCCTGCCATCAGCGCGATCCGGGAGGCCGGGGTCACGCGGTCGGCCTCGATCACGCCGGCCCGGTACTCCGCGATCAGCCCGAAGCCGACGAACATCGCGCCGAACATGCCGAGCTGGACGATCAGACCGGGGATGAACACCTGGTACGCGTTCGTGGTCGCGCCCTCGCTGATCTGCGCGGTGATCGGCTTGAGCAGCGGACCGAACAGGAACAGGTACATCAGCGGCTGGCTGAGCATCAGGATCGACCACATCGGGTTCCGCAGCGACAGCCGCATCGCCCGGTTGAACACGATCCACGTCTCCCGCAACACGTTGCTGCCGCGGACCGGAGTCAGTACGTCGACGCTCATGCCGCAACCTCCTTCTCAGCCGGCTCGGTGGATGCGGTGGCATCGTCGTCGCGGAGCGAGCGTCCGGTCATCGTCAGGAACACGTCGTCCAACGTCGGGCGGTGCACCTCGACGCCGGTCAACTCGATGCCCTGGGCATCGATCGACCGCAGCAGGCTCGGCAGCACCGCACCGCCACGGGGAATCCGGAACCCGACCGAGTCACCCTCGGCCTCGACCTCCACGGCGCCGTCCAGCTCGCGCACGATCTTGCTCACCGCCGGCGCCTGTGCGGCGTCGGCGAGCTCCAGCCGGACGCCGTCGCCGGAGACCTGCTGCTTGAGCTCTTCCGGGCTGCCGGAGCCGACGATCTTGCCGTGGTCGATGACCAGGATGCGGTCGCAGAGCGCGTCCGCCTCGTCCAGGTAGTGCGTGGTGATGAAGATCGTCGCGCCGCGCGCCCGCAGCCCGCGGATGTGCTCCCACAGGTTCGCGCGGGCCTGCGGGTCGAGGCCGGTGGTCGGCTCGTCCAGGAAGATCAGCTTGGGGTCGTGGATCAGCCCCATCACGATGTCGAGCCGCCGCCGCTGCCCACCGGACAGCGTCTTGCACTGCCGACGCCACAGCCCCTGCAGATCCAGCTCCTCGAACAGCCGCTGGCCGCGCGCGGCCGCCTCGGCCTTCGGTACGCCGTACAGCCGGGCGTGGTCGACGACCTCGTCACCGGCGATCGCCTCGGGCAGTGTCGACCCGCTCTGCGGGACATAGCCGATCCGGCGGCGGACGCCCACCGGGTCCTTGGCCAGGTCGCACCCGGCCACTGTCGCGGTACCGCTGGTCGGCTGGATCAGAGTCGCCAGCATCCGCATCGTCGTCGTCTTACCGGCCCCGTTGGGCCCGAGGAAACCCACGATCTCGCCGTCGGCGACCGCCAGGTCCACCCCCTGTACCGCCTGCACCGGCCCCCGCCGGGTCTTGAACGTGCGGACGAGTCCGCGAGCTTCGATCATCATGTAGCCAGTCTGCTCAATCAACCTTGAATAGTCAAAGTTGAATATCCGCCCCCCGATGGTTCCCCTCTCATGGGTAGACCCATCCGACGGTGGGTTGGCCAACGCGAATCCGGTGGGCCAACCCACCATCCGATGGGTGTACCCACCAGACGGGGTGGGAGGGGCTAGGGGGTGGGGCGGTCGCGCCATTCGGCGATGAGGGCGGGGTCCGGGTTCCAGTCGGGGGGCTCGCCGGCGAAGGAGTAGTCGCCGGCGGCGACGCGGTCGCGGAATTCGCGGGTCCAGTCGAGCTCGCCGCGGTCGCGGGCGGCGGCGATGCGGAGCATCTCGACGACCTGGTTCGGCGTCCCGGGGTCGGTCTGGATCTGCCGCTCGTTGAACGGGGCCGCCTTCAGCCGGGCCTCGATCTGGGCGATCCGCGCCTCCAGTGCGGTCAGCACCTCGTCCCGCTGGAGGGTCCACAGGAAGCTCAGCGCGGCCTGCATCCGGTCCGGGTGGAAACCGTCCACCGCCCACAGGTGGTGTCGCAGCAGCGAGAAGAACTCGGTCTCGCCGTCCACTGTGAGCTTGTACGACGTCCGCCCGGGCCGGTGGCCTGGACCTTCCTCGAGCTCGGCCAGGTACCCGTGCTTGGCCAGCGTCCGCAGTCCTGTGTAGATCGACCCCGGATTGATGTTGGCCCAGTCCTGCACGTTCCAGGTGAGCAGCTCGCGGCGCAGCTGGTACCCGTAGGCCGGCTGGAAGATCCGGACGATCCCGAGCAGCAGCAACCGCGTGGTGGACATGTCCGCAGTGTAATTCCGAGCCTTAGCGGTAGATGGCCTGCCAGAACGCGTACTGGTGATCGGCGGCGAAGTTGATCGGCCGGACACGACCGGGGGCGAGGCTCTGGGCGGTGTTGCCGTCAGTGGGGGACCAGTGCGGCGAGCCGGGACCGTTCGGCGTACCGGTCCGGGCGAACTGGGTCCAGTAGCGAGTCATCTGGTCGGCGAGCTGCTGCTGCGACTGTGTTAGCTGCCGACCGGCGAAGTAGTCGGTGTCGAACTGGTACTGCAGCTCAGCGGCGTGGAACGCACCGGTCGGGAAGGTCGGCTGCGGGCTGTTCGCCACCCAGGGAGCATTCGCGTCGGCGAACTCGTAGGCGTACGTCGGCACCTGTCGGCGCAGCGCTCGGCTGACATCGCTCACAGACCGCGCGAAGTTGGCGTCAGTGACGACAGCCGACCAGGCCTCACTCAGCGAGCCATAGTTCGCGGCCGGATAGTGCGCCAGCACCTGCACCGCTTTCGCCGTACCGACATAGGCGGTGACACGGGCGGCGTACTCGGCCTCGTCTTTCATCGGAGGGACGCCGTACTGCTGCTGTGCCGCCTCGAACGTGCGGTACTCGTCACGAGTCATCCCCGGCATCACCGGGACCTTGTTGAACCGTCCGCTGGTCAGTGCGTCGACCGGGGCGAGCGGGAGCACCCCGCCACCCCCGTACACCGGTGCGAACCCGTACTCCGACTTGGTCAGCAGCTGCTCTGTCGACAGACCGCGCAAGCAGGCCGCCGCGGTAGCGGTGTCGGCACAGCCGAGGTCGGTGGCCACCGACACCCCCTGTGTCTCAGCCATCGCACGCGGGCGCGGCAACCAGCTGGTGCTCCAGCTGGGCGTGCCGTCCCATTCGGTCCAGTTGTTGACCGTGCACGGGCCGCTCTGCACGATCGCTCGCTGGAACAGTCCGGCTGCGGCCGGCGACGCCAGCTGGGCGCAGGTGCTCATGCCTCCCGCCGACTCACCGAAGACCGTCACGTTGCGCGCATCACCGCCGAACGCTGCGGCGTTCCGCTGGACCCAGCGCAATGCGGCCTGCTGGTCCTCCAGTCCGAAGTTGCCAGAGCGCCCCGTACCGTCGAGCGCCGGATGGTCGAGGAAGCCGAAGATGCCCAGCCGGTAGTTGATCGTCACGACCACTACGTCGCCGCGCCTCACGAGGTCGTACGGCCGGTAGATCGCGCCGGACCCGTTCCGGTAGCCGCTGCCGTGGATCCACACCATGACCGGCAGCTTGCGGGCCTGCCGCGGGCTGGTCACGTTGACGAACAGACAGTCCTCGCTGGTGCTGGCCTTCTCGCCGAAGATGCCTGCGTTCTGCGCACATGCGGCGCCCGGGGTCGTCGCGTCGCGCACAGTGCGCCAGGCCGCGGCCGGACGGGGCGAGCCCCAGCGGTCCGCACCGACCGGCGGAGCGGCGTACGGAATGCCTTGGAACTCCCGTACGCCGTGGGTCAGCTTGCCGCGGACGGCGCCCTTGTCCGTCACGACCACCGGCCCGTCGGCAGCGGCCGCGGTCGCGACCGGACCGGCCGCGAGCAGCGTGCCGACGGTCATGGCGAGTACTGAACCCAGCTTGATCATCACGGTCTTCTTCCGTTGGAGTGGCTTGCACCAACACTCCCGGTAATCCGGTGCGCACTCGATGGTCGTCACCCCCGGACCCAGGTGGACTTTCCCCTACCCAAATGGGTTCGCCGGTGGCACTCAGGGAGGCGTAGTCTCCCGACCATGCGCGTCCAGGTGACCAGTGACCCGGCTGACTTCTCGGAACTCGTCTTCCCTTTCCTGCAACAGGATCCGGTGCTGAACACGGTCATCCTCAGCAACGTGCACGAACGGGCCGTCGGCATCCGGCCGGCCGACGACATCCCGCCGTACTTCGTCTCTGTCCACGATGAAGACGTGGTCGGAGTCGCGATGCGGACGGCCGGGCGCGGGGTGTACCTGGGGTCGCTGCGCGCGGACCTGGTGGACCTGGTGACCGATCGGTATCTCGAGCTGTACGACGGTGTGGTCTCCGAGGGCGTGTACGACGAAGTGGTACCGGGCGGAGTCGCCGGTGACGCGGCCGCGGCGCACCGGTTCGCGGAACGCTGGTGTGAGCGGCGTGGCGGTCAGGTGGCAGAGGCGATGCGGACCCGGCTGCACAAGCTGATCACTCCGGCGCAGCTGACCGCCGAGGCCGGAGTCGCGCGACTGATGCAGTCCGAGGACATCGACCTGGTCGCGGCGTGGGGGCGGGACGGGTTCCCGGAGCTGGGCGACGACACTCGCGATTGGGCTGAGCACAAGCTGGCCGAGAACACGATGTGGATCTGGGAGGTCGACGGCGAGGCGGTGAGCATGGTCGGCTACCACCGACCGATCTTCGGCGTCTGCCGGGTCGGTCCGGTCTACACGCCGCCGGAGCACCGGCGTCATGGGTATGCCGGTGCGCTGACCAGCTACGTCACGGCGGAGATCCTTGCTGGCGGCAACGAGGCGTGTCTTTACACGGATCTGGACAATCCGACCTCGAACAAGATCTACCACGAGGCGGGGTATCGTCCGGTCGCCGACTTCGTGGTCCTGGAGTTCACCTCGTGATCGCGCGGGCGACGTACGACGCTGCGGCGTTTCAGGAGCTGGTTTTCCCTTATCTGCAACGTGATCCGGTGCTCAACACCTCGCTGCTGACGAATGTCGCTGACCGTGTTCGAGGGATCATGAACGATCCGGAACCGCCGGTCCTCGTGTCCGTGCACTCCGATACCGACGAGGTGATCGGGGCGGCCATCTGGACGGCGTTGCGTGGGATCGGCCTCGGCGGTCTGCCGGTCGAACTGGTGCCGCCGGTGGTCGACGTACTGGCTGAGGTGATGCCGGGTGCTCGGACTGTGCACGGGGCGGAGGAGTCGGCGCGGTTGTTCGCCGAGCTGTACGGCGCTCGCGTCGGGCGGGCGTTTGCTGTCGTCGACCGGTCCCGCCTGCACGTTCTTGGTGACTTCGTCGAGCAGAAGTCCGAGGGGGCGCCGCGACTCGCTGTCGATGGTGACCTGGACACGTTGACGCCGATGTTCGGCGCTTACCGCCTGGAGGTCGGTCATTCTGCGGAGGGCATCGATGCTGACCGTGATTGGCTGCAGCAGCGCGTGGAGAGGCGGCGCCTCTGGGTCTGGGAGGACGAGGGGATCGTGACGATGGTCGGTCATCAGAGTCCGGTCTTCGGGGCGGTTCGGGTCGGGCCGGTCTACACGCCGGTGGAGCATCGCGGTCATGGGTATGCCAGCGCGCTGACCGCGCAGGTCACTCGGCACCTTCGTGACGCGGGTGATCAGGTCTGCCTGATGACCGATCTTGCGAATCCGACGTCGAACAAGATCTATGCCGCGATCGGTTATCGCCCGGTGCAGGACTTCGTCGGGTATGCGTTCACCTGAACACCTTGCCCTGCTGGAGGAACTGGATCAAGGCGGGACTCTGGTCGAGGTCCCCGGCGGGTTCGCGGTCGCACGAGAGCCGCGGGGGATCCGGTTGGGCGACGTACCGGATCCGCCTTCCGCTCTGGTTGCCGCGCTTCGCAAGGTGGCGCCGCACTCGACCGGCCTCGAAGGCACAGGTGAACCCGCTGGACGGTTTGCCGGGGCGCGGTCGGTTGCCACGGGCAAGCAGTTCCACGAAGTAGGCGGTGTTCGCCTGTACCGCCTGACCGAGCTGCGTCCACCGCGAGCCGTCGGCACACCTCGCCTGGCCGAAGCGGCCGACGTACCGGTGTGTGCGGAGTGGCTGGATGAAATGGGTCGCACCGAGGACGAGCGCCGGGGTTGGGTCCCCGGCGACCGAGCCGCCGACCTGACTGCAGCCGTCCACAAGCTGATCGAGACCCACCGCCTCTGGCTCCTCGAGGTCGACGGCGAGCCCGTGACGCTCGGGGGACACCGCCCGGTACTGCACGGCGTCGTACGCCTAGGCCCGATCTACACCCCCGCCACCCACCGCCGCCACGGCTACGGCACCGCGATGACCGCCCACCTGGCCCAGCTCTTCCATCCCCAGGCCGAGGTGGTCCTCCGCGCCGACCTCGCCAACCCCGACTCCCATCGCGTCTACCAACGCCTCGGCTTCACCCCCGTAACCGACCTCCGCCGTTTCACCGCCGACCCACCGCACCACCCCTCCGCTCCCATTTGAACGGATCTCCGTTCAGGTCGCCCCTTCTCCCCTCAAAACTTGAGGGGAGAACCAGCACATTGCGGGGATATCCGTTGAAATGCGCGTGGAGGAGGCGCGGGGTTAGGCGATGGTGAGGGAGTCGCCCTGGGCGAGTTTGCGGTAGGGGCGCTCGTTGGAGTTGAGGAAGCGGGGCATCATGCCGAGGCCGATCTCCGACAGGAGACCGTCGTGGATGCCGACCAGCTGCTCGGCCTTCACCGTGCGCGCGTAGTCGACTGCCGGCGGGAGGGCGAACCACGGGCCGGAGATCGGGACCAGGTTCGTGTGTACGGCGCGGTCGGGCTGGGTGAAGGAGTCGCCGGGGTGGTAGACCGCGTCGTCGATCAGGAACCCGACGTTCTCGCACGGCACGCCCCACTCGGGCAGGATCACCGCGTGGTCCTTGCCGTACGCACTGACCGCGAACCCAGCCGCGTCAAACGACTGACCACCTTCGACGACATGCACGCGATCACCAAGCTCGGTGAGCTGCGCGGCGACACCGGCGTTCGTGTAGACCGGCACGTTCAACGCCTTCACGCGCCCGATGTCGAGATGGTCCTGGTGCTCATGCGTGACCAGTACGGCGTCAGCTCGCTCGAACACCGCGTCCTCACTGAATGAACCCGGGTCGACGAGCAGCGTCTTCCCATCCTTCTCGAGCCGAACACAAGCATGCGCAAACTTCGTCAGCTTCATCACAACCCCAGCCTAGTGACCGTCCCGCGCAATTCCAGCCCGCCGCGGACCGAGCGTGCGACAGCTTGAGCATCAGTGATGATGGTTGTGGCTCTTGGCGGATGACTCGCTTGAGCACTGACGACGCTGTCTTTGATGGGATCCGTCT